>CAXTNK010000014.1:0-1813 GCA_964245665.1 uncultured Acidobacteriaceae bacterium
GCTTTTGCTCGTCTTAGACGATGGATCAAACTGCTTTTTCCAGATCAGGTTGCCGAGTTCGGAATCCACTGCGTAGAGGGTATCTGCAGAGCCCCAGTAGACGATGTCTTTAAAGCCCTGCGCATTGATCAGGCGCATGGCAAGCAGCGGCTCCGTGAAGGACGGTTCATGCTTGTCCGGCTTGCCTAACTGGATCTTCCAGAGGAACTTGAATTTTCCGGAGACACTATCGGGTGACAGATCTGCTTCTGCTTTTTGATAGCCATTCTGCCCTGCGTCGTCACCGGTCATACTCCAGTCACCCTTGCCGCCCCGTTGGGCAAAGCCGGTTAGCGAACCAGTGAGTGTGAGAGCGCAGCAGATTGCGGCCAATCTGTATCTGAATTGTTTCGTCACTACATATCCCCCAGCTGAGGCGAGTTGATTCATGCTTCCGGATCGAGAAAGTTATTCGGCTTCTATAGTTGCCGCACCAAGTCAGAAGCTATTTAAGTCCGAAGCAGTAGATTGTGCCGTCGAATGTTCCAAAGATGATCTTGTTATCAGCTACTGAAAGTCCAGCCTGGTGAAGAAACGATGCTATCTGATCACCACTGGAATAAAGTTCTTTGCCCGTAAGAGCGTCGAGGGCGTAAAGCTTTGCGGGCACGGAACGCTTGATGCGTTCTTCGGCACTGAAAAGGCCACCTTCCGCATCATTTGCCTGGCCGGTAAATTCACCACCGGCCAGCGCGAAGACTACGCCATTCTCAATGACAGGCGGTTCGGCGGTCATCATGTCATGCGACATCCATGCAGGTTTCAGCGCTGGCTTGCCGTCAGAGTCTTCCAGCTTGAGAGCAAGAACGCCACCGTTGGGAGTCGTGCCGTAGGAGACTGGAACTTTTGCGGCGACTTCTCCACCAACCGGGGCGAGCACCCAGCGGGTCCCGGATTTATCCTCCCAGCTGGCAAGGCTTCCCCACGTACCCTCCGTCTGAAAGTTCATATTTTTATTTGAGACTAACTCGCTTCTGAACAGCGGCGTCATATGATCGGCCCCGCCCATCGACTTGCTATCAACTAGAAAGAATCTACCTTCTTTTCCGGATGCAACGAGCACATCGCGTCCCTTGTAGGGAAAGAGGACGGGAGTTGAATTCATATCGAGGTCGCGTCGCGTCAGCCATTCATGATTAGTCGGTGTGTAGTAATCCTTCAATGTCAAAGTGTCGTTGGCAAAGGTGAAAGCTTCGACGCTGGTCGATAGCTTGCCTGTGGCAGCATCGTAAGGGCCGTCGCCTGATTCGAAATACATCGTTCCATCTGAACCTGCGACTGGGCCGGCGACTCCCCATAAGCCGGCCTGCGGCGGACTGGATACAGCCACTTTCTTATTAGCGAGGTCGAGCGCGTAGAGGGCATTGGGCACGCCGCCGCAGCCCTGGCCGGTAATGGTGTAGATCACATTGTTGACCAGGTTCAGTCCGTACGGCTTACCGTAGGGCAGCGGCAGCACCTGGATTGCCGGATCACTATCTTCGCCGTTCGCCAGGTCCATGGTGTGCATATAACCATCGCTCGCTAACACGTACAGGTGGCGCGGACCAGCATTGGCCGGGGTCACCACGGGCGTCGCACTCTGCGCGTTGGTGCAGATGAAGCCGCGGCCCTCGCCTGCTTCCTGCGGCTTGTCCGACTCCCACTTCAGCTTCTTCTGCCAGACCACAGAGCCGTTGTCTGCGTCGATTGCGAAGACATCATTCGAGGCTCCAGCGAGAACCGCAAGTGTCTTGACCCCGTCAGTGGTCTTGACGTCCGCGATAATGAGCGG
>CAXTNK010000014.1:1823-26542 GCA_964245665.1 uncultured Acidobacteriaceae bacterium
CGCGAAACGTCAGCATGCCCATTGGCTTGTTCGCGACTTTAACTTTCCACAGCAGTTGCAGGTTTTTGACGCTCTCCGGCGTCAGCGTCGAATCACCACGCTGCCAGGCATCGCGTGCGGGATCACCGCTGCTGGTTGTCCACTCCGAGGGGGCCTGGCTGAAAGCAGTATTCGTCCACGACAGGGCACACCCAAGGGCACAGATAGCTGACAGAGTTTTCAAGCTTCGCTTCACGCTCGGACCTCGCTTTAACGACATCGGATTTCTCATCTTCACCAGGGCCACGGGAGGGAACCGATCGTTCGCAGCGCGCCTTCGACAGCACTGAAATCGGCCTTCATTCCGGGCTGCGACGAGCATGCGCCTTCCAAGATCAGGTGGCAGATTTTGAGACGTCTCATTTCGACCGGATGCTAGCTGTCGGCTGAGACACCTGTCAAGGCGACGGCGCGCCAGGCAGGCCTGTACGGCCGAGTGGCTCAGGCTGACCAGCGCTCTTCAACCTGCACAATGCGGAAGCAGCGCTGCCATTTTGTAAAGCTGCGTCGCAGGTTCTATGCTGGAAGTTGCGCGACGTGCCATGCGCCGCTGACTCCCTGTGAAGATGGGCCGAGTGGATACTTCCGGAAGAGTGCTTAAGGCTATTGCTCGATATCTCGGCATCGTTCTGCAAGCGGCCGCTGTAATGCGACGTCGTCATCAGCATATTTGTTGTTCGGTGGCGCTGCTGCTCGCCCTGTCCGCAGTCAGTGGTTGTAAGGCGCCTGTTGGCGATCAGCCGCTCGGGCCACCGATCCACTTACAGGCTCCTCTCGGTCTGCCCCCTGTGCCGATTCCGTCAGACAATCCACCATCGGCTAACGCTGTTGCGCTTGGCCGCAAGCTGTTCTACGACAAGCGCCTTTCGCAGGATGCGTCGCTTGCGTGCGCCTCGTGTCACCGTCCCGAACTCGGGTTTACTGACGGCAGAAAGCTCTCGGTTGGCGTGACCGGCAAGGTCGGCCTGCGCAATGCACCGACACTGCTGAACGTTGCCTATGTGCCACTGCTGTTCTGGGATGGCAGGGCAAGCAGTCTCGAGAATCAGGCCGCAAGCCCCATCGCCGACCCACTCGAGATGAACCAGACGCATGACGTCTCGGTTGGACAATTAGCTTCTGACCCGGTTTACAGGCTCATGCTTGAAAATACTTTTGGCACGGAAGCCATCTCGCTCGGCCGTGTCGAGAAGGCCCTGGCCAGTTTCGAACGGACCCTGTTGAGCGGTGATTCTGCCTTCGATCGCTACCAGTATGCCGGCCAGAAGAATGCCCTGACCCCGCCCCGAATTCGAGGCCTTGCTATCTTCTCCGACCCGAAACGGGGGAACTGCACGGCCTGCCATACCATCGGCCCGACCTCTGCACTGTTTACCGATAACAAGTTCCACAACCTGGGCGAGGGCGTGGGTGACGACGGCAACTTTGTCGACCCGGGCCGCTATCGCGAGACCCATGTCGACGCAGACATGGGGGCATTCAAGACGCCGACTTTGCGGAATGTCGCGCTCACCGGCCCCTACATGCATGATGGACATTTGAAGACGTTGAAAGACGTTGTCGATTTTTATGCAGGTGGTGGCAATTCGAATCCGCATCTAGACAAACAGATCACGGCCATTCATCTCACTGGTCAGGACCGGAGCGACCTCGTCGAGTTCCTGAATGCTCTCACGGGCACCATGCCTGCCAATGTCGGTGAACCGGAAAAGGAATCTAAAAAATGAAAATGATTCACGGCCTGGCTCTGCCAGTCACGACACTTCTGCTGTTGACTCCGGTGGCATGTTCGCGCGACAACCGTGGAGCGCCAGCGTCGGCCAGCCAGGCAAATGCACCACAGCAGGCAGCAGTGCCCGTGTTCCAGGTAGATCCCGCGACAGCCGGTTCGATCAGCGGCACTATTCGTTACAAGGGACCGAAGCCGCGCCGCATACCCATCGATATGAGCGAAGATCCGGCCTGTGTTGAAGCGCACCACGGCAAGGCCTACGATGAGTCGCTAGTTGTCAATGCAAAGGGCGACCTGGCGAATGTATTCATCTATGTTAAGCGGGGCCTTGAGGGCAAAACATTTGCTGTGCCCTCGCCCCCCGTGACGATTGACCAGAGTGGCTGCTGGTTTCGCCCGCGTGTCCTGGGCATCCAGACCAACCAGGATCTTCGCGTTGTGAATTCGGATCCAGTGACGCACAACATCCATCCCATGGCGCAGATCAATCGCGAGTGGAACCATAGCCAGGGCGCGGGCGATCCTCCTATCAATCGCAAGTTTCTGAAACCCGAAGTCATGGTCAAAGTGAAGTGCAACATCCATAGCTGGATGCATGCCTACATCGGCGTTGTAGATAATCCATACTTTGCTGTCTCGGCAGATGATGGGAAATTCACGATCGGCAATCTTCCGCCGGGTACGTACACGATCGGGATCTGGCATGAGACTCTGGGAACGCAGGAGCAGCAGATCACGGTCGCTCCGAAGAGCGAGAATCACGCAAATATAGTGTTTGAGGGCAAATAACCATGCAGAATTGGATGACTGTTTCCTGCGCGTTGACGTTGTGCGCGCTGTCGTTTGGCTGCTCCAAAAAAAGTGCTGTGACCTCTCCTGAGGCGACCGTGACCTATACCGGTCCGCGGGTTTATGTGACCGATGAAGTATCCGGCGGCCTGACGATCATCGATGCGGGGACATTAAACGCAATCGCAACTGTACCACTTGGCAAGCGTCCGCGCGGCATCCATGCCAGCCCCGATCAGTCGACTCTCTACATCGCAGTGAGCGGTTCACCGATTGCCGGTCCGGATGTGGATGAGAGCACGCTTCCGCCACCGGACAAGAGTGCTGATGGGATCGCTGTCTTCGATGTGAAGCAGAACAAAGTAGTGCGGACGATTCACGGTGGCTCTGATCCTGAAAATTTCGATGTCAGTAAAGATGGCAAACAGCTTTTCATCTCGAACGAGGATGTTTCAGCAGTAAGCATTGTCGACACTGCGTCCGGGAATATCGTGAAGACGCTCCAGATGGGTGCGCAGCCGGAAGGCGTTGAAGTGAGCCCGGATGGCAAGCAGGTCTTTGTCACGTCAGAGGAAACCGGTACGATCTCCGTCCTTGATCCGGCAACGCAAAAGATCACCGATACGTTCAAGGTCGGGCATCGTCCGCGCTCGGTCGCATTTATGCCGGATGGTTTGCATGCCTATGTGAATGCAGAGAATGATGGGACTGTGGTGCTGGTCGATGTGGCGAAACACAAAATGATCAAGGCAATCCAGATCGGCAAGCCTGGCCTGGTGAAGCCGATGGACGTGATTCTTTCGCCGGATGCCAGTAAGCTTTACGTGAGTACAGGCCGCGGCCAGCATGTGTTTACTGTCGACACGGGTACGAACACGGTCGTGACCTCGGTGCAGGTCGGTAAGCGTCCGTGGGGTATCGCTCTTTCGCCGGATGGTAAAACGCTCTACTCTGCCAATGGACCTTCAAACAACGTGTCGGTAGTCGACCTTGCGAGTAACACGGTCAAGAAAACAATTCCTGCCGGCGAGGGACCGTGGGGAGTGGTCGCGCTAAGCAAGTAACTGGTGAGCGATTAGAGTTGCTGGAGATTCGTGCGGCGTCAAAATTCCAGGTCTGAAACGCGAGATCTGGGGCCGCCGGATTTGCGGGAGATGAACCGGACAGCTAGCTGTCTTTTCGGTAGAGAAGGTTCTTCATCGCGTCGCGCCGGGCAGCGTTTGCTTCGCTGATATTTCTGCGTTCGTCCGCGTCCATGCGCTGCCTGGTCTCCGCATCGCCGGCTTCGGGAGAACTGCACTCGGGGCAGCGGTTGGCGAAGCCGGGCTTATCGGGCCGCAGCTCAAATTCTTCTGAACACACCACGCAGACTTTGATCGGAAATGCCATCAGTCCAATGATACGACGCTCGCGGCGTAGTCGAAAAGCCCGCGGCCCGGGCGATGTTTCGCTCTTCGATCAAAGAGGAATGCTCGACTCGAGCGTCCCTGGCAAAAGATCATTTGTCAGGGATGGCTGGCGCACCTTGTCGCTGAAGGTGAACAGGAAGAACAACAGTACAACGCCCGCGGTCCCGGCGGAGAAGAGCCAGATCGAGCGCCAGTCATACGTCACAGAGCCCTGCGCTACAGCAAGTGCGTAGTGGCTCACGACTATCCCCGAGAGCCACGAACCGACGAACATACCCAGTCCGTAGGTAAGGAAAGTAATCAGGCCCTGCGCAGCGGCGCGCAGACGCACACTGGCTTTTTGGTCGATGTAAATCTGGCCGGTCACGAAGAAAAAGTCATAGCAGATGCCGTGCATGAGGATGCCGGCCCACAACATCCACATGTAATCGGTAGCATTGCCAAAGGCAAAAAAGACGTAGCGAAGTACCCAGGCGACCATGCCGGCGACCAGCATGTATTTGACGCCGAGCCTGCGGAAAAACCAGGGAATCAGGATCATGCAGAATAGTTCCGACATCTGGCCGCCGGTCATTTTTCCTGCCGCATCATGAACGCCTGCCTGGTTCAGATACAGGTTTGTAAAGGCGTAATAAAACTGCAGCGGGATGCAGATGAGGAAGGAAGCAATGGCGAAGATCATCATCGGCCGCTCTTTCAGCAGCGCGACTGCTTCGCGCGGAAAGATCGAGGCAAGCGTAAAGCGTTCGCTGCGTGCGAGCGGCGGCGTGTTGGGCAGGCTGAAGCAGTAAAGGCCCATGACCAGCGAGGCGCATCCTGCGATCCGCATCGGCATCGCCGTCGCTTCCAGTTGCAGGTGGCCAATCAGCAGGCCCGCAGCAATCCAACCCGCTGAACCGAGAAAACGGATGGCGCCGAACTCCTGCTTGGGGTCGGTCATCTGCCGGAACGCAAGCGAATTAGTCAGCGCAAGCGTCGGCATGAAGCAGAGGCAATAGAGCAGCACTAGCGAGTAGAACGGCGCGAAGGTCGTCTGCATGGACGCAGCCAGCAGCAAGGCGCCGCCCAGTAAATGCAGTGCTCCGAGCATTCTCTGCGTGGCGAACAGGCGATCAGCAACCAGGCCTACAAAAAATGGCGCGAGGATAGCACCGACTGCTGTCGTGCCTGCTGCAAGCGCGATCTCCTGCCCGGTGAAATGCAGGGAGGACGAGAGCCAGGTGTTCAGCGTTACATACCATCCACCCCAGATGAAGTACTGGAGGAACATCATCGTGCTCAGCCGCACACGCATTTGTAACTGCATTTGTATTAATTACCTTTCGTCGAGGTCGCTTGTCTGAAGCTCAGCTGCTCTGGTTCAACCGATTGACTTTCGCAGTCAGGGTAGCATTTTCACAGCAAGCTGTGTCGATGGAGCATCATCGATGGATCAAGGCTGAGCTGTCTTCGCGTCGTGAGTATGCGGGGTGAGTTTGCGGACCAGGAATTCCTGGAACAGGTTTGCGATGGCGCCCGAGCCAATGCCGATCAGGCCATTTTCAAAGGTCAGCCCGACTCCGTTGCGATTGGCAGCCGGATAGTAAAGATTCGAGATAGCGCCAGCGGCCAGGCCTCCGCCGATCCCGGAGTAATTGACCTGCCAGTGACCGTTGTCGCCTTTGCAGATGACAGCGTTCGCGATGGCGTATTCGGCCCGCGATGTCACCGTACCTTCGCCTTTGTAGAAGTAGCGCGGATCCTGCTTGAAGAGCGCAGGCAGAATGGCACTGCCGAGATAGCCGCCGATGAGGCCGTCTCCGTAAGAAGCGGCGTAGCGTTTGGCATAGCCGGCCGTGCCCTGGCCAAAGCCGCTGAAAGTGTTCGTCGCCTGCTCGATGCCGGCGACTACGCCGGTGGCGAGAAAGTTGACCGGGTCCAGGCTGGTCTTCCAGGCAAGCTCGTATTTCTGTCGAGGGGTAAGCGGCAGCGGGTTGCGATCGTAGCTCACGTAGAAGTTTGGAATCACGCCCAGAACGCGCTGCTTCTCTTCGACATGGACCTGTTCTTCAGCCAGTTCCTGTGCCGTCTCCGTCACCCGAACCTCGCTCATGGTGAGACCGATGGCGAGGCGAGTGTCCGGCAAAACAAGGGACTCTCCGGCGCGCAGAGCGCCTGTCCTGGTAATCGATTGAAAGCCCGGTGCGTTGATGACGATCTGAAAAGAGCCGGCGGGCACATTGTTGAACAGGAAAGTTCCGCTCCTGTCCGGGATACTTTGGCGATCGCTCCCGCCGGTGACGTTCTTCAGCGTCACGATGGTCGCAGGAACAAGGTTGTCATTACGGTCGAGCACGATCCCGCTGATGGTGCCTGTCGCCGGGATTTCGCCTGCATTCTGGTCCGACGTAGAAGTCGACAGAGGCTGCTGGGCCTCGATCGATTGAGAGAAGCAGCAAAATGCGAGCAAGCCAATCAGAAAACACTTCGACATGTAAATGGGCACTGGCAGATATTCCAGCAGTGCGTGGACTTTTACACTGGCGAGGTTATTTTTCAAGCTTGCATACCCCGGCTTTGCATTCTCTTCCTGTCCAGACTCACGCGTGTATCTTGTATCGTCTTTTTGCCCATCGCGATATCACTCGTCCGCGGAGTGCCGTTAGAAGTCCGTGCATAGAGGACGCGCCCGGTCCAAGTCAGGACGCACCTCAGCGTCTGAGTAGAGAGGAAAGCAGAACGGACAATCCATTCCACGCGATCTGTACGCCAATGCAGAGCAGGATGAACGCGACGACCCGCAGGATTCCGTGCGCAGTCGAGGGCGAAATGGACGCCGTGATCTTTGGGGCGTAGCCGTAGCAGACATATACCAGTGCGCTTAGAACAATGATTGCAAGGAAGAGTCCTACGTGCCCCAGCACATTCGCGCTCAGCGCTGTACCGGAGGAGCGTGCGCTCAGAGTCAACACAACGACGAGCGTTCCCGGGCCCGAGGTGACAGGAAATGTGAACGGATAAAACGCCTTCTGCTGCAGATTGCGCAGGCTCTCATCCACGCTCAGTTGGAGTTCTTCCCGTTTGCTGCGGGCGTTTGCTTCGGAATCTTTCTCATTCAGAACAGACCAGCCGATAGCTGCAATGACAATTCCGCCTGCCACCTGCACGATCGGCAGTGAGATTCCGAAAAAGTTCAGGATGGCCGATCCGAGAAGCTCGAACATGGCCAGAAAGATGACATTGTTGACGGCAACCCTGCGCGCCAGCGAGCGGTACGCTTCGGGCGGCGCTTCGCCCACCAGCCCGATGAAGACCAGTGCCGAGCCAAGCGGATTGATCAGCGGCAGCAGAGCGCTGAAGGCGATCAGGAAAGCATTCCAGAGCAGCAAGCATTTCTCCCGGGCGATACCTCAGTGTACGAAATGCGCCGCCACTCCGAAATGAGCAGCGAGGTTCCAGACTGACACATCACGACCGGGAGCAAGCGGAAAGAGAAGAGGGCGGAGGATCGATGGATCCGTCCGCCCTTCATGCATACGTGAGAATGACTAGCTCGGCAGGTGGCCGAATGCCAGGTCGAGCAATGTTTTCTCTTCAAGCTCGTGTGCCTTGGCCGAGCCGGTTGCCACACTCGCGCTCGCGGACCGCTTGATGCTGGTCACTGGATGATCGCCGACAATCTCATGCAGGTAGGGCTTGACGTAGTTCAGGGCGCCCATGTTGCGAGGCTCTTCCTGCACCCAAATCAGCTCCGCGGTGGGATGCTGCTGCAGAGCATCCCGCATCTCTGCGGTAGGGAATGGATGAAGCTGCTCGAGGAAGATAATTCCGACGGAGTCTATCTTCCGCTTCTCGCGTTCTACCCGCAATTGATGACCGATTTTGCCAGTGCACAGCAGTAGCCGTTTGGCATTCCTGATCCCGGTTTCCGGCAGCACATTCAGGAAACGGTCGCGCGCGAAGTCCTGTAGCGGAGAGTTCGCGTCAGGATGGCGCAGCATACTTTTTGGCGTAAATACGATCAGCGGTTTGCGCCATGGACGCATCACCTGCCGTCGCAGCAGGTGGAAATACTGCGCCGCCGTCGACGGCTGGCAGATCTGCATATTGTCATGCGCCGCGAGCTGCAGGAAGCGTTCGACGCGCGCGCTCGAATGCTCCGGCCCACCACCCTCATAGCCATGCGGCAGCAGCAGGGTGACGCCGCTCAGCAGACCCCATTTGTCTTCACCGGACGCGATGAACTGGTCAATGATGATCTGCGCGCCGTTAACGAAGTCGCCGAACTGCGCCTCCCACAGGACCAGTGTTTCAGGATAATCGCGAGCATAGCCATATTCGTAGCCGAGACACGCCGCTTCAGACAGCATCGAGTTGTAGACCTCGAACGAAGCCTGCGGCTTTCCTGTAACGGCATCCAGATGCTGCAGCGGAATATAGCGAGTCTCGTCTTCAATATCGACCAGCACACTGTGCCGCTGATTGAAGGTACCGCGCTGACTATCCTGCCCGGTCAGACGGACTGGCGTACCGTGTGTCACCAGCGAGCCGAAGGCTACTGCCTCAGCCATCCCGTAGTCGAACGGCTTTTCGCCGCGTGCCATTTCGGCGCGCTGCTCCAGCAGCTTCTTCACCTTCGGATGAATGTGAAAGTCCTGCGGGTAGCGCGTCAGGCCCAGGCCAATTTCTGTGACCTGCTCGGCAGGGAGGCCTGTCTGTACCTCATACTGTTCCTTATAGGCGCCGCCTGGAAAGCCCGACCAGTACGCGGGCAGGTGCGCCATCTTCGGAACCTTTTCCGAGGTCTTCGCCTGCTTCTGTGCTTCCAGAAACTCCGACTGATACCGCCCGACCAGCGCTTTCGTGTCGATGCCAAGCTGCTTCGCGTATTTCTGGTAGAGCGGCGGATGGTCCTTGATCCGCGCATACAGCAGCGGCTGCGTGACCGTCGGATCATCGACCTCGCTGTGGCCGTGACGGCGATAACCAATAAGGTCGACCACTACATCCGAATGGAAAGTCTGCCGGTAATCGGCCGCAATGTCTGCGACGCGCAGGACTGCTTCAGCATCTTCGCCATTCACATGGAAGATGGGAATCGGCAGGCGCTTGGCAATGTCCGAGGCGAAACGTGAAGCATTCGATTCACGCGGCTCGGCGGTAAAACCCAGCAGGTTGTTGGCGATGATGTGGATGCTGCCGCCAACCGTAAATCCCGGGATCGAGGCCAGGTTCAGGCACTCTGCCCAGATACCCTGGCCGGCGAATGCTGCGTCGCCATGAATAACGATCGGCAGTACCTGCTTCTCACCATCGGCACCGATGCGGGTCTGCTTCGCGCGTGCCCGGCCAACCACTACAGGGTCGACTGCTTCAAGATGGCTTGGGTTGGATACCAGGTGAATCTCAACCTCGCGCCCGTCGTTGGTTTTGAAAGTGCCGGTGGCTCCGATGTGATACTTCACGTCCCCGCCGCCAAGCGTACTGCGCGGGTCGACGTCTTCGAACTTGGTGAAGATGTCGCTGGTATTTTTGCCGATGATGTTGACCATCACATTGAGGCGTCCACGATGGCTCATGCCGAGCATCGCCTGCACGACACCATGACTCGCGGCACGTTGCAATAGTTCGTCAAGAAAGGGAATCAGCGCCGTCAGGCCTTCCAGCGAGAAGCGCTTGGTGCCCAGGTAACGCGACTGGATCACCTGTTCGAAAAGGTCAGCGCGGGTGAGCAGTTCGAGTGTGCGTGCGGAATCGAGATGCGGCTTCTGGGCCTGCGATTCCATGCGCTGCTGCAGCCAGCGGCGTTTGCTGGCGTCGGCAATATGCATGAACTCGACAGCGATAGTGCCGCAGTAGTAGCTACGCGCTTCGTCTGCTGCTTCTTCTGCATCAACCCCGTCAGGAAACGACTCCGGGATGGGCTCGGCAATGAGGCTTTTTCCGAGGGGATCGAGCGTCGCCTCCAGGTAGCCCCATCGCCGGAAGGTGTCGAGCACCTGTTCACGCGAAGAGTGGGCGTTGGAAGTTGAGGGGGATGTTACCGGAGAGTTTTCTATCTGTGTTTTTGTAGCCATCGGGGAACCTGACATTCAAGAGTAACGAGTTGAGAGAGCGCTAACAAGGCTACGAAAGAATCATATTCAAGACGTGCGCACGGCGAGTCAACCTCAGAGCCTGCAGATCAGTAGTTCGCGCTCGAAGATCATCTCCGGCGGCAGGTGACTATGGAGGGCGATGAATAACTCCTCGTGCCCGATCACTTCATTCCGCCACGCGGCGCGGTCGATATGCTGTAACGCTTCGAACCTGGCGCGGGGAAAATCGAGTCCGTCCCAGTTCATATCTTCATAATGCGGCGTCCAGCCGATCGGCGATTCCTTACCCAGCGCGCGACCACGCACGCGGTCAACAATCCACTTCAGGACGCGCATGTTTTCGCTGAAGCCTGGCCACAGAAACCTGCCGTCGTCATCCTTCCGGAACCAGTTCACATGGAAAATGCGGGGCGTCGCCGACAGGTTGCGCTGCATCTGGATCCAGTGCCGGAAATAATCGCCCATGTGGTATCCGCAGAACGGCAGCATGGCCATGGGATCGCGGCGGACCTTACCCACGGCGCCCGTTGCGGCGGCTGTTGTTTCGGATGCCATGGTGGCGCCGGCGTAGGTTCCCGAACTCCAGTTAAAGGACTGGTAGACCAGGGGGATGGTTGTCGACCGCCGGCCGCCGAAGATGATCGCACTGATGGGGACGCCTTCCGGAGCTTCCCAGCTGGAGTCAATTGTCGGACACTGCGATGCCGGCGCCGTGAACCGGCCGTTGGGATGCGCTGCTGTCCGGCCAGTCTCCTTGCCGATCTCTGGCGTCCAGGTGCGGCCCTGCCAGTCGATACACTCAGCCGGCGGCTGGTCGGTCATGCCTTCCCACCAGACGCCGCCGTCGAGCGTCAACCCGACGTTTGTGAAGATGGTGTTGCGCGCGAGAGTGGCCATGGCGTTTGGATTGGTTCTCGCTGAAGTTCCCGGCGCTACGCCGAAAAAGCCGGCCTCGGGGTTGATGGCGCGCAGTTGACCAGTCGCGTCCGGCTTGATCCAGGCGATGTCGTCTCCGACTGTGTTGACCTTCCAGCCCTCAAAGCCTTTCGGAGGAATCATCATGGCGAAATTGGTCTTGCCGCAGGCGCTCGGAAATGCTGCGGCTACATACGTCTTTTCGCCGGTCGGACTCTCCACGCCGACGATGAGCATGTGCTCGGCCATCCAGCTTTCGTCACGGGCGATGTTCGAGGCGATGCGCAGGGCGAAGCACTTCTTGCCGAGCAGGGCATTGCCGCCATAGCCCGAACCGTACGACCAGATCTCTCGCGTCTCCGGGAAATGGACGATGTATTTCTCTTCGTTGCAGGGCCAGGAGACATCCGCCTCGCCGGGAGCCAGCGGTGCGCCGACCGAGTGCAGGCAGGGCACGACCCGTTGCGCATCCTTATCGATTTCGGCGAACACCGGCAGCCCGATCCGGCACATAATCCGCATATTCACGACCACGTAGGGCGAATCGGTCAGCTGGACGCCGATTCGCGCCATGGGCGAGCCGATCGGCCCCATGCTGAACGGCAGTACGTACATGGTGCGGCCCTTCATGCAGCCGCGGAAGAGCGACTTCAGCTTCTTCCGCATCACGAAGGGGTCTTCCCAGTTATTGGTCGGCCCGGCGGCTTCTTTCGAGAGCGAGCAGATGTATGTCCGCTCTTCCACCCGCGCGACATCTTTCGGGTCGGAACGGGCATAAAAGCATCCCGGCCACAATTCCTGGTTCAGCTTTGTAAAGGTGCCATTCGCAACGAGTTGTCCGCAAAGAAAGTCATACTCGGCCTGCGATCCGTCGACCCAGTGAATGGCATCGGGCGTAGTCAGGTCCGCCATTTTTTCAACCCAGCGGATCAGGTGCTTGTTTGTCGTTGGGGGCGCTTCGATTGCGATCTTCATAGGCTAAGAGAGCTTCCTGCCGCCATCGACCTGGATGGCTGGCTGCCGGGCGTTTTTCTGCCTGGCGTGGGACCGCTGACAGGGGCTGGTCGGCGGAACCACTACAACCTCTAAGACTAAGTGGTTACAACACTGTTCGCAACCGACCGATAGGGTCGGAGGATATCTGCGGACACTGGGTCAAGCGGGACAGGTCGGATTTCAGGCGACCGGCGATGATGAATGCAGCTCCTGCTTCCCCTCGTTTTCGTCCGACGAAACTGGAAATGCCTGCAGCCGCGCGGGACAGGCAGGCGCTTCGCAGACAGGCCGCTGAGCGAGCGCATGCAGCAGGCGCTTGCGTTCCTCTCCCGGCGGATAAGCAGCGATGACATCGCGCCGCAGCTGGCCCAGCGCATCGAGGGTTGGGCCCATGTCGGCCGGCAGGGCGGAGTCAATCTCACGCCGGAGCTGCTGCGCCAGGGCCGGGCTTTCGCCGGCTGTCGAGATGGCTATCTGCAGCTTGCCCCGCCGCACAATCGAAGGGAAATAGAAGTCGCAATTCGGCGGGTCGTCGGCTGAATTACAGAGAATGTGATGCCTGCGCGCTGCGAGAAATACGGCTGTATTGACCGCCGGCTGATCGGTCGCCGCAATCACCAGGTCGGCCTCGAGCACGTCTTGATCGGCGAACGGGCGTGCTTCCCAGGTCAGTCTGCCGTCGGCTGCAAGCTGCTGCACAGCACCAATTGCCACTGGCGCCACCACACGCAGATGTGCTCCGGAGGTGGAAAGGGAAGTAATCTTCTCCAGGCCGACATTGCCGCCACCGACGATCAGGACGCGTCGGCCTTCGAGTTTCAGGTAGATCGGAAAGAGGTCCATGGGTTCGCAGGCTGCTCTTTACTATTGTGCCGCCTGTCCTATTGTGCTGCCTTGTTCGGAGAAGAGCATGCCAGGGAGACTCAAACTACCTAAGCAGTCAAGCGACGTAAGCAGTTCAAGCCACGCAGTCGGTTGGGTTTCTTATCTTAATCCCTCAGGAATCGCTAAATCCGGGGGAGTTGATCGAGAGATCTGGCGTATTCCGGCTTAGCCTGATCGCGCCTAATGGGCCACCAGGCGAGAATTGATCTTGCCGTAGACCGCCTTGGGAATAATGCGGCGGTGAACCAGGTCTGACGGCTTTTTATAGGGTCGATTTTCAATAATGCGCTGAGCCATGGACGCCGTCACACCCGGGAGCGTCTGCAGCGTGTCATTCGAAGATTTGTTCACATCTACAGGATCATTGTTCGGGTCATGCTGGAGACCATCGCGGATGCCAAGCGCTGCTCCCTTGAGATTGCTGGCCATGGTGCGGGTAACAGCGGCTGTGGTGCGCCGGACCATGTCCTGACTACGCGGGCTGGAGGTGCAGCCGAGCGGCATCAGCAGAGCTGCCGGGATAATCAAGTGCAGGGCTTTCATGTAGTCATCCTATTGCTTAATGCTGTCGAGAGTGAACATCACTTGATCGTTCCTGGACGTCCAAAGTTTTAGCTCGCCCTGAGTTGGATGCGGTCGGGCTCGGGGATGGATTTTGCGTGCGTCCTTCTCAAACCGCGACTCCTAATATTTTAGTTGACAGCTGCTATGTGCCGGAGCTAGTGTCCTAATTACTTAGGAGATGCGCTGTGAAGAAGCCGGATGCAATGGGTTTAACCAGGCTCGAGTTGAAGATCATGCAGGTGATCTGGCGGCGTGGAAGTAGTACGGTCGGCGAGGTGCAGGAAGAGCTCGATCCGCCGCTCGCATACACCACTGTGCAGACGATGCTGAACATCCTCGAGCGCAAGGGCAAGCTGACGCGCGAGCTGAACGGAAGGGCGTATGTATATATCGCCACTGTGACGGAGACAAAAGCGCATGGTCAGGGTCTGCGCGACTTGATTGACCGCATGTTCGGCGGATCGAGCGAAGAACTGGTGATGAGCCTGCTCAAGAATCGGCAGATCGATGCGCAGAGGCTGGCCGAGTTGACGGAGCGTTTCAGCGATATCTCTGGTGATCCAGGCTCGATAGGCACCACCGTCGACACGAAGAAATCGAACAAAAAAGGTGGCGCGAATAAAGGGTCTAAGAACCAGGGGGCTAAGAACCAGGGGAGTGGCCGATGAAAGTTTTCGAGTCATTGATTTTGTCGTACCTGTTGAATTCTTTGTGGCAGGTGCCGCTGCTGTTCCTCGGGGGATGGATGGCGACGCTAAGTGTGCGCCGCGCGGGCGCTGCTGCCGAACATCGTGTTTGGGTTGGTGTGCTGTTCCTGCAGGCATTGCTTCCGGCCTCCTCGCTGCTGCCTTTGGAGCGCGTGTTGTGGCAGTGGCTGCTAGCACTTACTGCATGGCTTCATGCTGTTCCGGCAGATACGCATGTGTCCGTGGTCATGGGTGCCGCGCACGCTGACGGAGGCTTTCGATTTTCTGCGGCACTCCTGACTCCTGCATTCATTTCGTACGGGGCAGTAAGTATTTATTTGATCGCGAGATTTTTCTGGCGCACGTGGATGCTGTCCGAGATTCGGCGAGAGTCAGTAGAGCAGTCATGGTTGCGGCGCGCGCAGCAGTTCGGTCTGAAGAATGTATCGATTGCTGCGTCTTCTCGTGTATTTGGGCCCGTCGCAATCGGGCGTACGGAGCAGGTGGTGCTGCTGCCAACAACGATGGTCGGCACTTTACCGGATAAGGATTTCGATACGGTCATAGCCCACGAATTCGCTCACATGCGGCGTGATGACTTTACCAAGAACCTGCTGTATGAACTGGTCTCGCTGCCGGTTGCGTATCATCCCTTGCTCTGGCTCACGCAGCAGCGGATTGCGGAAAGCCGCGAGATGATCTGCGACCAGATGGCTGCGGACGGCAGCGGGCGCAATGAGTATGCACGGTCACTTATGCGGCTGGCGTCGCTGCTGGTGCACGGCACGCCAGTCAGGATTCCCCATGCCATCGGGATTTTCGATGCCAACACGTTTGAGAGGAGACTTATGAAGCTGAATGAAGTGACAAATGAATTAAGAGGCGCTCAGCGGTTTGCTGCAATGGCAGCCTGCGCGGCATTTGGCATTGCGACGTGCGGCTCGGCACTGGCGCTGCGTGTGGATGTAACTGCGCCTGCTTCTGTGACGGGAAGTCAAAATGATCCAACGACGTCGCCGAAGAAACTCGCGATCCCATCTGGAGTGATGGCTGGTAACAGACTGACAGGTGACAACCCGCAGTATCCCGAGGCTGCAAAGAAAGCGAAGATTCAGGGCACAGTGGTGCTTGATGCTGTTATCAGCAAGGAAGGAAACATCGAACATCTGCGAGTGCTCTCCGGGCCGAGGGAGCTGCAGACGTCTTCCCTCGCCGCGGTGAAGGACTGGAAGTACAAACCATACATGTTGAATGGAGAAGACGTCGAAGTCGAGACGACAATCAACGTGGTCTATGCGCTTGGTAAGTGATTCCCGACGATGGTCATTCGTTTGCCATCAGCCGGATTGTGTTTGCTCGATGCTATGAAATTGAAGGTCTTGACCTGCGCGATGGACGGGTTTAATTTGTCCTTACACGGGAAAGGAGGATGATCCAGCGAATGAAAAATTCTGATGGTAGTAGTTGTAAAACAACACGTGAGGTGACTGAGGCTTAGAGCGTCCACGCTCTAGACCTGGCGATCGCCAGTACCACTCGCCGAGGCCCACTTCCATGCAGGTTCCACTGCACGCGTAAGCGTGGACGCCTCAGGTCAACTCCAACAGTGCACCGGTGTTGAGGCCTGCATTCTCATATAGAGTGCGGGCCTTTCACTTTTTGGTCCTGTCGTGTGAGATCAATTGCCAGCTTTATAATCCAGCTATGGAACCGTTAGTCATTGCAGGTAGAGCCTTTCAGTCGCGACTGATTGTAGGCACGGGCAAGTATAAAGATGGGCCGGAGACGCAGCGTGCGATTGAGGCGTCCGGCGCCGAGATGGTGACGGTCGCGGTCAGGCGCGTCAACCTGGACCGCTCGAAGGAATCGCTGCTCGATTTTATCGACCCGCAGCGCTATTTTCTTCTGCCAAATACGGCTGGTTGCTACACCGCAGACGAGGCAATCCGCGCGGCTCGTCTCGGTCGCGAGGTCGGGCTGTCGGACTGGGTAAAAATTGAAGTCATTGGCGACCAGAAGACACTTTATCCCGACGTGCAGGCGACGCTTGAAGCGACGACCGTCCTGGTAAAAGAAGGCTTCACGGTACTGCCGTATACGACCGACGACATCGTCTTCGCTCGCCGGCTGATCGATGCTGGTGCGGCGGCTGTGATGCCTCTCGGTGCGCCGATTGGTTCGGGGCTGGGCCTGCAGAATACAGCGAATATTCGGATCCTGCGGGAGCTCATTACAGAGGTTCCGCTGATCATCGATGCCGGTGTCGGGACAGCGTCCGATGCGGCGCTCGCGATGGAACTTGGTGCGGATGCGGTGCTGGTGAATTCGTGTATTGCGCATGCCGGGAATCCTGTACTGATGGCAGAAGCCATGCAGCACGGTGTGCTTGCGGGGCGGCAGGCGTTTATTGCGGGAAGAATGCCACGCAAACTGTATGCGACGGCCAGTTCGCCGCTTGAGGGGATCAGCCGGTAAATCGAATGTCGTTGTCGTAGCTGGTGCTTCGTTCGTCGTGAGCCGACGGGTTCGTATAGACTCCAGCCATGCGTGTCTTTGGCATTGATTGCGGCACGGTCTGCACGGGCTACGGAGTGGTTGAAGTAGTCGAAGAGCAGCGTGAGGCGAGACTGAGTCCTGTCGCCTGCGGTGGTATCTCCATGCCGAAGAAAGATACGCTGCCGGCTTGCCTGGCGCGTGTCTATGCCGAGCTCTCCGCGCTGCTTGCAATATACAAACCGGACGCGGTTGCCGTCGAGGGCGTCTTCTACTCAATAAACGCAAAGAGTGCCTTGAAGCTTGGCCATGTGCGCGGTGTGGCGCTGCTGGCTGCGGCGAATGCAGGGCTTCCGGTAGCTGAGTATGCGCCGCTTTCGATCAAGTCCGCTGTAGTCGGTTATGGACTGGCGGATAAAGAGCAGGTCGGGTTCATGGTCGCTCGATTGCTTCGGCTCGCCGAGATTCCTCGGCCGGCGGATGCAGCCGACGCGCTGGCAATAGCCATCTGCCATATTCACTCTGCGCAGACTCTTCTGCTCCAGGGTAATGGGTCGGAGTTCGTGCGGAAAGCTGGTCGGCCGGCCTGATGGTGCGTTCGCTCATGCTTACGTTGCTGATTGCCGGTGCGTGTCTGCGCGGGCAGGCGCAGGAGAATCCCCAACCAGCGCAGGAAAGTTCGCCAGCGCCTGATTCATCGGCAGTCGTAGGTCCGGCGTTTCGCGGAGAAACTGTGCCATCGGTCGCGACACTTATCTTTAAGTTTGAGAATCCACAGCTGCAGCCGGCGAAATACCAGATCACTCTGCACCCGGATGGGTCGGGCCACTTTGTCTCGCTCATCGGCAGCGCGCCGCCGCCGGACATAGCCGACCTTCCGCCGGAGGGTCAGGAACGCGACATCACCGTCAGCGCACCGGTTCGCAAGCAGATGTTCCTGGTGGCTGTGAAGGAGCACGGCTTCGCCACGAAGTGCGATACAGGCGGATCGAAAGTCGCTTTCCAGGGGACCAAGACGCTGGTCTACGAAGGGCCTGACCTGAAGGGCGCCTGCACTTATAACTACAGCTCCGACCAGAAGATTCAGTGGTTGACGAACCAGTTGCTCGGGATGGCGGCCACCCTCGAAGAGGGGCGCAGATTGACCGTTGAACATACGCATGGCCGCCTCACTCTCGATGCAGAACTCGAAACGCTGGCGAGCATGGTCAAAGAAGGCCAGGCAACGGAAGTCGAAAACATTGCACCGATCCTGCAGACAATTGTTGCGGACGAAAACGTAATGACGCGCGCCCGCCGCCGCGCCCAGGTCCTGCTGGACAGCGAGTCCGCAGCGGCTGCGCACTGATTATGTGAGCCAGCCGGAGGCCGGGCTCCCAAATGCACGCAATCGTGTCTAATCTAGTGGGGTCAATCACGGGATCGTTTCGGATGGTTTCGGGGGAAGTTGCATGTTTTATAAAGCGTTGAAGGCCTTGCGAAATCTTACGCCAAGGACGAAGTATGTCGTTCTGACAACGATCGCCATCTGCATTCTGCCGGCTGCACAGGCGCAGGATGCTGCCGTGGTACGTCTTGCCTATGTGAGTGGCGGCGTCCAGATCCTGCAGAATGGCGTGGTGCAGTTTGACAAAGCTGTCGCCAACATGCCGCTCTTCAAGGATTCGCAGGTGGCGACGGCCACCGACGGCCAGGCTGAGATTGAATTTGCGGACGGCAGTGTCGCGCGGCTGACGCCGAACAGTTCACTGCAGCTGACGCACGTGCAGAGCGCAGGCTCGAGCGGCCATACCGATATTGACCTCATGACCGGGCTCGCCTATTTCGAGTTAAATGTGGGCCAGGGACAGCGGTTCTCTGTGAAGATCGGTCCGGCGACGGTTCATCCCGAAGAGAACACGATCTTCCGCGCGACCCTGGACAAGGTGCCGGAGGTTGCCGTCTTCCAGGGAGCTCTGCATGTTGATGGCGACGACGCAACCTTCACGACGGATGTGACCGAGCGTCAGAGTATTCGCTTTGACGAGAATGCAGCCGATCCTTTCACCCTGGCGCAGGCGATCGCTCCGGATTCATGGGACAAGTGGAATATGGATCGCGATGATGCCATCGCCCGCGAGGCGCAGACGCAGACCGATGCCCGCAATGATTCGGCAGCCCCTCAGGACCCGGGCTGGAATGACCTGGATGCAGCAGGCGACTGGTTTCCGGTCGATGGCTATGGGAACGTGTGGGTGCCGGACGGCGTCGATGCCAGCTGGGACCCGTACGGCTACGGCTACTATGCAGACTATCCGATGTATGGAACGACCTGGGTCTCGGGCTATCCGTGGGGCTGGCTGCCGTATCACTGCGGCGCGTGGAATTACTTCCCGTTCGGCTGGGGATGGATCCCGGGCGGCTGCGGGCTGGGCTGGTCACCGATCGGGACCATCTGGAATGCTCCGCAAAATTACCGGCGGCCGCTGGTGCCGGCGGGAGGCTTCGCCATTGCAAGCAGGACGCACAGGCCACACTCACCGAGACTGTTCATGGTCGATCGAGGAGCAGCCGCGCATGGACCATGGGGTCCTGGCGCCGGCTTGAATCATCCGATCGGCGTAGTACAACGTCGGCATTCGTTGAACCTCGAGGGCAGTGTGATTGAACCGCTGGGTCACAGGCCGGCGCCTGGGCTTGGGGTGCAGGGCGATCGTCTCACCACGGCTACGGGCGCGCATGTCGGAATACCGACCGCGCGTCCGAGTAGCAGTTTTGAAAACCAGGGCGGAAGGATGCCGATGCCGCAGCGATCCATCGGTGGCGCAGGCCAGACGCCGCGCGCGCCCGAGGTGACCAGGCCGACGTATACGGCGCCGGCGGCTCCTCGCTACGAGGCACCGGCACCGCATGCTGCGCCGCCACCTCCGCCTGCACCGCCGGCTGCTGCACGACCGCACTGAGCAGCGGTGGTCAAACCGACAATGCTTGAAAAAGGGCCGCGAGGCGCTTGATGCTGACTGCTTCGGCGCGGGCTTCGCGGCTTACTTCGGCCCGAACGCAGGCGTCGTCCATGCGTTCGAGTGGATAGCCGGCGGACTTGAGGTTATTGCCGATCGTCTTTCGTTTCTGTGCGAAGCAGTGACGTAGAAACGGCACAAAGGCTGCCGGATCTACGCCTAACTCGCGATGTCGTGGCGTGAAATGCAGTCTCACGACGGTGGAGTGTACGCTTGGCGGCGGCGAAAAATCTGCGGGTGTCAGTTCGAATAGCCGCTGCACATCGGCGTAGAGCTGCGTCGTCACTGTAAGCAGGCCATAGTCGCGCGACCCGGGCTCGGCGCACAGGCGGTCGGCAACTTCTCGCTGCATCATCAGCACAGCGCGATCGAGGGCGTCTGCATGAGTATAGAGGTGAAGCAGAATGTCCGAAGTGATGTAATAGGGCAGGTTTCCGACGACGACCAGCCTGCCGCCTTCGCGTTCAGCCAGAGCCGTCAGGTTCACCCGCAGAACGTCATTGGTAATGATGTCGACGCCGCTGAGTGCCTGCGCGGCATCCCCTGATTCCTGCTGCAGCGGGTACTGCACGAGCAGACGCTCTGCCAGCGTATGGTCGAACTCGATGGCCACCAGGCGGCGGGAGCTCTGGGCCAGCAGGTGCGTGATGGCTCCCATGCCGGGGCCGATTTCGAGCACGGCTGCTTTGGATACATCCCCGGCTGCTGCGACAATCGCACGCGGAGCAGTCTGGCTGATCAGAAAATTCTGACCCAGCTTCGCTTTCGCTGCAGACTGCTTTGTGTGGCCGGGCTTCGCTTTCATGAGTCGACGCGGTCGCGCGCTGCATCTTCGTTGGTATTGGGTCGGAAGCCGCCACGGGTTTGGAAGCAGGGCAGCGGCAAAGGTAGACTAGAGCGTGTTTCATCCAAGCCTGATCGTTGCCGGTGAAGACCTGCGACCCGCTTTACCAGCGGATCGCCGACCAGGAATTTCGAATTCATCGTACTCATGAAACACGCTCCACGCATTCCGGCATAGTAATTGATTAACCCCATGCCAGCCGGCAGTGAATCAGAAAGCGAGACCCATGCGGATCGTATTTGCAGCATCGGAATGTGTGCCCTATGCGAAGACCGGCGGACTCGCCGACATCATGGGCGCACTGCCCGCAGCGGTCGCAAAGCTTGGCCATGAAGTGTCCATCTATCTGCCGCTCTATCGACAGGCGCAGAAGCGTTTGCAGGGCGGACCCAACTCGCGCCGGGTGGCGATCCAGAGCCTGACCATTCCATTTGAAAACTACAGCCGCTTCGTCACCGTGCTTGATGGCGGAAAACACGACGGCGTGCAGTATTACTTTCTGGATTGCCCTGAACTGTTCGACCGCGAATCCTTGTACGGCACGGACGCGGGCGAGTATTCCGACAATGCCGAGCGCTATGGTCTGTACTGCCGCGCGGTGATCGAGAGTGCCAAGCAGCTTGGGGTTCCGGACATCTTTCACGTGCACGACTGGCAGGCCGGGTTGCTGCCGGTGATGCTGCGCACCATTTATTACTATGACCCGCTGATGAAACATGTGCCGGTCGTTATGACGATCCATAACGCCGGCTACCAGGGGCTCTTTCCCTCGTCCGTCATTCCGCAGCTGCTGCTGCCGTGGGACACCTTCACGATGGACAAGCTGGAGTTCTATAACCAGGTGAATTTCCTCAAGGGCGGGATCGTGTATGCGGACGTGATCACGACGGTCAGTCGAAAGTATGCTGAGGAAATCCAGACGCCCGAGTTCGGGTTTGGCCTCGACGACATCCTGCGCAAACGTTCGGCTGATCTGCACGGCATCCTCGATGGCGTCGACTATAACCACTGGAATCCCGCAACGGACCCCAAGATTGCTGCGCACTACACGCCTGAAAAGCTTGACGGAAAGGTTGCCTGCCGCAAAGACCTGCTGCATGCCTTTAACCTGGACCACTGCAAGGCGAGCACGCCTGTACTTGGAATGGTTTCCCGCGCAGCCACGCAGAAGGGCTTCGACTTTGTCGCAGAGATCATCGACCAGCTCGCCGCTGAAGACATTTACCTGGTCGTGCTTGCCATGGGCGAACCGTATTACGAAAACTTCCTCCGCAGTATCGCTGAACGGTATCCGCAAAACATTGCTGTCAAGATCGCCTACGACGAGACGCTGGCGCATAAAGTCGAAGCCGGTTCCGACATCTTCCTGATGCCCTCACGCTATGAACCCTGTGGATTGAACCAGATCTACAGCATGAAATACGGGACCGTACCCGTGGTCCGCGCAACCGGTGGCCTCGAAGATACGATCGAGAATTACAACCACGACGCGGGTACGGGTACCGGCTTCAAGTTCTATGGGACGAACCCGCAGGACTTCTGGCAGGCCATCCAGCGCGCTCTGCATTTGTTTACGGACAAAGCCGCCTGGCGTCAGCTGATGCTCAACGGCATGGCTCAAAATTTCTCCTGGGACAAACCCGCCGCAGCCTACGTCCGCCTCTACGAAGACACTGTCCGCAGAAAGTCGTAAGTATGCATATGCCTCCAAAATCCCCCAGACGGCGAGTATCGCTGTCCGCAGAAGTCCGACGGAGGCATTTGGATATTAAAGAATGGTCTTCACGCGGGGGATGCGCAGGAGCAGGCTGGTCGTCAGCCAACTCAGAACGACTGTGATGAAGAAGACCGTCAGGATTTTGATGGCGGGATGGATGGGCTGGTCCAGGAACAGGCGTTGCACTGCGGCAATAAACATGTAGTGCACCAGGTAGATACCGTAGGCGCAGCGGTTAAGAGAGTGCATCCATGGATGAAACGACCACTGGATGTGTGAAAACATGCCGATAATTCCGAGAATACTGCACACGCAGCAGGCTACCCATAGCAATGTGATTGGCGAGCGGGAATGGGCGCTTAGAAACGGGTGAGAGATCGCGAGGACACGGAAGAGCCAGGCCATATTGAAAATGACAAGGCCGGTCATGATCCAGTAAGGCCAGTAGCGGGCGAGCACACTGGCACGATACAACAGGCCGCGGGAAAGTCCCCACGCACCCACGAGGACACCGAAAGCAAACCATAGTGGATACAGAAACAGCCGTGAAATCTGTAAAAGAAAGGGCGGGGTGATGATCGCGGTCCATTGATCGTAGCCGAAGTGGTACAGCATCGGGATATACACAAGTGCCGTCGCGAAGAACATCACGATCGCGATCTCAAAAGGGTGATCTCCCATCCTCGCGGTAAAGTCCTTGAGCGCTGGGGCGAGACGCGTAAATGGGGGCCTGTTAAGCAGTTTGACCATCATCGCCATACCCAGGTCCATGGTCAGCAGCAACCAGACGAACCATGCCGGGCCGGGGGAGAAACCGCTGGCAGCGAGTTCCCGATACATTTGGATAAAACCGGCTGGATGGCCGCTGATCAGCCATGGAATGTAGTAGCCGATCGGATTCACGACGAAGATAGCGAAGAGAAATGGAATGCCGAGTCGTCGAAAACGTTCACGGACGAAGCCGCCGATCCCATGTTTGCGCATCGCCGGATAAACGAATAATCCGGAGATGAAAAACATGAGCACCATGAAGAAATTGTCGTTGAAGCCAATGATGTAGTCGATGACGCTCCACCGTGTCGAATCCACCATGGGCACAAACGCCCTGAAGAGGTTGCCCTGCGGAACAACGGCCCACGTGGCATAAGCCAGCATACTGTGATGGAGAAGCACTCCGACGGTGATCATCGTACGTAAGTAGTCGATCGACAGATCGCGACGCGGCCGGGTCTGGATCCGCTCCGCGACTGCAACGTTTACGGCTAAGACACTTGCACTCACGACTGGCCTCTATAGGACCTGTATCGGCAAGTTCGGCCCAGGGGTGCATAGCGTTTTGCTAATTTCCACCTTTCCGGAACTTTAGATATAGGGGGAGCCCGCATGAGATGATTACCATTCCGATAAGCGAGTTACTTAAGTTACTTCCAAAAGAATAGACCAAGAGAACAGACGACGCCGCAATAAAAAGAGCGGGTAGCACTGGATAGCCCCACATACGGAATGGCCGTTCCCTCTCCGGCTCACGGATGCGGAAATAAAAGATGGTCGTGGTCGTGATCATGTAGAAAAGCCATTCTGCAAAGATGGCTAGCTCGAAAAGCTGCTGAAACTTCCCGATAAGCAGCAGCAGAAGCGTGCTCAAAGCGCCCTGAACGATCAGCGAAACGGCCGGACTCTGGAACTTCGGATGAATGCGGGCTAGCTGCGCGAAGAACAATCCTTCGCGAGCTGCAGCAAAGGGCACACGCGCACCTGACATGATGGTGCCGTTCAGGGTGACAAGGATACTGAGCGCCATGCCGCCGGTCACCAGCAGTACGCCGCCCTTGCCCAGGAAGCCACCTGAAATGAGAGACATGGCGGCAAGCGCAGGACGCGGCGCTGCCGCCACTGCATCTGCAGGCAGCACGTATTGAATGGCCGCGTTGACGGCCATGTACAACACGGCGACAATCAGCACGCCGAGCACCAGCGCGATGGGCAGGTTGCGCTCCGGCCGCTTGACCTCTTCGGCAACCATGTTCAGGTCATTCCAGCCGTCGTAAGCCCAGAGTGCCGCAATCAGGGCAACCATGAAACCGGAAAAGCCGCCCTCGGCACCTGTAAACATGGTGCGGAAGTTTGCCATACTCCCGACCGGACTATAGAAGCAGGCCGAGGCGATCACGATCACCAGCAGAACCTTGAGCCAGGTAAAGACCAGCTGGAAGTTGCCTGCCTTTCTGACGCCGATGTAGTTCAGGCCGGTCACCAGCCACGTGATGGCAATGGCAAACAGCTGCGACCAGAGAATGGGCAGGGGCGCGTGCAGAGCCGTCCTTTCCAGCCAGCGCAGACTGGGAAAGATGGCGAGGGTGCGGGCGAGACCGGTGGTGACGCTGGCAATTGACGCAGGCTTGGCGACGGCGAACCACGTCCACATATAAAGGAAGGCCGTCAGGTCGCCGTAGGCTTTGCGTAGATAGACGTATTCCCCGCCGGCGTAGGGCATCATAGCGGCCAGTTCTGCATAGGTCATTGCGCCGGAGAGGGACAGCAGGCCGCCCGTGATCCATGCCAGGTAGACCATCG
>CAXTNK010000014.1:26552-41418 GCA_964245665.1 uncultured Acidobacteriaceae bacterium
CGGCGAAGTGCCGACAGCGCGCATCATCTCCTGCGGCACCAGGAAAATGCCGCTGCCGATGATGGTGCCGACGACGATCGCGGTCGCGGTCGAGAGGCCAAGGACGCGCGGCAGGCGGTGGACGGTTTCTGCTGGGCTGGCTGTACTCAAGTTGTTAAATCTTCGCCCGGAGAGGCGCTTTGTACCAGCGAATTGATGAAACCCGGGACTACAGCCTCAGTAGAGTTCGCGGGCGGATGCCCAGATGGCTTTCGGCGCATGCAATCGTCCCTTAGCCAGCCAGATGGTCGCTCCATCCTCAAACGGTATGGCATAGGGAGTATGGATGACGCCAATCGGCGGGACAGGTTCGCCGCTCACTGGTGGGCTGGACGCAACCGGAGGCAAGCCTGCGGAGGCTCCTGCAGAACTACTGTTGCCCTAAATACATGCACTTGGAATCGTATACCTGGAGAAATGCATCTCCATTAGAACAAAAGCATTATTCGTGCCGCGCCCGGCGCAGTGCGGCGGCAGGTTCGTCAAAAAAGCCGGCCAGGGAACAATGCGTACGTCACACCGGCTATGCTTTGTTCTGGCGGCAGAGCTTTCGGGGAATCTGAACCCGGCCGTGTTCCTACGTCTGAAGGGTGGACCGCAACTCGAATTATGGCTATCACTCTTGAACGTCTGCGGATGTGGATCCTGGTAGCCGGCATTGTTCTGATCGCTTCGATCGCGTCCTTCTTTATATATGCCCGCTACCGCCTGCATCAGTATGCCCATGATCTTCCGGGCAAGCTGGGCCTGGAAATCCAGCAGTCGACCAACGGTTTTACCGTCTCCCGCTCCCATGCCGGTCACACCCAGTTTGTTCTGCATGCCGCGAAAGCCGTGCAATACAAGAATGGCGGCCACCTGGTGCTGCATGACGTCAGCATCATGATGTACGGAAAAGACGGCAGCCGCGCCGACCACATTGCCGGCAGCCAGTTTGAATACGACCAGTCCACAGGCATCGCACGGGCCGACGGCGCGGTGGATATCGAACTGGCTTCGCCTGTTGCGGGCGCAAATCAGGCCGGAAGTGCTAAGGGCAGCAGCGTTTCAAAAGCTGACAATCCGGTGAGAGTGAAAACCAGCGGGCTAATCTTCAACCAGAAGACGCAGGTGGCCACGACCGACCAGGCCCTTGAATTTCAGGATGGTGCAGCTTCCGGGTCGGCGCGCGGCGCGACATATGACTCGGCCAACGGCACGCTCGACCTGGCCAGCGATGTCGTTCTAAAAACGACGATGAACGATGGGGAAGTCAACGTCAAGGCACAGGCTGCAAACTTTAATCGCGGACTGAAGCAGCTGATTCTTATCAAGAGTCTTACGGAATACGACAAGGAACATGCGACCTCGGATCAGTCGACGGTCTATTTTCGGCAGGATGGTTCGGCGGACCATGTCTTTTCGGAGGGGAATGTCCATGTGGTGACGGATGATGGGACGGATATGCGTTCGAGCGACGCCTTTGCCCAGCTGGACGAGCAGAACAAGCTGAAACAGATACGCCTGAATGGCGGCGTGTTGCTGGTAGTACACACCAAGGGCGGACATGGCGTGAGCCAGGAGTCGCCAGATAGTCTCTCGACCGACAGTCTGCAGACGCTCCATGCGGACAGCAACTCCGGCGTTCTCGACTTCGGGCCGGAAAACCGTTTGCAGCATGTGCGGCTTGACAAGGCTGTGTCCGTGGTCGATCAGCAGGTTGGCCTGGCGAATGATCCGCATGGCTCGGAGACGCGGGAGATGCGTGCGGCCAGGCTTGACGTGAGCTTCGGACTCGATCCTGAGGGACGGTCGCAGCCTAAGGACGCCCTTGCGACGGGCGAGGCACTGGTGACTGTTCATACCATCCATGCCACTGCGCCGCAGCAGAGCACGACCCTCAAGGGCGACCAGCTGTTTGCAACATTGACAGAAGGTCACAAACTTTCCTCCCTGCGCGGCGATGGGCATACCTACCTGCTGCAGCAGAGTCCCGGCGGGATCAGCCAGACCAGCAGCGCAGACAACCTGATGGTGAAGTTCTCTCCGAACGGCAATGCGGCTGGGGACGCTAGTCTGCAAAAGCAGGCGCATGGCAAACGCGGGCTAACTGCATTCTCAATCGGTAAACAGGGCGGCAGCCAGGTGGAGTCAGCCGTGCAGCAGGGCCATGCCGTTCTGGTGCAACTGCAGCCGTCAACTATGCCCGGCGGGCCACCAGTGAAGACGACAGCCATGGCCGACACGATCACTTACGACGGGGTGTCAGGAAAGATCAACCTGACGGGTGGAACGCCGAGGATCATCCAGGGTGGAACGCAGGACGGGACCGAAGCAGGAAACGGGACTGGCAGCCAGCCAGCCTCCGAGTTGACAGCCACATCTATCGACTTCAACCGGTCGACTGGCGATGGCAGCGCCAATGGCGGCGTCAAGGCGAGTTATGTCAACAGTAGTGGCGCCGTGAACGCGCCCGGCGGAAGCGCCATGCATGTGATTGCCGACCATGCGTCGCTGGACCATGCGAAGGACGAGACGACCTTCTTCGGTGCGCCGAATGCCGATGCCCGTTTATGGCAGGGGACGAATGCCATCACGGCGCCGACGATCATCCTCGCACGCACGCGCCAGTTGCTCACTGCGCAGGGTCCTGCCAGGTCAGTCAAGGCGACATTTGCGGAAGATGCAAGGAAAGCTGGCAAGCCGGTACCGGTGCCCGGCACTTCTGGCAGTGCAGCACCTTCTGCTGGAGCAGCAGGCGTAATGCGGATTACCAGCGGCGGCATGACCTACTCCGGCGGCGAGCGGAAGGCGTCTTTCACCGGCGGCGTTACGGGGCAGGATGCGACTGGAACACTTCACTCTGCGTCTCTGGAGGTGTACCTGGCTCCTGAACGTTCGGCCGGGGTTAAGGATGCGCCTGTCCCGAAGACGAAAGGTGCAGGCGGCAGCCAGATGTCCGGACCGGGTGGGCAGATCGACCACGTAGTCGCTATGGGCCATGTCGATTTTCAGCAGGGGGAACGAAAGGCAACGGGTGACAAGCTGGTTTACACGGCCGACGATGAGCATTATGTGTTGACAGGCACGGCGGATGTACCGCCGCGGGTGACCGATCCGGGGCATGGAACAGTTACCGGCTCGTCATTGATTTTCAACAATCGCGATGATAGCGTCGTCGTGAGCCGGGGACAATCGGCCACAGTGACCGACACGCATACAAGCAAGTAATTCGGAAATGGTGCTGACCGAAGTGCAGGTCACGGCTGGTCTTTTCATCAGAAAATGGCCGACTTCGATATTGAATCGGTGGCTACATGTTTACCGGAATTACTCTAAATAGACCGGCCCAAGTGGTGGAATGCAGAAATTAATCGTCGATGAAATAGGGAAGGCCTACAAGGGGCGGCAGGTGGTGCGCGGGGTCAGCCTGGACATATCCCAGGGAGAAGTGGTGGGGCTGCTCGGTCCGAACGGAGCGGGAAAAACCACCAGTTTCTACATGATTGTCGGCCTGATCGCTCCCGATTCCGGCCGCGTACTGATCGACGACAAGGACATTTCGCGCGTGCCGATGTACATGCGGGCACGTCAGTACGGCATCAGCTACCTGCCGCAGGAGCCGAGCGTCTTCCGCAAACTGACGGTCGAGGAAAACATCCTGGCCGTACTGGAAGCGCAGTCGATCTCGTGGGAGATGCGGAGAGCCCGGACTGAGAAGCTGCTGGACCAGTTGAACCTGGGACACATCCGCAAGACGCGCGGTTATGCACTGTCCGGCGGCGAACGGCGCCGGGTCGAGATTGCCCGCTGCCTCTGTATCCAGCCCTCTTTCATCCTGCTTGACGAGCCTTTTTCGGGGATCGATCCCATCGCGGTACTCGACCTGCAGGAGATCATTTTCGATCTGAAGGCCAGCGGTATCGGTGTCCTGATTACCGACCATAACGTGCGCGAAACGCTATCTGTAACCGACAGGGCCTACATCATCAACGACGGCAAGATTTTCATGACGGGAACGCCGGATGTCCTTGGCCGGGACCCGGAGGTACGGCGTGTTTATCTCGGAGAAGGATTCTCGATGAACTGAGTGAGTTTGCCTGAAAAGTTGCAATTCGGGAGAGTAGTGCCGTTTTGGAACGTCGGTTTACGTTGGCATCGCGCTTTCGTTAGATGGCACTGTTGCCGGCATTTGCCGGGATGTAGACTCGAACACAAGGTCCCACATTTTAAAATAGTCAGGATGCAATGCCTTTTCTCCAACCAAAGCTGAGCCTGAAGGTGTCACAACGGCAGATACTGACGCCGGGGCTGATGCAGATGGTCAGCGTACTGGCGTTGAACAAGCTCGAGTTGAAGGAGATGATCAACGCAGAGATTGTGGAGAATCCTGTTCTTGAAGAAGTTGAGGAGCATGTCCCTCTGCTCGACGATGTCGCGGGGCGGGAAGCGGAGCGGGAGCGGCCGGCTGAACAAATAGTTGCCGTGGCGGACAACTCTCCTGAAGAACGCGACCCGTTTGAAGAGATCGATTTTGGCTCCTATTTTCAGGATTATCTTGACCCGGGCTTTCGCACCGGCAACAACTTCGAGTCGTATGACGACAAGCCATCTTTCGAAAATTTTCTTTCGGTCCCGCAGAAGCTTGCCGACCACCTGATCTGGCAGCTGGGCTCGCTGAATCTTACGCCTGCGCTTCGCGAAGCAGCAGAGTACATCGTCGGCAACCTGAATGAAGACGGGTACCTGATAGCGGGCGATGCCGAACTTCTCGACGGGTTTTTCGGTGAAGGGACTGCGGCGAAAACCGGGCTGACTGAAGCAGTTCATCCGCCCGAAAATGGCCCGCTGGAATCGGTAGGTGGCCTTGGCGTAGTGGACGGTGCCGGGTCCAAGTCCACAGAGAACGGCGCGCTGCCTGTGCCCAAGGATCCCGAACCTGGACCGCGAACCCTGCTCGAGGAGGCGCTGACTATAGTACGTGGCCTTGATCCGGTCGGCGTCGGCGCAGCCACGCTGCGTGAGTGCCTGCTGCTCCAGGTGGCTGAGCGCCGGCGCGAATATGAATTGATCTATGCGGTTCACCCGGCTCGCGATGAAGCCAATGCGCCGATGCGTCTGCAGACCGCATGCTTCGATGCCGCCGCGCTCATCATTCGCGATCACCTTAGTCTGTTACAGAAACGCGATACGCGGGAGCTCTCGAAGATCACCAACTGCCCGGTAAGTGATCTGCAGGCGGCGATTGAACTGATCCGGACGCTCGATCCAAAACCGGGCCAGCGTTTTAACCGCACGAGTACCCGCCTGATTGAACCGGACGTCGCCTTCGTGAAGCGGGGAGACGAGATCAGCATTGTTCTGAACGAGGAAGACATTCCCACGCTGCGGCTGAACCATGGTTATAAAAAGCTGTTGACCCAGGCCGGAACGGAAAAGGATGTGAAGGATTACGTGAAGGAACGCTACCGGGCTGCGTTGATGCTGATGCGCAATATCGAGCAGCGGAAGAGCACGATTCTCAAAACATGTGAAGCGATTCTCCGCCGGCAACCGGACTTTTTGGAGCACGGCGTGGAGTCCCTTCGGCCGATGATGATCAAGGACGTCGCGGAAGAGATTGGCGTGCATCCCTCAACCGTGAGCCGGGCTGTTTCGAATAAGTATGTGCACACGGCGCAGGGCGTCTATGAACTGAGGTTCTTCTTCACCGAAGGCGTGAATGGCCCGGAGGGTGCCGGCACGCCGCTCATGCTGCTCAAGCGCAAGGTCAAGAAACTGATCGAAGACGAAGATCCGAAGAAACCGTTGACAGATGATCAGATTGCCCTGGTGCTGCGAGGCCAGGGGATCCGCGTGACGCGTCGCACGGTAGCCAAGTACCGCGAAGACTTGAATATTCCGAGTACCCATCAGCGACGTGTCAGGGCTTGAGCGTAGATGCAGGTTGACTTCTACCGCCGCGTACCGGGGTCGGCAAACCTTTGCAGGTGGTCGAAGAATGGGTCGCTGCGTTGTTCCTGATCTGCTGGAAATATTCTTCAATGCAGCTGCAACTCAAGTGCCACACCGTACCGGCGACAGCGCGGAAAGAATGCTCTATACTCGGTCCTCTTCTGTAAAGAGTCGCATCTCTGTTCTATAGGAGGAATGACGATGCAGGTTGAATACACCGGAAGACAGGTGGCAGTAACTCCCGCACACCGCCTACTCGCTGAAGAAGGTCTTGGACGAGTCAGCCATATCCTTGGAAAGACCATTGGGGCACATGTCGTGCTGACTGCCGAGAAGTATCGGCAGTCGGCTGAAGTGACGGTGCAGTCGCGTCATCACAGTCTGGTAGGCATCTGCGAATCGACCAGTATGGAAACGGCGTTGCGCGATGCTGTTGCCAAAGTCGAGACACAGGCCAAGCGGCTGAAGGAAAAGACCCGCGAGGCGAAGCGACAGCCCAAGGAAGAAAAGCTGTTGCTCGAAGCGCCACTCCGTCGGAATGGTGCGGCAGCCGCAGCCGGTAAGGTCGAGGCGATAGCGGCCAGTCGCAAGCTGCCGGTCCAGCCTGTCACCCTCCATGCAGCGCGGTCCACTTATGAAGAACCGCACATCGTCCGCTCTCCCGATGCTGTTTCCGATCGACCGATGACGATTGAAGAAGCCGTGAAAGAAGCAGAATTTCGCGACAAGGAAGTATTTGTTTTCCGCACCCCGCTCGGCTCGTTGAATGTGCTGCACCGTAAGCGAGACGGCAAGATGGAACTCATCGAAGCCTCTTAAGTCTGACGTGTTCCTGAACCAGATCGGGCATGAAGCGTGGCGAAATCGCTCCGCCGCTCTCCATGTCCGATGCTACGATGGGCCATGCCGCGCAAAGCCTCGACCCCGCTCAAGACTTCGTCCCGAAGAGTGAAAACGCCGGCGAAACACGTCGCGGCCATCACGCGAAAACCTCGGACCTCGCAAAAGAAAACATCCGAGCCGAGTACTCCGTCCGCCGCCGGGGCGAAGGAACTTGTGATCCTCACCGGCCTGTCGGGATCCGGCAAAGCTTCCGCGCTTAAAGCGTTTGAAGACATGGGCTTCTACGCGGTCGACAACATGCCGCTTGAACTGATCCCGAGTTTTGCGGACCTGGCGCGCCAGTCGGTCGAGATCACGCGCGCTGCTCTGGTCGTCGATGTACGCGAAGGTCAGCGGCTGGACCGCTTTCCGGCGATGCTCAAAGACATACGGAAGGTCCTCTCGACGACCGTCGTTTTCCTCGATGCTTCGGACCCTTCACTGCTGCGCCGGTTCTCCGAGACGCGTCGCCCGCATCCGCTCGGTCGATCGGAAACAGTGGTGAAGGCCATAAACGCCGAGCGGCGGATGCTCGAGCCGATCCGCAACGTGGCTGACCTGAGCCTGGACACCTCGAACTACAACGTGCACGAACTGCGCGCGTACATGATCAGCAAATTCGAGCGTGGCGATTCAGGCAAGAACCTGGTCGTCTCTTCGATAAGCTTCGGCTACAAAAACGGTGTGCCTCTCGAAGCCGACCTGGTGTTCGATGTGCGATTTCTGCCGAATCCGCATTTCGTCCCCGAATTCCGACCGCTCACCGGCAAGCATCCCAAGGTGGCGCGGTATGTGCGCGGCTTCCCGCAGACCAGGGAGTTCCTCGATCGCACGACGGAGCTGCTGCTCTTCCTGCTGCCCCACTACATCCAGGAAGGGAAGAGTTATCTGACGGTTGCCTTCGGCTGTACCGGAGGCCAGCACCGTTCAGTCATGATCGCGGAAGAGATGAAAAAGCGCCTGGCCAAGGACGGTTATCGCATCAAGGTGTCTCACCGCGACATGCCGCGATAGAGCCTGCTCACCCGACAGTACTGTACGGTAAGCAACAATCTTTGAGCCAAACACAACTCCCGCGGCCATTTACCTCTCCTAGGGTTGTGCCTACAGGAGAAAATCATGTTGCCCTTGAAGTCGCTTGTCTTGTCTGCCCTCACTGTTGCGCTGGTCGCTGCAGTTCCCGTCGCGCCGGCCCAGATTGGTATTAACATTGGCGTCGCTCCCGAGTGTCCCTACGGCTACTATGACTACGCACCTTACAATTGCTCGCCGTATGGTTATTACGGGCCGGACTGGTTCAATGGTGGCGTGTTTATCGGCGCCGGGCCCTGGTTTCATGGCCACCGTGGTTTTTATGGGCATGTCGATAACAGGTACGACCCGCGGCATGGGTATGGCGGTCCTTATCCGAACCGGGGCGAGCAGTCCTTCAACCATTTCCACGCGAACGAAGCGCGGGATGGACAGGGACACGTGGGGAATCCCGGCCATGATGGCGGCGGCGAACACATGGGCGGTTTCGCGGGCGGCGGTCACCCCGGCGGTGGCGGTGAGCACGGCGGCGGTGGCGGACATCGCTAGAGTGCTGTTGGTATACCCTCAATAACTGCAAGGAGATACGGGCCGCTCGTCGACTTTCAAGCCGATGAGCGGATTTTTTTTATGAAGCTCTTCGCAGATTGAAGCTTGTGCGCCTTCATCGTGCAGAGCGTGCATGCCCGATTGCGTGCGCAAGTACAATACGGGAAGTGTTCACGAGACTGCCAGACCCGCTTTTCGGCGTACGCGCTATCGATGGCGACCGTCTATGAAGCGACTGCTGCGCCTGCTCCGCTATGTGCGGCCATACACCCTGCAGGCCGTACTCTCGGTCATCTTCATGGCTGCTGTGGGATTGCTCGACGCCTTCCGCGTCATGCTGATCAAGCCGATCTTTGACCGCGTATTGAACCCGGGCGCGCCCAGTCACGAGATTCAACTCTTCTCCATCCCTCACACCTCCATCCATCTGAACCTGCAGCAGCTGGTGCCTTCGTCGCTGCACAATGACTGGACGGTGGTTGGCTTCGCGCTCGTTGCATCGACCGTGGTGAAAGGGCTGTGCGACTACGCAGGTACCTACCTGACGAATTATGCGGGCTTCGGGCTGATTACCGACCTGCGCGACGAACTTTACGAAGCGATCCTGCGCCGTTCGGTGTCTTTCTTTCAGAAGCATGCGACGGGGACGATTCTGTCGACGCTGATCAATGACATCGAGCGCGTGCAGTACGCCATGTCGGCGGTGCTCTCGGAATTTCTGCAGCAGAGTTTCACGTTCATCTTTACGGCCGCGCTGGTGGTGGTGTACGGAGGGAAGCTGGCCTGGGTGCTGCTGATTTTTGTGCCGGTGGTGATCGGTTCGGCGCGCAGGATTGGCCGGCAGGTGCGGCAGACGACGCGGCGCGGCCAGGACAAACTCGCCGAGATCCAGAACATTCTGCATGAGACAGTGACGGGTAACCGCATCGTCAAAGCCTTCAATATGGAGATATGGGAGACGCTGCGCTTCAAGGCCGCGGCCAAGCGTCTCTTCCGTGCGAACCTGCGTTCGGTGCGGGCCCAGGCGCTCAGTTCGCCGTTGATGGATGTGATCGGGGCGGTCGCGATCGCCCTGCTGCTGCGGGTTGGACGCGCGCAGATCAAAGATGGCGGCATGTCGGAAGGAACCTTCTTCGCCTTCATTGTCGCCGTGTTCAAGCTGTACGATCCGGTCCGTAAGTTCGCGGCGTTCTATAACAATTTTCAGCAGGCGCTTGGTGCGTCCTCCGCCATCTTCGACTTCATGGATGACGAAGACGATGTCCTTGAGAAGCGCGGCGCGGTGACGCTAAGCGGGTTCAACGATGCCATCCACTTGCAGGATGTGAGCTTCCGCTACGATGCGGAGGACGGCGTGAAACGCGTGCTCGAGCATATCGATCTCACGATTCCACGCGGCGAAGTTGTTGCGCTGGTGGGACCGAGTGGTGCGGGCAAGTCGACCCTCGTCAACCTGATCCCGCGCTTCTTCGATGTGACGGAAGGCCGCATCCGGATCGACGGACACGACCTGCGCGATGTGAAGCTCGAGAGCCTGCGCCGTCTGATCGGCAACGTGACGCAGGAGACGATCCTGTTCAACGATACGGTGCGCAATAACATTGCCTACGGCCGGCCGGATGTCGCGCTTGAGCAGGTGCAGTCTGCAGCAAAGGCTGCGCTGGCGCATGACTTCATCGAGCGTCTGCCGGAGAAGTACGACACCATCATCGGCGAGAAGGGCTTTCGTCTTTCGGGTGGTGAGCGGCAGCGACTGGCCATCGCGCGCGCGCTTTTGAAGAATGCGCCGATCCTGATTCTGGATGAGGCGACGTCGTCCCTTGATCTCGAGAGTGAATCGCTGGTGCAGATTGCGCTGGCGAACCTGATGCAGGGAAGGACCTCGCTGGTGATTGCACATCGCCTGTCGACCGTACGCCGGGCGACGCGCATCGTGGTGATCGAAAATGGTCGCATCTCTGATATCGGTTCGCATGAGCAGCTGCTGCACACGTCGGCTACGTATCAGAGACTGCACCGGTTACAATTTGCAGAAGGCGACCTGGCGAGCGATGCCGGCGCGCCCGACCTGGAAGCGGCACTCGAGGAGAAGGCGTGAGCACTGCAGCACAGCATCCCGCGGCACACGCGAACAGTAACCATACTTCTGCCATTCATTCGATGACCGGCTTTGCTCTCATTGCCGGCGAGGTTACTGATACGGAAGGCGTGGCGCTCGTCAGTTGGACGCTCTCGATCAAAAGCGTGAATCACCGCTTTCTCGACCTGCATCTGAGGCTGCCCTCAGGTATGGATGCGCTCGAAGTGCAGCTGCGCCGGCTGTTGAAAGAGCGCGTGGTCCGAGGGCATCTTGAGGTGACGCTGGCCTGGGAACAGTCGTCTGCGCCAGACATAATTGGCTACGATAAGGAACTGGTCGCGCGCTATCTCGCAGCGTTTCGGAACGCCCAGGAGGAGTACGAGTTGAAGCAGGAGCCTGATCTGAATGCCATCCTGCGCCTCCCCGGGGTCTTCAAGACAGGTAGCCCTGCCAATGGCTCCAGCCGGCGCGATGGTTTGATTGAAAGTCTCGAAGCGAGTGTCATTGAGAGACTTGATGAAGCAGTTGCTGCGTTGAACCAGATGCGTCAGACCGAAGGTATGGGGCTTTCAACGGTTCTGACTGCATTACTCGACCGCCTGCAGCAGGACGTAGAGAGTGCGTCTGAGCTTCGTGCGCGAGTGCAGCCTGCACACTACGAACGGCTGCTTGCGCGGATGAGTGCATTGCTGCAGGACGCAGGCGAAGGCGTAATGGACAAGGGCCGCCTGCTTCAGGAAGCCGCATTGCTTGCCGACCGCAGTGATGTCGAAGAAGAGCGGGCGCGGCTGCGGGTGCACATCGAACACTTCCGCTCGCTGCTGCGTGGCGGTGGCGAAGTCGGCAAGAAACTCGACTTTTTGTTGCAGGAAATGAACCGTGAGGCGAATACACTTCTGTCCAAGAGCGCTGGAATTGCCGATGAGGGATCGCGGCTGACGGTGCTGGGGCTGGGCATGAAGTCCGAGATCGAAAAGGCCCGGGAACAGGTACAGAATCTTGAATAGCGGCGAAGATCAAAGTTAGAAAAAGGAGGAACGGGTTGGCAGGTATTCTGTTCATCATCTCGGCGCCATCGGGATCGGGAAAGTCGACGCTGGTGAACCAGTTGCGGTCGCTGACGGCCGATCTGGAGTTTTCCATTTCCTACACCACGCGCACGCCGCGCGGCTCGGAGCAGGACGGCCGCGAGTACCACTTCACCAGCCGCGAGAACTTCGAGAAAATGATTGCCGCTGGAGAGTTCCTGGAGTGGGCCGAGGTTTTCGGTAATTATTATGGTACTGCGCGACACACGCTGGTGGACGCAGAGATGCGCGGCAAAGACCTGCTGCTCGACATCGATGTGCAGGGAGCGGAGCAGGTGCGGCGATCGATAGCGGATGCAGTGTCTATCTTTGTAATGCCGCCGAACCCTGAGATACTGGCTACCCGCCTGCGCAATCGCAGCCGAGCCGAGGGCAGTGTGTCCGAAGAGATTATCCAGCGACGCCTGGCTCAGGCTCGGCATGAGATTGAGAACTATCAGCGTTACCGATACATTCTCGTGAACGACGTTTTGGACCGTGCAGTCGAGGAACTGGCCGCGATCGTGGCCGCTGAACGCGCGGGACGCCAACAAGAGTATGCTGATCCAGAGGCATCCCGGGCGAAGGAAGTGGCTTCGAGGTGTCTGCAGTCAAATGCCGCAGAGCGTTTACAGCCGGTGCTGTTGTCGTTTGGTCTTCAACATACCGCAGCAGTGCAGGTCTAGTTCAGTACGGGACACTTCAGGGGGTTACACGCGCTATGGATATTCAGGAAGGTTTCGACAGCAATTATCGCTTCGTCCTCGTAGCAGCAAAACGGGCACGGCAGCTCCAGGGCGGCTCACTGCCCATGGTCACCTCGTCATCGACCAAGGCTTGCCGCGTCGCGCAGGATGAGATTGCAGCTGGTAAAGTGCAATACACCAAGACCACGAATGTCATCCGCAAACCCGAGATCCGTGCCGAGGACCTGCCACCGGTCAGCGAAGTCTAACCCACGTTCCCTGGAGTGCAGCTGTGCACTGCTGTCCTGTTTTCAACAGTGATGGCGGTGCCTGCTGCGGCAGGGTAGAATCTGGCTATGAAGGTTACGGTCGGAGTGTCCGGCGGTATCGCCGCCTACAAGGCGGCAGAACTGGTACGCGCGTTGCAGCAGCAGGCGCTGGATGTTCACGTTGTAATGACCGCTGCGGCTGAGCAATTTATTCAGCCCCTGACCTTTGCTTCGCTCACCGGCCATAAAGTCATCACCAGTCTGTGGGCCACGGGCGCTGAAGCGGATTACGCGGATGCGGTAGCCGACTCTGCGATCGAACATATAGCCGAAGCCCAGACGGATGCGCTTGTTGTGGCGCCGGCGACAGCCAATACCCTGGCAAAATTCGCCCACGGCATCGCAGACGACTTTCTCTCGACCATGTACCTCGCGACTACGTCGCCTGTCATCGTCGCACCGGCGATGAATGTCAAAATGTGGGAGCATCCCGCCACCCAGGCTAACCTTACCCTGCTTGAGAATCGCGGCGTGCGCATTGTCTCGCCGGCATCAGGCTACCTGGCCTGCGGCATGGTGGGCAATGGCCGCCTGGCAGAGACGCAGAGTATCGTGCTGGCCGTGCTTGAGCAGTTGAGCCATCGCCACGACCTGGCAGGTGAGACAGTACTGGTGACGGCCGGGGGCACGCGCGAGGCGATTGATCCAGTGCGCTTTCTGGGCAATCGTTCCAGCGGCAAAATGGGCTATGCACTGGCCGAGGCTGCGGCGAAGCGCGGCGCGCGCGTAATCCTGATCACTGGCAAAACATCGCTGCGGCCGCCGATGAATTGCGAGGTGATCCAGGTCATCACCTCTGACCAGATGCGCTATGCCGTGATGGAGCGTCTGCCGGAAGCAACCATCGTCATCAAGGCCGCGGCCGTGTCGGATTATAAGCCAGTGGTTGCGGCTGAGCAGAAGATCAAGCGCGACGGTCCGATCACCATTCACCTGGAGCCGACGCAGGATATTCTGCGCGAGGTAACCGAACGCAAACAGCCGGGTACGCTGGTCATCGGATTTGCAGCAGAGACAGAGAATCCCTTCGAACACGCCCGCCAGAAGCTGGCCCGCAAAGGTGCCGATGCGATTGTGCTGAATGACGTGTCGCGCCAGGACATCGGTTTCGATTCGGATAGAAATGCCGTCACGTTTCTGACGTTGAAGACCGCGGTCGATCTGCCCGAGATGAGCAAGCGTGAACTGGCTGACCGCATCCTGGGTGAAGTTCTGTCCCTGCGCCGGCCAGTGTCCTTCGTGTCGGAGAGCGGCCCGACGCGCAGCGTTCTGCAGGAGTAGCTGTGGCGCCTTTCAGTCCGGAACTTCAGGCGGCCGTCGCTGCCCAGCTTGAGTACTATCGCGATCTTGGCATCTACGATTTTTATAGGCGGTCATCGTCGGAAGCCCGGGTTGCGAGAGACAACGCGACAGACGATTCTCACGCAATAGAAACCGAAGAGATCGATCCAATTGTTGCACCTCCCAATGATGCGACACCGCAGGAAAAAGTAGAGGAAATTCCCATCGCTGCACGTAAGGCTGCTCTGTCGTTACCGCTCGTCAACCCCACGCAGGACTACACCCGTATTCAAGGCAAGGGTGCCGCCGCGCTCCTGCAGATTCGCGAAGAGATCGGTGACTGCACGCGCTGCAAACTGTCCGTGGGACGGAACAAGATTGTCTTCGGCGACGGTGACCCCAGGGCGCGGCTGATGTTTGTCGGAGAAGGTCCGGGAGCAGATGAAGATGCGTCAGGCTTGCCCTTTGTTGGCCGCGGCGGCCAGTTGCTCAACAACATGATCAACGCGATGGGGCTGCAGCGTGAGCAGGTCTACATCGCGAACGTCGTAAAGTGCCGGCCGCCTTCGAACCGCGTTCCGGAACCTGATGAAGCACACACCTGCATTCCATTTCTGGAGCAGCAGATTGCGGCCGTTGCGCCTGAAGTGATCGTGGCCCTTGGTTCGACGGCGGCGACGTATCTGCTCGGGGTGAAGAGTGCGCTTGGCTTGCTGCGGGGGCGCATCCATGCGAGTCGCGGTGCGAAGTTGATCGTCACCTATCACCCGGCATTTCTGCTGCGTGATCCGCGGCAGAAAAAGGAAGCGTGGGCTGACCTTAAGATTGCGATGGCAGAGCTTGGCCTGCGTGCGCCGGCGTCTCCAGCGCCGTCTTCGTAGGCGACTGCCTTGCCCGCATTTTGCGATGTCGTCGTGCCTGTGCCGCTGGATGCAGCCTTTACTTATGCCGTTCTGCCGCTGCAACTCCCGTGTATCGGCGCGCGCG
>CAXTNK010000014.1:41428-44101 GCA_964245665.1 uncultured Acidobacteriaceae bacterium
TGATCGTTCCGTTCCGCAATGAAAAAATGATCGGCATCGTGACCCGGCTGCATGATGAGCCGCCGCCGGTGACGGCCAAGCCGATCGAATCAATCCTCGATGCAGAGCCGATTCTCTCGCCGGAACTGATGGAGCTTGGGCGATGGATCAGTCAGTATTACCTGTCGCCGCTCGGTGAAGTTTTGCGCACCATGCTGCCGCTCATGGCCGAGGTGCGCAAGCAGGTGTTCTACCGCATCGCCGACACCGGTCGCGCCATTCTGTACGCAAGCGCGGAGCAGGGATCGTCCCGTCGCAGCCGCAAGACTCCCGAGGAGCAGGACAGCGAATATGCGGTCTTGAATTATCTTGCCGATGGCCAGGCTGCCAAGGTGAGCAAGTTGCGCTCCTTCACTGGCGCAAGCCGCGAGCTGCTGACCGGCATGCTGCGCAAGAAGTGGCTGGCCCGTGAGACCGAAGCTGACACGCGCGATGCCCGGCGTCTCGAACGCTACGCGACATTAGTCGCTGACGCCCGATTACCAAAATTGAACGAGAACCAGCAGCGCATCCTCGCAGAACTTGCAGGCGCTGGCGGCACACTGCCGGTAGCGGCTCTGCGTGGACTCGATCTCCCGGAATCGACGCTCGGCACGCTGGTGCGGCGTGAACTGGTGGTCATCGAAGAGAAGCCGCTGGAGTTTCATCTCTCGGGCATGAAGCATGTTCGCCACGAACTGAATGCAGCGCAGCAGAGAGCCCTCAGACAGGTCACGCAGCATCTTGCGACCAGGGAATTTCGCGTTGCGCTGTTGCATGGAGTTACTGGATCGGGCAAGACCGCCGTTTATCTTGCGGCGATGCAGCACGCTCTTGACGCAGGGTTATCGTCGCTCTTGCTAGTGCCGGAAATTGGCCTAACGCCGGCGATGGCAGCGCAATTATTCGGAGCCTTCGGGGATCGCGTCGCGCTGCTGCATTCCGCGCTCACGCCCGATGAACGCGCTGAGCAAGGAGTTGTCTACGGCGGGCACGCCGGCGATCCTGGCGCAGCTCGAGCAGCATCTCGTGCTCACGCCCGATGAACGCGCTGAGCAGTGGCACCGCATCCGGACAGGCGATGCGCGCGTGATCGTCGGCACCCGCTCCGCGATCTTCGCACCAATGCAGCAGTTGGGTCTGATCATTGTCGATGAAGAACACGATTCGTCGTACAAACAGGAAGAGAACCCTCGCTACCATGCTCGCGACGTCGCGGTGATGCGCGCCAAGCTGGCCGGTATTGCAATTGTGCTGGGATCGGCGACGCCGTCGCTCGAATCCTGGCAAAATGCGCAGCCTGTGCTTGACCGGGCGACCAACGAGATGAAGCCGGGCAAGTATGCATTGATCGAGATGCACGAGCGCGTGAATCAGCGGCCGCTGCCCGAGGTTGAGCTCGTCGATATGCGACGCGAGTTCAAAGAGACTGGCCAGGACCATATCTTTTCGCGACGGCTGATTGAAGAAACCGAGGCGACGCTGTTGCGCGGCGAGCAGGCGATGGTGCTGCTGAACCGCCGCGGCTATTCGTTCGTGGTGATGTGCCGAGGCTGCGGCGAGAAACTCGACTGCGAGAATTGCGCCATCTCCCTCACGCACCATCGGCAGCCGAAAGCAGATGATTTTCATGCGCAGGTCGGCGAGCGGCTGGAATGCCACTACTGCGGTTACAGAAGGACTGTACCGAAGCTTTGTCCCAAATGTCAGAGCGAACACCTGTACTTCCTGGGGGCGGGTTCGCAGCAGGGAGAGGAGCGTCTGCAGGAGATTTTTCCGCACGCGCGCATCGGACGGATGGACCGCGATACGGTGCGTTCAAGGCACGATATGGAGCGCATGCTGAGCCGGCTGCATAGCGGCGAGATCAACCTGCTGGTCGGCACGCAGATGATTGCCAAGGGCCATGACATCCACGGTGTCACCCTGGTCGGCGTCGTTGGCTGCGACCATGCGCTCGGCATGCCGGATTTTCGCGCCGCCGAGCGCGTCTTCCAGCTACTGACCCAGGTTTCCGGCCGCGCGGGTCGGGGCGATCTGCCGGGCAAGGTCGTCGTGCAGACGTACCATCCGGACCACTACGCCGTCGCCTGTGCGCAGAAGCATGACTTCCATGCGTTCGTCGAAAGGGAGCTTAAATTCCGCCGCTACATGCACTATCCACCCTTCGGTGTGCTGGCGAACCTGCTCATCCATGGACCCAAACTGGAAGAGGTTGCGGCGTGGGCTTCGGCACTCGGTCACTGGTTCCAGAACACGCAGTTGGATGATATCCGTGTGATGGGACCAGCGGCGGCGCCGATCTCGAAGATCAAACGGACCTACCGGTTTCACATATTACTCAAGGCGGGGCAGCGTGGGGCCCTCGCGAAGACACTGCGGGCTGCACGAGCGCAGGCGGATGTCCTGGGTATTCCGCGGAGGAATTTGATTTTCGATGTGGACGCGATCAGCCTGATGTAGTGGCTGTTCTAGCGGGATGGGTGCAGTACGCTCAATCCGAGATGTTCTTCGAAGGAATCGAAATCCTTGTCGCGGTGTAAGAGTTGATGTCCATGCGCCAGGCAGAAAGTGGCGATCAGACAATCGATGGCTATACGCACAGTTTTGTCTTGAGAGCGCAGGAAGCGGTAGTTCTGCGAACGCGCGATTGCT
>CAXTNK010000014.1:44111-50957 GCA_964245665.1 uncultured Acidobacteriaceae bacterium
TGCTAGTGCTTCACCACCCGAATTGAAGACTTCGAACTCGGAAAGTTCCTGCAGGGTTCTTGCGAATCGCGCTTCTGTGTGCGAGCCCTGCAACACTTCGGAGAGAATCCCATCCGTCAGTCCAATCCGTTGACGCCCTGCCTCGCGATCCAGCCACGTGGTGTGTTCGTTGGAGTGACGTATGGCGGTCTGCTTGTGGATCTGTACGAGCAACTTGAGGCCAGCCTCAACCACATCTTTCTTGGTGGTTTTGCCACTGACGCTCAAAGCCTGCTCCATCAACTCGTCCTCGATTTCGATGTTCGTGCGCATAGGCCCGGCCCCCGGCTCTCGATGTGTAAGAATCGCGGGTTTATGTGTGCTGCGCAAGACCATCGACGAAGGGTTACTCTTTCGCATCGCTCAGGTGCAGTTCCTTGCCGGGTTTGAACCGGACAGCCTTGCCTGGAGCGATTGAAACTTCGGCGCCGGTGCGGGGATTGCGGCCGATGCCGGTCTTCCTTGGCCGAACCGTGAACACGCCAAACCCACGCAGTTCAATCCGGTCGCCCTCGGTGAGAGCCTTCTTCAGGCTTCCGAACACTGTGTCGACAGCCTGCTCGGCTTTGCTGCGGGGCAGACCCGTCCGCTCGATTACCTGGTGCACAATATCCTGCTTGATCACGTGCGGCGCTCCGGAATGGTGGCTATGGCAAACTGGGCCGGTCTAGGCCGAATGCTAGGTCTCTTCCCAAGCATTGTCAACCATGCCAGCAACGGCTAAGATGCAGATTCCAAGCAGGAATATAACCAGGTAACCAGAGACTGCAGGCAGGGGTTAACTCACCCGATACCTGAGAATTCCTGGACCGGGTCCCAGGAGAAGCATGGCAATCAAGAGCGACCGCTGGATTCGTGAGCAGGCCACCCAGCACGGCATGATCGAGCCCTTCAGTGAGAAACAGGTAAAAGACGGCGTAATTTCCTACGGTTTGTCTTCGTATGGATACGATCTTCGAGTCTCGAATGAGTTCAAGATTTTCACCAATGTGAACAGCGCCATCATCGACCCGAAGAACTTTGACGAGCGCTCATTTGTCACTGTTGAGGCTGCCTCGGTGATTGTGCCTCCTAATTCTTTTGCTCTGGCACGGTCCATCGAGTATTTTAGGATTCCAAGAGACGTTCTTACGATTTGCGTTGGTAAATCCACCTACGCACGTTGCGGCATTATTGTGAATGTCACTCCTTTTGAACCAGAGTGGGAAGGTTATGTGACGCTGGAGATTTCCAACACCACACCGCTTCCCGCAAAGGTGTACGCCAACGAGGGGCTGTGCCAGATTCTGTTTTTTCAATCCGACGAGATCTGCGAAGTAAGTTATGCGGACCGTAAGGGCAAGTATCAAAAGCAGCCGGGAATTGTTTTGCCGAAACTGTAGTCTTCTTCTCCCGGGTCTGAACTATGTCAGGTATTCCAACCGCTCAGACTCGCCTTAGAGTCGCACTCCTCGACGCTGATCCTATAAGGGTCCTCGGCTTTTCGGCTGCTTTTGAACAGCATCGTCGACTGGAGTTCGTTCCGCTCGACCTGTCCGGACTGATTGCGGATCTTAAGCTGAATATCTGCATCATCGGTCTACATGGCAACGTCGACCTGGCCGCGACGCTCTCCGCGCTCCATGGTCTCAGGCCGGATCTGCATATCCTGCTGATGGGTCCGGAAGCCTCGGACGAGGAGATGCTGGCGCTGGTCGGTCGCGGCGCTCGGGGATACGTAGACGAGACCGCGACGCCGGAAATCATCGAGAAAGCGATCGACACCGTCCGCGGGGGCGCGATATGGGCGCCTCATCGGGTCATGAATGAACTGTCGGCCCGCAAGCCCTCTCTACCGGCGACGCCCGCAATCGAGATGCATCTGACCGTTCGTGAACGAGACGTGTTGAAACTGTTGGTCGCTGCCCAGTCGAACCGCGAGATTGCGAATGCACTTGGGATTGAAGAGCGAACGGTCAAGGCCCACGTGGCAAAACTGATGCGGAAGGTCGGGGTCGACAACCGGATCGCCCTTTCGGTCTTTGCAGTGAGGCAGTCGATTTTTAAAACCAGCGACGATCTTGGCAGCCACTAGCAGAGCGGATGTACCTGTTGTCGCTTTAGTAAAGTAGCATGATGACTTAGGTGCATAACACTAAAGTGACATTGGTAAGTACTCATGTTACCCGGTACAACAGTTCTAGAAACAACGCAGATCTGGGGAATGGGGTCATCCGAATCGCTTGCGAGGAGGTCTGACCCCATCTTTTTCGCCCAGGGGTTTACTCTTTTGTGCCCTTCACACCAAATATTCGTTGCTCCTATCAAACAGTTTGCATCTCATCGGACAGCGCAAGAATACGGATTACGTTGCATTTCGAACCTTTCAGAACGATCCAGACACTTCGCGCCGGCCCGTGCGGGCATGAACCAACTGACTTGGAGCGAAAGACCAATATGAAGAAGTTGATGACGATCGTCTGCCTTGGATTGATGACGGGCAGTGCATTTGCAGCATCCTCAAAAAGTGACCTGAATGACCGACTGGCGAAGGCACAGGCCGTAGTGCAGGAAATTGAAGCGACGCCAGATAAGGGCATCCCCTCGAAGATCGCCCAGAGCGCCACTTGCATCGGGGTATTTCCCAAGGTGCTGAAGGCCGCCTTCATTGTTGGCGGCAATTACGGCCAGGGTGTCGTCACCTGCCGTACCCCGAATGGCTGGAGCGCCCCGGTATTTATCCGTATTGCCGGTGGAAGTTTTGGCTTCCAGATTGGTGGACAGGCAACTGACCTGGTGCTGGTCGCGATGAACCAGAAGGGCTTCCAGGATCTGCTGGAAAGCAAATTCAAGATCGGCGGCAGTGCTTCGGCCGCAGCGGGCCCGGTCGGCCGTGATGCAGGTGCTTCCACTAACTGGAAGCTTGATTCGGAACTGCTGACCTATTCGCGCGCCAAGGGTCTGTTTGCCGGTATCGATCTGAATGGCGCGGTGGTCGATCAGAATGTCGATGACACCCGCACCTTCTATGACGGGGCTGATCTCAGCTTCGACAAGATTCTGCATGGTGGCATACCGGTCCCGCCAGATGCGGCTCCATTTGTCCGCACAGTGTCGAAGTACTTCATGGGGAGCCAGATGTAATCGTTCCTGAACAAGTAATGCACGGCCCGCCAATTGATGCATTGGCGGGCCGTTGCTTTTTTGGCGTTCGAAGCGTCCACATGGTCGTCCTGTAGACTGAACGCTCCTGCATGGTTGAATGGTTAGAGTTTGTCGCGGTGTGGCTCCTGGTGCAGGTCTTCGGCGTTTTGCCGCGTCCTCTCTCGCGCCGGCTGGGTGCGCTTGTCGGCACCGTTGCGTATTCTATCCTCGGACGGCTTCGCGGAGTGGGTGAGCGCAACCTTGAACTGGCCTATCCCACGATGGATGCCCGCGAGAGAGTCAGTCTTCTCAGAAAGCTTTACCGCAACCTGGGGTGGCAGATGGCCGAGTTTTGCCTGATGCCGCGGTATACGCGTGCTAACAGTGGGCGATTCCTGCGCTGCGAAGGCCTGGAGCACTACCTGAATGCGCGCGATGCCGGCCGTGGAGTGCTGATCGTGACCGGCCACCTTGGCGCGTGGGAGCTGTCCAGCTTCTACCACTCGCTGATGGGCCATCCGATGAGCATGGTGATCCGGCGGCTCGATAATGCTCGACTAGACCGTTATGTGAACCGTATCCGTTGCCTGCATGGCAACCGCGTCCTGCACAAAGATGATTTTGCCCGCGGCCTGATCGGTGCCATGCGCAAGGGGGATACAGTTGGCATCCTGATGGACACGAACATGACACCACCGCAGGGGCTGTTCGTCGATTATTTCGGCCACCAGGCTTGCACGGCATCGGGACTGGCCCGCGTTGCGGCCAAAACCTCCGCGGCTGTGCTGCCAGGCTTCATGGTCTGGGAAGAGGCAGAGCAGGCCTATGTTCTACGCTTCGGCGAACGGCTTGAGCTGGAGAATACGGTCGACGCCGAAGCAGACGTGATTGCCAACACGCAGCTCTGCACAGCAGCAATCGAAAGCTGGGTGCGGCGATACCCGGACCAGTGGCTGTGGGTGCATCGCCGTTGGAAGACACGGCCACCGGGCGAGGCGCCGATCTACTAGGCGCTCGATAATTACACGGCCTCCGTCGGGTCTCTGCGCGGGCGGGCGGTACCTGCCGTACGGGCGGACTTGCAGAAGAAGAAGCAGGAGGGTGATGCTCTCCTGCTTTTCCTTCTGTGGAGATGTGCCGGTATGGCTTGACCCGCTACACTCAAGGTCGATGCAGACTGTTCAATCCATTGCCGAGGCTGTCGGGGCTGTGCTTGATGACAGCGTGAACCACGCTGACCGCGATAGAGTTATCGCTCGAGTGTCCGCGCTCACTGGCGCGTCTGCGGATACATTGGTGTTCATTGAAAGCGAAGCGCTGCTGCCTTCTGCGCTTGCGAGTGATGCTGCTGCGATTCTTGTGCCCTTGAATATTCCGCCTGGAGAGTACGCAAAGCCGGTGCTGCGGGTGAAGCAACCAAAGCTCGCCTTCGCGCTGGCCGCTCGAATGCTGGCGGGGCGCAGGTCTGTGGAGATTCATCCCACTGCGATCGTGGGGCGCGCCTCGATTGGTCAAACAACGGCCATCGCTGCCGGCTGCGTACTTGCGGACAATGTGACGATCGGCCAGGGCTGTACGCTCCATCCACGCGTGACGGTGTATGGTGGCGTGACCGTTGGCGATCGCGTTGTCATTCACGCCGGCGCCGTGCTGGGCGCGGATGGATTCGGCTACGTGCGGGATTCGGCGACCGGCGAATACCTGCAGTTTCCGCAGCAGGGGACGCTGGTGATCGAAGACGATGTGGAGATTGGCGCGAATACGACGATTGATCGCGGGGCGCTCGAAGAGACGCGCATCGGGCGCGGCACGAAGATCGACAACCTGGTACATATCGGCCACAACGTGCGTGTGGGCCGGAATGTTGTGATCGCGGCGCAGACAGGCATCTCGGGCAGCACAGTAATCGGTGATGGCGCGGTGATCGGCGGCCACGTGGGAATGGGCGATCATGCGACGGTGGGCGATGGTGTAATCGTTGGTTCAGGCGCTGGCATCCTGCCGCACAAGAAGTTGAAGGGGCCGGGGCAGATGTTCTGGGGTGTACCGGCCAAGCCGTTGAAGACGCATCTTCGCGAACTGGCGACTCTGGCGAAGCTGGCGCGGAAGGCATCTCAGAAAACGGAGGACTAACCGATGGCTGTTGTCGTGATTGGCGGACATACACGCAACATCGGCAAGACGTCAGTGGTCGCGGCTTTGATTGCGCGTCTTCCTCACCTGCATTGGACGGCCTTCAAGATCACGCAGTTCGGCCACGGCTTCTGCACGGCCGATGGTGCTCCGTGTGATTGTCAGACGGACGAACATACGGTTGCCGTCAGCCTCGAGCGGCCCGGGTCAACGCATTACGACAGCACAACGGATTCAGCGCGGTTTCTGGAAGCGGGTGCGGAGCGATCGTTCTGGGTACGGACGAGGATCGGCAATCTTGCAGCGGCAATGCCGCGTATCCGCAAGGAGATTGCCGAGGCTCAGAATGTCATCATTGAATCGAACAGCATCATGGGTTTTCTGAAGCCGGATCTTTACCTGAGCGTGCTCGATGCCGGGACGGCGGACTTCAAGGAATCGGCGCGGCTGTTTCTCGATCGGGCAGACGCCATCTTGTTGCGGGAGGATCACACGCACCTCGCTCCGCGCTGGACGGGCGTCTCAGCAAAGCTGTTCGAGGACAAGCCGCAGTTCATGGTGAGAGCGCCGGATTATATGAGCGTTGAAGTTGCGACGTTTGTCGAGACGGCTATCAATTCTGCGGTGGAAACGGCTCGGTCTTCATCGAACCGTCGCGTTGTTTGATCAGCATCTGCACTTTACCTTCGGCGGTCTCGAGTTCCTTTTTGCAGACGGTTGAGAGGCGCACGCCTTCTTCAAACAACCTGATCGAGTCTTCGAGCGGCAGGTTGCCATTCTCGAGTTGTCCGACAATCTCATCCAGCTTCTTCAGTGATTCTTCAAACGTTGCCAACTTCTGTCCCTTCCAATTCAGGCGTCTCTTCAGGCGCGCTGCCCAGTACGCTCAATATCTCCACTGCCAGTGGATAGCGTCCAAATGGCGCACTGACCTGGACGCCCTGGATCATGCCGCGTGCTTCGGTCAACATCTCCTGCGCGATGGCGATGCCTTCGGCGCGCGCATATTCGGGCGTTGACGCTTTCTGCATGCGGACCATGATGTCGTCCGGCACTGAAACGCGCAGATCGTTCTTCATGAATTCGGCATTGCGCAGACTGGTGAGCGGCCAGATACCAGCGATCACCGGAATGCGGAACTGTTCAATGCGCTTGAGAAAATCTTCCAGCATCCGCATATCGAAGACCGGCTGGGTGATCGCGTATTCCGCGCCTGCTTCTACTTTGTAGGCGAAGCGACGCAGCTCGTTCTCGATATCCGGTACACCAGGATTTGCGGCGACGCCGATCGAAAATCCGGTTGAAGCGCCGATAGGATTGCCACCGATGTCAAGACCATGGTTGAGCCGGTTCACGATATTGACGAGGCCGATCGCATCGACATCGAACACTGCTGTCGCGTCGGGATAGTTGCCGAGCTTCGGCGGATCACCGGTGAGGCAGAGAATATTTTTGAGCCCGATTGAAGACGCCCCGAGCAGGTCGCTCTGGATCGAGAGAATGTTGCGGTCGCGGCAGGTGTAATGGAGGATCGTCTCGAGGCCGGTCCGC
>CAXTNK010000014.1:50967-61401 GCA_964245665.1 uncultured Acidobacteriaceae bacterium
CCCTTGGGCGAAACAATCTCGACCATGGTGACAAATTTGTTGTCAGCGATAAGCCTGCCGAGACGCGAACGCTCACGCAGTGGCGCCGGCTTTACTTCGGAGACAATCTCGGCTGCGATCTTCGTATCGGGAGCAGTGCGCTGGGCATCCATCGCGCGCAAGGCCGACTTCATGGCGCGGATGTGGTTCGGCGTCGTGCCGCAACAGCCGCCGATGAACTGTACGCCGGCCTTGGCAAAGCGCTTCGCGAAGCTCGCCATGTATTCCGGTGAGCACAGATAGATATTACGACCGTCGATCGCCCGCGGCATGCCGGCGTTCGGCATCACGATAAGGGGCAGATGCGTGGAACTGCGCATTGCTTCGATGGCAGTGAGGATGGTCGCCGGCCCCAGGCTGCAGTTGGCGCCGATGGCGTGTGCACCGGCTTTGGTCAGCCGGAGGGCCGCTGTTTCGGGAGACGATCCGTCGAGCAGCACAGCATCTTCATCCACCGTGACCATGGCCATGACTGGAAGATTGGGCGCGACTTCGCGGGCTGCATGGATGGCCTGTTCTGCCTCATCCAGAGCCTGCATGGTTTCGATGATGATGAGGTCGACGCCGCCTGCGACCAGGCCTTCGATCTGCTGCTTGAACGCTTCTCGGGCTTCCGCGAGCGAAGTCTTGCCGAGAGGTTCGAGCCGAATACCGAGTGGTCCGACCGAGCCGGCGACGAGAGCTGTTCCTGCCTGCTTATCGGCGAGCTGCGCGACAGCCTGGCGCGCGATGCGGGCGCCGGCTTCATTGATCTCGCGCGTCTTGTCTTCGAGGCCATGCCGCTGCAGGCGAAAAGGGTTCGCGCCGAAGGTATTCGTTTCGATGATTTCGGCGCCGGCCTGTAGATATTCTTCGTGGATGGTCCGGATCATCTCCGGCTGCGACAGGTTCAGCTCGTCATAGCAGCGATTGATGAACACGCCCTTGGCATAGAGGACTGTGCCCATGGCTCCGTCGCAAAGGACGGTACGCTGGGCGAAAAGCGACTCCAGTGGATTGGTGTCCAGATTGGCTACAGAATTTATGACCTTATCTGCAACCGGTGTTATGGGGAAACCGTCATTATTCATAAGAATCAGTATTCACAGGAGATCGGTCATAAGGGGTCACCAGAGAGGTGACTGCCCTTCATGCTGGAACAAGGCACAGACAATGCCTTGTGAAAGGATATGCCCTCTTAGGCTTTTTCCCGGCGAAAAAGCGGGATCAGCGATGTGCTTTACTTTACGCCATCTGTGCTTCTGCTGAAAGGCAGCAGTCAATGGGCAGCGGATAGGGAAACACCAAACTGCTTTGTTATACTTTGCTTTCCCGCAGTTCCCGCGCACGTTGAAGGATGAGGTCCAAAGGTTTTGAGCAAAAGAAGTCTGTGGTCATCGGTTGTCGCGTTGTTTTCAGCAAGTGTTTGCAGTCTGATTTTCGCCGGGTGCGGACAGAATACCTACTTCGCCAACCGCGGGCTTCCGCCCAGCGGCATCGCCAACCGGGTGCTGGTGGCGATTCAGAATCCCAGTGCGCTCACTAAGGGCTCTTTGCAGATCGAGGATGCGTTCTACGACATCCGGCATGCCTATAACAGTGACAGCACCACATTTTTCATCAGCGGCTACTCCGGCGCGGACCCGGCGACCATCCAGAACCTGGCCGAGCAGCAGACGGGCGTCGTCTACGGTACCGGCGATGGCAGCCTGGGCCTGGTGAACTACGGGACAGAGAAGTTCTCGAATGCGGTGACCGGTCTTCCCGGGATTTCATCGAGCGTCTTCGCGGCACGTAACCTGACGTACTACGTAGCAGCCAATCAGCAGGTGCATACGTTCACGCTGCTGGACGAGACGGCGACCGGCGGCACCTTTCCGTTGAATGTGCCGGACATCTACAAAGTCTCTATCAATTCGAGCGGCACGGTTGCGCTGGGCTTCGTACAGAACAGCAACCTGGTCTACAGCATGGTCCATCTGACGGCGACCCAGCAGGAGCAGCTTTCCGCTGGTCCCTCCACCTGGCCAACGCTGGTCGCGGGTTATCCGGGTGCGGTGGTGCAGGATTGCGAACCGCAGAACCTGCCGATCTACTGCGCGGTGCAGGTGGCTGATCCCAACAAGCAGTTTGACCGGCCAGTGAAAGCAGTTTTCTCGAGCGACGGCTCGACTGCTTACGTAGTGAACTGCGGTCCCGAGTGCGGTGGTACGGCGGCCGGCATCGTCTCCATTCCCCTGCTGGGCAAGGCGTTGAACATCGGCGTCACCGGCCCGTCTGCCATCGGACTTGCGCCAGCGTCGGTGATTGCGACGCCTGGAGGCGCCACCAATGCCCTGCAGAACGGCACTCTGCTCTACGTGGCTGGCCAGCAACTGCAGACCACCGGCACCTATGCAGGCCTGTTTGCCGGGAATTTAACGACTATCAACCTGTCGACCGGAGCAGTGCAGGGAGCTCCGTTGAGTATCAGTGACGGTAACCATTCGAAGATGATCCTCGGCGACAACAATACACTCTGGGTAGGCTCCCAGGGGTGTGAGAGCGGCGTGCGGTTTGCGCAGAGCCAGGCAGGCAATACCAGTGTTGCCCTGGGCTGTTTGAGCCTCTACAACACGTCGACCAATGCTGTCGTCGTCGATACGTACAAGGGCGACCTGACGGGTATCACGGCGGTCACCGGGTTGAGCAAGGTGTATGTGGCGGAGGGTGGCCAGGTGCACATCTACAACACCGATGGCACGGAGCGCGACAACAGCAACGTGACCGTGCAAGGCACTGCGTATGATGTGGCGTATATGGACGCGCCGACGGATGGCGACGACGCCAATTACTGAGGCGCCCAAGTCGGGGCCGGTGCGAATGGAATAGCCGGTTCGCTGCATTTCCTTTACTTCCTGATTGCCGCAAACCATGCCTGATGCTCAACCGATCGTCGATATTCTTGCCATTGCGGCCCACCGCGACGACGTGGAACAGACGTGCGCCGGTACGCTGCTGCGGATGCACAGCCTGGGATTGAAGACCGGGATCCTCGACCTGACGCGGGGCGAAGGCGGCACGCGCGGGACTGCTGACGACCGGAAGCGCGAAGCAGACGAAGCAGGGCGGATCCTTAAGGTCGAATGGCGCGATTCCCTGGATATTCCTGACGGCCGCGTCGAAAATACCTACGAAAACCGGTCGAAGATCGTCCGCGTGCTGCGTGCATTGCGTCCCCGCATAGTGATCCTGCCCTACTGGCAGGGGCGGCATCCCGACCACTACACGGCGTCGACTCTGGGTTACGAAGCATGCTTCCTGGCTGGCCTGGCCAAGCTCGATACGGGCACGCCAGCGCACCGGCCTTACAAGGTGATCTACGCTAGCCTGTATGCCGATGTGCGGCCGAGCTTCGTGGTGGATATCACCGACTTTGCCGAGACGCGCTTCGCCTCGCTGATGGCTTACCGCTCGCAGTATGCCAACCAGGACAGCGGCGGCGGCCTGTTTGTGCCGGAGGACGAGATCCGTGAGCGCACGTTCGCCGTCGCGCGCCATTATGGGTTGCTGGCCGGGGTCCGGTATGCGGAGCCATTTGTGCAGAAGGAAGTCGGGCTGGTCGACGATTTGATGCTGCTGCCGGTCGCGTCCCTCTAGGGATGATCTGCATGCTGACGCCCGCAGTGGCTGAAGCCGCGTCGCAAAGGGTGGGATTGTAGCGGCGGGCGTGAAGTCCGGCCACTTCAAATGCTGAAGTCCCGCTCCCAATGCTGAAGTCTGTGACTTCCACGCACTTACGCCAGCGTTGTTTTGTCGGCATGCGGTGCGGTGGCCGCTTTGACCTGTGACTCTATTCTGTCCTGAAGCGCGTCCTCTTCCGTCGCGGGGGTGGCGGCAGGTGCGCTCAGGCCGCCATCGAACCTGGTTGGCAGGTAGATGCGGACGCAGGCACCGTTCAACCGCCCGTTCTCGCTGTTACCGATCTCCATGGTGCCACCATGCTTCTGCACGATGCCCTGGCTCACCCACAAGCCGAGGCCGGTACCCTTTTCGCCCTTGGTGGTCACGAATGCCTGGAAAAGCTTGTTCTGAATCAACGGGTCGACGCCCGGGCCAGTGTCCGCAATTTCCACCACCGTACCGGCTTCATCCTCACGCATGGCCTTCCTGATCGTGATGCAGATTGCGCCGCGCTGCCCGGCGGCCTCGATGGCATTCGAGAAAACGTTGGTGATGACCTGGCGGATTTCACCGGGAAAAGCAGCGATGACGCCCTGACTTTTGTAGCGGCGTTCGACGGTGATCTCTGCATCCTTGACCTTGCGGTCATGCAGCAGCAGAACGCTGTCGATGAGTTCAGGCAGTCTCACTTCGACCGGTACCTGCGACTCACGGTAGAGGCTCAGCATGGCGCGGCTGATCTGCAGGGTGCGGCTAAGCTCTTGTTGTGCCAGGGCGAGGTACTCGTCCCGCTTGACGGGGTCGAGTTCGGTCTTGAGCAGGTAATGCAGGGTCGCGACCGAATCGAGCGGGTTATGGATCTCATGCGCGATGCTGGCAGCGAGCCGGCCGGTGACCGCTACTTTCTCGCTCGCCACCAGGGCCCGTTCGGACTTGCGTGCTTCGGTGATATCGCGGAAGACGACAACGATACCCAGCGCCTTGCCGCCGGCATCACGGATGGGGGCGGCGCTGCGGGAGATCTGGATCTCCCTTCCATCCCTTGAGATAAGAAGGGCCGGTTCTTCGCGCGTGAGTGTCTGACCCTGCGCATCGACATGTTCAGTCAGGCCTGGCATCGGCTGGCGGGTCTTTTCATGGATGGCATTGAAGATCTCGGAGAGCGGCTGTTCCAGGGCTGTCTCGATCAGCCAGCCAGTTAATTGCTCGGCGACGGGGTTCATGAAGCGAACGCGGCCCGCGGTGTCGCAGGCGATCACACCCTCACCGATCGACTCCAATGTCGTCAGGTAGGATTGCCGGCTTTCATAGAGTTCATCTGCGCGTGTCTGCAACTGCTGCAGAGTCTCTTCGTAGGCCCGCGAGACGCGCCGCAGACGGCTGCTGGTGAAGGTGCCGATGAGCGCGCCGACGGCAAGCCCGGCAGCGAGCACGATCCGCAGAAAGTCCTGCAGCCGCAGGTGAGCAGCCATGGACAGGCTGTCGCGCGAACGCTGGTAGGAATCGATGATGGACTGGATCTGCGCGCGCATCGTGTCCATCCGGGCTTTTGCGTCGATATCAAGCTGAACACTTGTGGGGTCGATGACCTGCCTGCCAGCAAGAGAGGCAGGAGTCGCATAGTCCTTCCACAGGATGTAATTGTCCCGCAGCTGCGCCAGGTGCAGGCGCGGACCTGGGTCCTGCATCAATTTGCCAAGGCGCGTAAACAGTGTGGGAATACTGTTTTCGCCCTGGTCGAAAGGCTCGAGCATCCGCTTATCGCCGGTCAGTTGATAGCCGCGAAGGCCGGTTTCTTCGCCGATAATCTGGGCTTCAAGCTGGTACAGGGATTGAATAATTTCGTCGGCGCGGGCGACGCGTGCCTGGGAGCCGACTGCCTCCTGAATCTGCCAGACCAGCACACCGGCCAGCAGGCCGAGGAGGATGACAGGCATCAGCAGAGTAGTGCGTAGGACCCGGTTAAATGCGTGCAGGTTCAAGCGTTCGTTACCTGTCCAATGGAGCTCCGTGTATCCCGGCCAGCAATTCTTCGACTTTGCGCAGTAGCGTAGGTGCTCCGTCGCCTTTGTTCACAAGGAGATTAATCCATTGATGTACTTCTTCCGGCAGACTGAGGTAAGCGGAAAGCAGGAGAATCGGCACATTTGGACGGATCTGACGCAGAGCGCGAGCCACCTGTGCGCCATCCATGCCGGGCATGGCATAGTCCAGGATCACGGCATCCACTTCATTGACTTTGAAGAGTTCGATGGCAGAGGCGCCGTCCGACGCTGTGAGGACGTTATAGCCGGCGCGTTCAAACACGACGCGACGGATTTCCAGTCCGAGCAGTTCATCGTCAACACACAGAACACGTGCACCCATCGCCAGAGAATCACCCTCAAATTCGACGTCCAACCCCGAAACCGGCAGGGCCCCGCGCAAAGTATGACACGGTGGCTGACTTGACCCTGCTTTCCAGGGAAAAATATTGCAAGAAAGTAACGCGAAGTCTACCGTTGCGTTAGAGCATAAGGCATCCAGGCACCGGCTGGGAACTGTACGAAAGATTCACATCCTGTTAGCAATCTCTCGGATTGGATGCAGTAGGCTTAGCCTGTTCGCTCCAAAAATGCGAATTCCGGGCGTTCACTCTCAATTTTGCTGAAATTTATGTCGAAAACGGCGTTCGCGACCCAAGGAAACAGGCTTGACCCAGACAATTTTCGTTTTAGAAGACGATAGTGATATTTCGCGACTGATCCAGCACCACCTCGAAGCGGCCGAGTTTGCCACCCGTCTTTACCGTACGCCGGTCAACCTCATCCAGGACGCGGAGAATACCCCGCCTGCGTTGTTTCTGCTGGACATCATGGTGCCAGGCGGAGACGGGCTGGACCTTTGCCGACGACTTCGCCAGCACCAGACACTCAGTACCGTGCCTATCATCTTCCTGACGGCGCGGGCGACAGAAAATGACCGGGTCCTCGGTCTTGAACTGGGTGCGGATGACTACATTACCAAGCCCTTTGCGACGCGCGAACTACTCGCCCGGGTCAAAGCAGTACTTCGGCGCTTCGAGCGGCCGACAGCGCCTACGACAGTGACCTTCGGAGAGGTTTTGATCGATGCCGGCGCCATGCAGTTGAAAGTAAAGGACCAGGTGGTGCCGACGACAGCCACCGAGTTCCGGCTGCTGGACTATCTCGCACGCCATCCTGGACGCGTATTTACCCGCGACCACCTGCTTGACGCTGTATGGGGAGACGCGCGTTTCGTGACACCCCGCTCGGTAGACGTGTATGTACGCCGGATCCGTGAAAAAATTGAGGTGGATGCGGAAGATCCCCAGTTCCTCAAAACGGTGCGCGGCGCCGGTTATCGATTTGAGATTCCGAAAGCCGTACCGTAGCGCACCAGGGAAGCGAAGCAGGGAAAGACGATGGGCAGGGTCTCTGTAAAGCTATGGCTTGCGATTGCGGCTATGCTGCTCTTTTTCGCGCTGTGGGTCGATGTCCTGCTGCACTGGCAGGCGGGGAGCGCCCCAGCCTTGCTGGGTATGCCTCTACGTGTCGACCTGGCGCTGGCCTTCCTCTTCACGCTTCCCCTTGCCGCATTATTGAGTCTGCTGGTAGCCCGGCGCACGGGGCGCAACCAGAGAGCCATCATTGCGTTTGCTGACAAACTGGGAGAAGGTGATTTCTCTGCCCGCGTTTACGTGGATGATATCGCTGGTGCTCATGATTCCGCTGTCAGTCTGAACCTGGCTGCTGTCCAGCTCGGGAAGCTGTACGGCGATCTTGATACCAGCCGGCGCGAACTGACCGCACTGCTGAACAGTATGGAAGAGGCAGTGATCGCCATTTCGCCTGACGGCCTGGTCAGCTGGTCGAATTCGGTGCTCGAAAAGATCTCGCAATATCCTGTCCGCCATGGCAAGGCGCTTGTGCATACCATCCGCGACCCTGACGTACTGAGCTGTGTCGAGACGGCATTACGCAACCGGACGGCCTGCCGTGGCCGCGCCAGTTCGGTTGCCGCGGGACGGGTCTTCCAGGTAAACGTAGCCCCTACACCCGGAGGCGGCGCGGTAGTTGTGCTCCACGATGTGACGAAAATCGAGCAGGCCGAGATGTCGCGGCGTGATTTTGTAGCGAATGTTTCGCATGAACTGCGTACGCCACTGACATCGATTTCCGGCTATGTTGAAACGCTGCTCGAGAGCCACGGACTGGCGGAAGAGCAGGTGAAAGAGTTCCTCGCAATCATTCTGAAAAATGCTTCGCGTATGAACCGGCTGACAGAAGACCTGCTGGCGCTGGCACGCGTCGAATCGAAGGACTACGCGCTGACGCCGCAACCGACGCGCGCCTCCGTGCTGATGGTGGATGCTATCGAATCACTGGCACCGCTGGCGAGCGATGCGGGGATGCGGCTGATCGCCGGGGAAACGACGGACGACCTGGTCTCCGCCGACCCCGACGCACTGCAGCAGGTGTTCGGTAACCTGATTGAAAACGCGATCAAGTATGGGCGCGAAGGCGGCCGGATCATCGTGAGCTGCAGGCGTCTGGGCGAAAATGTCGAGTTCGCCGTACAGGATTTTGGCGCGGGGATCGCCTCGCATCATTTATCGCGGATTTTCGAACGGTTCTACCGCGTCGACGCTGCACGTTCCCGCGAGAGCGGCGGCACAGGCCTGGGGCTGGCCATCGTGAAGCGCGTGCTTGAAGCGCATGGCGGCGATATCTGGGTCGAAAGTGAGCTTGGACAGGGAACGGCCTTCCTCTTCCGCTTGCCGGCGCTGATGCCTGCGCGCGATGCATCGACAAAGGTTGCTGCTCTATCTTCACTGGAAACAGTGATTTCTCCCGTCCTGAGCAACGATCGCGACGCGTAGCACGATCAGCTGATTTATCGTGTATTCATCGCGGGGATTTAACCTGTGAGTGGTGAAATCCAACTTTCAGGAAGAAGCGCGTTTGGCCGAACCTTCTAACGTCACCGCGCGAGTGCATTTGCCGCAAGAAGATACACCATCCGCAACGCAGACTGCGCCGGTCTCGATCGTACGATCGTTTCTGAACGGACGGGGCAACTCCCGCGGCGCCGATGGAGCCTTTCGCGGCACGATGCTGGTGTGCGGACTGAGCATCTTCGCCATCGTAGTTTTGATTGCAAGTGTGCTGGTAATGCGGTCGAACCTCTCCATTCATACATTCGGCGCGGCTTTCCTGAAGAGCCAGGCCTGGAACCCGCATCCTCCTTCCACGCCAGGTAATGATGACCCGCCGGGACGGTTCGGTGCGTTGCCGTTCATTTACGCGACGCTTGTGTCCTCATTCCTGTCACTGGTCATTGCCGTGCCGCTGGCGATTGGCACGGCTGTCTTCCTGACGGAGATGTGCCCTGGCTTTTTGCGCGGACCACTCGCATTTCTTACTGAATTACTGGCGGCGATTCCAAGTGTGGTGTATGGCCTGTGGGCAGTGTTCGTCCTGATCCCGCTGCTGCGTGATCATGTGAATCCTGTGCTTGCGGCGACGCTTGGATGGACGGGATTATTTTCGGGCGACAACACCGGCTACGGCATGTTCGCGGCCGGCGTCATCCTGGCGATCATGATCCTGCCGATCATCTCATCACTGACGCGTGAGGTGATGACAGCGGTTCCGTCCACGCAACGCGAAGCCGCACTGGCACTCGGTGCGACGCGCTGGGAGATGATCCGGATGGGCGTGCTGCGCAACGCGCGCATCGGAATTGTCGGGGCGGTCATCCTTGGATTGGGACGCGCGTTGGGCGAGACGATGGCCGTCACCATGGTCATCGGCAACAAGAACATCATTGCGCATTCATTGCTGTCATCTGCAAATACCATGCCGAGCCTGCTAGCCAATGAATATGGCGAGGCAGACAGCAGTCTCTATATCAGTGCGCTTGTGGAAATTGGACTCGTTTTATTTGTGGTCACAATTATTGTCAACGCCATTGCCCGATTGATGGTCTGGGCGGTGACACGCGGGACGCCGGATACGGTGCGCTAGGCGATGGCGACGACCCAGTTACCTTTGCGTCCACCGCTGCGCAGCAGCCGCGGCAACCACATGCGCCGCAACTTCATGAATGGCCTGGTTACTGTGCTTGCCGTGGGCGCCACGGCGCTGGTCATTCTGCCGCTGATTCGCATTTTTCTGTACCTGCTGGCCAAGGGATTCTCATCACTCAGCTGGGCCTTCTTCACCCAGCTGCCGAAGCCTGTTGGCGTCCCCGGCGGCGGCATGGAGCATGCCATCATCGGCTCGGCCGTTCTGCTGATGCTGTCGAGCGTGATTGGTGTCCCTATCGGTATCTGCGCCGGGATATATCTTGCGGAGTTCGGCGGTCGGAGCAAGGTCGCGACCGCCATCCGCTTTACCGCGGATGTCCTCAACGGCGTGCCATCGATTGTCGTCGGCATCTCGGTCTCTGCGCTGATCGTGCTGCCGCAGAAGCACTACTCGGCTTTCGCCGGTGGCGTGGCGCTCGGCATCATGATGATTCCGACGATCACGCGCACTACAGAAGAGATGCTGCTGCTGGTACCGGGCTCGATCCGCGAAGCTGCTCTCGGACTGGGACTGCCGCACTGGCGGTCGGTGCTGTCGATCACACTGCGCTCGGCCTCCGCCGGCATCGTGACCGGCTGCATGCTAGCTTTCGCACGCGTTGCCGGAGAGACGGCGCCACTGTTGTTCACGGCATTCGGCAGCTCGATGCGGAGTGTCGACC
>CAXTNK010000014.1:61411-65563 GCA_964245665.1 uncultured Acidobacteriaceae bacterium
GACCTGAACCAGCCTATCTCCGCGCTGCCGCTGCAGATTTATGTCTATGCCATCTCGCCCTATGATGAGTGGCATAAGCTCGCGTGGGCGGGCGCGCTTGTACTGATTGTGTTGATTGTTGTTTCGGTAGCGCTGGTGCGCTACTTTGTGGGCCGAGGCGCTCTGAAAGGGAATCGTTAAAACATGGGCGTTGGCATTGATGTAAGCAGCTTGAATGCGTGGTACGGATCGAACCACACGCTGCAGAATATAGATCTGAAGATACCCGCGAACAAGGCGACGGCGCTGATCGGGCCCTCTGGCTGCGGCAAATCCACCTTTGTGCGCTGCCTGAACCGCATGCATGAAACGACCCCGGGCGCGCGGGTCGAGGGCACGGTAGAGATTGGCGGCGTAGATATTTATAAAGGCGCTTCGCCGGTAGAAATCCGCAGAAGAATCGGCATGGTGTTTCAGCGGCCCAATCCTTTTCCCACCATGTCCATTTATGACAACGTTGCGTCAGGTTTGCGACTGAATGGTTTCCGGAACCGGCGCATATTGGATGAGGTGGTGGAGAAGTCTTTGAAATCGGCTGCGCTGTGGGAAGAAGTGAAGAGTGATCTGCGCAAGAAGTCTGGCGCCAGTCTGTCGGGCGGACAGCAGCAGCGTCTCTGCATTGCGCGGGCGCTTGCCGTTGATCCGGAAGTGCTGTTGATGGATGAACCGGCGTCTGCGCTTGATCCCGTATCGACCTCAAAAATCGAGGACCTGATTTTCGAGTTGAAGTCGCAGTACACGATCGTGATCGTTACGCATAATATGCAGCAGGCTGCCCGTGTTGCAGAGAACACCGGGTTCTTTTTAAGTGGCAAGCTGGTCGAATTCGACCTGACGCACAAAATCTTCACCAATCCTCGCGACAAACGGACAGAGGACTACATCACGGGGAGGTTTGGTTGACGCGCATACGGTTCCACCAAAGTCTGGGAGATTTAAAGGACAAGTTGCTGGTGATGGCGGGTATGGCGGAGCAGGCCATTCAACGCGCGATCGAAGCGTATCGCGAACGCGATCTGAGTATCTGCGACCTGGTACTGCGCGGCGAAGTCGCGATCAATCGCCTCGAACGCGAGATTGACCAGATGGCACTCGACCTGCTCGCAATGGAGCAGCCGATGGCCATCGACCTTCGCTTTATTCTCGCCGTGATCAAGATCAATGCTGATCTCGAGCGCGTGGGCGACCAGGCTGTCAATATCACGGAACGAGTGCGTGATCTGCAGGCCTGCGCGACGGCGGACCTGCCGATCGACATTCCGCGCATGGCGTCAATCGCGGCCGCTATGGTGCGGAAGGCGATCCAGTCTTTCATTGAGGGCGATGTAGAGATGGCGCGCTCTGTGCTGGCGATGGATGACGATGTTGACCGTCTCAACCGTCAATACTTCTTCGCACTGGCGACGCGCATCCGCGACAACGCAGCGGAGTCACCGCAGTCCCTGAACGCGCTGGTGATCGTGCGCAACCTGGAACGGGTTGGAGACCATGCCACGAATATCGCTGAAGATGTGATCTTCTGGGTGCAGGGTGATGATGTGCGCCATCACATTTCGTCAGATGTGGCCGGGCTGCAGAAGATCATGCCGGTACCCACCAGTCCAGACGCGGCAGGGACGGATAGTAAAGAGCAAATCTGATGGGCAGGTCAGAAGAAAGCGCCGCACGCAACACGCGGCCATAGCCTTCCAACTGCGCTTCGTGCTGCGAGCGCTCCTCCTGCAAGAATAGGTCACTGTCGCTGTCACTTAATGCAGTGGTCTTGTAATCCACGATCCAGAGATGAGTCTCGCCGTCCAGAAGCGGTTCGCTGCCGGCAATAAAAACACGGTCGGCACGCGTGGTTTCAAACACTCCCTGGTGGTGAGATGTCCACGCACTCTCACTCCTGGCCTGCCGTCGCTGACCCAGGATCCATTGTCCGTGTGCGTCCTGCGCTGCAGTCTGCAACATTTTTATAACGTGCTCCGCCTGTGTGGTCAGCTGTTTCCCGGTAAGTCCTGCGTGGCGTAGAAGTGCAGTGGCAATGCGCTGCCAGTGATCTTCTGTGCGCGAAGGATCGACTCGCGGATCGTCCGTAGAGAGGGAAGCAATCTGCTGAAACAAGGCATGCACAGCGACGCCGATTGCCTGTGCGGTTGTATTTGCAGGAGCATACTCGATAGCACGGCTGTGTTTCGCAGGAGGACTTAGCTGAGGTTCGTCTTGAGCATCTGTCGATCGTGACCAATCGGATGGCAACCTCTGTAACGGCTGACCGGATGGAGTTGCGACTGCGGCAATCTGCGATATGTTTCCTGGCAAAGCGACGGAGTTTGTTACGAGGAACGGACCGGTGTGCGCGAGCTTCGATGCTGCCGATTGCCTGACCGCGAACTGGTCTGCAAAGAGCTGCTCGAAATGCGGCCAGCCGGTTGCGAGCAGGCTGCGGGCTTTGGGCTTCACCATCTTCAACGTCCCGGCGGTCTCGCCCTTGTCTTCTTGCTTGACCCCCACCGTTCCAAAGAGATGCAGTTCATTTCTCGCTCTTGTGCACGCCACGTAGAGAAGCCGGTTCAGTTCTTCGTCTTCCTCTTTGCTGCGTTGATTGCAGACCCACTTGTAGGTCGCGCTGTTCTCTGCGCCCTTGGTGCCAATGGGCGCGATCAGCAGTTCGCGCTCGCTGCTGTTCTTGCGGGTCCTCTCCATCCAGTGGATCAGCAGACTATCGACCCGCCCGACGATTCGCTCGAGCGCCGGCACAATAACAACGTTGAATCCCAGGCCCTTGGCTTTGTGAATCGTCATCAGCTGAACGCCGGCCCTGTCCGTGGTTGTAGAAGAGGGTTGCGCGAAGAGGCGGCGCAGATTCTGGGTCATCCGTTGTGAAGCGGCTTCGCTGCCATCTGGCGCGAAGGAAGCGATGAGTTGAAAGAATGCCTGCACGTTTTGATACGCATCCTCGTCGACACATTGCTCGCCGCCGAGACTGATCCATGTGCGCTCGACCCACGCGGCGAATCCGTTCGGTGCGCTGCTGAACTGGCCGGAGAATCTCTGGCTGATGGCGAGTTGCATGATCTCGGCGACACGCTGCGCGCGGACTGCCCCGTCTTCGCTTAGCAGCGGGATGCGCGTCGGAAGCAACTCGGGCAGTGGCTTCTTTAGCAGGTCGGGGTCGTCGCTGCCGGCAAGAATGTGCAGATCGGCAAGTGAGAGACCGCACCACGGCGCACGCAGAATCGACAGCCAGGCGATGCGATCGAGCGGCGAAAGCAGTGCACGCACGAGAGAGGAAAGATCGATGATCTCCTGGCGTTCTTCGAGCGTCTCGATCTCGACCGCGCGATAGTCGATGGCTGCTTCGCGTAAAGCGGCAGCGATAAGGGCGACATGTTTTTTAGCACGCACGAGGACAGCGACGCGGAACTCAGCGCCGGTTGCGTGGGCCTGTTCGATAGCGGGCTGGTGCTGGCGAATGATGTCGACGACGCGGCGCGCTTCCTGCTCTGTGGTTTCGGTTGTTCCATCGTCAAAGTGTGCGACGGTCTTCACCGCATGCTCTTCAGGTGTGCCCGTATTCGCGACCGCCGGCGCGAAGTGTGATCGGATGACGGCGCCGGTCGAACTTTTTTCACCGAGGTTCGAGAACATTTCGTTCAATGGCTTGACGACGCCTGTATCCGAACGGAAGTTGCGGCTGAGCGTGAGCGAGTCGAATGCGATTCCAGAGGATTGACTGCCGAAGCCGTGTGCCTGCACTTCGTTGAAGAGGGCGAGATCTGCCTGCCGGAAAAGATAGATGGATTGCATCGGATCGCCAACCAGGAAGCACGTCCGGTGTTCCTCTGCGTCCCAGTCTGCGACGATTTTTGCAATCAGTTCATACTGGCGGCGCGAAGTGTCCTGGAACTCATCGACCAGCAGGTGATGGATGCGATCACTCCACCGCCGCTGCACTTCAGGATCATCGAGCGCGTGCTGCGCGTCCATGCCGGCCTCAACAAAATCGATGACAGAGTTCTGGCCGAAGACGACTCGCAGTTGCGCCGCAGCATGCAGCAGAACGGTGATGATGCTGCGAATGGTCTGCCATTCTTCGTCGGTAAATTGCTCATTAGGCAATCCGTCAAG
>CAXTNK010000014.1:65573-74140 GCA_964245665.1 uncultured Acidobacteriaceae bacterium
CGTCAAGTGCGCAGAGCGCTTCGAGCAATCCGTCGATCGTGGCGAACTCCTGCAGGAGAGCTTCGAAGTCTGTCTTATGCTTTTTTGAGCCGCCATCTTTTTCCATGGGGAAGCCGATCGCCTTGGTGACACTCTTGCGCCATTCACCTTCCCTGGTGAGTAGAAAATGGCGCAGGCAACTAAAGTGACCGGGATGTTCGAGCTGCTCGAGGTCGAGAATATCCTTGATCTCGAGAATGGGATGTTTCGGATCATTCGTGCACGCATAGGCTGCGAGCTTCAGCAGACGTTCGGTCCGGTGACGATGCGTGTGCAGGTAATGGCGCACAGCCTGCAATACGTTGGCGCGCTCGCGGCGGAATGGCTCTTCGAGGAGTGCTCGCAGCGCGGGCCAGTCAGTCTCGTCGTGACTGGTGGTAGATGAAAAATCGGCGAGCCACTGGTCGCGCCGCGCCAGCATGGTGGCGATGAGTCGTTCACAATCGGCTACATTCACATCGCGCAGGCGAAGCAGATGCGCGAGCGCACGGTTGAGTGCTTCCGGACCGCGTCCCAGTTGTTCCAGCGTGCGGCGGGCAGCGCGGTCATAGAGCGGCTGCGCGTCTTCTGTCGGCTGCAGCTGGCCGCCGAGTCTCGAGAGCAATGGTGCTTCATGCGCAATCTTCAGGCAGAGCGAATCAATGGTCTGGATGTTGAGCCGGTGTGGCTGTTCAAGCAACGACCAGCCCTGCCTTTCAGATCGCTCGAGTGCTGCGCGGGCAAAGGCGTTTTGCGCAGAGCTGCCGGCGTGGCGCAAGGTGTCTTCGTCGCGCAGGGCCTTGAGTACGCGATCGCGCATCTCTGCCGTGGCCGCGCGCGTGAAGGTGATGGCGAGAATTTCTTCGGGCTGCTCGACGACGCTCAGCAGTGCGAGAAGGCGTCGCGTAAGCAGTTCGGTCTTGCCCGAGCCGGCCGGGGCTTTGACGATGAAGGAGCGTGTCACATCGAGTGCTTCAGTCCGCGCCTGCTGGTCGCGTGTTTCTTCACTGGCGAACGGCAGGATGGTCGCTGTCGTGGAGATAGTCGTCACAGCTCCTCCTCGTCTGGTGCCTGTGGTGCGCGACCGCTTTCAGAAACTCGGCACAGGCCGCCCAGTGCGCAGTACTTGCAGGTGTCCGCACCGTTCTTTGGATCAACGCTGGCCAGTCCATCCTGAAATTGCTGTGAGGTTTCATTCAGCCATTCAGTCCACCTTGCCAGCATGGCGCTGAAGTTTTCTTCAGAGGCTGCCGAGCGCTTCCTGGTCGGGTTGACGGACACGAGTTCCTGGCTTTCTGCGCTGCTCCCGGTAAAGCAGACCTTGCCCGGCCGCAGCTGCGCGAAGAAGATATCGCGCAAGCCATCAACGTGCCCGGCAATAGCATACAGTGGGAGTTGCGGTTCCTCGATGCGCGGGCCGAGCCAGCGGGAAGCATGCACATCGCCGGTCTTGTAGTCGATCAGGATACGGCCCTCAGTTCCTTCATCGTTGACCAGTTTATCGACGCGGTCGAGACGAATATTCAAGCGAAGACCATGGATGTCGACTGCTTTTTTCTGTTCCGTGCTTTCGACTTCGAAGGACGGCCGGTTGAGTTCAAGCATCAGCCAGCTATCGATCAAGGTGCACAGCCGCTGCCGTTCGAGCTGCAGATAGGCATCATCCCATGCGCCTGCATCACTGGAATATTTGCCGAGCCACTTGTCGACATGCTCCGTAATGCAGGCCGTGAGAGTGTTGCTTGCAACCAGCGCATGGAGGCCGGCGTTGCTCTTCATCCGGGGATCGTTCCACAACGTTTGCAGTACGTTATGGAGAAGGGTGCCGCGCTGCGCAGCGTCGAATCCGTGTGCAGAGGAGCGCAGTTCTCGAGCCCCCAGGCGCTTCGACGCGAAGGCCTGGAACGGGCAGGCGGCCTGCATCTTCAGCGTGTCCTGCCCGCCTGCTTCGTGCGTGACACCGGGCCACGTGATGGCAGCCAGATCCTCGAATGGCTCGGCGAGGTATGCACTCTTTCGGTCTGCTGCAAGGCTCAAAACTTCCAAGGGAAAACCATCGAACAGGGGTGCCGGCCGCTGCGTTCCGGCCGCTGATTCCCGGGCATGGCTAAATGTGATAGACGCTGTGCTGTGCTGGAGGCGTTTGAGCACGCTCCACGAGAAATCAGAATCCTGCTGCGCATCACCGCGCGGCATCGCGAGTTCTGCCTGCAGCCAGTGGGGAAGCATGGAGTGCGCAGAGGACCGGATGGGCCATGCGTCATCGGTGGCCTGCAGGACCCATGCGGCATCGTAGAGGCGGCCAGCACTTTCAAGCACACCCGAGATGCTGACGGGCGCGCCTTCCGATTGGGAGGTAAAGAGCGCAGACCGCGCATGCGATAGCAAGTGGCCGAGGAACTTTTCATAAGGGAGACGAGTTTCCGTGAAGTCGAGTGACGCGACATCTTCGAGAATGTCGTGCCAGCGATCACGCACCTGGTAGCTGACGCTGTCTTCGACACGCGTGCCCGGCCAGCCTGCGGAAGACAGTGCAGCGACGATCGTCTCGACCCATTGCCGGCAAGAGCGATCGCGTGCCAGCTGCGGAGTGATCGCCGCCTTGGCCTGGCGCATCGCCGATGTCCATCGCCCAACCGCGCCGCCGATATGCGCGTGCCTTTCGAGTCGCGACAGCAGGGCATCGAGAGTCATCTCCGGCGGCAGAAGTTCTTCCTGCTGCAGACGCGCATCCGCCGCTGTGAGTGCAATCGTGTCTTCAGACAATGCGAAGAAGCCGGTCGAAAGAAGCCAACTGATCTGGTCGCGCTCGATGGCCCCGTCCATCCACTGGAGCAGCAAAAGCGCAGAGCGGATCATCGGTATATAGCCAAGGGGGAGGCCGAGCGTGAATTCATAGGCCGGCTTTTCCAGAGTGGTGCGCAATGCTTCGCTCCCCGGCATCAGGATGCGGCGAAAGGTGCGGTCGAGTTGTGCGCGTACGCCTGATGGATTCTGCAGCAACACACCGACACGAGCGGATGGATTCTCGCGCAGAGTGTCGCGTGCCCATAGTGCACAGGCTTCTATTTCCTGTTCGAGCGTGGGCAGTGAAACGCGGCGTGTGGCTGCGTGCATGTTTAACGGCGCGTTGCTTTGCGCGCAGCCGGCGGTAGTCAGCGCTGCTTGGATCGCGGCTTCGGCAGCAGTGGTGCGGTCGAAACCAGTCCACGCGATCTCTATTGGCGCGTTCAGTGTTCGATCTGAAATTGCTTCAGCGATGACCCACGGCAGAAGGGAAGAACTCAGCCAGCCATTGCGCTGACAGCGACGCTCGAATTCGACTGCCCACCGGCGGAAAAGCTCTGGCTCCTGCGTTTCGTTTGAAAGGGAACGGTCACTGCCCGTCTCCGCAAAGCCCCATGGTCCCTGGCGCAACTTTGCCAGGCCGCCATAAGTTGCCAGGCGCGCCCAGGCATTCTGCGCGAGGCGGGCTACCTCCGCTGGCGAGATGAGTGAACGGGCTTCCAGCTCCGGCCGGATGATCGCCGCCCAGATGGATTCTTCCTGCAGCCCGCTCAACAACAGGCGCGGCTCGGCGCCGGTCAGCAGCAACTGATGCCATTGTTCCGAAAGCCAGCTGTGCCAGTCGTGGATCTGCGGGCTCGCCCAGGCAGTCTGCGAGTGGAGCGCCTGGTGCTCGCTGTGAAGCTGGCGCAGATCGCGAGCCGAGCGTGCGTTGGCGGTGATCAGTTGTCCGCCGCATTCAAGAATCGAAAGCACGCCCTGGGGGAACTGCATGTCCTAAGTGTAAAGGGCATGTCGATTCAGGGTGAGCATTCGCGGCCTGTCAAAGTTGAGGAAAATCAGGTCTTTACTTTCACACCCCAGATGCCTGTGATTTCAAATTTCCGTTATCGTTGATCTGTAGGAAGGGAATTGCCGGAAGGAACACTGCATGCTCTTGAAATACCTGGGCCGCGCCAAGCGCCAAAGGCGGAACATTTTTTTTGGCTGTATGCTCGCCGGGCTTCTCTCAGCACTCCCTGGTTGCCATGCGCCCTCGGGTCCCACGGCGCCGCAGCAGTTGACCGGCAACGTAAAGAGCTACCCGCTGAAAGGCGTCATTGTGTCGACCGATCCTGGGCGTGGTGAGGTGACGATCAACTCAGAGGCCATTCCAGGCTTCATGGACGCGATGGCAATGCCCTACAAGCTCAAGGATCCGGGGATTATCCAGGACCTGCATCCTGGTGACCACCTGACGGCAACGCTGCTGGTTTCGGATACTGCATCGCTACTCGACCAGATCGTCGTGACCATGTCGGCCAAGCCGGACTACAAGCCGTCCGGGAATTATCATGTACCGGCAGCCGGGGACGCTGTGCCGGATTTTCACTTCGTCAACCAGAATGGCAAGACGATCAGTCTTGGCCAGTTCCGCGGCAAGGCTCTGCTGATCACATTCATCTATACGCGCTGCCCGTTAGGCGATTATTGTCCGCGCATGAGCCGGAACTTTGCCGAGATCGACAAGGACCTGCATGCCGACCCGGCACTCTACGCGAAGACGCACCTGGTGAGTATCAGCTTCGATCCTGCCTATGACACGCCGGCCGTTTTACGCAGCTATGGGAGTGCGTATACCGGCAATTACAAAAACGAAACCTTCGCGCACTGGGATTTCGCGGCACCGAAGTCCGCGGACCTGAAGCAGACGCTGGAGTATTTCGACGTCGGCGCTACTCCGGAAAAAGACAGGACGATCACGCATTCGCTTTCGACTGTACTGATCGGGCCGGATGGCAAGGTGGCGGCCTGGTATCCGACTAACGACTGGACCGTCAGTGACGTCATGGCTGCTATCAGAAAGTCGTCTTCGTCCGCGGAGATGCCCGCATGATCCTGGTGATGATGGGCGTGATGGGCACCGGCAAGAGCACGATCGGCGAGCTGCTGGCGAAGAAGCTGGGCTGGGAGTTTGGCGAGGGGGACGCCTACCATCCCGCCTCGAATGTCGAGAAGATGCGGTCCGGAACGCCCCTGACGGATGAGGACCGGGCGCCTTGGATGGCCAGTCTGCATGAAGTGATCGCGGAGTGGGACCGGCGCGGTACGGACGCTATCCTGACATGCTCGGCGTTGAAGCAGAAATACCGCGACGTGCTGGCCGGCGGTCTGCCGGAGGACCGGGTACGATTCGTACTGCTGCAGGCTTCGCGAGACACGCTGGCGAAGCGGGTGGAGGGGCGTAAGGGCCACTTTATGAGCCCCACGCTGCTGGACAGCCAGCTGGCAACGCTCGAAGTGCCAGAAGATGCACTCAAGGTCTCAGTGGAGGGTTTGCCGGATGAGGCCGTCGGCTACATAATTTCGGCACTCCGGCTGGGGCGGGGCGTTTGAAGGTTGGCCACGCCGATCCCCTGTTCGTTACCCGGGCTGGCCTCGAAGTAACTCGGAGAAAACGCGTTCGTCGGCTATTCTGGTAACCGGAGCATTTGCGAAACAGTTTCGACTGCCTTCTGCATCGAAGTTGACCTTTCCGTCTGGAAAAGATCAGCCGGGATGCCGATCTAGGTATATACCAATTCTGCAAGTGTAAGAAACCCGGATATCTCCGGCGAGGTTGGAAACGCACGTCGCGCAGGCAGGTATGCGCTGACGATGCGATCGCATCATGGCTAAGCTTACGATCCTGTTCGGTGTTCTGCTCGTACTCGTTGGATTGATCGGCTATTTCGCCACTGGACACGTCCATCCGACGGCATTGATCCCTGCCGGTTTCGGACTGCTGCTGGGCATCTTCGGCGTGCTGGCGGACACGCCGGACAGCAAGCGACGCATGTTGTTCATGCACATCGCTGTCACGCTTGGACTGCTCGGCTTTCTCGCAACAGTGCAGGGCCTGGTGCAGTGGTTCCAGTACATAGCCGGGAAACTAATGCCGAAGTATCCGGCGGCCGTTGATTCCAAGGCTGCCATGTCGATTTTGTGTCTCATCTTTGTGCTGCTGTGCGTGCGCTCGTTTATCACGGCACGCCGGGCAAGGGCTTAAACCTTGTTTCACCTATACCCAACCTGTTCCGTTGCAACCCTGCAAACCCCTTTTCATAGAGGGCTGCAGACATGCCATTTCGAATTTGTCGTGTTTATGAAGCAAGTTCAGGGAAAAAGAAATGTCTTCCATGCGGCCAGCGACCAGCGCTAACAATCTGTCTTCGAAAGCAGAACGTACCCGTGTCCGGCCGAGTGATCGTGCCGGTAGTGACGCTGATAAGAAGCCCAAGCCCAATTTGAAGCAGGCACTGCCGCTGGTCATGCAGTTACTGAAGCCGCGCCGCAACCTGATGATCCTCGGATTCGGCCTGATGATCATTAACCGGCTGTCCGGCCTGGTACTGCCGATGTCGGCTAAATTCTTTGTCGACAACATTCTTCTGAAGCATCAGGCGCGCCAGCTCCCGCTTCTTATTGCAGCAGTACTGGGTGCAACGTTCATCCAGGCGATTACTTCGTTCGCCCTGACCCAGTCTTTGTCGCGAGCCGCGCAGAGATTGATCGCCGACCTGCGCAAGAAGGTCCAGTATCACATCAGCCGGCTGCCGGTCAGTTTTTACGATGCCAATCGCACCGGCGTCCTGGTCTCGCGCATCATGACGGACGTTGAAGGTGTCCGGAACCTGATTGGCACTGGCCTGGTTGATTTCTGCGGCGGCATTATTACCGCGATTGCGGTCTTCTTTGTATTGCTGAAGATCAGTGTGCAGATCACGCTGATCATTGCGGCGGGCCTAATCGTTTTCACCTTCCTGCTGCAGAAGGTATTTGGCAAGATGCGTCCGATCTTCCGGGAACGTTCGCGCATCAACGCGGAAGTCACGGGACGCCTCACCGAGTCACTCGGCGGCGTGCGCGTGGTGAAGGGATATCACGCCGAAAAGCGGGAGACCAGTGTGTTCGTCAAGGGGGTGGAGCTCCTTCTTGATAACGTGATGCAATCCATCACCATTACCTCTTTCCTTACCCTGACTTCAACTACTGTCGTCGGCGTCGCCGGTTCACTGGTCATGTTCCTGGGGGGCCGGCAGGTGCTGGCGCATCACATGACGACCGGCCAGTATGTGGAATACACGATGCTGCTGGCCTTCCTGGTGGCTCCCGTCTTCCAGGTAGTGAATGTCGGCACGCAGCTCACAGAAGCAGTCGCAGGCCTGGACCGGACGAACGAAATCCTGAATGAGCGTGAAGAGTATGCCGATCCGCGGCGCACCATCGCGCTTCCTTCGGCTGTCGATAGGATTCATGGGGACATCCGGTTCGAGAATGTATCGTTCGCCTACGAACCTGACAAGCCGGTACTGCGCAATCTTTCCTTTCATTCCGCACCTGGCACTGTGACCGCGCTGGTCGGGTCATCGGGTTCCGGCAAGTCGACCATCATCAGCCTGGTCTGCGCATTCCATGTGCCCAATTCTGGGACGATCCTGGTAGATGGCATCGATCTGTCCACCATAGAACTCGACAGCTTCCGCAGCCTGCTCGGCGTCGTGCTGCAGGAATCATTTCTCTTCGACGGCACCATCCGTGACAATGTCGTCTTCTCCCGCCCGGATGCTACGGAGCAGGAGTTCCTGCATGCCTGCAAGGTCGCGCGCGTCGATGAATTCGCCGAACGCTTTCCGGAACAGTACGACACGATTGTCGGTGAACGCGGGGTCAAGCTGTCCGGCGGTCAGCGGCAGCGGCTCTCCATTGCTCGTGCCATTCTTGCTGATCCACGCATTCTGATCCTTGATGAAGCGACGTCTTCGCTCGATTCGGAATCGGAAGCGATGATCCAGGAAGGACTGAACTACCTGATGCGCGGCCGGACAACATTTGTCATCGCTCACAGGTTGTCGACCATCCGCCGGGCAGACCAGATTCTCGTCGTTGAAGGTGGCCAGATCGTCGAGCGAGGGGACCACGATCATCTGTATCGGTTGCAGGGAAGATATCGCGATCTCTACGACCGTCAGCATGGACTCGACTCAAACCGTTTCCTCGCTCCGGGTGAAGGTGATGTCGTGCTCGAAGCGGCTGAATAGGAATGGAGCGATATGCCGGTCGTTTTTCGATACGGCGAGCACAAATTCTTTTTCTACTCGAACGAAGGCTCTCCTCGCGAACCCCTTCGATCCATGTACGGAGAGGTTAGGACGAGGCGGAATTCTGGCTTAACCCTGAGATCCGAGTCGCCTACAATGAGGGCTACGATGCTCGTTCCTGACGCGATTGGTAAGGATCATCGCAGCAAACGGTATCGGATCGAGAGGGACTGGAATGCGGTCCTCGGTTAAAGCCGTTCGCGTTCATTTTGACGATGACAGCATGTGGGTAGCTCTGGCAGACGGCAGAACCATTGGCGTTCCTTTGGCATGGTTTCCGCAGCTGCTGAATAGCAGTGGTGACGAGCGGGAGCAGGTAAAAGCAGCCGCGGTCTGTATTGGGGGAGCATTGACGAAGACATAGCCATTGCCGGGCTGCTGGCAGGTCTGAGCGATCAGGAGACTGGTAATAGGAGTTTGCAG
>CAXTNK010000014.1:74150-76651 GCA_964245665.1 uncultured Acidobacteriaceae bacterium
TGCAAATAGACCGCGCGCCCGCTGGGTTGAGCAGGATGCTTGGTCACCGTAAGCGTCACGCGTTGCGCCCAGGGTGAATTGAGCACGTCCACGATCTGTTGCGCGTGGGCTGCCTTCGCGGAGAGTGTCGTCAACAGACCAGATTCGGCATTGACCGTGTCGCTCAGATTTTTGTTTTCAATCCCGAGCGAAATGCAGACTGCAGCGAGCGCTGCTGCAGTCGCCCACGGAACGATAGTGGGCCACAGGCGCTTTTTTCGCGAAGCTTCAAAGGGAATGACTGTCGGGACTGCGGCCGTATTTTGAGTCTGCGCAGCAGCAGGCTGATCCGCGAAGGCTGCGACGCGCTCCATAAATCGCTCGGTTGCTCCATCCGGCAGCGGAACCTGCTCGACTGACATGGCGACGACCGCCAAATCTCCCCGAGTCTCGGCAACCTCCCGCTGACATTGTTCGCAGGTCGAGAGATGTTCTGCGATGGCTATCGTTTCCTCAGGCGAAAGTGCATGCAGAGCATACAGCGCGATGTCTTCAGGTGCGATGTGTTGAGTATTCATCATGCCTCGAGCGCCTTTCGCAGACTAAGGAGTGCCAGCCGTATACGCGTCTTGACAGTACCCAGCGGGTCACCTGTCTTGGTCGCGATTTCCGTGTGGCTCAACCCCTGAAAAAATGCCAGTTCAATCGACTTCTGTTGTTCGGGTGGGAGACCTGCCATGTAGCTCCTCACCTTTTCAATCATCACGTCTCGTTCTGCCTCCGACGCAAGGTTCTGAGGCGATGCCAGGATCACGTCCTCCACTGAATCCGTCGGCTTTCTTCTGCGAAGCGCATCGATCGACCGGTTGCGCGCGACGACTACCAGCCACGCCCCGAGTGAACCCCGGCCGTGGACGAACGCTTCCGAACTCCTCCATAACTGGAAGAGGATTTCCTGCGTAATATCTTCCGCCTGACTCGGGTCGCGCAGGATCCGCAGAGCCACGGAGAAGACAGCGCCTCCGTAACGCTTGAACAGTACGCGCATGGCGTCCTGATCCCTGAGCCGGATCCTTCGCAGCAGTTCCTGATCATCCATGTCGGTGATACTGGAATCAGCCGAGGATTTTGTTATCCCATCCGGGTCTCTACTATAGTTACTCGCGGAGGAATGAATCGTATTCGACGGATTATCGGACATTCCTGACACTTCTATCATTTTACGCAATACCATTGACGGTCACGTTCGGTCCGGGGGCGCGGGGATGGCTGACCTCGAAGTAGCGAGTCAAATACAAGCATCATGTGCGCACCTTTGCAGAACTTGAAATGAGATGCAGGAATGAAGGAAAGATTGGATAAATTGCTTGCGACAAGCGGGCTGGTACCTTCCAGGGAAAGGGCGCAGGCGTTGATAGTAGCCGGGCGCGTGCTGGTCGATGAGCAGAAGGTGGAGAAGGCCGGAACCCTGGTCGCATCCACTGCCCAGCTTCGCATTCTCGGCGAGCAGCAGCGGTATGTCAGTCGCGGCGGCCAGAAACTTGAACATGCGCTTACCCATTGGCAACTTGCGCTCGATGACCTGCACTGCCTGGACATCGGAGCATCGACCGGCGGTTTCACGGATTGTATGCTACAGCACAAAGCGGCTTCCGTTCTTGCCGTCGACACGGGATACGGCCAGATCGCCCATTCGGTACGCAGCGATCCGCGGGTTTCGTTGATGGAGCGAACAAACGCACGGCATCTGAAGCCTGGTGAGCTACCGGCCGGAATCAGCTTCCTGGCGATGGATGTTTCCTTTATCTCGGCCACCCTGGTTCTGCCGGCAGTGATCGCCGCTGCGTTCAACTACCATGCCCGTGATGACAAAGCCAGGGCTGTCATCCTGGTCAAGCCGCAGTTTGAGGTTGGCCGAGAACGGATTGGCAAGGGGGGGATTGTGCGCGATCCGTTGGCCCACCAGTTCGCCGTGGAACGGGTGTCGTCGACAGTCTCGGCACTGGGTGGCGAAGGAATCGACGTCGTTTCTTCCCCGATCCTGGGAGCAGAAGGGAATCACGAATTTTTGCTTTATGCTACGTTTCCTTCCCCGTCGGCGGTTAAATGCTCCTGAAAATGGCAGTTGAAATTGGAACGCAGAAAGTCCTTGCGGCATCCCTTCTTGCAATGCAGCCTGGCACCGGTACAGTCGGCATTCATCATCATTGGATCTTCGCGATCTTTCTTGTCTGCTGCGCCATCCTGCTCAGCAACGTGGTGCATTGGATCGCGTTCACGTTGATCCGGCGCCATCGCAAGAATTCGATCGCGAAGCGGGTACGGATTCCGCTCAACATCAATGGACACCTGAATCATCCGGCGCGCTGGGTCTTTCTGACGATCTGCATCATGGCGACGCTGCCATGGATTCCGATTCCGCTTCAAATCCAGATGCTCGTGCGTGAAGGGCTGCGAATCCTGCTGATTGTGCTGATGGGCTGGTTCGGGGTCGGCTGCGTGTATGTCGCGCAGGACGCACT
>CAXTNK010000014.1:76661-77879 GCA_964245665.1 uncultured Acidobacteriaceae bacterium
GGTCAGCCGCTTCGATGTCAGCGCAGAAAACAACATCCGTGCGCGCCGGGTGCATACGCAGACGCAGTTTCTGCGCCGCATCGTCATCACTTTCATCATCGTCATCGACTTCGGCTGCATCCTTTGGAGTTTCCCTGATCCGCAACTGTGGCATTACGGTAGCGGCCTGCTGGCCTCCGCCGGACTGGCGTCCCTGGTGCTCGCCACCGCGGCCCGTTCGACGGTCGCGAACCTGCTTGCCGGGCTGCAGATTGCGTTCACCGAGCCGATCCGGATCGACGATGTCGTGATTGTCGAAGGCGAATGGGGCAAGGTAGAAGAAATCACGACCTCGTACGTCGTCATCAAGGTGTGGGACCTTCGGCGGCTGATCGTTCCGCTCAGCTATTTCATCGAAAAGCCCTTTCAGAACTGGACGCGGGAACGTGCTGAACTCCTGGGCACTGCCTTTCTCTATGTCGATTACTCTGTTCCGGTCGGCGCCCTGCGCGAGCATCTGGCGAAGGTGCTGGATCATTCCCCGCTGTGGGACCGGAATGTCTGCGCGACCCAGGTGACCAACCTTTCGGAGCATACGATGGAGATCCGCTGCCTGCTGAGTGCGCGCAATGCCAGCGAACAGTTCGACCTGCGCTGCATAGTGCGAGAGGCGATGGTCGAATTTATCCGCGAGAACTATCCCGATGCGTTTCCTCGGACACGCTTCGCAGATATTTCCCAGGTCGGGAAACCGGCGGCAGGTTCGACTTCACAGGCGACGGCACCACGCTGATCGTTGCAAATCCTGGTGAAAACCTCCCGTGGTCCTATGTCCCACAAGCAAGGAATAGGCTCAAGGTGCCGACCATAGGTACACTTAGGCTGCATGCGTACAGTTGCCATCATTTCGAAACCGCAGAAACCTGAGCTTGCGTCGCTGCTCGCTGAACTGTCGACATGGCTGCGCGCTCATGACTACGAACCCATCATCGATCCGGTCAGCGGCAACTACACACAGGCGGCGCGGATTGTGCCGCGCTACCAGATGCCGGCAGAGAATCCCGAGCTTGTCGTCGTTCTTGGTGGCGATGGCACGCTTCTGGCCGCGGCCAGGGCGTTCGCCCGCTCCGACACGCCTATTCTCAGCGTCAATCTCGGCTCCCTTGGCTTCCTGACCGAAGTACGGCTTTCCGATCTCTACACCACGCTCGCCGGCTGGCGCGAAGGGTGCTGCAATAT
>CAXTNK010000015.1:0-1472 GCA_964245665.1 uncultured Acidobacteriaceae bacterium
CGTTGATGCAGATCTTGATCAATCTAGTTCGCAACTCGGCTGAGGCCATTGTTGCGAAAGGAACAATCCTGATTTCAGCAAAGCCCTTCCCTTCTTCTGTCCGTGACAGTTCTCACGTATTAATTACGGTCGAAGGCGATGGACCGGGTATTCCACTAGCTCTACTTGATACCGTGTTCGATACAGAAGCGACGCAGTCTACGCAGCAGGATTGCGATCACGCCAAGATGAGGTTCAGACCTCGCGGACTTGGACTCAGGATCGTTCGGGAGTTGACGGAGTCAGCAGGCGGACACATACGTGCAGTTCGGCTTCCGGATCGTGGCTCCCGTTTCGAAGTAGTCTTTCCTGTGTTAGGCGATACGATAAAACCCTCAATTGCATAGACATCCGTGTTTTCACACAGTGGCTTCTCTGAGGACAGTTGGAATCAGTTACAAATACTAACCTACTCGTTTAAACAGACTAGAGAGTGCACAACATGACCCTTCTTCTCCCATTCGATCAACGCGCTGATGATAAGCCAGGTCTCGGGCACGGAGCCCAGAGAAAACCATCTAACGATGTCTCCGAGCGCGACAACCGCGTCACTCCCGAGCAACTTACCCTCACCGCTCACAGAAAGAGCGACGGCAGACCCCGGCATTGGAGCGTGGAGGCTAAGGCAGCTAGCATCTTCATCGCGCATGCATTGGAGTACTTCAGTGACAGCAGGAATCTGTCTACGGGACGCTGCACAACACTAAATGCGGAAGACCCAAATGCGCAGACTATCGAGATTCTCCTGCAAGCAAGAAGGGATATATACCTCGCCTGCCCGTTCATAGAACGGCGGTCGAAGAATGGTCTCAAGGAAAAATTCTTCGGCTTCGAGCGCCGCAAAGATCGGCAGAACTGATGGCCACGCAAATGGCTAGATTTTGAACATTTGCGAATAGCAGCTAGCTATTTCTACTGGGACAACGATAATCGATGATGCGTCAACCCGCCCGGATCCTGGAAGGTCCGATGCACCATATGGCGGCTTCGCTTTGCTAAGCCAGCCAGTCGATAAGTCGTGCATGCCTCCTCATTGCTTGAATTCGCGTATCTAGAACAGTCTGTGCCATTCAACAGTAGGAACGCTCACTAGCCGGATTCCAAGGTACCTCTGCTGGGCGTGGAATCAGGTCGAGGCCTGGCGCTGAACAACTTGTGACATTCTCGTCCTTCCCTTGCAGCACGATGCCGTCCAAAGGCCAAGTTCTGAAGTGGTATTCCCGACACCTCTCACGACTATTCGTAGGTTCGTTCATCTACCGCACGGCTCAGGTTACAGGAAGCCTTCTAGTAGATACTTACATTCCAAAAAGGGGTTAGTCGCCCTCCCTGAAAAGTGGCTTCATAGATGTCGATAGATAGTCTCGACCCCAGTAGACGCAGCAAACAATAAGGCCTCGATACAGATCCGCAACGCCAAGAAGGAATTCATA
>CAXTNK010000015.1:1482-31190 GCA_964245665.1 uncultured Acidobacteriaceae bacterium
ATATAATGCTGTCGATTGTAGGGATAGTTGTTGTTTTTGCTGCTGTGATTGGCGGATTTCTCATGGAGAAGGGCCAACTGCCGGTGTTGATCCAGCCTGCAGAGCTTATAACCATTGGCGGCGCCGCGCTTGGCACCTTGATCACCGCAAATCCAATGCACGTATTGAAGGGAATCCTTTCAAATCTTACCGGAGTGATCAGCGGTTCGAAATACAATAAAAAGCGTTACATCGATACGCTGAAGATGATGTTCATGCTTTTCTCCAAAGCTCGAAAGGAGGGCATGGTTGCAATTGAAGCTGACGTTGAGAGCTCGGATAAAAGTCAACTATTCTCCGCTTATCCGGCATTTATAAAAGACCACCACGTGCGTGACTTTGTCTGCGATACCATGCGCATGGCCATCACAGGCGGCGTTGCTGCCTTTGACGTGGACCAGATGATGGAAGTTGACATGGAGGTACATCACCACGGAGCCTCGGCACCAATCCATGCACTCACGACTGTCGCTGACGCTCTACCTGGTCTCGGAATCGTAGCGGCGGTCCTGGGCATCGTCGTCACGATGGGCGCCCTTGGTGGGCCACCCGAAGAGATTGGTCATAAGGTTGCGGCTGCCCTGGTAGGGACCTTCCTGGGCATCCTGATGTGCTACGGCGTACTTGGTCCCCTATCGTCAAATATGGGTAAGATCAGCGAGGACGAGCATGCCTACTATCATGTATTACGCGTGCTGATGCTCGCTTTCATTAAAGGCACTTCGCCGATCATGGCTGTTGAAATTGGCCGGCGAGCCATTCCGGCGCACGTCCGGCCGAGCTTTTCAGAAGTTGAAAAAGCCTGTCGAGACAAGGGTGCCGTCCCTGCTGCGGTTGCGGCGTAGACCTTCATGGCAAACGAACAACAACCGATCGTTATCATCAGGAAGAAGATCCATGGCGGCCATCACGGCGGTGCATGGAAAGTCGCCTACGCAGATTTTGTTACCGCCATGATGGCCTTATTTATAGTGCTGTGGCTACTGAGTTCTACAACGAAGACTGAGCAGCAGGAGATTGGTGGATACTTTCGCGATCCTAAAGGTACCGCAGCAAATCACGGTACATCCAAAGTCGATCCGAAGAAGGACGCTCCTGTAAAGCAGGACATGGCCAAGGTACGACTGGATCTATTACATGCTATCGAGCAAGTTGACAGTCTCAACAAGCTACGTAAGCAAATCGACCTGAAGTTGACTGAAGAAGGCCTACGCATCGACTTGATGGAAACGAACAAGGGCACCTTCTTCGAATTAGGCAGTGCGAAGGCAACCCCGGCGATGATCCAACTGCTCCAGGTCCTGTCCGCTCAGCTGGGCCAACTGCCCAACAGCATTTCGGTAGAGGGTCATACCGATTCATCTCCTTACGTAGGCGAAACAACTTATGGCAATTGGGAACTATCATCTGACCGAGCAAATACAGCACGGCGCCTGATGCAGACAAGCGGAGTTCGTAGCGAGCAGGTCAGCCAGGTGAGAGGGTTTGCGAATCAGCGTCTACGCCTGCCTGACAAGCCATTCGATCCTTGCAACCGTAGAATTTCGCTCGTCGTTCAATACATTCCTGACAACTTGCAGAACGGTACACTCAAGGAAGTTGCCGAGATGAACGCGAAGCATAATGCGTCTTCAACTGACGAGCAGAACGGGTCACCCATGAAATCCAGTGCCACGCCAACTGAGCCCGACACCAGCTCGGTCAAGACAGGACCCTCAAAACCGTCACCTGCAAAAGGTGTAATGGCATTATTGAATCACCTTCACGGTGGCTCAAGTTAGATTCTGCCAGCAGGTGCGCCGAGCTAGTACGACAGACGAGTAATTCGAAGTCTGAACTACAGTTGCTATCGCCCGTCCTCGGCAAAGGAATAGCTCAACTACACCGTATTTCTGCAGGCGCTCGGGATCTTCGCCAACCCTGCGTCTCTTTGCCTAAAGATGCCACAATTTTGGCGCGTGGATTGATCCGGGAGATAGAAGCTACATTGATTCTGTCGCTGCCCCCGAGTAGTCGCGCGGGCCCGTGGACGTAGCTGGCTCATTCAAAGACGATCCGTTCTGTCGGATCGGTCCACATTTAAGTAATTGGCCCGAGGCGGATTAATTCGATCAGGGTACGCATGGCGTTTTGCTCTGCCGCGCTAGAAAAGATGAACTGCATGGTACTCCTACCTTCTTCAGTGTTTGAGATCGATGCGTACACACTGATGCTCCTTTTGTCAAAGTAGAGTGTCACTCTTCCCATCGATCCCGCCGGCAGTTCGTCCGAAAACCGTGCGCTCATACCACACTCACTGAGACTCTCACAAACACCTAACGTGATTGTTTCATCCAAAATAAAGTCGATAGGCAGGCTGGTAGACAGGCGAGGATAGCGATAGGCGAACTTGCGAACTGATGCTTCTTCATTCATAGACTTTCCTTGTTCAGGGAGAGGTTGGTAGCTTCATCCTGGTTTATTGTTATTGGCCAGCCGTGTGTACGTCATCGGTTGATGTGGTGGTGAACTAAACTCGGCAGATTGCTTTCACACTAAAGGTACCCGCACTATGCGCATTCGACGCTTTGACTCAATGCGCCGCCTTGTCTTTGTGGTCGTCTTCCAGAATGACCAGGTCTACACGGCGATTCATGCGTCTTCCTTCCGCCGTGTCATTGCTGGCAATCGGCCGGTAAGGACCATACCCGGCGAGCGAGATTTTTTGCGGGTCGAAGTTGCACTCGTTGACCAGCAGGAGCAAGACAGTCATCGCACGTGCCGTCGACAACTGCCAATTGGATTGGAAGTAGGAATTATGGATAGGCTGATCGTCTGAGTGCCCCTCGACCCTCATTTCCAGATGATGCTCACTCAATATTTTTGCCGCGCGGACCAGAGGTTCACGCGCCGTTGCAAGAAGCTCGGCATTCCCTGAGTTAAAGAACCCCAGTTCCCGTAAGCTGATCACGAGGCCATCCCTGTTCTGCTCGACGATTACCTGGTGTTTGGCTATCGAATCACTGAGTGCAGAGTGTAGCTGATTATTCAGATCGGCAAAGGATGAGGAAGATCCGGACGCAAATTCAGTTTCAGTAGGATCTCGCTGTTCAATCTGCGCTGGCGGGTCTGGACGCGGCATACCCAATTGATCGAATCCGGCATGGACCGATTTTGAAAGGTTCCGAACAGCGGAGTTATTGTGTTGCGCAGATGCAAACAGCACCACAAACAAAGCGAACAATAACGTGACGAAATCAGCATAGGAGACGAGCCAGCGATCGTGTGTGGTACTGGCTTGTGGCTGCTTCTCTCTTAAACTTCTCGAGCGAGTAGTCAATTTGTTGCTTTCTCCAGTATTGGTTTGAGGGGCAAGCGATGTAACTTGGTATCGAGGTAAGACTGAAGGTTCTCTCGCAACGCCCGGGCGCTGATTCCTTCGACAATCGAGATTACGGCATCAAGCGTCATCTCACGCAGCATCTGTCGTTCACGCATCCTGATTCGCAATTTGCCAGCAATTGGGATAAACAAAAGGTTCGCAGAGCCTACGCCGTAAAGTGTAGCCACAAAGGCAACAGCAATTCCCTTCCCCACTTCTCCAATATTGTCGAGTTTTTGCATTACTTGTATAAGACCAAGGACTGCACCCAGAATACCGAGCGTCGGCGCGAAGCCACCCGCAGCTTCGAACACACTTGCAATATTTCCTTCTTTTTCTTCATAGATCCGAAGATCGACATCCATCCGCTCACGCAATTCGCGGATAGCCACACCATCCACGGCATACATCAGACTTTTCCTGAGGAAATCGTCTTCAATAGAAGCCAGTTTGCCATCAAGTTTCACAATTCCCCGGCTTCGCGCTTCGAGAGCATAGCCTACTAATGTTTCGACATGGCCTGGATAAGATGGGCTGGCGTCAAGCATGAGCGCCCTTAGTTCGAGCGCAGCCTCTCGTACAGTGGCCAGAGGGAATTGCACTAAGACCGCCGACAACGTTCCCAATAAGACGATCAATGCTGCCGTCGGCTGTAGTATCTGTCCGATTCGTCCCCCGTCCAACAGCAAACCCGTGACAATCGCCAGGCACGCCAGCATAAGCCCAAGGATGGTACCGCGATCAAGACGTTTCCCCGCAATGAATGACTTAGCCATTAGACTCGCTCGCATTTTCGGGGAATCGGCCAATTAGAACAGAATGTCTAAAAACTAGAATCTTATCGGCTAGCTCCGCCAGAGTTTCGCGCACAATAAACTTGTTTCCAATCGTAAGAGTGATGACGGTGTCTGGAGTCGCATCCGCATACTCGATCAGATCGCTATTGATCGCGACCTGTGCTCCATTGATCGCTGTAACAAATACCATGGCAGATATGCTCCCCGGGACTAACCTTTGCTTGTCCTATGCATGTACCCTTCCAAAGGTGGCGTCCAAAATGATTGAAAACTGCTGCCTGATCGCTTCAGCGAACCGGATTAGTAGGAGGGTAATGAGAACTCGATGAGAAACGATTCATAGTTGTTCGATCTATCCCCCATTATGGGAAGGCCAATAAAGATGAAAACCACGAAGAGGTATGAACGGGCGTAGATAGAAAGCCGATAGATGTCCTGCAGCAAGAAACAACCTCCTCTTTAGAGCGGCTATGCTCACGAGGGGCGGCACTGATTCATTGCAGGACAACCTCAAAAGGAGCTACACCGTGGGATTAACCATTCTGAACAACATTCCGGCACTCGAGGCCGAGAACGAACTTACCGCCACAACCGCCGCTGAAAATTCAAGCCTGCAGCAGCTTGCTACCGGTTCGCGCATCAACTCGGGATCGGATGACGCCGCAGGCCTGGCGATCTCTGATGGCCTGAACGCTAACGTTGCCGCACTTAACCAGTCATCGTTGAACACGACCAATGCAGTCGGGGCACTTCAGACAGCAGACGGTGCCATGTCTGAAGTAACGGCACTGCTGAACCGTTCGGTCACGCTGGCGACCGAAGCTTCCAGCAGCAACCTGAGCACTAGCCAGTCCGCAGCGATGGACACTGAGTATCAGGCCTTGCTAACTCAGATTAGCAACATCAGCAGCAAGACCGCCTTCAACGGCACGGCGCTTTTTGGCTCCACGGTGAGCGCGTTCACTGGCGACGGCACTAACAACGTATCGATCTCTGCTTCCGTGACAGCTGTTGACTCGACCACGCTTGGCCTGAACGCGACCAGCCTTACGAGTTCCACGAATGCCCAGGCGGCACTGACTGCGATTACGACTGCCATCAACACCGTCTCGGCGGACCGCGGCAGTGTAGGTGCGACAGTCGAGCAGCTCCAGGCGGCTGCCACTGTTGACACGCAGGAATCCACCAACCTCGCCAGTGCCTCCAGCAACATCACTTCGGCTGATATGAGCAAAGTGGTAGCGAACGACACAAAGTACAGTGTTCTCGAGCAGACCGGCGTTGCGGCACTGCAGCAAGCCAACACGCAGGCGCAGAACGTTCTGAAGCTATTGCAGTAGTACCGTAGCATCAGGATCCGGGATCAATCACTCGGACCGCTTGTCTCACGGCTCCTAGTTACCTAAATAGGCGCGGCAGGCAACTGCCGCGCCTCATTTGCTGCGATCTATTTGCGAGGTTCCTATCGTATGAGCACCAGTTCAACCTCACTCGTTAACTCAGTTCTTTCGGCCACAGGCTCATCATCCAGCGGGATTGACGTTACGGCCCTGGTTTCATCGATTATTACTTCTGACGAAGCGGGGATGAACCAGCTCCAGAACCAGCAGAGCACATTTACAAGTCGGACGAACGCACTGAACAACCTCGAGACGCAAGCTTCGACCCTCAGCGATGAACTTAATAACATTATTAATCTTGAAGTACCCCTGACCTCCGTTGCGGCTACTTCTTCCAACAGCAGTGTTCTTACGGCTTCAACATCGGCGGGTGCGGCGGCGGGCACCTACACGATTAGTAATATTATTCCGGCGACAACTGCATCCTCGTACTCGAACGAAGTAGCAAGCAGCGACACAGCTCTGGGGTCGGGCAGTTTCGACATAAGTATTGGTGGCGCCACTCATACGATAACGACTGGCAGTGGCGTAAACACGCTCAGCGATTTAGTCTCGTCGATCAACGGTCAGAATCTCGGAGTGACTGCGACCGTTGTTTCCGACAGCAGCGGTGCCAGACTCTCGCTGGTTTCATCCTCTTCCGGTGCTGCGGCCGACTTCTCCATTACCAACGCTAGTGGCGCCCTTAGCTTCACGCAGGTATCAGCAGGTGCAGACGCTTCGCTTAATGTGAACGGGGTTCCAATCAAGAGTGCCTCCAACACTGTCACCAGTGGCATCTCTGGCCTGACGCTGAATCTTGGTGGCGCTTCGACCTCGCCAGTGACGATTACTGTAGCGCCAGACTCGTCTTCCATCGTCTCTGCCATCACTTCATTCGTGAGTGATTACAACACGCTGATTGGTAATGTGAATTCACAATTTGCCTTTAATGCCGTGACAGATACTGCGGGGACATTGGCAGGCGACAGTACGGTCGAGGGTCTTCAATCCGCCCTGCTATCTTCGACGAACTACTCCTACAGCAGTGGTTCGTTTTCATCACTGAGTTCGCTCGGGATTACCACGAACAACGATGGAACGCTTTCCATAAACACATCGACGCTCGATGCAGCTATATCAAACGATCCGTCTGGTGTTACGCAGTTCTTCCAGGGGACGGCGCTTGATGGATTCGCGAACGACCTTACGAATGCCCTAAACACCTACATCGATCCCTCGCAAGGCGCATTTACTGTGGAGTTGAACAGCATCTCGAGTGAACAGACAGATCTGTCAACCCAAATCAGTGCAGACCAGACTTACTATGCGAACCTGCAGACCACATTGACTGCGCAGTACAACGAAGTTGATATCGAACTGCAGCAACTGCCGGTCACCCTGCAACGGACCGACGCCCTGCTCGGCATGAACAACAACAGCTCAAACAGTAATGGCTAATGACATACACATCTGCTTCCCTCAACTATCGGCAGGCAGCAATGCAGCAGGCATCCACAGTGGGCCTGGTCATTGCTCTCTATGACACCCTGGTCGGGGATCTGACACGTGCAATCGATGCAATCGAACGGAAAGATATTCAAAGTCGATGCGACCAGATATCTCACGGTTTTAAGGTCTTACAGCAACTGGAGATGATGATAGATCATGAGAACGGCGGACCGACAGCCGTCAGCCTGCAACGCTTTTATCGACACATCCGCACACAGATGCTTCAAGCTCAGTTCAAGCTGTCGACTGAAGTTCTGCGTGATCAGATAAGGATCGTGCTCGAGGTGCGCGAAGCGTGGCAGAAGGTGGATGGTGCGGCAGTAGAACGCAAGCCTGTCGAGCAAGCGATTAGTCGAACCGGCGGCACCTCACAGTACGGCCAGGATGATCCGCCATCACGAATCTCCTTCTCCTGCTAATCGGGATTTTAGCAGCGAACTTCTATCAGAATTAAGCAGGGTGGGGCGGCCTCGAATTGTTGGCCGCCCCTTTTTGCCTACTTGTTGAGGAAGTTGAGCAAAGACTCAGGAAGGATCTTTGCTGCGGCGGCAAGAACTGCAGAGTTTTGTATCTGTGCATTTGCTACATTCTCTTCAGCTGTAGCAGCCGGAATATCTACAAGCGAGCTTTGCTGCGAGCTCAGAGTAACCTTCTCCTGGCCCAGGTAAGTGTCCTGCGCGTTTAGAGTATCGATGGTGTCGCCCACCGTCGCCTGCTGCTGCGAAACATATTTCAATGCACTCGTGAGCGAAACGGTGGCGGCGGCGATCTGGGAAGTGCTTCCGCTCGTCACTGATGTAATAAGTTCACTCATCGCGCCTAGAACACTCGATCCCGGCTGCGTAAATACGGTGCTGCCTGGAAGTCCGGTTCGAACTGTGAGGGTCTGTCCCACCTGGGCAGTATTGGCTTCGTTGCTACCTGTGTAGGAGTAGCCTGTGCTTGATGTTGCATCCGCCACAAAGGCTGTAGGGGATCCTGCCGATCCGCCGAACACTGCTACGCCATTAAACGTGACGTTGGCGGCAGACACAATGCTTGCCATAATACCCTGCGCTTCGGACTCAGATTCTGTGCTGCCTGGCGAGTTGCCGGGGTTAGCTGCTGCGGTACCGAGTGCAACGGCCTTTGTCAACAGAGACACCACGGACGACAGGGCAGAATTGGCTGTCTGAGCCTGCGAAAGGGCGGTAGAGGCATTGGTTGTAAATTGATCGACTCCAGCAATGGCGGTCTGATTCAGAGTGTACGCGGCCGCGGCGGCAGGGTCATCCGAAGGTTCATTGACCCGCAGACCAGTGGAAAGCTGCTGCTCTGCAGTTTGAAAAGCAGCGTCGCTTTGCGTGATGCCGTCGATAACAGAGGAAGAATAGTTTGGATCGAAACGCATGCTAGCTCCTTTGCTTAGGCCGACATCATGTTAATGGTAGCCGTCATCAGTATGCTCACAGTATTAACGACCTGTGCAGACGCTTGATATGCCTGTTGGTAGCGAAGAAGGTTTGCCGACTCCTCGTCGATAGAAACTCCTGAGATGGAGCTCTGCTGGGTCGTAAGTGAGGTCAGACTTTGGCCCACGGCGGTCTGCTCTGTCGTAGCATTTGAAACGGCTTCACCCACCTGATAAACCAGGTTCGATGCCAGATTTGTGATGCTGGAACCAGAAAATCCTACTGAACTCTGCACCGCCGAGAGGTTCGAAAGATTACCATCCCCTGTCCCGGTTGAAACGGAACTAGCAGCGATCGCAGATGGATGGGTGGTCACCACGGAGATAGCCGCAGCCGAACCGCTGACTGTCGACGGGACACTGAACAAAGCTGATCCAGTATTCCCATTCTGATCATATCCTTGCGCCTGCGCCGTATTGAAGGATGTCGCAAACTGATTTGCTAGTGTATCGAGCTGGTTCAGAAGGCCAGGTATAGTCGTATCGCGTGTCTGAATCGTGCCGCCAAGATCTCCGCCACTGATCGTAGCGGTAATGTTATTCCCGTTGGAATCGAGTACCTGCTGGTGGCCGTTGCTTCCTGTCGAAGTAGAGAGTGCATAGCTCTGTGATCCGATCACGATGGGACTTCCATTTCCTGTTGTTATTGTGTCGCCTCCGCTTGAGTTATGAACAACTGAGATATTTGTAAGACCCGCAAGAGAGGTTTCTACCTGCTGAAGTTTATCGGTTAATGCGCCCGCGCCCTCAGCGTCCGACGGTTGCTGCGCGATCTGGCTGTTAAGCGACGCTGCCTGCGCGGCCAGAGTATTGATCTGGTTCACATCCGTACTGACCTGCGTATCCAGACTGCCTTGCGTACTAGTCATACCTGCCGAAGTCGTATTGAACTGATTAGCCAGGCTTTGCGCGTTTGATAACACGGCATCTCGTGCCACATTACTTGTTGGATCCGTGGATAAGGCCGAGATACTGGAAAAGAATGTGGACAGGTTCGTGGACAGCGTTGTTCCCGATGTTGGGAATAGCGTTTGCACATCATTAAGCGCATTTACCTGGACCGTGGCACTCGCCTGCTGCGAGGTCTGCTGCTGAATCTGATTTGTCAGCAGTTCATCGCGGAGGGAGTTGATCCCGTCCAGGTTGACGCCATCACCAAGACTGATCCCATCACCCGTCTCTATCGGATTGGCTTCCGAGATGACGGCCGTCTGCCTTGTGTAGCCTGGAGTATCGGCATTCGAGATATTATTATTGGTGACGGAAACTTCAGCCTCGGCAACCATCAGGCCCTGAGCCGCAATAGACAATGTACTTGTCAGGCTTCCCATATTTGCATCGCTCCTTTATAAGTCACAGGACCAGGTATGAAGCTTGGATGAATCCATTTGGCCGTGGTAGCTGGGGCTAAGTCCAGCAAGCAGCCGTAGCGTTTCACCCGAATGCTTTAGCAAAGCGGAGTATCTTCGATTCAGCTTCAACAGGATATTGCTGGCAGCGAGAACGCGATCGGCAAGTTCTGTATCGAGTGGCGCGGGAACATCTTCCTGGCTTCGGCGAGCCGCCATGAGCTCGGTCCACGCGATCAGTTTGGCGCACTCATTTTGCTGTCTCGCTACAGATTCTTCAAGGGTGGGCAGCATGCCGGCAATGATGGCGCCCGTGGCAATTTCCAACTCGCCGGCGAATGCTTCGATTAAGTGAAGGTAAGCTTGCGCCTGCGACGCCGTAAGGCTTGAGGCTCCGGTTTGCACGAAATAAACACTCGCTTTCTGTCAACCGATCCTATGATGCGATGTTCCCGGATCAGTAGATTACGGTGGTCATGGCATCGGCGATCTTTGCAGCATTGACCGTATACTCGCCGTTGTTGACCGACTCCTGTAATGATTGAACCTTCTGTGAGCGCTCCGTGCCGGACTGCATTGCCTGCTCGGTGAGAGAAGCAACTGAAACGCTGCCTGACATTAATGTCGTCCTGTCCTGCGGCGCCTGCGAAGCGGTCGGCACAGCGCTCGACGAACTTTCCTTGTTTACGCTAATACTCAAAAGATCATCAACTGCCGCCGACGCAAGCGAATCAACCCGCATATAAATCCCCTCCACTACAGACGGGTATTCTATCGGCCTTTCCTCTTACCCTGTTCAATAGATCCATGCCAGATAGTGCAAACCTGCTCCCACTGTCCTCGGTTTACATCACTTCCTGATCGTCTCCGGCTTGGCAGTCCGCTCGTGTTCGTCCGCCGTGCGCAGATGCTCAGTAATCATCTTGGCAATGCCGATGCCTCCTTGCGCACTGAGCGAATTCGCCAGGGATTGTGTCGCCATGTTCTGGAACTGACCCTTACCCGGGTCTTCATCATCATCGTCATCGCCACCGGGCACGGACGCAAACGACTGCTCGGCTTTCTGGAGCCAGCTGCCAAGCAGTATGGACTCGAAGTCTTTGCCAGCCTTTTCTACCTTGGCATCCTCCTTGGATCCGAGCGAAGAGGTTCCAGAGGCCAGGAGTTGGTCTGCCTCAGCATTGGCGGCTATGCTGCTACTCGATAGTTCGATTGCCATTAAATGACCTCCAGGTCAGCCTGCAGTCCGCCGGCGGCTTTTACGGATTGAAGAATGGAAACGATATCGTGGGATGTCGCACCGATGGCATGAAGTCCTCGGATAAGGTCGTCTACATTTGCGCCATTGTCGAGCCGGATAGATTGCGCTGGCTGGTCCTTCACGGACAAGGCAGTATTTGTTACTGGAATGGAAGTACCGGAACCAAGAGCATTCGGTTGGGACACCGTGTTGAACTGTTCCACCTGGATACTGAGACTCCCGTGCAGAATTGAGATCGGCGAGAGTGTGACGTTGCCTCCCATCACAATCGTGCCAGTCCGCTCATCTATGATCACCTTGGCCGGTGCATGCACGTGGATCGCTAGAGCCTGCACGCGCGAAATCAGGAACGGCACAGACGGCGCACCAGCGAGGGCTACATTTACCTCGATCGTCCGGCTGTCCATTGTGGTTGCTACTTCACGGCCAAAGTCCTTGTTAATAACATCTGCTATGTCGCGGGCGGCAGTGAAGTCGGCGTTGCGCAACAAGAGCGTTACGTTATGAAAATGCGCGATGTCTACTGAGACTTCTCTTTCAACGATTGCGCCTTCTGGAACACGTCCTACATTAGGTTGATTGACGATGTGCGCGTTTCCGTTCGCTGTTTCTGAATAACCACCCACTGCAAGCGAGCCCTGGGCTTCGGCGTAGACCTGGCCATCCGGTCCACGAAGAGAGGTAAGAAGAAGTACCCCGCCTTCAAGGCTCTTCGCATCGCCCACCGAAGATACCGTGATGTCGATTTTCAGGCCGGGGCGTGAAAACGCGGGCAGAGTTGCCGTTACAAACACTGCTGCAACATTCTTCACCACCACTTGTCCCGGAGAGATCTGCACTCCCATGCGGATCATCTCGTTGGCTAGAGTCTGTACGGTAAAGTAGGTCTGCTGCCGATCCCCTGTGCCACGTAGCCCGACCACGAGACCATAACCAACAAGCTGGTTGTCGCGAACTCCCTCGATGTCCGTAATGTCACGGATCATTACGGGATGCTCCGTCGTTTGCATGGCCATTGCGACAGGAGCGGAGCTCGCCAGGATGAGTAGCCACAATATTCCATTCCTGATGATCCACTGCCTCGCCGTTAATAAGTAGTTATTTTGCATAATTAGAAGTTAAATAGTCTCAGAATGGTTCGTGTCACTGGATTCAATGGACGCGTCCCGTCCGAAATAATCCCTTTTCCCTTCATCTCGATCTCGAGATTACTGAGCGACGCAGAGGCGATCATGTTGTTCGAAGCGATATCGCCAGGACGAACGACTCCGCGTATCACCAGATCTTCATGCTGGTTGTTCATGAAGATCTTGCGCTCGGCCTCAATCACCATGTTGCCGTTTGCCAGCAACGCGATGATCTGGCCGGTAAGATTTGTTGTAAAGGTCGTATTAGAAGAAGTCGATCCCTGACCCTTTAAAGCGTGTGACGAGTTAGCCGCGAAAAGCGTCCCGATGTTATTCGTTGACACCACTGGTAGACCGGTGATGCCAGAGGTTGTCGTGAACGTACGTTCGCTATCGGACGTCCCGCTCTGTGCCGCCGTTGTCTGGACCGCGACTTGAACAACAATCAAGTCGTTCACATTATGCGCCTTATAGTCAGAAGCCAGGTCACCAAGAGGATTCACCGCGGTCCACAGACTACCAACCGTTCTGGGGTCTGGTGGCGGCATGTACTGCTCCTGCAGACGGTTTAAATAATCCGCACGAAGATCTGGTGGCGGCCCCTTCTTCTTCAGGGCGAGGCCGACCTCAGCCTGCATTGAGCCTACCAATGAAGTGAGCAGGATCAATGGCGCAATAAAACGAACCCTCATATCAGAAACTCCCCCTGAGTTCATCGGCATTCAGGATTACCGCCTCGAACGTCTGATGGCGATTGATGGTGGTAACCCTGATCTTGTCGCCGGGTGCTCCGCCGCTCACGCAGATAACTGGAACGCGAATATGTAGGCGTTCGTCTTCAAGAATCAAGGTCGCATGCGCACCCGCTCGCAAAGTGCTTGACTCCGTCATAGCTTGTGTACGCTCATCTGGCTTCCCGCTCGTCGTTTGCCCCCCGCCAGGTCGGCCTGACCATCGCGCCGTTGCATAGAAAGACATGCACTCGGATCTGACCTGGCAGGCTATCCGAAGCTGGCTTCGTTGAGAGTCCAACGCAGTGATTTGCTGGATCTCGAGGACAGGGTCTGTGACTTTCGACCGCATTTGAGCCGGCATCGTGATGTCCACTCCCTTTACCGGCAGCTGCTTCTTCGTCATTGCCCGAATGACTTCATCGCTCGTAACCGTAAAGCTTGAAGGCGTCTCCGCGCTTGCGGCATGAAGAGCGACAAGTACCAAAGCAATAAGTCGCACTGTTATCTTCTTAGGCATGGTTCCTTTACTGTGACAATTGATTAAGTTGCTGCAGCATCTCGTCAGCTGCTTTCACAACTCGCGAATTCGATTCATAGGACCGCTGAGCAACGATCATCTGTACGAACTCGTCGACTGTACTGACATTTGATTCCTCGAGCGCACCCTGTTGAATTGTCCCCAGGCCTTCACTACCTCCCGGTCCCCCGACGATTGCGTCGCCGCTGGCTGTGGTAGCGAGATAAGTGTTGTTACCCACGCTATTTAGTCCGCCCGGATTTACAAACATTGCCAACTGAATGGTTCCAATCGTCGCGGCCTGGGTCTGGCCGGGTTGTGTAACACTTACTGTTCCGTCAGTTCCGATTGTGACATTGGTTGCATTTGGCGGAATGGTGATCGCCGGCTGCAAAGGGTTTCCGTCTGCTGTTACTACGTTCCCGGTAGCGTCCGGATGGAAGGCGCCCGCCCGTGTGTAGCCGGTCTGGCCATTTGGCAGCAGGATCTGAAAAAATCCAGCTCCGGAAATTGCCAGATCAAGCGGTCCGCCCGTCGTATTGAAATCACCCTGAGTCTGTACGATCTCTGTGTTGGCAGGACGTACGCCGAGGCCAACCTGAAGCCCGGCAGCATTTGTTGTCTGCTGTGAAGCGGCCGAACCGGGCGCTACTGCACTTTGATACAGCAGATCAGAAAATTGCAGCTGTCTCTGCTGGAAACCGCCTGTGCTAGCATTGGCGAGATTGTTTGCGATGTTGTCGAGATTGAGTTGCTGAGCGTTCATGCCACTTGCGGCGGTATAGAGTGCGCGAATCATATCGTTTAGTCCTCTTTTTTTGCAATGCTTTGATTTAACTGGGCCAATCAGCCGCAAACTAGGTGGTGCGTGCCAGGTCAGTAGCCGCGGTCTTATCCATCTCGGAATCAATCATGCTGAGGGCATGGCGCATGCCTTCTGAGGACCTCTGTGCATCGATCAGTTGAACTACTGTCGATACCGGATCGACATTTGATCCTTCAAGCATGCCCTGACGTACTTGTGAAGCGGTCGCGGGTAATTCGGATTTAGATGGAGCGGTATAGTATGTGCTTCCCATGCTCTGCAATTCCGTCGATGCTGCAAACTCGACCACTTTCATTCGGCCGACGATTGCACCGTTTGCCATCACAGTCCCGTCAGTGGAAATGCTAACGGCTGCTCCGCTCGGAACACTGATCGGTTTGTCGGAGTCACTCAGAATTGCGTCCCCGGATTGTGTTGTAATTTGGCCTTGCGTGGATATCTTCAAACTGCCGTTGCGTGTGTACGCGATACCGGCACCCACTTGCACTTTCAGAAAACCTGAGCCTTCCACAGCTACATCAAGATCATTCCCGGTGCGCTCGAGTGTTCCCTGCGACAGGTTGAGGGACGGTTTTCCTAAAACACCATAGCTATTGATGTCATCGTTCTCTACAGAGTTAAAGGTCTGTCCGTAGCCAGCAAGTACAGAGCCGAAGCTCGTGTGCTGCCCGCGAAAACCCTTTGTGCTGGTGTTCGCCAGATTGCTGGCAATAGAGTCAAGGGCATCGTTGCGAGCAACAAGAGCAGTGGCGGCTGCATAAAACGCGCTATCCATATCTGGGCCTCACCCAGCCTTATGCACGCACGTGGCCAATTGCAGATGATAAATAACGCAAAAAAACCTAGCTGGACTTTGTGGAGATAGCTCTCTGTGAGAGAAAAGTTAGAGTGTACAGGGCTTGCCTGACGAGAAGGTAATGGAGCAACTTCTAATGCGGCGCGCCCCATATTTCAAAGGGTTCTTCAGCAAATGAACGAGGTTGCGCAGGGCGTGAGGTGCAGTGCATACTGAATTTGGAGATGCCGCTCGCTATCTTCCTGGGCCGAGCGCAGCAGAATGTTCCAACGGGAATCCTTCCCCATCTGCTGCTCGCGCAGGGCCTCAATCAAGTACCTTGGCGCACTATAGCTCTGTGCCAGCAGAATACCCATGGCACACTCTTCGGTGTCGGTAGCAAATTGACTGCTAGTCCAGCCAAGCAGATAGGGTATCTTACCCAGCTGATGAAGCAATCCTACAAGGTGAGCTTCTTCGGGACAGAATCCCTCGATGCGCATAGCTGCTTCACGGGTGTAATGCGCTTTGCGGCGAAACTGTTTCCAGGCATCCAGAATATGCCGGTCCTGGCTTCCGATCACCTCTGAGCAGACAGTTCTGTACCAGCGCTCATGGTTCATCAAGGCTATGCAGTGCTCGATCCGTGTCGGGCGTCCCTCATCATTCTGATATTCCTCTTCGACCACACGCATCAACTGTAGCGTGGCGCCGGGATCTCGCAGGATCGTATCAGTAATTTCTCGCAAATTCAGAACCGAGCTTCTCATCACAAGCATCTCCAGCCGAAGCCGCGTCGCCAGGCTGATGGGAATAGAAGGTAAAATCTCCGATCCGAATGCTGGAGTTAGCTTGGCAAGAAGTTCTGCGACATGAATTTGTGGCGATTGTGCATTGGAAGAGTGATCAGGCACGTGAAGAAGTTCCTCTGGACTGTTGTGAACGGTTCCGATATCGGCAGATATCTACAGGTTGTTCACGTTCTTCTGAATGAAAACTGACGATGCCGACTCACCGAACGGATCTGATCCCATCACTAAGATTGTGGTAACAAGAGCTGTCACAGGTACTTATGCGTTGAGTAAGGGCTGCACAATCTGCGTAACACGCATCCCATAGTTTCCGTCAATAATGACTGCTTCGCCCCGCGCAATTACCCGGCCATCGAGTACAAGCTCGATAGGCTCATCTACCTGACGATCAAGTTCAACGACCGAGCCGCTCGCAAGGTCGATGATTTCGCGCAGAGGAAGCTGTCTCCGGCCAAAGCGAAGGGTCACATTCAGCGCGACATCCATTACCAGGTCGAGATTAGGCTGCACCACAATGCCTTCCATCTTACCGGCAAGCAGTGGATGCAATGTGGGCACACTCAGCGAAGCAAGCAGGGGCGCATCGAAGATCATCTGCATGCTCAGAGATGTCTGCCCGCTATGAAGTTCTGCGCTCAAGACCAGTCCCTGGGCCGTATCTTTACCATTCGGGACGCCATCATCCTGGACGCGCTCGACCGCCATGGCCATATCCCTGTATTCCAGTCGCAGAAGGCCCCTCACCCTCTCGACAGAGCTGCGTAGAGCGACGGCAATCGCTCCTGTTTCACCCCACAAGTCCGTGGAACCGGCATCCGCTGAGTTATGCTCCGACTTATCCTTCGCGTGGAAAGAGATCGAGCAACGTCCATCCAGGGGGGAGCCGAATACGATCCGATGGCCTTCTTGGGAAGCAGAGAGTAGCGCATTTTCCTCTATCTCTCGTAAGTTTGCGACCTGCCATGGAAGACCACAGGCTTGTGTGAGTGAGGCGCCAAAAGCATTGCAGAGTGAAGATGCAAGCGAAGAGCAGGCGTCAGTTATTTTTGCATTCATGTTAGTCCTAGCTTCCTGTAGTCAACCGATGCGGGGACAACGCATCGAGAAGTTGAAGGGCCTTATTATGCCCCTGCTGCACAAGGGACACATTGTAAAATGGCTGGTCTTCCAGCGTGAGTCTTCCGTAAGTAGCAACAGAAGCAGAAAACTTTAGCAGGCTGCCGACTTCAAGTGCTGCAAGATCTCGTACCAGGACATTGAGTTGCGGCAGTTCGCCGGTCAGGGCAAAGGCGCAGTCTAGCATCCGCTCCTCAAGTGACGGCATTGTGAAATAAGAGACGTTGCTCTTGCTGATAGATGATTCCGCTTTAATATTTCGCACCAGGTTGCTACCTATGGATGCCGGAAATGCGAGATAGACAGCACCGACCATATCGGCGACAAGTACGTCGAGCCGGATGCGCAATACCTTCTCATTGAGTGGAAAAACGCGATGTGCCTGGGCAGGCTTCAGACAGGTTCCAGGGACGAGAGAAATTCCGACCGGGCTCCAGACGCGCTCTACCTGATGGGCTATCAACGCACCCACTCCCTGCATGATCTCTTCATCAATTTCTGTAAGTTCCCTGGTATCCGCGGGATTCGTGCCTGATCCGCCTAATAATAAGTCAATCATTGTGAACATCAGGATATTGCTCACCTCAAGCAGCACGGTTCCCGCGGATGGCCGCACCGCACAAGGCAGGATGAAAGCGGAGTTGAGGCAGGCGGCGCGATAGTCATCAACCGAGAGATGATCAAGGGCACCCATCTTCACTTCGAGACCCGTTCCAAGGTAAACATCAAGAGAATTCACCAGGTTGCGCGCCAACACTTCATGTAAAGTCGTCAACGCCCGGGCACTCTCGTTGGAGAGGCGACCGGCAGAGCGGAAGTTACACGGTTGAATCTGCCTTTCAGTAGGCTGCTTTAGCATGTTTTCTTGACTCAATTTGGAACTTCTTCGGCTTCACTGGCACCGGTTTATTGTTCTGGGCATTCTCTGCCTGGTTCAACAGCATCTTGAGCTTGCCCAGCGCTGCAAAGTGAATCTGAGACACTCGCGACACTGCAATACCTACCACTTCAGCTACTTCTTTCATGGTTAGTTCTTCATGGTAGTAAAGCGAAAGAATGAGCTGGTCCCGCTCGGAGAGTTGTTGGATAGCCTCTGTCAGCTTTTGCTTTTGTTCAGCCTTGCAGTAGGCCTCGAAAGGATTCTCCCATTGGCTGAGTGCGTTCTCTACCAGGTCCAATGACTTGTCTGGATCATTCAAACTGGTGGATACCTGCTGTCCCACCACTTGCAGACCTTCGATCTGCGTCATCACTTCTTCCAGTTGACGAAGGCTCAGCTTCATCTCCACTGCTATTTCCTCGCGGCCAGCTTTCCGGCCAAGCTGTGACTCAAGTTGCCTCGTCGCATCGGTAATCTCACGGGCCTTTCTGCGGAGGCTTCGCGACCCCCAATCAAGTACCCGCAGGCTGTCGAGGATCGCGCCTCGAATACGGAATTTGGCAAAGGTCTTGAACTGGGTGTTCTTATTGCTGTCGAAGTTTTCGTACGCTTCGAGAAGACCGATCACACCAGCATTCACCAAGTCCGTCAGCTCAACCTGTTGAGGCAAGCGCTCCAGAATTCGGGAGGCAATGTAATAAACCTGCGGCAGCACCTCCATTACGAGATGATTGCGCTCGTCGATGCTGCTGGCAGAATTAGCGATAGATGAGTATGTAGTGTGTGCAGTTGTCATAATGGTCACTTCGTGATCCTCATAATCTGAGGTTGCTGGCTAACGTACGACTCCTACTGACTGAACCATGGTCATGGGCGGGATCTCGCTGGGCGAAATGACGACCACTTTTGGCAGAAATGGTTCAAGCAGCCTCCGTAAATAAAAGCGACCAGGCGAAGAACAAAGCAGGATAGGTGGAGCGTCGCCGATCTGGTCACCGAATGTGCCACGTAGACTCTCTAGCACGCGACGTGCCACAGATACCTGAAGAGCGCTTGTTGAAAGCTGTCCCGGCTGCAGATTCGCCGCACGCATGCATTCTTCTTCGATGGAACCATCGAGAGTTACAACTTTTAGTTGACCCGCAGTATCGAGCAGGGGGCGTACAAGGGCTCGGCCAAGGGAATGCCGTGCAGCCTCTACTAATGCGACCGGGTTTTTGTTTGAAACAGCTGTTTCCACAAGTGCTTCAAGAATTGTTCCCAGATCGCGGATCGACACCTGCTCACGCAGAAGTTGCTGCAGCACCTTCTGCACCTCTCCCAGGCTGAGCAACTTCGGTATAAGCTCTTCCACCAGCTTCGGATACGAATCGTTCAGCCTGTCGACCAGTCGCTTGGTTTCCTGCCGGGAGAGAAGCTCATAGGCATTCCGCTTAATCAATTCTGTGAGGTGCGCTGCAAGAACGGACGTAGCGTCCACCACCGCATACCCCGCAGCAATTGCCTGCGCCTGCAGATCCTGCGAGATCCACTTGGCCGCTGTATCGAAGGCAGGCTCGCGCGTGTCAATGCCAGGCAACTGCGGAATACGCGTGTCTGACGAAATAGCAAGCAGGAACCCGCGGCGCAGTTCCCACCTGGCAATCTCTGTTCCACGGAGATAGATAACGTATTCCCCCTCCCGCAAAGCAAGGTTGTCCGTGATGTGAACTGAGGGCACAAGAAAACCGAGCTGGCTCGCCATGCTCTTCCGGATCGCTTTCACGCGCGCGAGCAGCTGGCCGCCCTGTTTAGCATCAACCAGCGGTACGAGGCCCGTGCCGACCTCGAGCATAAGCTCATCCAGCTTTAATGCAGACTCCATCGGGTCCATCACAGGCGGTGCTGCCGCGCCGGCTTTGCCTTTGATGAGAGCGCTCGGCTCTTCGAGTCCCTCCAGTTCTTCCGCAGTTTTCTCAGTCTTCATCTTCCATGCGGCGAGCATCATGACGCCCGCGATGGAAAAGAACGACAGCTTCGGCAATCCTGGTATCAATCCCAGGATTGCGAGTACACCGCCGCCGATCCACAGCAGACGAGGGCTTCCCAGAAGCTGCCTGCTCACATTCACGCCCAGTGAATCTTTTGAAGACGCCCGCGTGACCACGATGCCGCCCGCAACAGACACCAATAAGGAAGGCAGAATGGATACCAGCCCATCCCCTACTGTGAGGATCGTGTATGTCTTTAATGCCTCCTGGAAGGGGATGCCTTGTTGAAAGACACCTATCAGGAATCCCGCAACGATATTGATCGCCATGATGAGAATCGTTGCAAGTGAATCGCGTTGCGAGAAACGCGCCGCTCCGTCCATTGCGCCGCAGAACTCTGCTTCACGCGCAACCATCTCACGTCTTTTGCGCGCCTGCTGTTCTGTGATCAACCCGGCATTTAAATCCGCATCGATAGCCATCTGCTTGCCCGGCATAGCATCCAGCGTAAACCTGGCGGTCACCTCCGCCGTCCGGACAGCGCCATGGCTCACGACCAGATACTGAATCGCAATCAGTGCAAGAAATAGTACAAAGCCGACAATATAATTACCGCCGACAACGAACTGACCGAATGCCTCAATGACCGCGCCAGCTGCTGCTGTTCCCTCATTGCCATGCAAGAGGATACGCCGCGAACTGGCTAAGTCGAGTGAGAGGCGCAGCATGGTGAGCAGTAGCAACAGACTGGGAAAAACTGAAAATTGGACTGGCTTCAGGATCTGGACCGAGGTGAGCAAAACCATGACCGAGGCCGTAATGCTGAGTGAGAGCAGCAGGTCTAGAATGAAGCTCGGCAAGGGCACCAGCATCACGAATACCATGGACACAGCAGCAGCCGGCACAACCCAGTCGCCTGAGGCACGGAGCTTCTTCAAGAGACCTTCTGACGTATTTTTCTTCATAACAATTTTGGCTTTCCGGAAGCGTCACGACTGCGGCGCATCGCTTCCTGCTGGCGAACTTCGGCTTGGGCACGATAGACGATAACGAGGATGTCTGCGACAGCCTGATAAAGCGCAGACGGAATCGACTCACCCACTTCCACTGTCTTGTAAAGCGCCTGGGCAAGCGGTTTATTCTCGATCAGCATGATCCCCTGCTCCACACCGATCGCCTTGATCTCCTGCGCCAGAAGGTTCATCCCTTTCGCAACAACTTCGGGCGCAGCCATGTCAGGCGTGTATTTCAACGCAACTGCGAAGTGTGTTGGATTCGTCACGATCACTGTCGCGGTACGCGTCGCGGCAAGGCTCTGCTTCTTCCTCCTGCGACGCCTCATGCGGCGGATACGGCCCTTGATGACAGGGTTCCCATCTGTTTGCTTGTGCTCTTCGCGGACCTCTTCACGCGTCATCTTCATGTCGCTGTTCTGCTTCTGCCAGGTCACCAGGTAATCGATTCCCGACCATGCAAGCAACACCACCGCTGACTTCCATCCGACTTCCAGGAACATGGATCCAAGCAGCGAAGACTGTTCCCGGAGATCCAGGTAGGAACCTCTCACCAGCATCGACCAATGAGCCACAATGCAGTGGACCCCGATCCACGCGATGGCGGAGAAAGGCAGCAGCGACTTCATGACATTCGTGAGACCAGTGATCGAGAAGACCTGGCCCAGCTTGGTCGCCGGGTTGAAGCGCTCAAACTTGAGACTGAGTGCCTCCGGTGCGAAATTGATGCCGCCCTGTGCCAGCGCAGCCGCCAGGGAGAGCACCATCGCGCTGAGCAGTACTGGCACCATCCAGCGAAAGATTTCAACCGTGCTCCAGAACACGAGGGGACCATTCGCATCAATGGTTTCGGTCGCGGCTTCATCAAGAACACGACGATAAAAGACAGTCCAGTGACCCATCGCGCCCTGTGCCATGAAAGCCAGGGAACAAATAACGCCGATCATGGCTAGCACGTTCGGCAGTTCGCGCGACCGTGCTATCTGGCCTTTCTTGCGCGCATCCAGGCGCCGTTTCGCAGTCGCCTGTTCTGTTTTACTGGAATCCGCCATAGTCGTTAACGCGCCAGGTGCATCAGCTGATCAGAGAATTCGATTGACTCAAGAAATAGTTTGCGAAAGAGGTCAGGCCAGTACTTGAGTGAAGCAATCAGTATGGCGAGGCCCATCAGGCTCTTCACTGCCGGCCCGAGCTGCATCAGCGGCAGATGGGGCGATGATTTGCCAAGAAGACCGAAAGTGATGTCGGCCAGCAGTGTGGCTGAAAGTACGGGCGCAGCAATCTGTAATCCAATCGCAATCACGCGCGACCCGGACTGAAGAAGGGTAAGTGTAAACAAACCGGAAAGATGTCCCGAACCCGGGGGAAGATAAGTAAAGCTGTCGCCTATCGCGCGGAACAGCCACAAATGCACATCGAGCCTGAGAAAGATCAGCATTGCCAGTGACTGGTGGAAAAGAGCCATTACCGTCGTATCGACCTGCGTCGTAGGGTCGATGATGTTTACCAGCGAGTAGCCCATCTGAATGCTCAGAATCTGCCCCGCCATCTGGACAGCATCAAAAACGAGTGACGTCGCAATTCCAACAGCAACGCCAATCATGAGTTCCTTGAAAACAAGAATCGGCCACTCTACGACTGGCATCTGCGGAATGCTGTGCTTCACCACGGGATAAAGAAGGATCGTCAGCGCGATGACCAGGATCGCTTTCACACGGGCTGGAATCACTACGCTGCCGAAGAACGGGGCAAACAACATCAGTCCCGAAAGTCGAACGCCGATCGCAAGAAGCGCCTGTATTAAGTCAAGAAATGGAATTCCGGCGATCATTGAAGCACCTGATGAAAATCGGAGAGCAGATGAATCGTGTAGTTGGCCAGGTGTCGAAACATCCACGGCATCATGAAGAACAGGGTTGCCCCGGTCGCCAGCAAGCGTGGAACAATCGATAGGGTCTGGTCCTGAAGAGAAGTGAGCACCTGCACGATGCTGATCAGAAAACTTACCGCGATCGCGACGAGCAGCACAGGGGCTACCAGAAGAATGACCTCCTGCAACATAAGTCGACCAAGACTTACGACAAAATCGACGCCCATTAATTGAAACTCCTCATCAAGGCGCCGATAAGGAGGTGCCAGCCATCCACCATGAGAAACAGCATCAGCTTCAACGGCGTCGAGATCACCACAGGAGGAAGTTGCATCATGCCGACCGATGTAGTGATAGAAGCAACCACAATGTCGACCACGAGAAATGGTAGAAACAGGACGGTACCAATTTGAAAGCCGGCCTTCAACTCGGAGAGGATGTAGGCGGGCAGCAGTACGCGAAACGAAAGATCCTTCACGTCGTGCGGCCGGGGTTCCTTGGCGAGCTCAAGGAAGAGCGCGGCATCCTTCTCGCGTACATAATGCGCCATGAAGTTCCGCATAGGATCGCCGGCACGCACCAGCGCGTCCGTCGGAGTGATGAAGCCGGCTTGTAAAGGAACAATAGAATCGTGGTAGATCACTGTGCCCACCGGCTGCATCAGGAAAAAGGTGAGCATCATGGATAGACCGATCAGGGTCTGGTTCGATGGAGTGGTCTGAAGCCCAAGTGCCTGGCGCAGGAAGTGGAAGACGATAAGCAACCGTGCAAATGGCGTCATGCATAACAGCAATGACGGGATGAGCGTCAGAAACGTGAGAAGGACAACGATTGTCCATGACGGCGAAGAGCCGCCAAGGCCAGTGACCGGCAGCCCACTGTTGTTCAAGGGCTGTGGTGCAGCGATATAGGGTGATATCGAAAGCCCATCGCCGGACGCGTCAGCAATCGATGCCGTCGATGCAGCAACCGGGCTTGCCGCGAGCCCAAGCGCTCGCAGGCGCACCGTTCCACACAGCAGGACCAGTACGACGATGCTCAGGTTGCGCACGGATCGGAACAGACCGTTTTTCATTCCTTCCCCGTGTCCGCAGCTTTGGATTGCTCTCTCAGGACATGAGCAAAGTTAGAATTGCTATCAAGTGTCGCCAGCAGGGTAATGCTGTTAGCCGTGCCACCGACCAGGAATTGAGTACCGTCAACCTGCAGGATTGAGACAAACTTTTTTTCTCCCAGGGAAACTGTTTCCGATACCTTCATGCGCCTGGATTGACGCTGCGTGACATACTTACCAGATATCCAACGGCAAACGGACTGAAGCTGAACTGCAATCCGATTGAAGGTCGGCGGTACGAACGACCTATCCTTTCCTGCTGCGGCGCACCTTGCGTCATTCGCCCATACTGCTCGCAGATTCATACGAGGTCCGTGATCCTGGCGGCGAGACGGTCGCCCACCACCTCGAACTCGGTCCAGGCCATCTGAATGCCGTTTACCTGCAGAGGAATGTCCGCGCTCTGGTGGCAGGATGTCTCGACGAGGGCCCCAGGTACGAGTCGTAAAAGAGCTCCCACCGTGAAATTGACCACGGGTACCTCCAGCGCCAGCGAGCAGGGCAGCCAGGGCATGACCTCGGAGGCTTTCTTTGTGCGAAGCGTCAAAGCGGCCGGCGTCGGAACTTGTAAACCGGAATGATGTACTGCTGTGGCCATCTATCTCCTCACGCACTCGATGAGTTGGCAACAATCCACGGAGCGGATCGGGACCCATACACTCACGTCGTTATCACCCTGGCAATATGCATGCGGTGAGCCAAATAGGCGTTTTAGCGGCGGACGAAAGTAGTACGGCTAACGGTGTTGTCTTCGATCCAAAAAAGCAGATTTCGAGCCTCTTTCCGATCCTTGAAAGAAGCCAACGAATGGGGCTCTAAAATGTCAATGGCCCATTCATGGATGTCAGAAAAAGAGCCTGCCCGATCGCAAAACCAGCGATCAACAGGCAGGCTCTCATTGACTTCTCATTCTTGGAAACAACTACTAATGCTTACTGTGTGATCATCTGCAGGGTTGCCTGAGAGATCTGGTCCATGGTCGTGATTGTTTTAGCATTTGCCTGGTAAGCCTGCTGCGCAACAATCATGTTCGAAAACTCAGTCGCGATATCGACGTTTGAATTTTCGATCGATCCACCGGTGATGGTGCCCGCTCCACCAGTGCCCGCCACGTTTATCTGGGCCGCGCCTGAGCCGGATGTCGCCTGAAACAGGTTTCCTCCGGTCTGCTGCAATCCCTGGTTGTTCGCAAAAGTCGCTACTGCCACCTGACCGAGGGCAGCCGTCTGCCCGTTTGTGAAGGTACCCTGGATCGTGCCGTCGGTCAGCACAGCAAACTTGTCCAGCGTGCCACTGGCGCTACCATTCTGCGTAACTGTACCAGTTGCACCACTGGCGACAGCTGTTTGCGTGATCGTGGAAGCACCGCTCAGGCTGTTCAGGTCCCAATTCATGGTCAGATCTGAAGCTCCGTCCGTGAGCGATGGGATGTTGACAGCGATACTGCCTGTTGGTGACGTCAGATTTCCGTTCGAGTCAAAGGTCATGGTTCCATTAATAGCCGGCGGCGCAGTGGTGTCCGCTGAGGGCACAGTAACGGAGTACGTCCATTGGTTGGCGGTGGTGGTCTTCGTGAAATCGATAGTCAAGTTATGCGTATTACCCAGCGAATCGTAAACCTGAACGGTAGCCGGTACGACTGTGCCGGCCGCGCTGTTTGCGTCAAGATTGTTGGGAGCAGTAAAGCTCGTCGTCGCGGTTGCCGGGCTCACCGCGCCCGAACCGATTTGCAGGGGCTGCAAAGAGGAGGTTGTCGAGACAACGCCATTGACCGCCGGGTAGCCGAGCACCAGGCCACCGGAGGCTGTCGTCAGTTCTCCATTGTCATTCGTCGTAAAGTCGCCGGCGCGGCTATAGGCAATCGCACCTCCCGGCTGCTGGGTGATGAAGAAACCGTTTCCGGTCAGTGCCATATTCGAAGACACACCCGTAGTTGTGGTTCCCCCACTGGTAAAGTTCGAGGCTGTCTGCGAGAGATTTACGCCCAGCCCGGTCTGGATGGGATCGTTCGCGCCATTGGTTGCACTGCTCTGCGCAAACATGTCGCTGAAAGAAACTGACTGGTCTTTGTATCCAACTGTATCCAGGTTGGCAAGGTTATTCGAGACAGTGCTGAGAGCATCCTGGCTTGCGATGAGTCCTGAGAGTGGAACTCCGAAAAATGACATTATTTTCCTCCGTAGATATGGCTGAGAGATGTGAGATCTAAAGGCTTGCTGGGATCGCTGGCATTCGCAAGCGCGGTGCTCATTGGATCCGCCGGATGGGAGTTGCCGCCTGTCGCCTGTGCCGCGTTGTGATTATTGTTAGCCGTGGCCGCCAGACCGGATGCCACCCCTGCAGTGGCGCCTCCTGTACCGGAACCCGTAGAAGAAGTTGTTGACGTTGTCGGGGTGAGGTCCTGGTTGATGTTGATCAACTGATCAAGCTGATTCAGCGAAATCATCTGACCCACCATGGCAGTCGAATCAACCGGCGCAGTTGGATCCTGATTCTGCAATTCCTGGACCAGCAGATTCAGAAACGTCGAACTGATGGAGGTGCTACCTGTACTCGAAGAGCTGGTTCCGCTCGTCGAAGTCGTTGAAGTCGTTCCAGTGGTACCGGAAGTATCGTGGGCCTTCGCTTTTTTAGCGTAGGTCGACGGGTTGAGCGATGCGAACATATCGCTCCCTAGTGCTGCTGAAATCCCAACCAGGGACATATGATTCTCCTTTGAAAACAAATTTAGATACGGACATCAAGACGCGTAGTGACTCGACTGCCGCTGGATGACAACGGTGTGGTGACTGCAGGAGCCGGTATACTCCGCAGCGTGGACGTTGAAGAAGAAGAAGATCGCGTAGAAAGAGTCTGCTTCGAATCTCTCTGCTGCTCGGCCGATTGCCGACTCGTATCGGACGACGAGGCTGGACTATCGCGTACCTCAACGCGCGCTGACATGCCATAGGCCGCACCGAGCTTCTCTTCGATAGCTGGTACATGCAAAGCCATCGCCCTGCTCAGCTCCGGATGATCAAAAGAAAGCTGCGCAGCCAGTGTCTGGTGGTTCACCGTGGCATTGATTGACATAGCTCCAAACTCATCCGAATGCATGCCGATCCGCATCTCCGAACCATGCATGGACTGCACCAGTTGAGCCGAACTCAGGCCTGACAACCCAGTCGGTACGTAAGCTGGTGAGGCGTTCGTTGGCGCGGGCTCGCTGCCAGTTGATGCCGGCTTCGAGTCGACCTCGACGGGATGCAATGGATTTGGAACGGCCGTGATCTGCTGCAGTAATGGCTGGATTCCGTCCTGCGGCTGAGCCTGGATCGTTGTGGGTGCTTCCGCCACTTTGACGGCAGCAGCGAAGTCTGACTTGGCATTGTCTCCGCTTGCCCCACTGCCGCCCGCGTCCCCTGTACCTGCACCGCAAGCTGATGCCTGGCTGGACGCCGCGGTTTGTACATTGGCTGTTATCTTTTCTGCGCCATCGGCGATTGTTCCGCTAGATCCCTTGGTATTTACAGCACCTGGTTTGAGCGCCGGAGCGCCTGTATAACTTCTCTTGCCGGTTTCTCCCTGCGGCATTTGATCCCCGATTGATGAATAGGGGATCGGATCTATCGGCGAAGTCTGCAAGGTCGATGCAGTTTGCAAGGTCGGTGCAGTTTGCGAGGTCGGCGGAGTTTGCGACAAATGCGTCTGGGATATCTCTCCACTTTTCGGCGAGTCTACATGGGAAAGAACATTCTTTGGAGAGTCGGCCTTGATCTCCACACTCGATAGCAAGGCTGCAGTTGCACGGCTCGCAGGGGGATGGTCAGCTGTCATATCTGCGTTAATCGTCACGTTGGCATTGGCAGCGTCTTCCGCCACTGCTTCCCGTGCCTCTGGCGCCGTCGCATCAGAGATAGTCGGATTAGTGGTAGTCGCGTTAGAGGCAGCTACGTTAGACGTCGCCGTATTAGAAATTGATGAGTCACTCACTAAGTTGAACGGACCTTCATTCGTCTGCCGGCCCTCATTTGGTTTGGAGATCATGGCAGGCGATGCGATCTGCGGCGGCAAAGGAACAGCAACTGCGGCGTTCATTACCGTGACCTGTGCCGGATCAGGCGAAGCCACATTACTGCGGTCTTCTTTCTTGGTGCCCGTATTAGTTGACGTCGAACTACTTTTGGAATCGGTTTTCCTATCGCTTGAGGAATATTTTGCAGTCGCGTTCTCGGCCGAAGTTAACGTGTCCTTGAAGCCGGGAGTGGCAGAGGACGCCGGCGCTGATCTCACGCCGATCGTCGTAGAACTGCTTGAAGATGTACTTAGTATGCGCACACGTTTCCTCTAAGCAACTGGCAAGCCAAAACAGGAAAGCGAAAACACTTTACGGCACTATAGTAATTACCATTCATGGCATTCTTCATAAAGCCTCACCGCTGTCGACGTGAGGCAAAGTTGTCGTCCATGACCTTCTGCTCGGTCCGCGTCCGCCGCGCCTCGTACGCCTCGCGCTGACTAATGCGCATATCACCTAACAGTTGACGATTACGACGAGCCAGGCTGTACACCATCATCTGTTGCACGCGCAAAGTTTCGAGCTTTTGCAACTGTTCCTCTGCCTGCTGCTTTGCGAGATCGAGTGCCTGCAACTGACCGTAAAATGATTGCAGACCCGCCGCCAGAATATTGCTCTGCAGATTACTTTCGCGTTCTCGCATGACCTGCTCACGCCGCGCCGCGATCTCCGCGAGGTTAGTCTTGGTCAGTACAATCCGCTGAACAATCTTCGCCAGTAGTTGCTCCTCTTTTTCCTCAGCTATTTCTCTTAAACGTAATACCGTAGCCAATGAGAATTGAAAGGCCATCAGCAGGGAACCTGCAGCAGCATTTGGGTGACAGAAGCAAAGGAAGGAAGATCGCCAGTGTCCTGCTGAAGGAACTTGTTGAGTTGGGGCAGAACTTCCACTGCGCGGTCAAGAATAGGATCGGACCCCTTCTGATAAGCTCCAATGCGGATCAGATCTTCGGATCGGGCATAGGCGGCGAGTAGTACGCGCAGCTCCCGACTTTTTTTCATATGCTCAGGTGTCGTGATCGATGGCATAAGTCGACTAAGACTGTCGAGCACAGCTATAGGTGGATAATGATTACGCAATGCCAGATTGCGATCCAGGATGACGTGGCCATCCAGTAGTGAGCGTACCGTATCAACAACAGGGTCCTGCTGATCATCACCCTCCATCAATACCGTATAGAAAGCAGTAATGCTTCCGGTCTTGAAGTTGCCGGCACGTTCAACGAGCCTGGCGAGCATATTGATGACAGACGGGGTATATCCCTTTGAAGTGGGAGGCTCGCCGGCAGCTAATCCGATCTCTCGTTGCGCCATCGCGTAACGGGTAAGCGAGTCGACAACCAGCAGAACATTTTTTCCCGTGGAAGCAAAATACTCTGCGATTGCAGTCGCACTCGCGGCGGCTCGCATGCGCAGGAGCGCAGACTGATCAGAGGTCGATACCACGACAACCGACCGCTTCCTGCCCTCCTCGCCGATCACCTCAAGGAACTCCTGTACCTCCCGGCCACGTTCGCCCACCAGGGCAAGCACGGTCATGTCGGCCGCCGTGCCCCGAGCCATCATGCCGAGCAGCGTGCTCTTACCAACACCACTCCCTCCGAAGATACCGATTCTCTGCCCACGTCCGCATGTGACGAATGCATCGAGGGCACGCACGCCACAACCAATCGGCTGGCGAATCGGTTGCCGATCAAGCGGCAGTGGAGCTGAACCGTCCACCGGTACGGCACGCCGCGCAGGATATTC
>CAXTNK010000015.1:31200-44774 GCA_964245665.1 uncultured Acidobacteriaceae bacterium
TGGCGGTTGGAGTGTCATCGTGAGCAGCGTGGATCCGCGGAAGCCAATCACCTCGCCGGCGAATGTCTTTCCGTCACGCGCCAAAATCTCACAGGCATCTCCAACTGAGCAGAACGGCCCTTCAGATTCGACGAGATTTCCGATAACCTGGAGCACCCGTCCGCTCCAGCGTACGCTGCCGGAATGTTCAAGCTGATGGAAGTAGGGAGCAAGCGGGGTGGGCATAGCTATTGACCGGATCGCTGCGGTTTCTGAGCGAGTACGTCAAAGAATCCGCGCTCGACTTCTTTCAACTGTGCCTCAAGAGATAGATTGGCAGCACCAAGTTCAGTCTCAATCAAGCAGTCTCTTGGAAGCAGACTGGGATCTTCTTTAACTGAAACAGATATATTTAACTTAGCTGCGCCAAAATACTCCTGCCACCTTCTTGTCTCCTCCGGCCGCACTCGAATCGTTACAGCCGAACCCTCCTTCAACTGTCGCAGTGAATACTGTACCAGCGCCTGCACCAGGGTTGCATCTACCTGTGATTCACGGTGAAGGATCTTGGCAGCTATTGAGAGAGCAAGAGTGACAACCTCGACTTCTACACGGTTGTAGTAGGTGCGGCTTGCTTCCTCAAAACGTTGGATCGCAGCATGAACATTTGCAGTCTCTTTCACTGCCCGCGCTTCACAATCCTTACGCGTGCGTGCTTCAGCATCCGCCGCGCCTTCTGCACGGGCTTGCGCCAGGCGAAGCATCAATTCCTGTTCTGTCAACGTGATCTTCGGAGGCTCGTCCGGTAAGGAAGCCGGATCCGGTAGAGGAGGAGGCGTTGACTGATAGCGAAAAGCAGAGACCGACCTGGGCGGCGGGCTGCCGGAAAACGCAGCGAAGTTAGTTGACATAGTCATCGGGCCCTTCACTCTTCAAAATAATTTTTCCTTCAGACTCAAGCTTGCGAGCCACTGCAACCACGTCGAGCTGAGCCTTCGCGACATCCTTGCTGCGCACAGGTCCCATCGATTCGGCTTCTTCCTTCATCATCTCGATAGCTCGTGAGGACATCGTCTTATAGAAATGATCTCGCAGCGTTTCTGAAGCTCCTTTGAGCGCGATAGTGAGCGTCTTCTTGTCCACCGCGCCGCTCACCTCGCGAATCTGTATCTCAGGCACGCTCAGGAAATCTTCGAAGGTGAACATCAAGTCACGGATGCTGACAGCGAGTTTTGCTTCTTCTCGCTCAATGCGCTCTAGAATTTCTCCGGATGTCGTCGCATCCAGGTTGTTCATCAAATCTGCTACAGACTGAAAACCGGAGTAGGTTTTTTTCTTCTGTTCGCCCACCGAGCGTAAACGGCGGTTTAGAACAATCGCGACCTTTTCTGCCATCTCAGGTGAAAACTGACGAAGATTGGCCAGACGCTTGACCGATTCAGCTTGTACCGGTTGTGGCAGGCACATCAGCAGCGCAGAGGCCTGCTTCGCATTCAGGTGACCCAGTATTAAAGCAATGGTCTGCGGATGCTCCCCCTCGAGAAAACGCGCCAATTGTTTCGGCTCGATGCGCTGCAACGATTCGATACGCGTCGAACTTACCTCCGATGCACGCGCCAGCTGTTGAACCATCTCGCGCGCCGCGTTCTCACCAAGTGCTTTCACTAACAGACGCGTGGCATACTCCTGGCCGCCGCGAGTCATATGATCCTGTGCCGTGGTCATCTGCTGGTACTGTTGCAGAACGTGAAACGAGGTCTCACTCGGGACCGCTCCCAGCTTCGCGATCTCCTGCGTCAAACGCTTCAGATCTTCATCGACCAGGTGTCGAAAGATCGATTCTGCCGCCTCTTCACCGAGTGTCGCGATGAGAATCGCGGCTTTACGCACCCCGGCCATCGCCTGTGTTTCTACACCAACACTCATTCTGCCTCCTCACGCAGCCATGCCTGCACTGCAAGGGCACTGCTTGTCGGCTCGGACTTAACCTTCTTGAGAAGTTGTTCCTTCAACGTCGCAATGGTCGGTGTTTCGTTACCGTGTGCAAGCAGATGATCGGGCTGGCCCTCCTCGAGCTCCGACACTTCAGTTCCATCGCGAAGCTCCGTCGGCACGCTTGCGAAGGCCCGCTTCTGAATCGGTCGGATCATGAAAAACCAGGCCATGGCGAACAGGATGAGCAACATTGCATAACGGACCTCGTTTGAAAAATCGGACAATCCTTTACGCGCCTGGTCAAGCACCGAAAGCGGAGGTACATCCACAGCGTCACTATGGTCAAAGCCGATTTCCTGGACAGTCACCAGATCACCGCGCGTTGTGTCGAGACCAATCGAAGCTGTAGCAATCTGTTCAATCTGCTTCAACTCTTCAGGCGAACGCTTCAGGTAAGTAGTCGTCGACTTTCCTTTGGCGTCCTGTTTGCGTTGCGCCATGTCGTCTACCACCAGCGCCGCTGTAATCCGGCGGATTCGTCCCGCTGGCTCCACAGAGTGTCGCGTAATTTTATTGACGCCGTAACTGGCGCTTTCTGTCTTCGATGTCTCGCCAGGATCAGCGCCGGTCGGTGATGGCACGTTCGGTTTCGACTGTGGAACATTACTGGTCGTCCCGGGTACTCCTCCAACGCCTGATCCCGTGCCTGTCGAATCTTCGGACCGCTGCATAGTCAACGGCACGCTTACTGCAGGATCGTATTTTTCTTCATTCTGCTCAGTTGTGCCGGGCTCATATTCCACATTGACGCTTGCTCGCAGATGGTCCGCGCCGACGACCGGAGCAATGGTTGCAATGAGGCGCTGCTTCAACTGCTGACTTAGGCCCTCACCCGAACTCTCCCCGGAAGGATCGTTCGATCCGCCACCTAACACCTCATTTGAGTCTGCATCAATGACCGAGATATCGCTGGGCTTCAATCCGTCCACGGCCCCTGCCACCAGCCGTTGCACTGCCTGCCGTTCTTCCGTAGTAAATTCACCACGGGTAAGCTTCAAAGTCACAGAAGCCTTTGCGCTACGTTCGCGGTCAAGGAAGACGGACTGCGTCGCCATCACCAGGTGCACTCGCGCGCTTTTAACTCCCCCGAGCGTCATAATCGTGCGCTCGAGTTCCCCCTCCAGTGCACGCTGATAATTCACCTTCTCGTCAAACTCGGTCTGACCCCATGCCACCTTGTCGAATATCTCAAAACCCATCCGGCCGCTCTGATTCGTCTGACTCGATGCGACCTCCATCCGTGCTGCGTCAAGCTGATCTGATGGAACAGCGATGCCCTTGCCGTCCGGTGTCAGCTTGTAGGGAATGTTCTTGGCCTTCAGATCTGCGGTGATCGCCTGCACGTCGGCTGATTCAAGTCCACTCATGAGTGGCTTGTAATCGGGCGTCGCAATGAAATGCGTAAAAACTCCAATCAACCCAATCGTCGCGACCAGGCTAACCCCCAGCAACATGCGCTGCTGGCTTGTGCGAGTTGCCCAGAATTGTTTCAGCTGTTCGATAACCTGATTCATCCACTCCTACCTGTCCTGTATGGTTGCGTCTTCTAGAACTGCATCTTTTCGATGTCCTGGTAAGCGTTCACAATCTTGTTGCGAACCTGCATCATCAACTGAAACGCAACATCAGCCTTCTCGACAGAGATCATGACCTTGCTCATGTCCGAATTAGCTCCGCTCAGGAGTGAATTAACCTGCTGGGTAGCCGAGTCCTGAATGCCACTTACCTGGTTCAATGCCGACTTCAATACCCCGTTGAACCCGCTTCCCTCCGCACTTTCACCAAGCGAGCTGCCGATCGAAGACAGACTCGTGCTGGTTAGTGGACTGGCACTGCTCGCCGTAACGACAGGCGGAAATAGACTTGAAACTGCACTAACACTCATTCACGACTCCTATACCTTCCTGCGAAATAACTAGCTCTTGAGAATATCGATCGATTGCTGAATCATCTGCTTCGCTGCCGATACTGCCGAGGCATTGAGTTGGTAGGCCCGAACAGAGCCCATCAAGTCCACCATCTCTTCCACAGGGTTGATTGATGGATAAGCTACAAAGCCATCTTTATTCGCGTCCGGGTGGCCCGGTTCGTAGCGCATAATAGGCGGTGTCGGGTCATCCACTACCTGAGAAACACGTACAGTTCCCGGGGTACTGTGCGAATTGCCCGCGCTGGCGAATGCGAGATGGAATGAGGCACTGCTGGATGAGGCAAACACCACCTCCTTGCGTTTGAAGGGTCCACCTCCATCTGTCCTCGTCGTATCCGCGTTTGCCATATTCGTTGCGATCACTTCGGACCTTTGACGCTCGGCGGCCAGGGCCGAACCACTTACATTGAGCATGCTGAATGGATCCATGAGTTAGTTCCCTCCTCCGCCATTAATGGCACTCAGTAACTCGTGAAACTGGGATTTGATCAATTGAATGCCCATCTGGTATTGCAATTGGGTCTGCGATAACAGAAGGCTCTCGCGATCAAGGTTGACATTATTGCCATCAGGCCGCTCCATCAGGCCTTTTACGTCACCTACGGATGGCGCGGTTTCGAAGCTCGCGCTGGAAAGTTGTGCACGCGTCAGCTCCTGTTTGAAGTTGATATCCTTGGTGTGATAGCCCGGAGTATCGACATTAGCCATATTCCCGGCGATCGTCTGTTCGCGGTCAGAAGCGAGGGTCAGAAAACGCTCCAGCGGCGATCCAATTTGTGAGGTAGCCATTGATCTTTCTCCTGCGAATGTTAAGCGTGATGTGCATCTGCACTAAGAGCCCTAGTTACAATGTCCAGCACGAACTGCCGTCCTGACTGGCTCACTAATGAAGCTCTCATCTGCTGTGTCAGCACTGACGCGACCGACGCCAGCATTACCGGCGAAAACGATGGCTCGGCGTAACTATGCGACTGCCGAAGCGTTAGATCCTGTAGAACAAGCAGCATGGCATGACCATTGGCACGAGGAAGACTGCGGCAGCGCATAACAAAGCGCAATCCTGCGGGAACACAATCAAACTCTTCATCAGTCACAGAACTCATGGTGGCGAAAACCGCGGCAAGGTCCACCCCACTCTGCCGGGACAGCATATCGAGCGAACAACCACTGCTAACGTCTAAGTCGAGCACTCGTCCAGCCTCGCGATTCAACAGTGAAATGTTTCCGTCTCGTTCAAGCACAACGACACCGAAAGGCAGCGCCTCAAGTATTTCGACTAGAAAGGTTCGTATGCTTTCCGTGCTGGCAAGGCTCGCAGCCAATGCTGCATTGCGTTCGGACAACTCATTTCTTAATTGACCGACTTCCAGCTGTAAGTCGGCGTAGAAGGTTTCAAGCCTCGAGGCTGCTGAACTGAACTCAGTGAAGGCGTCCGCGAGCATCAGTGCTTCGGCCGATGCAATGGCCTTGGCACCAATTCTTTGGCCTGGATGAGAAGTGCTCATAATTACAATTACTTAATGCATGCAAATGGCCAAAGAAGAACACTTGCATCCTTCGTGTCATCACCATTCCCACATGATTTGCAGTGCCTAGCATGAGGGTCATAAAGGTAATAATTGCCCACACAAAGATGGCCCCGTACATCTGTATGTCGACTATCTTCAGGGCAGCAGAATATCGTGTTACCGATCACTCATGTTGGAGATATCACGCGACTTCCGCCATTCATCTGCCGCGTCTGAGTGCATCGCTTTGCCATCTATGAGACTAAAGAGCATAAATCGCGCAAAGCTTTTCCCTGATTGATTAAGTCGGGAGATAAACGATCTTCGCGCTTGTAGTGCACGCCTACTTCGGAGCCAATTCGAGGCGGCATTTGTTAGTTCATTGGGTGCCTGGTTATTCTTTTATCTTGAGCGGCACCTGCAAAGTAAGACCGGCTATGCTCAACACAAGAATGATCGACCAGCCTGTAGACATTTTTCAGGGCAGTAACCAACCAACAAGCAGTTAGTGCTACTTGTACCTGCGCGATAACTTGCCTTTGTCTAAAAGCTCCTTCATCGCGTGGAGATGGTCCACGGATTACCCGGCATAGTTACAAATACTCACCAACTAAGTTCAATTGACATTGTTGAGTACATAACCGATACCGCGGACAGTGCGAATCAAACTCTCTTCACCATCGCAGTCGAGCTTGTCCCGCAGATATTTCATGTACACATCGACTATGTTTGTGTTGCTGCCCGTTTCATCGGACATCTTCCACACCGCCTGCATCAGCGTCGAGCGCGAAAGTGCTTTGCCCGGGTTGTCGACAAGAAACTCCAGCAGCGCGAACTCACGGGGAGTAAGTTCGATACGCCGTCCAGAACGTTCGACGCGAAACTCCTCGCGGTTCAGAACCAACTTTGCCGGCCTGATGAGCGGTTTGGTCGTAAACCCGATCCTGCGATGAAGAGCACGTACGCGCGCCATCAGCTCAACGAGAGAAAATGGCTTGGCCAGGCAATCATCCGCCCCATGGTCGAGCGTAGCAGGCATGTCACTCTTGCTTCCCTTGCCAATAAGAACCAGTACACCGGCGGTCGGAAGCTTGGCCCGGATTGCGCGCAGCAGCATGAGTCCCTCGCCCTTTGAAGCATCAAGGCCAAGAACAACGACGCCATAGCTTTGTTGCTCCATCAGCTCGGCCGCCTCTTCACTCCCGCTGGCCACGTCAACGTCCATCCGTTCTGAAGCAAGCCCCCTGGCCATAAGACGGCCCAGTGGCATGCTTTCGTCGATCACAAGGATGCGGGATTCTGCCTCTATAGGTGCTGAAAACGTTCGCTCGCCAACAACAACCGGCGTGTGAACAAAACGTCCCAGTTCGCCGATAGGATGACTGCTGGCGATGGGAAGGAACGGTACCGGTAACGGAATCGAAGAAAGGCCTTGTGCCGCTGGAAACATTGCTGGGTAACTCCATGAATGAATCTGACTGAAAACGCACTAAACTAACTAGGTGTCCTGTTTAAATGATCATGTTCGTCAGCGAGCCCGCCAGGTTTTGAGAGGGCTCATCCAGACCGCTTAGTCCGATCTGCGTTTGTGTGAACTTTGCGTCTGAGGTAACTTTGCCAGTTCAGGTTTGGATCGGCAAGTGGTAGCAGCATATGGATAGTTGTATTCCCGAAATGGTCCGGAAATGAATACTCGCAGGATCAACACCCTAGTGGCCTCACAATGCTATGACATATACATGAAATAATTGAAGTTACGACGACACACGACCTTACATGCTTTTCGGTATCTGCAAACACCTTCCTCCACCTAAGTTGTAGCCACTATTTCATGTTCAGACATGGCTAGCCCCTCTCGGCCGAGCGAACTACTGTCAAACGTTTCCCGTCTTGCGTGCGGGTAACTTTACAGCTCATCCCGCGATCCCGGTCGCAGTGTCAGATCCTTCACGATGCGTCATCATCTCTGTAAAGTGTGCCCGACAAATTTCCTTCTAACCCGCATGTGACAAGCGTGGTTCTCATGCTGCTCTCAGAAGCAATGGCATGCCGGTTGCAATGTGTTTGGTCAGTACAACTTGCTTTAGCGGATCAGCCCGCTTTGGAAAGCGAGCGAAAGCTGGATATGCTTGCCAGTCGCAATCCATCCACAAATCGATGACTGAGGAACATGGCATGAACAGATCAAGTGAACTTTCAAACCCGACGGCAGCATTGCCTCATCTCGAACGTGCCTGCGCGCTTGCGCCCCGCCAGCCGCAGGGTTGGCTGCATGCAGGAGTCTGCTTGACTCAGCTTGGGCGGTATGACGAGGCTCTTATGCGGCTGCAGGAGGCGCGAGCACTCGATGAAAACAACCCGCTCGTGTTCACCTCCCTGGCAGACCTTTTCCGCTTGACCGGACAACTGTCTGCAGCCAGTGAGGCCTACAGGAAAGCCCTCTCGCTTGGCGATACATCTGCTCTAACCCTGGCGAAGCTTGGCTCCATCACCGTTCAATTGGGACACCACGATATCGGGCTGGCCCGCATCCACAAAGCTATCAGTCTTGACGAAAGGGCCGGCGAGTTACAGGAAATCCTTGCAACATCTGCGTTCCTGGCTGGAAAGAGTAAGACGGCTTGTGAAGCCGCGGAGCAGCGATTGACTATGAAATCCGCGACCGTCTTTCATTTTGTACTGGCAGCCACGCTCTACCTGCACACCAGGCAGGGCCATAAAGCTGCTGAAGTTCTCGATAGAGCAGAGAAGGTCTTTAAACATCATCCTGATCTTTCGGTGATGAGATCCCGTCTCCAGGCCCGGGCGGCATCGTGAAGATCAATTACTCCAGTCAAGTTTGCCGCTTAAATGTTGGACGACAAGCATTTCGACACTTGTTCGAGACAGAATTATTATGACTATTCCTCTTGCTTCTTTTTTCGTTCGCCTTCTTATGGACCTGGTGCCGGGCTGCCGTCATCGACAGCAAACCCGTCCTTTCACCATAGAGGGTTGTACCTACAAGGTGTGTATCGAGTGTGGAAGGAAGCTCATCTACTCTTCTGAACTCATGAAGCTGCTTTAGCGACGCATGACGCAGCTTCTACAACTCTAGACAATCCACTGGCCGCATCATTAGTCAACCTCCCGGACAAAATCCCGCCACTCGGCCGCACTGGGAATTTCAGCCGCTTTACAGGGTTATGCGGGCCACTCTAATCACAAGCAGAATATGCATGCCGGCAACACCCGTCCGAAGTGGAGCACCACCGATGCACGATGTTATGCCTGGAATCCAAGCCACCTTCGCTCACTCTCGCCTGCGAAGTTCTCAGAAAATCGATTAACACAAAAGTAGACTCTATGGCCTTCATCTCGATGTCGATAAGTGGTACGCATCTTGATCTTCAATTGAAAAGGACATCAACATTATGGAAACCATCAAGAGACACGCAGCTAATTTCATCAAGGATGAATCAGGGCAAAACCTTATTGAGTATGCTCTGATTGCATGCATCATCGGCCTGGCAGCCATCGCTTCCATGGATTCTGTCTCCACCAGCATTAAGAGTGCTTTTTCCAGCATTAGCGGCCATCTCAACAGCAAGAACTAACTGTGCGCCAGTCGCCCGTAACCGGCCAGCCATTCAGCAATGCATTTCTCCAGAAGTCGAATCATGATGCTGTTGCCTTCAGCGATTCGAGGAGCTATGCCGAAACAAGTCCCTGCGAAACGGAGATTCAGGATGACGGAACAGTATCTATGTAGCGGGTTGGCAGTAGCCTGTTCCCTTCTTGCCTGCATTACGGATGTACGCAAACGGGTAATCCCAAATGCACTTACATTCAGTGCTGCGTTCGTGGGGTTGGCAATTCACTATGCCATCGCTGGATGGCCAGGCCTTCTATCCTCGATTACAGCAGGCCTTCTCGCTGGCTCGCTGTTTGCAGTCCTCTACATCATCGGTGGCATGGGCGCCGGTGACGTCAAGCTCATCGCGGCGGTTGGCTTTCTGAATGGTTGGCCATCGATGAGCCTCCTTCTTCTTGTAACAGTTGTCAGTGGGGGCGCCTTCGGTCTTATGCTCGCAATCCGAAGTGGGCGACTGGTCGATACCATGCGCAATGCTTTGAGCCTTGCAGCGCACCATGCTGAGAATGGGACGCAAAAACACGCTTATCTTAACCTGAAGAACGAAGCTACCCTGCGTATTCCTTATGCTGTGCCGATTGCAGTCGGATGCATTGCTGCAGCTTATTCGACCATCCAGGTAGTGGCGCGATGAAAACGAAGCGTATCGCGACAGCCCTCTTTCTCTCACTGGTTGCGTCAGGGTTTGGCACCCTCATGCTCAGCAGGCAAATGAAAGCCAGCGCCACAAGGTCGCCGGCAACCTCTTTCTATGTTGCAGCGTCACGTGATCTCGATCCTGGAGAAGTGCTAAGTAGTACTGATCTCCAGGTCGTACCATGGCCCAAGTCAATGCCACTGAGCGGGGCATTTGAAAAGCCGGCCGATTTGGTGGGCAGGGCGGTTCTTTCGCCTCTAGGGAAGGGAGCACCATTTCTGCCCCGCGACGTTTCCGAGGCTGGCTCGGGCGCAGGACTGGCGGCGAGAATTCCTGATGGCATGCGGGCCATTGCACTTCGCTCTGACGAAGTCGTAGGCGTGGGGGGCTTCCTTAATCCCGGGTCCCATGTCGATGTATTGGTTACTTATCATTCTCAGGGATTGGCTGAGGCAAATACCGCGACTGCCCTGCAGAATGCAGTCGTGCTCGCCGCCGGACAGAGAGTTCAACCGGATCCGTCCGGAAAACCTTCTTCTGTCACGGTCGTCACTCTGCTGCTCTCACCGGAGGATGCACAACGCGCCGTCCTCGCCAGCACACAGGGAACAGTACACTTCGTTTTACGCAACGGGTCAGACAAAGCGGTCAATATGATGACCCCTATTCAGCTGGGTTCGTTTGGAGAAGAGCGTACTGTCATCAAGGCCCAGCCCGCTGTTTATCATCGCAGGAACGTCGCTGCAAATACCGCGCCCGAAATTGAGACCGTTGTCGATGGCAGTAGCGATGACAACAAAAACGCCTTGAGTCACCCGGCGCCGGGGCTAATCCAATGAGGCCTCTCACCTGCCTGCGCACGGGTCTGGCAACACTGCTTGCTGCTGCGATGCTCCTCTCCCATCAGCCTTTAGCCATGGCGCAGGAAAAACTCGTCCCTGTATCTACGTCCACTTATCCAGGCCCGCTAAGTCTGGAAAGCGCCACTCATGCAGACACGCTGCATATAGCTGTCGGGCAGACCATCGTTCTCACGTCTGCAACTGCCCTCAAGCGGGTTTATATAGGCGACCCGAAAATCATTCATTCTTTCACTTCCGGTCAGCATGAGGTTCTCATCACGTCAAAGGAGCCGGGCCTCAGCAGCCTGGTTGTCTGGGACACTGAAGGTAAGCATCGTCTCTATACCGTCTCCAGTGATCTTGACCTGGCTTCCCTGCATACTGCCCTGCAGGATGCATTTCCGGCATACGACCTGCATGTGGAAGCAAATCAGGCCAGGATTATCCTGAAGGGGACGGTGGCCGCAGCTGCCGAGTCTCTTGACGCTGCAAAACTGGCAGCGAGTTACTCCAAGGACATTGTCAATGACCTTCGCGTAGTGCCGACGCACGCCAGGCAGGTGCAGTTGAAACTGCGCATCGTCGAGGTGGATCGGACCCGCCTGGAACAATTCGGCTTCAATTTTCTTTCTCAGGGAAACAATACATCCGGAGTGACGACTCAGCAGTTCGGTTCAACATCGTACGCACCGAACACCGCAGGCGTATTACAAGCAACTATAAGCGATCCTCTCAACCTGTTCTTCTTCAGCTCCGCGCATAATGCAGGCGTGACTGTGAAAGATCTTGAACAGAAGGAGATTTTGCAGGTACTGGCCGAGCCAACCTTGACTACTATCAGCGGCCAGGAGGCACGCTTCCTGTCAGGAGGCGAGTTCCCTTTCCCTGTCGTCGAAGGCGGTATAGGCAGCACGACCGCGATCACAATCCAGTTCCGACCCTACGGCGTAAAGGTAGATTTCACGCCAACAGTTAATTCGGATAACACTATCCACCTCAAAGTCTCTCCAGAGGTGAGTGCCCTTGACTACACCAACGCTGTCACCATCTCAGGCTTTACCATACCGGCCTTGTCCACGCGGCGCGCGGACACAGAAGTTGAAATCAAGAACGGTGAGAGCTTTGTAGTGTCAGGATTGCTGGATCATAGGACTACGGATAGTTTCAGCAAGGTTCCCGGTATAGCAGAAGTTCCTATTCTAGGTCAACTTTTCAAATCGAAGAATGTCAATCATTCGGTAGTTGAACTTGTGATTATAGTTACCGCCTCAATCGTTGATCCATTAAAGAACACTGCACCGATAAACGAACCTCGACTTGCCGTACCGATTCTATCCAGCAATGCATTCGACGGTGCACTGAACAATGGCAAAGCAGGCAAGAGCGTGCCGGCAATACAGAAGGTGGACCAGTAATGAGCACAGCCGCCATCAGCTTGGAAAAACCGAAACAGGGGCTGTTCTGCGTCTGCACAGATGAGACTGTTGCGAATGTCGCCGGAGAAGCTGCTGCCAAAGTCGACGGATGCGTATTTTTCGGAGGCTTTTCCGAATACATCACAGCTGCTAAACGTCCTCAATTTGCTCCACAGATACGCGCATCTAAATCATGTGTGGCCCTGATCGACTTTGATCGTGATCCGGAGATGGCGTTGCAGACCGCGGGACGTCTCCAGGAATTGTTTACTCAACGCATCAGCATTATAGGTGTAAGCTATGCGCCGGACCCCCAATTGCTTATGCGCGCCATGCGCATTGGTTGCTCTGACTTTTTGAGTAAACCGATTGGGCTCCTGGATCTCTCTTCAGCCCTCGCGCGTTTTCAGGCGGCGTCGCAGACGGGTGAGCATACAGCGAATAAGCTGGGACGCGTGCTTGCATTCTTCGGAGCCAAGGGCGGGGTCGGCACCACGACTCTCGCCGTCCACCTTGCCACCTTTCTCGTACGACAGCACCAGAAAAGAATTCTGCTGATCGACCACAAGCATCAACTGGGTCACGTAGCGCTCTATCTCGGCTTGAAAGAAACGCAATACCATTTCACTGCGCTGCTGCGAAGCGCCAATCGTCTGGATAGTGGCCTGCTCGATGGCTTTGTACTACGTCATGAGAGCGGTCTTGATGTCATCGCATCGCCCGAGACCGCGACCGGAGATGAGCATGCGCGGCGTGATGACCTTGAACGAGTGATGGACTTCCTTCGCCGTCAGTATGATTACATCCTTGTCGATTCTTCTGTAAGTCATGAAGAATCCAAATCTTCACTGATAGAACACGCCGACGATATCTATCTCATCTCAACCCCTGACGTCGCAGCCCTTCGCGACCTCGCTCGGCTTGTAGAAAAGCTCAGCCTGGGCGAGGCTGGCATGAACAAGTTGCGCCTTGTCATTAACCGTGCGACAGCGGATGACTCAATCTCTTCGCAGCTGATTCAGAAAGCAGTGCGCTTTCCAGTTTCCTTTTCCATCAACAACAGCTACTTCGAAGTGATGAAAGCTATCAATGCAGGCGAGCCCGTCATAGCGGATGGTAAGTCCGGGTTTAGTCAACAGATGGCATCGTGGGCTAAGAGCGTTGCAGATGTGAGCGAGGTAACTGCAACACCGAAGAGGAAATTCGCATTCTGGAAGAAGGAGTAGCCGTCATGTCCGAAGATACGCTTTACATGACCCTGCCAAAGCACGCTGAGGATCGCCCTGAAGCGGCGCGGACCTCCCTCGTACTTACGCCTGCTGCACGGCACTCCATCAAGAATTCAGTTCACAATGAACTACTAAGGCGTACCGATCTACAGCAGCTTCTTTCACTCAAGGCTGAAGACAGTGCCGGCAGAGCCCGGTTGCTCACGCTTATCTTGCAATTAGTAGGCACAACAAACATACCGTTGAGCACCATTGAGCGCGATCGCCTGGCACAGGAAGTTCTGGACGAGGTATTTGGCCTCGGCCCTCTTGAACCGCTGCTTCAGGATCCAACAGTGAGTGACATCATGGTGAACACCCACAGGAACGTGTTCGTCGAGCGTCGCGGTCTCCTTGAAAAAACAG
>CAXTNK010000015.1:44784-58010 GCA_964245665.1 uncultured Acidobacteriaceae bacterium
GGAGCGGGTGCCGGTGAGCTTTACTGACAACGCACACCTGATGCACATCATCGAGAAGATTGTCTCCGCTGTGGGCCGACGTATCGATGAGAGTTCCCCCATGGTCGACGCACGTCTGCTCGACGGCTCGCGCGTGAACATTATCATTCCGCCACTTGCAATCGATGGCCCGATTCTTTCGATCCGCCGCTTCGGACACAAATCGCTGACTGGCCAAGACCTCGTGAGTCACCAATCCATGACCATGCAGATGTTAGCAGTGCTCGAAGCCGCGGTGCGAGCGAGATTGAATATTGTGGTTTCTGGTGGTACTGGTGCGGGTAAGACTACCTTGCTGAATGTACTGTCCAGCTTCATCTCTCCGAGGGAGAGGATTGTCACCATCGAAGACTCGGCGGAACTGCAGATAAAACAGGAACATGTCGTAAGGCTCGAGTGTCGCCCTTCGAATATCGAGGGTACGGGCGCGATAAAGCAACGCGAACTGCTGATCAACGCGCTGCGCATGAGGCCTGACCGCATCATCGTCGGCGAAGTGCGCAGCGAAGAAGCTCTTGACATGTTGCAGGCCATGAACACTGGTCATGACGGCTCTCTGACTACGGTGCACGCGAATACACCTCGCGATGCAATTTCACGTATCGAGACCATGTCCATGATGGGCAATGTCAAGCTTCCCGAAAAAGCCATCAGGACACAGATCGCTTCAGCGGTCGATGTGATCGTGCAGGTCTCACGCATGAGCGATGGCGTGCGACGTATCACGCATATTAGCGAAATAACCGGCATGTCCGGAGAAGTAATCAGTATGCAGGACCTCTTTGTTTTTCAGAAAAAAGGACTTACGAGTGATGGCAAAGTATTGGGAAGCTTCGCGTCCACAGGAATAGTTCCTGCCTTCGCGGAACGTCTTACTGCCGCGGGCTTCTCGCTTCCGCAAGGTGTTGTGCAATGAGCAACCTTTCGCAGGAACAGCTAAACGTACTTATCTTCGTGGCGTTTCTGACTTTCAGCTTCCTCTGCGTCCTGCTCGTTACAGGGTCGAGTCCTGAAGAGGCAGCCCTCAAGAAACGTGTCCACGCGATCTTACCTGGTGAAGGGGACGCACCCAACAAGACAGGCCGCACCTACCTGGTAGCTAAGGCTGCCAGAGATCACAGTGGCCGGTTAAGAACAGTCGCGACCCAGTTCAAGACTACGAAGCAGTTGCAGAGGCTGGTCTTGCAATCTGGAACTTCAGCGACCCTTTCCGTCGTTCTTCGCTGGAGTCTGGCAATAGCTTCCGCTCTGGGAGTTACGATTTATCTTCTAACTCATATGGTGAACGCCGGGTGCGCTGGCTTCATAGCAGGATCTTTCGCTCCTTTCCTAGCACTTCGCTGGATGCGGAAAAAGCGGATCGAACGATTCGCGGCGGCACTGCCTGACGCCATTGAGTTGATGGCCCGCTCATTGCGTGCTGGACACTCTCTAAGTGCAGCTCTGGAAATCGTTGGAGATCAGGCGGCTCAGCCACTTGCAGGAGAATTCGAACTAGTTGCCCGTCAGCAACAACTCGGCGCCATGTTCAGGGATACACTCCTCGAACTTGCGGAACGAATGCCTTCGCAAGATCTACATTTCCTCATCACGGCCATGCTCGTGCAACGAGAAAATGGAGGCGACCTTACTCAGGTTCTCGATCGAACCGCGAAAGTAATATCCGAAAGACTGCGCATTGCTGGTGAGGTACGTACCTATAGCGCACAAGGCCGGCTCACCGGCTGGATATTGAGTGCGCTTCCCGTAGTTCTGCTCATCCTTGTCAACATCGCAAACCCGGGCTACTCGAAGCTTCTCTTTTCCGACCCTCTCGGACGGATGATGCTCGCGGGCGCAGTCCTCTCCATTGCTGCCGGCATGTTCACCATTCGAAAAATCGTGGACATCAAGGTCTAGCATGAATCCATATTTCTATCTCACCCTTGGCCTCTCTTTTTCCAGCCTTATGGGCCTGGCTTGCGTCTTGTTCTATCGCATGGAGAAGCGCATTGCAGCCCGTCGTCTCTTCAATCTCACCCGTCCCAAAACAGGTCCTTCTGCTGGGGCTCTTCCCCAATCGGCCACCAGCGCAAAGTTCCTGATGGACGCACTGAAAGTGTTGCTGGCACGGTTGCCCCGAAAGATGATGCGGGGGGACTCTTTACCGCGCCGGCTTGCTCGTGGCGGCTTCCGCAGTCCTCAGGCAACTGAGATTTTTGTTGCCTGCCGACTCGCGGCCCCCATCGCAGGGCTCTTAGTGGCTCTCTTAATTCCTCATCGTGCACTCCTCTTCATCGCGCTTCCCGCTGTCGGATACCTTTTACCCGACATGATTCTACGGAAATACATAGCAGCAAGGTGCGCCGCGATTCGGGACAGCCTGCCGGATGCGATCGATCTCCTGGTCATATGCGTCGAAGCCGGGCTTGGCATGGATCAGGCCCTGCACCGCGTCAATCAGGAGCTCTCACTCAGACATCCCGCTATCACGGAAGAATTCACCCAGTTGAACCTGGAACAGCGCGCCGGCAAGCCACGCGTCCTCGCATGGCAGGCCATGGCAGAAAGACTGGAAGTTGAAGAGATCACAAGCTTCCTGAATATGTTGATCCAGACCGAACGATTTGGGACCCCTATTGGCCGGGCACTCAGTAACTTCTCGGAGAATATGCGGGAGAAGCGCCGCCAGCGCGCTGAAGAAAAGGCGGCGAAAACGGCCGTCAAAATCACGCTGCCCCTTGCGTTCTTTATCTTTCCCAGCATCTTCATTGTTCTGCTTGGACCGGCATTTTTAGGCTTGTTGCAACATTTTCCGACTTTCGGACACTAAGGCATTTATCGGTAGTCTTCGAGCTATGACGCCGGGGCTAGGAAAGGAGATAGAAATGAGCGAAGTGGCCATTATACGAATCGTATCCGGTGTAATTGCAATGACAATTCTGGCTGTCCTTATCCTCCGTCGCCGCATGGCCAACTAACACTAACCCACGTTGAGCAGTTCTCTACAAAGACTCCTTGGCGTTTTTATTTTCCCGCAGAGAGTATTTATGTCCGCGCACACTGTAGTTACGATCATGAATAGAACGCGGGACACTGTCCTTTGTCAAAGAGCGGAAATAGCATCAACACTGCTAAGCGGATTGCGTGGCCTGCTTGGAAGAAAGCTCCTTGAGCCTGGAGCCGGCCTCCTCCTTCGCCCTTCGTCCGGAGTTCACACCTGGTTCATGCGCTTTCCCATCGATGTCGTATCCCTGGACCGCAACATGAAGGTCAACAGGGTATACCACAGAGTAAAACCCTACCGCATCTGCGCAATTAGTCTGCGTACATGGAGCGTATTGGAATTGCCAGCTGGACAGGTACAAGCCTCCGGCACGGTCCCGGGCGATCAGCTTGCCAACCTATAAGAGCATGACGCTTATTAGAGTTAATTAGTGATTGTGCCCGCAGCCGAACTCGTGAGCGTGAAGCTGCTCGCATCGAAAAACGGTAGAACAACCGGGTACTGTACCGACACATTTACCTTGACCGCACTCCCCACGTTGTTACCCGCTGACCAGCTGGCCGAAGTAGTGATGGTGCCGCCTCCAGTGGTTAACATCGCATTCAGCACAGCCTGCTGAATCTGTGCAGTTGTACAAGGCGAAAGACTCGTATTGCTGCGCACCGTGGCATATCGGACAGCCGCCTGCGCGCCATAAGTCATATTGCCATAAACAAACAACACCAATGCCGTCGCGATGAATAAGAAGATCATTGAAAGAAAGATGGGCAAAGCAAGCGCGGTCTCCAGGATATACGAGCCGCTTTCCTCCAGCAGGAATAGCCTCGTAGCTCTGCACCACCGACTCTTATGCTCACACGCGTGCAATGACTCCATCAACGCACCCGGACAGCAGAGAACCCGCTGAGATCAAGTATGGTCGGCAGCCCGGAGTAGTTGAAAACGGAGGGCAGCACTGCGCTCGTTTTAACCTGTACATAAGTGACAGGATTTCCTGCCGGACAGGAACTGTTGCAGGAGATAACGGCGCCATTGGGCGAGCAACTGCACCACTCTGACGCGGTGGCAGTGAACGATTGCAGACTGCCTGCAGCAGCCGTGGCAGCCTGTTGCATGCCCGTAAGATCGGTGTCATTGCCCGGAATCTGCCCGAACGCTGTTCCGGCGCGGGCCGCTTCCGAGACCAGCAAAGACTGCTGGATCCCCAGCCCTAGATCGAAGACGCCTGCGAGCATCAGGATCATGAGAGGAAGGATAAGGCTCAATTCGAGCAGCGCGCTCCCTGACTCGTTGCGTAACCATGGCATCCCGTCGCGAAGTTGTCGGAGAATGTTCATTGCACCAGGCTCACATTTCCATCATAAGGATCACCGGCCGATGCAGCAGAATAGTTGCCCTTGAAGGATATTTCCGAACCGGACATGGATGCACTATCGGCCACAATCCCTAGATAGTTCGACGCGTAGAGTTCACTACCCTGCACAAGCATTGCTGTTTCCGGCAAATAGATAACTCCGTCGCCTTGAAATTCGGAGCCGGAAAAAGCCACAGCAGCCGCTCCAGTTGTCCAGTTTCGGTCTGCGAAGATAAGTACGCTGGGAACGGCACCGCCGCCTGTTGCTTTGGGCGCCGAGATGTACAGCTCGGACTGATTCACACTTAACGGACCATAGCTGGATCCGCCCCCCTGTGTCAGAAAGATGGTTACGCCTGAACCCGAAACCACGGATCCACTTACCGTCATGCCACCGGTCACAATGTAAAGTCCCGGACTCATTGTGAAATTCCCGTTGGTCCCGCCAACACCCAGGGATAACCCACCACAGTAGGTCCCTGGATAGATAGTCGTGTTTCCTACATACTTCGTCCCGCCAGTATGTGTACATCCGGAGAAAACTGGCGAGGCAAGCTTTGCAAGAGGATCCCGAACTGTACTGGAATTGAAGATGGGCAATGGCGAGACGCCACTAGACGGAATGATGGAAGCGCTGGCAGGGCCAGCAATACGAAACTGCCCGGAGGATTTCGCGGTACTGGAACTTACTGATAACGATGAGCCCATATACAAAGTACAGTTAGCATTCAAAGTGGATCCGCTGAGTGACAGGGATGCTGTGCTGGAGACGCGCGACAAGAAGTAAGAGCACGGCTCGTTGCCACCCAATGCCGTGGCCTGTGCACTTAGCTGAACGGATTCAGGGAAGAAAAATGGAGTATATGTCTGCGTAACTGTGGCCTGGATTGCCTGGCTATTATTCGCATAGCTTCCCGTCACCGGAGGATTGGTCAGGCTGACGGTCGTGCTGTTCTGGCCGTCAGTGAAACCATTGAGCGATGCATCGGCCCGACCCGCCGTGGCCCATGCAGACGCAGAGGAACCGCGCTCTAACTCTTCGACGCTTCCTATTGCCGCCGCATCGGCAGCACTTTGCAGCTGAATCTGTTTCAGCTCCATCAGTCCCGCATCCAGCGCCAGCCCGCAGAACGCAAGGAGAGTCGTCAATATAAGTGCAAAATATACAAGCATTTTTTATCTAGTTGACGAGGAAAACCCGAATACTGATCGAGCGAAACGCATTCTCACTCTAGCAGCCATGCACCGATTGTTATCTGCTCAGAAAGTACTATGAACGTTCGCACGTCTCTCAGGAGTCACGACAAAAGCTCGTCGCCGCAATAACTGACTTACTAACACAATGGTAATGATCAAGTGTCTCTGCCTGTTTTACCGATAACCACTTATGCCGATACAAGGGCAGGCATTCGTTTTACAGCAAGCATCCTGAAAGAACATCGAGAGAAAAACATGATCTTGACTCATCTGTTTCTTGTATCCAGCGGAATAGTCACATTAGTCATGATGTGGTGCTACGCATCGCCGATCGACCACATCGATTAAACATATCGATTGGTTGCCCAGCATCAGGATGAAAACCTGTCCTGGTACGTGGCCGTATAAGTCATCATCGCGAACCCGTGCTTTCATCCGAATGGCACGAGTAATGCTTACGTTCCGCAGCCGTGAGAACGTCGTGCGTGCAGCCCTGCACTGATCAGCATAGGGCACGCAAGCCTCGGATTGTGTCGCCCCTTTGCCCATGAACTTCGCATTACCCCTTAGGTCTTGTCACTACCCCTTTCTAGCCATGCACTCCTGTCTCCGGCTGCCGATGGAATTTCGGCAAGAAGGTACGAGTACAGAGATACGGGGTAGGCATGTTTCAGGCATGGAAGCAGTGGACGCTGGTAATGGCGTGTGGGATAGTTCTGGCCGCGGGAGCCTCGGCCCAGGTATCGCTGACACCCACTACTTTTTCAGGAAGCACTCCCGTGGGATCCACTGCCCAGCCCGTCACGGTGACACTTACCGCGCAGGCCAGCGGAACAATCAATTCGCTGGAGGCGCTCACCGGTGGTTCACCGAACCTGGATTTTTCCATTGTCTCGGAAGGTACCTGCGGTTTAAACCCGAGTCTGATTGTTGGCCAGACCTGCACCCTCAGCGTGGCATTCGCGCCCCGCTATCCCGGCTCAAGACAGGGCGCGGTACTGGCTCTATCCGGCAGCCAGGTACTGGCGAGCGCGCCGGTGAGCGGGGTCGCGCAGGGTAGCCTCCCCGTGCTCGTTCCGGGCACCATCAATACAGTCGCCGGCGACGGTCAGTGGATTTACCGGGGGGACGGGGTGGCTGCGACGGCTGCACCTATCTTTCTGCCTTCCGGACTCGCCGTAGATGCAGCCGGCGATCTCTTTCTCTGTGATTCGGACAACAATCGCGTGCGCCGGGTGGACGCCACCACCGGGCTTATTTCGACTGTGGCTGGCAACGGGAATTCCGGGTCCTACGGTGAGGGTGTACCAGCGGCGGAAGCAGAGCTTAACGGGCCCACGGGCATCGCTATCGATGGCGCCGGCAATCTGTATATCGCAGACAGCGGAAATAACGTCATCCGCGTGGTCAACGGAAATACCGGACTCATCAACACCTTCGCCGGCCAGATCAACGCTACCGGCTACTCCGGTGATAACGGCCCAGCCACCAGTGCCCTGCTGGCAAATCCACGCGGTCTGGCTCTGACACCGGGGGGCGACCTGGTCATTGCGGACAGCGGCAACAATGCCGTCCGCCTGGTCAACATCACTTCCAACAAAATTTGGACCGTGGCCGGCACTGGTATGGCCGGCTATAACGGCGAAGGCTTCGCCACGTCAGCATGGCTCAATGATCCCTACGGAGTTGCAGTGCGCTCGGACGGCGTCATTGCCATCGCCGATCTCGAAAATCAGCGCGTTCGACTGGTCAACACGCAAAACATCATTTCGACCCTTGCCGGCACAGGTGACCGGAATTTCGGCGGCGACGGCGGTCTGCCGCAGCAGGCCCAGTTGAACTCGCCGGCAGCCGTTGCCTTTGACCCGGCGGGCGACCTGTTTGTCGCCGATTCTGGCAACAACCGTATTCGTCTCATCCTCAATTCCACCGACCTCACCATCCAGACAGTGATCGGGATCGACAGCGAGCAGTTTGCAGGAGATGGGTCCCCGTCCAACCAGGCAAGCCTGTACGGTCCATACGGACTCTTCTTTGATCCGACCGGCAATATCTGGCTCTCCGACACCTTTCACAATCGCGTTCGCGAGGTCAGCGGCTCCCTGTTGACACTTCCGCAATACCCGACGATGAAAGTAGGGAAAACCTCGGCGCCGGTCATTGAGTCAATGTACAACCAGGGCAACCTGCCTCTTACCCTCAGCACGCCGGTTCTTGACCAGGCTGCCCTCGATCCGTCGACCACCACCTGTGGTCAGACGTCCATGGCGCCCGCCGCTTCCTGCACGATGGGCATAGAGTTTGCACCCACCCAGGTGGGGAACCTGATTTCGGGCTCCATCAGCTGGCCGTCGAATGCGCCGCATGTGCTGCCGGTAGACAACCTCGATGGCCAGGTGCTGAGCGTGGATGTGACAACAGTCGCGCTCACAGGCACTCCTAACCCCGGGCTGCTGTCACAGCCGGTTACGCTGACTGCGACCGTGAGCAGTGACGATACGGGTCGCACGGGAGCCGTGACCTTTTCGGAAGGCAACACCAACTGGTGCACATCCGTCCCGATCAATACCAACGGCGTAGCCACCTGCACGATATCGGCGCTTTCGCTTGGATCGCACACCTTTAAGGCAAACTACTCAGGCGACGAGAACAATGCATCGAGTATGTCTTCGCCTTTTGTCGAGGTCATTAAACAGCAGGCAGCCCTGGCCTTCTCCGTCTCGCCATCTCCAACGGCTACAGTAGCGAGTAATGTGACCCTGACGCTGACCGCAGCAGACGCGACCGGCACGCCGACGGGAAGCGTAACTTTCTATGACAATGGAACAGCACTCTTTACCCAGACGTTCAACGCGTCCGGCACAGCCCAGTGGAGCACGCCGAACCTGCCGCTAGGCGTCAACACCCTGTATGCCCAGTATGCCGGGGACAGCGCCAACGTACCTGCCGCGTCCAGCACTGTAAGCGAACAGATCGTCCAGGCGTCGACCTCCACCGTACTGGCGCTGAGCACCAGTAACGCCGCGGTCGGCACACCGGTGACGCTGACCGCAACCGTCACCAATAACAACGGACCGACCCTTACAGGGTATGTCACCTTCAGGGATGTAACGACCAACACAAACGTGGGCTCGCAACCACTCACCAGTGGAACGAGCTCGATCACGATCAGCACCCTGCCGCCCGGCCCACAGAGCCTGGTTGCGATTTACAGCGGAGACACGGACGACTCCGTGAGCACCTCAGCTCAAATGACAGAGACGATCGAGCAGATCGGGACCGTCACCACGCTCGGCACGGACGCCAATCCTCTCAGCGCCGGCGCGACTCTGCACATCACGGCGGCGGTGGCGCTTGCGCCGGGTGCCACGGCATACGGCGCGCTCACCGGCAGCGTGACCTTTTATGACGGATCGACCTTGATCGGGGCCGGCCCGGTGTTGATCAACGCGAACGGCCAGGCGACACTGGCCACTTCGACGCTGAGTGTCGGGTCGCACGCACTGTCGGCGCGTTTCAGCGGCAATACAAATTATGGTGCGAGCACCTCTTCGCCGCTCAGTCAGACGGTGCAGGAAACCGGCACGCAGACAGTGCTTACCTCTGCCTCCGCGACCTCGCTGATGGGCAAGCCGGCTGTCTTTACGGCAGTGGTTACAAGTACGACCGGAACCCCGACTGGTCAGATGATCTTCCGTGATGGGACGACGGTCATCGGGTCAATGCGTCTGAGTGCAGTCGGCACGGCAACCCTCTCGATCACCACGCTCGCTCGCGGCCCCCACAGCATCACGGCAACCTACAGCGGTGACGGCAACTACGGGCCTTCGCCTTCCGCTGCAGTTGCAGTGACCGTGCTGCTGGCACAGCCGGTACTGACTCTGAGCGGACCGACAACGATCGTGGATGCGGGTACACCCGCTTCCTTCGTCGCCAATCTTACGACACCCGGGGTAGGGCCGACCGGTACGCTCCAGTTGCTCGACGGCGGCAGGACCGTTGGGAATGTGTCTGTCACAGAATCGGGAAACTTTTCGTTCTCGATCACTACGCTGGCTATCGGCACGCATGGTTTGACAGCGATCTATTCCGGCGACGGCAATAACAGCAGCGCAACCTCCAGCACGGTGAGCGTCACCATTAGACAGGCACCGACCGCCACGGCGCTTTCTGCAAGCGCCAATCCGCTCACGGCCGGCGGCGCACTGACCCTCACAGCGCAGATAACCAGTGACAGCCCGGATGCCGCGGGCCAGGTAAGCTTTTTCGACGGCCCGGCACTGCTCGGAAATGCCGCGCTCAACAGCAACGGAAGAGCCACCCTTTCACCCACCGGCCTGACAATTGGATCACATGCGCTGACCGCTGTGTACAGCGGCGATACCAACCATGCCGGGTCGACTTCGACGCCGCTGACTGAACTGGTCGTGCAAAGCGCCACCATCAATCTGACCTCAAACAACAATCCTTCAGCCAGCGGCCAGGAAGTCACCTTTACCGCCCAGGTCGGCCCCGGCGGCAGCTTCATCCCTACCGGAACAGCCACCTTCCGCGACAATGGCGCGCTGCTCGGGACTGTGCCGCTGAACAGCGGAGGCGCGGCCGTTCTGACCAGTAGTGCGCTGGCGGTAGGATCACACATCGTTACCGTCAACTATGGTGGTGACCGGAATTTTTCGACCGTATCGGCACAACTGATTCAGACAGTCACGAATGCAAATACCCGGATGACGATTGCCGCCTCTGCCAACCCGTCAGTCTATGGACAGCCACTCAGGCTTACAGCGTCGGTTACCAGCAACGGCGGGACCGCGACGGGCAGGGTGACCTTCACCGACGGCGGAAAGGCAATCGGCTCCGCCCCATTGAATAGTTCGGGCGTTGCCGAGTTGACGCTTTCCACACTCGCGCCCGGCGCGCACACCATCGTCGCGACCTACGCAGGAGACGGCAAGGCAGACCCGTCGGCTTCGACGCCTCTATCGCTCTCGGTCAAGCAGACGACCACCCTGGCCGTAGCTGCAAACACTAATCCATCGCCCACGCTGAGCAGCATCCGCTTTACCGCCGCCATCAGGAATGCCGGCGCGGCGCCCGCGACCGGCGTTATCAGCTTCACCGATGGAGACGCAGCCATCGGAACTGCCAGCCTCGACGCGACCGGCCACGCTACTCTGACCATGCCCGACATGAGCGCCGGCAGCCATAGCATCACGGCAAGCTATCCCGGAGATGGTTCCAACTTCTCCACCATCTCCACGGTCTACAACGAAACCGTTCAGCTGCGTCCGACATCGACCACTGTATCCGGCTCGGCGACAGATCTGACGAATCCACAGCAGGTAACCCTGATTGCAGTCATCGAAGGCCAGGGCTCGGTACCGCCTGGAGGCACCGTCACTTTCACCAGTGGCAACCTGACCCTGGGCCAGGCCCCTCTCTCGGCGGGCGGCGTCGCGACCATCACGGTGCTCTTCTCTCAACCCACAGCGCCGGTGATTGCGAGCTATGCGGGCGATGCGAACTACGCGGCCTCGCAGTCGGCCACGACCATGATTACAGCGGGTACCGCGCCGCAGTTCACGCTGGCCGTCACTACGCCCTCCATCGCGCTGGTTTCGCATCAGCACGCCACCATCCAGGTAAACATCGGGTCGGTGAAGGGATTTACGGACACTATTGCCCTGGGCTGCCTCGGTCTACCCGAGGACGGCACCTGCACCTTTACACCGTCGCAGCTGAAACTCTCCGCAGACGGGACGGCGAGCGCCTCCCTCGTCGTGGACACAGGTGATCCACTCGGCGCGGGCACGGGTACGGCATCCCTTTCTAAAGGCACACCTGGCAGCCGCGGCACGCTGCTGTGCTGCCTGCCGTTCGGACTACTGCTAGGACTGATCGGCGGCAGGAAAAGCCGGGCTTTCCGGCAGAGGCTTGGAATGCTGTGTATGTTCGCGGCGGCGATCGCGTTTGCCATGGGTGTCTCAGGCTGCGGCGGCCTCAACACGAACGGAACAGCAGCAGGCACGTATACCATCAAGGTCGTTGGGACCGGCCAGGGCTCGGGCATCACTGAAACGCAGACCATTACCCTGGTCGTGACGCAGTGAGGTTCCCTGGCGCGGCTCTGCTGGTGGCCTCTCTAACCACTGTGCTCTTTTCCGGATGGAAGACCGCCGCGGCCCAGGTGGTGCCGGCCGCCGTGGGACCGGGTGCCTACGTGGCAGTTGGCGCGGGCGTATCCGGCTTTCAATCAGTCTATGGACAGAGGGATATCGCCGGCGCCCTGATCTATGCCGACGTGCATCCCCAATGGCGTATAGGGCTGGAAGGAGAGGCGCGGTTCCTGCGTTATCACACCTCGGAAGACGTCAACGAAACGAACTATATCGGGGGCATCCGCGTGGTTATTCTGAACCGGCATCGGATGGAGCCCTATGCAAAGTTTCTTGCCGGCATGGGCAGGATCACCCTGCCTTTCGGGTATGCGCACGGTTCCTTCCTGGACTATGCGCCCGGCGCTGGACTGGATATTCGGCTGAACCGTCAGATCACCCTTCGGGCAGTTGACTATGAATACCAGCACTGGCCGCAATTCCCTTTTGGTTCATTCAGCCCTTACGGAATCAGTTCCGGCATCCGGGTGCGGATAACGCCAAGGGCCTGGATCCCGCGAAGCGTGCATAAGGGGCGAGTGCATGCAGAGGGTGGGAGTAAGGTCCCGGAGGGCAATCCCTAACAAAATCGGAGATTCAGACACTATCGTTGTGGCGATACCCCGCTGCTCGTACCGTCTGCGGATCATTTTTGCGATTACGGGTTCTTGTGATTGGGTACAGGCCAATAGCTTCAGTCGCCCGTACGGCCGATCAATTTGGGGAGAAGTGAATGACGAGGTGGGCCTTCTCATATCGATCGCTCGCCTCGACAGGTGAAGTGATCTCGATTTCAGAGATGTCGGGCGCGGAGCGGCCGGATGCGGACGAGATGACGCGGGCGCCTTCGATACTGCTTACCTTCCATGGTGTGCGAATGCGGAAGTGGTTCGAAACAGCACTGTTCACATCGAAATCGATGAACAGGCGGCGGCCATCGAGATGAAGGCCCGTGAGTTTCATGCTGGTGCTCGGATCGCCATATTGAGGATTGGTTGATGGAATCATCAGTCCAACTCCGCCACTGTAATGAATGTCGCAATGGCTGTTGCCAGCAGGCGCCTTGATTCTGAGGCTGGCGTACTCATCCTGTTCGTGCTCCTCGAGTGCTGCAGTGGCGGAATGATCATCGCACTGTGCGGTAGTGATGCGCGCGCCGAGGGGAATGAGCGGAGTAAAGACGATGGCTGCGAGTTCGCCCTTGTTGTGAATGTCGAGAGCGACGCTGCTGCTGTCCTGGTGAACATCGAAGCCGATGGTGGAGTGGGGCAGCTTCAGATTGTCGACGGAGACGTGGTCCCATTCGATGGGCAGATGGGGCTGAAAATTGATGGCATTCTCCGCACCGCGCGTCTCAATGCCGAGAAGTCCGCGGATGGTGGAGTCGAGGAAGGCAGCGGAGCACCAGGTCTGTTCGGGAACGGATTCAGTCTGTTCGATGTAGTAGTTGCCGGCGAGGAGTTCCGGGATATGGCCTGGAGAATCAAGCCAGTTC
>CAXTNK010000015.1:58020-64128 GCA_964245665.1 uncultured Acidobacteriaceae bacterium
GGATGGCGCGCCACATGGCGAGGGCGATGTCAGGACAATGGTTTTGCCAGTACGTGTCTGCGAGATAATCGGTCTGGGGAGCGGTGGTACTGGCAGTGCTGTAGGACCATGCGTTGTAGGACGAAGTGGCGGGTGCTGCTCCTCGAACGCCCCAGTCGGATTGGAATTTTGCCGAAGCAATCTGATCAAGAAGTGAGTCGATCTGCGATGAAGAGAAGACGTGCTGATCGATGGCTTCGCCGAAGCCGCTGCGCCGGGAAAAGATAGGCGCTCCGTCATTGCTGTGGCCGTCAAGCCAGAAATTCTCCTTCGTGTTCCAGTAATGGTCGCCGACGGAAGCCTGTGCCAGATCGGCTTGATGAGCAGCTTCTGCGGCCTCCTGCGCGTGGCCGGCAGTGGCGGCAAGTTGCGCGTAGCTGCGGGCGGCGGCGACCCAGCTGGCCGAAAGGCCCAGGTCGTCCGCAGGGCGATGTTGTTCATCCCCACCTTCCTTACCAGAGGGGATGTGGGGAAAGTGGTCTTTCGGATCGACGACGGATTCACAGTAGTGATACGCATTGCTGATGGAGGTCCAGTGATCACGAAGGAATTGCGTGTCCCCGCTGGCGGCCACGTAGCGCGCGATCGTCTTCAGGTAATCGAAGGTGATATCGACGTGAACGAACATGTAGGGATATTTTGACCAGTCGATATAGCCGGCGCTTTGCGAGAGTTCATGCCAGACCATGCCGGTTTTGGCGTCCTGGTACTTGATGATGAATGCAAGCTCATCGCGGGCGCGCTTGTAATCCGCCGCGGAGATAAGGGCATTAGTGGCGATGAGACCATCTCCTCCAAAGAACCAGTCATATTGTGGGCGCCGTCCGGAACGGGAAGGACCATAACCGGCCACAATGCCGCAGCCAAGCTGGGGGTTGCAGACCCAGGCCTGATCGAGAGCGATTTCGGCCCAGGCAAAGGCGGAGTTGACTTGCTCGTCGGGGGTTTGAAGGCGCACACCTTCGGTCTCGAGGTCGGCATAGTGAGCAGTTGCCTCGGCTTGAAAGCCGGGGATTCCGGCGACAAGTTTGTGGAGCGCAGAGGCGGCAGACTCTCCTGATGCCAGCTGAGCTATGTAGACGCTTGCACTCGGAGGGCCTGACTTGTCGTCGGATGCGTGAGGATGGAGGGTGAACGCGTAGTGTTGGCCGGTATCGAAGGTGCTGTTGACGGTGGGATCGTGGGCGATGGTTTCCGGCGACCCAATCACGGCGGAGAGACTGCCTGCTGTGCCGCCGGATTGACCGATGACGTAGCTGCCGGATGCGGAGTCCCATTGCGTGTACTGACCGCCGACGGAACCGGGCCACATGAGATTCAGGCTCGGATTGAAGTGGATGACGATGTCGAGGGGATGCTCGGCGTCGACCTGGTAGGTGACGATGGCGGCAGGCTGATCGAGCGGTACGAAGATCTTCTCGCGCACGACGTAGTCGGGGCCGGCGTAGATGCGGGTAACGGAATCGGGCGCGTAGACCAGCCGTCGGAGAAGCGGTGCAGCATCGGCTTCACTCGATGCACCGTTGTCCAGGAAGCCGATGCGGTAGTTGCTGATGAGCTGGAGAGGGTAAGCCCACACTTCCAGACCCTGACGCGGGTAGCCCATCATGACGGAGCGGCGGCCGTGGGCGGCGACGAAACGCGTCGTGTCCGTAGTGCTGATGTTCTGGTGCGGCAGGAAGGTGACTGTCTGTGCGCGCGTGGCGAAGCAGACTGCGATCGCGAGCAACAGGAGGAACCAGTTCGAGCGGCGAAGGGTCACCGGGGCTCCGTTACAGGGTGTTTGCGGGCGGATTCGCAGCATAAAAGAAGGATGCATTTTGTGGCGCATTCCTCGAGGAAAAGACAGCGGCAGGATGATTTTAGAACTGGATGCGGGCCCCGAACTTGAGATGGCGCATCGAGGTGCCATCCTGTGCAGAGACAGTGCCCTGGATCAGGCCGGTATTGGGCGTGAGGCAGTCGATGCAGGTGTTGGGTTGACCACAGTTGACGTGGTTGAAGAGGTTGTAGGTCTGCACGATCATCTCCAGCATGACGCCTTTATACAGGCTGAAGTTCTTCGCCAGTGATGAATCGACGTTGAACAGGCGCGGACCCAGCGAGAATCGCAGCCAAGGTTGCCCCAGGTTTTGGCGGCCGGACGGGCGAACTCGCCAACTGGTTGTAGTAAGACCGCGGCACCAGCCTGAGTCGAGATGAAACATCTCGAAATCGAGTTCGGCCGACTCGCGAATCATTTGGCGCGCCTGGTGCGCATCGATAGCCATGCCGCTGCCCCAGATATTATGAACGACCATTGGAGCTTGCCTCGGTCGACATATGCAGTACCAAGATAAAGTTCCATCATTCTCTGGAGCAGTTTAGCTTGTGGTAATCAGCAAAGGCTGTATGTTCGGAACAAGTGTCGTGAGGCCGCCGCAAAGCAGCCTCACTCACTTACAACGTTAGTAGGTTCTTGTGGGGGTGCGGGTCGCCGTCGTATGTTCGACGACTTCTGAAGCGTTCGAGGTATGGCTGCTTACTGCCTTCTCTCCGGATGAAGCGATGTCCTCTCCCCCAGCTGCTTTGAGGACGTCCTTGGCCCGGCTGATCTCTTCAGAGCTTTCGCAATGAACCGAAACCAGGATACCCCCGTCGTTCACGCGCCCTTCATAACGCTTGGCTTCGTACTCGGGAATGCCCATGCCGACGAGGGCTCCGACGAGTCCTCCGACTGCACCGCCGATCCCCAAGCCGGCAAGAGCTCCCATAATTGGCCCAGCAGCGATGAGTGGACCTACACCAGGAATTGCCAGCGCACCGAGACCAGCAAGGAGTCCAAGCGTACCGCCGATAGTTCCTCCGCCAAGGACACCAGCCGTGGTGCCTTCCGGAGCTTTTGTGTTCTTCTCGTTTGCGAAATCTTTTGAACCCTGCTTGTCGGCCATCAGCACAGAAACGTCATCGTGTGAAAAGCCTTCTGCGTGGAGCTTGTCGACCGCGATCTCTGCTGCGTTGCGCGAAGGGAAAATGCCGAATGCTGCGGTGTTCTTACCTGCCATAATGCTCTCTCCTTGTACTTAGTTGTAGTTCGCCTGGATTTATTGCTTGACGGTGATCTGGTTCGTGACTTTGCCTTCACCTACAACCGCGGCTGCTTCTGCAGCAATCTTCTGTTTCTCATCTTCGGAATGAACCGGACCCTTAAGGGTGACGGCGCCGCCGGCCACAATAATCTTCACGTTGTGTCCATAGGTGGAGAGAGACTTGTCCGCCACAACCGAGCGGCGAATCTTCGCGGTCAACTGCCGGTCCGAGACATTGTTGTGCTGCTGATCAGCAGTCTGCGAATGGTTCTGGACACTGTTGTTTCCGGAGTTATCAGGGGATGCCTGCGATTGTGCCAGGCTCGGAAGCGTCAAGCCAAAGGAAAGCAGAATGACGCTTACAGGAGCAAAGGCTACAAAGAAGCTGTATTTTTTTATGAGCATTGCGACCTCGTCTTATGTAGTTAATTTCGTAATGCTGCACGACCTAATTAGCGCAGGTAGTACCTTCAGGCCTTCCGCGTCACTAATCGCAGAACGAGGGTGAGCAGTACCGCGCCGAGCACGGCAACAAGGATCGTATATAGAAGTCCGCCCTGATCTGCGAAACCAAGCGACCGCATGATAAAGCCACCAATTATGGCGCCTACAATTCCGACGACAATATCCATAATGGGCCCAAAGCCGCTGCCCTTCATGAGCTTACCGGTCAGGAATCCGGCGATAAGTCCGACGATAATCCACCACAAAATAAACATATTTTTCCTTTTCCTTTAGAGAGATGAGAGTGATTACCAATCACGTTTTTGACCGCCAGCGCGTGACCGAACCGCGGAACTGATGACTCAGTGAGCGACGATAGATGGTGAGGGCGGCAGCATCACCTAATTCAATACACGTGGTTAGCTGTTGACATACGCAGTTCGCGTTCGGGTCGATACCTGCAGCGTTTGCGTACTAGATAGGGTGCCAACCGGAGCGTCCGAGTTGTACCCTTATGTTAAATATTTGACATAAGAAAGGTGGTACTTTCAAGTCTCGGGCTCATCTGCACTGCACACTTTCTGTGCCGGCAGACATCTAACACCCAGGAAGATCTAGCAACCTGCCTCTGCTTTACTGAACAAGCAAGTTTTCGGTTGCCTTAGGGGATCCATGTCTCAGACAAAACCACATCGAAATCGATTGCTCGCAGCGATCTCACAGAAAAGTCGAAAGCGGCTCCTTGCGTCATCGTCCGAAGTGCTGCTTGCTGCGAAGACGATTCTTCACGAGCCGCAAAGTCGGCCCTCTCACGCACTCTTTCTCACTTCGGGCCTGGCCTCAATCCTGGCAGTCACGACAGTAGGATTGGCGGCGGAGATTGCGGCGGTGGGACGCGAAGGATTTATCGGCAGCTTGCACCTCATCGGTCCGAACGATGGACCTACGCATTGCCGCATGCAGATTGCTGGATCTGCTGTCCGAATCCCGTTCGAACACCTGGAGAAGACATTTCATCAGGATGACGATGTGCATACGCGCGTGCTGGAACTTGTGCAGGCGCAAACACACAGCTTGAGCCAGTTGGCAGGTTGCCATCGCATCCACGGAGCGTCGCAGCGATTGACGCGCTGGCTCCTGCACGCACAGCTTCTGACCGAATCGCCGACCATCGACATCACCCAGGAAGTCCTGAGCGAAATTCTGGGCACAAAGCGCGTGACCATTGTTGCAGCTGCTGGAGAGCTGCAAAGAGAAAGGCTCATAGAGTACCGGCGCGGCCATATCCACATCCTGAATCGTAGGGGACTGGAGGCGATCGCTTGTGACTGCTACAAGACCATCAAGACGCTCCACGAGGGCTTGTATCAGTCGTAGTCCGACTACACGAATCGGGTTTCTGCTCGTAATGCCGCAACCACTCAGTTTAGGATTGCTGACGTTGCCATGATCAGAAAGCTTTCCTCGCCCACCGTCATACGTTGGATCATCCCTGTCGCCGCATCGATACTGTTGATCGTGCCTTCCTCGCTGAGGTCACAGCAGGACCATCCCGCATTGGCGAGTGCCTATCCTTTGACCTCCGATTCCTTTTCGCACCCCGAAGTGCCGCATGGTGAGATACTTCACCTCGATCTCGCTCGCTCCGGCATCTTCCCTGAGAGTCACCGGACGCTCGACGTGTATGTTCCGGCGCAATACAAGCCTGATAAGGCCGCCTGTGTCTACGTTGGTCTGGACGGGCTTGGGTTCAACGCGCCGACTGTGTTTGACAACCTGATCGCAGCCCATCAGATGCCCATCACTATAGGCATCGGCGTGTCACCCGGGATTGTGAACTCGGCCGATGGAAGCACCAACCCTCGATTTGACCGGAGCTACGAGTTCGACAGCCGGAACGATAAACTGGCGCGCTTCCTCATCGAAGAGGTTCTTCCAGAGGTGGAGCGTCATTCGACGCGAGATGGACGAAAGCTCGTTCTCTCTGCAAACCCGAACGACCGGATGATTGGGGGCGCCAGCACGGGCGGGATCGGCGCCTTCACCGTGGCTTGGCAACACCCGGAAGAATTTCGAAGAGTCTTCACAGCGATCGGAACGTTCGTGGGCATGCGGGGCGGCGAAAGCTACTACGTCGAGGTTCGCAAAACGGCGTCAAAACCGATTCGTATCTTCATGCAGGATGGATCAAATGATCAGTGGCCAGGTGGAACGGAGATGGGCGACTGGTGGATGTCCAACCAGACCATGGAACGCGCGCTCACCTATGCGGGTTATGACGTGCGGCATTCCTGGGGCACCGGTGCGCACAATGGAGAGCAAGCCGCCGCCGTGTTTCCGGATGCCCTGCGATGGCTTTGGCGGGACTGGCCTGCTCCAGTGCAGACAGGTGTATCCAATAACCTTGTCCTGAAGGCGATCCTTGACAGCAAAGCGGAGTGGCAGGTCGCCGGCGAGATCTGCCCGGGAGACGCGATCACAGCTGGTAATGACGGGCAAGTGTATCGCTGGGTTGCTGCGTCGCAGAAAATGGACGCGCTTGCGGCAACCGCTCCCG
>CAXTNK010000015.1:64138-69666 GCA_964245665.1 uncultured Acidobacteriaceae bacterium
AGGCGATCCGGTGGCCATCGCAGCTGGACCGAAAGGCCAGTTCTTTGTGGCGGATCACAAGCGGCGCGAAATCCTGACAACCGGGTTGGATCAGCAGAGTCCGCGGGTCGTCGTCTCTGGACTCGATGCTACAGCCGTAGTCGCTTCGGACAATGATGATCTTTATGTCACCACGGAGGAGCGAGAAGGCGGAGGCGAGATCTGGCGTGTTCGCGAGAGCGGCCAGAAACAGTTGCTTGCAAGCGGTCTGACGGGCGCCTCAGGTCTAACGCTGTCGCCGGACAAACTGTGGCTGCTGGTAACGCAGAGTCACTCCCACTATGCCATGAGCTTTCGCGTGCAGAAGGATGGCTCGCTGGACTCGGCCGTACCCTTCTATGACCTGCATGTGCCCTCTTGGGCAGATGGCAGCGGAGCGTTCAACGCCTGGAGCGACACGGACGGACGGCCCTATATCGCGACGTATGCGGGAGTCCAGGTCATGGACCGGAATGGCCGCGTCACAGCAATCCTGCCACTGCCGGGCGGTGCACCGGCAACGAGCCTCTGCTTTGGCGGACCTGACTTTCAGACACTCTACGTTACGAGCGGCGAAAAAATCTACCGGATTCGCCTCCGCTCCACCGGCGCTCCGGTCTGGAGAGCCCCAATCAAGCTTCCGCCATGGGGAGCCGGATGACCCGCCCTCCACTTCGCGATGTACAAGTGTTGAGGCTGACAGGTTAGAGTTGCTAAAGCCGGGATGAAATGCTGAGATCTCAAACCGATGTACCATCAGGCTCAAGGAGGTCTGCAGATGTCCAAACAAGACAACGAGCAACCGCTTACTTCTCTGGAGAAACTTACACGCCGTTCGTTTCTTTCACGCGCTGGAATAGCCGGTATCGGCGCAGCCGCGGCGGCCGTCGCTGCGCCGATCGCAGAGGCTGCGAGCGGTCAGAACCAGGTGGTTACACCAGCGATCAAAGCTATTCCCGGCACTGTGTCCATCACGCTCAAGGTCAACGGTGAGGCGCATCAGGTCCAGATTGATCCCCGCGCGACCGTGCTCGACACCCTGCGCGAAACCCTGTACCTGACTGGCACAAAAAAGGGTTGCGACCATGGCCAGTGCGGCGCATGCACGATTCATGTGAACGGCCAGCGCGCGAATAGCTGCCTCCTCTTCGCCAGCATGCAGCAGGGTAAAGAGATCACGACGATCGAAGGCCTCGGTTCACCCGACCACATGCATCCCATGCAGGCTGCCTTCGTTGAGCATGATGGCTATCAATGCGGCTACTGCACCTCCGGCCAGATCATGTCGGCGGTCGCCATGATGAAGGAGCCCTGGGGTCCTGAAGACCACGAAGTCAAGGAAGCTCTAAGCGGCAATATCTGCCGCTGCGGCGCCTACCCTAACATCGTCGCCGCCGTACAAAGCTGCCGCGGCAAAGCCACCGTTTAGGAGCATTCCAATGCAGACTTTCGAACTCATCACGCCCAGTAATGTCTCGGACGCCATCCAGGCGCAGGCCTCATCGCAAACGGCTCAGCAAGGCGCGCAGGTCCGCTTCATTGCCGGTGGTACCAATCTCGTTGATTACATGAAGCTAAACGTCGAGACGCCGCGTCAACTGGTCGACATTAATGGATTGCCCTTAGACAAAATTGAACTGGAGAAAACAGGTGGCCTGAAGATTGGCGCACTGGCACGTAACAGCGAGGTCGCGCACCATCATGTAGTGAAGGAAAGGTATCCCGTTCTCTCAGAGGCGATCCTCGCAGGAGCCTCCACGCAACTCCGCAACATGGCCTCAACTGCTGGAAATCTTCTGCAGAAAACGCGTTGCCTCTACTACCGGGACACTGCTTTTGGCTGCAACAAACGGCAGCCAGGCACAGGCTGCTCGGCTATCGGCGGACAGAACCGTATGCTGGCCATCCTCGGCACGAGCGACAAGTGCATCGCCTCCAACCCATCTGATCAGAACGTGGCGCTCGCCGCACTGGAGGTGACGATTCACGTCACAGGTCGCAATGGCAACCGCGCGATCCCTATCGCTGAGTTTTACACGCTGCCTGGCAATGCACCCGAAATCGAAACCGTACTTGAACCCGGCGACCTCATTACGCATATTTCGGTCCCGGCGCTTCCTGTGGGAGCCAGGAGTCTGTACCTCAAGCTTCGCGACCGCGCCTCCTACGAATTCGCACTTGTCTCCGCAGCTATCATCATCAAGACGAATGGCAAGCACATCGAGTTCGTCCGCGTGGCGTTGGGCGGGGTCGGCTCTGTCCCATGGCGCAGCCGTGAAGCAGAGCGCGCTCTTCTGGGGAAGGCTGCAACTCCCGGAAACTTTCGTGCTGCTGCTGAAGCCGCGCTTCACAACGCGCGGCCACAGTCTCAAAACGGCTTCAAGGCCGAACTCGCCAAGCGCTGCCTTACTGCAGCACTGACCCAGGCCATGGCGTAAGGAGCGAAGGATGATATTAGATCAACAGCAAGCGCCCGATACCCCGAATGTCACGGACTCTTCCGTGATCGGCAAGCCGCAGTCGCGCATCGACGGTCCGCTCAAGACTACGGGCGCGGCTATGTACTCCTCCGACCATCACTTCGACGATCTCGCGTTCGCGTGGCCTACCACTGCCACAATCGCCAGCGGCACAATCAGCAGCATCGACACCTCAGTAGCCGCAAAGATGCCCGGGGTCCTCGCTGTCTACACGCATGGCACTATCGGCCCTATCTACCGCACGCCGCCGGCTCAGGGCTTTAGTATGATCCTCGATGAAAGACGGCCGCCGCTTGAAGACACCACTGTGCGCTACTACGGTCAGTACGTCGCCGTCGCAGTTGCGCAAACAGTTGAGCAGGCACGCGCTGCCGCCGAAGCAGTGAAAGTCACGTATGCGAAGACGCCACACAACACCAGCGATAAACTCCTAGGTGAAGTAAGCAATGGCGATAAAAAGTCTGTCACGAAGCGCGGCGATTTTGCGGCCGCCTTCGCCACTGCTCCCGTGAAACATGATGCTGTCTACAGCACACCCGCTGAAACGCACAACCCTATCGAACTCCACGCCTCTGTCGCTGTCTACAAAGATGGTAAATACACCCTCTACGAAACATCGCAGGCGGTTGGAAACTCTCGTGACGTGCTTGCCGCGCAGCTTGGCGTGCCGTCCGAGAATGTCCAGGTCATCACACGATTTCTAGGTTCTGGATTTGGTGGAAAACTCTGGCCATGGCCGCACGCATCGCTCGCCGCAGCCTGTGCGCGCAATTTAAATCGTCCGGTAAAACTTGTGGTCTCCCGCTCCATGATGTTCCAGAGCGTCGGCCACCGCCCCGCTATCGATCAACAGGTCAGGCTTGCTGCAAACGCCAGCGGTAATCTACTTGCCATCGAGCAGAACTATGTCAACCACACCAGCATCCTTGACGACTACGATGAAGGCTGCGGCGAGGCTACGGGGTTTATCTATTCCTGCCCTAACGTCCTCGTTACCGGCAGCCTGGCACGCCGCAACATCGGCACACCGACCTCCATGCGTGGCCCTGGTGCTGTTCCCGGATTATACGCGCTTGAAAGCGCAATGGACGAACTCGCCCTCAAGCTCAAAGTAGACCCTGTCCAGCTGCGACTCATGAACGAGCCAGCGAAGGACGAAAGCACGGGCCAGAACTTCTCTTCCCGTCACCTGAAGGAATGCCTTACGACAGGCGCTGAGAAGTTTGGCTGGTCGCGCTATAACCCGGCCGTCGGCTCCATGAAGAATGAGAAAGGCATGACACTCGGCTGGGGCATGGCCGCCTGTACCTGGATCGCAGCGCGCACGGAGGCCGAAGCAACTGTCGAACTTCTGCAAGACGGCACCGCGCGTGTCACGTGCGGTACGCAGGATATCGGCACCGGCACTTATACCGTCATTGCTCAAATGGTCTCGCATGAAACGGGTATTCCCGTCGACAAGATCAACGTAGTCCTGGGAGATTCAGCGTTGCCCCCTGGTCCTATCAGCGGCGGTTCGTGGGCGACGGCTTCAGTTACGCCTGCGGTCATGCAGGCTGCACAGAAAGCCACACAGCAACTCCTCCTTGCAGCCACTGCTACTGCTGCATCGCCTTTTGTCGGCCGGGATGCAAAGACGCTCGAGTTCGCCAATGGCGGCATTCAAGTAAAGGATCAGCCGGACACGCGCATCGCCACCGCGGACCTCATCCGAATGGCCAATGTGAAAGCAATCAGCGGGCAAGGCAAGTCACAGGGCACTCTGGGCACAGACAAAATGTCCTCGCACAGCTACGGTGCGCAGTTCGCAGAAGTCACCTGGCAGCCTGAAATTGCTCGCCTCCGCGTCAGTCGTGTAGTCACGGTGATTGATGCTGGTCGCATCATCAACCCTCGGGCGGCCCGCAATCAGATCGAAGGCGCTGTGGTGATGGGTGTCGGCATGGCCATGCTTGAGGCTACCGAGTACGATCAGCGTAGCGGCGCGCCGATCAACAGCAATCTCGCCGACTACGTTGTAGCGGTCAACGCCGATTGCCCTGAGATCGACGTCATCTTCCTCGATTATCCCGATTACAACTTGAACCAGATTGGGGCTCGCGGCGTTGGCGAGATCGGTCTCGCAGGCATTGCAGCGGCAATCACCAATGCTGTTCACCACGCAACGGGCGTCCGCGTCCGCAATCTACCCATCCGTATCGAGGATCTGCTGGATGCGCCCGCAGGAAATTCAGTAGTTCTCTAAGTGATCTCAGTCCATCATGAGCAGGAGCGCGAAGGCATACGTCCGATATTCGAAAACAGTTCGTAAAGCCAGTCATCGGCCGTGTGCTCCGCTTCGCAGTGGGTACTGATTGACAGGCAGTAGTTTTGATGAATAGACCATCAACTACCATCAATCTGTTTCACTCTTGAGCCGCGGACTGCGTGAACTGAGCATCTGCTGCGTGGCTTGTCGTCGCCGGAGCATCCATCGCACCCGGCTTCATACGTTCGCCCACCGCCTGCAGCAATTCATTCGTTCTTGTAAATTCTATCTTCGCCTCGGCGCCACGGTTTAAACGCGCCAGGATCTGACCGCGCAGATAATGTGTACTTGCACTCGACGGCTGTAGTAGCAGCGCGTGGTCGATCGCGACCAGAGCTTTGTCATACTGGTGCCCATCGCGATCAAGCTGGGCGAGCCCGACGTAAGCTGTACCGAGCGAAGGATCCAGCTTCAGAGCTTGTTCAAAGGCACGAGTGGCATCCTCTGGATGCTGCAGCCGCTGCTCCACACGACCAAGTGCGTCATAGCTGTAAGCTACATTCGGTTCGAGCTGAATCTCAGCCAGAAGATCTGTTCTCGCAGCATCATCTTTCGACTCGGAACTAAGGACTTCGGCTCGAAAATAGTGAGCCATGGGCAGATTCGGATTCACAGCGACGGCTGCATTCAACTCGCGCTCTGCTGCAGCATAATCCTGCTTGTTCAGCGCTGCCTTGCCGGCATAAAGATGAAGTTCCGCCGTAGCTTGCCCTGTACTGCTT
>CAXTNK010000015.1:69676-75173 GCA_964245665.1 uncultured Acidobacteriaceae bacterium
GTACTGCTTTGCCCGACCAGTTCCATCTGCTGAAACGCGCGTGATTCGTTTCGTACATCAGCCGTCTTATGCGCCACGCTGCCCAACACATAGAGATAACTCAGCGACGTCGAGTAAGTCGACCACAGAGGCAGCAGGGCTTTCTCAGCCTCTGCATACTGGTCGGAGAAGAAAGAAGAAAGGCCGAAAAGATACCTCCCCTGCGCCGATGAAGGTTCGCTGGCCAGCAGGGAGGAAAAAGCTTTAGCCGCAGCAGGAAAATCATTCATACGGTAGTACACCAATCCCACGTTCAGCCGAACGCCTGCCATCGAGGGGTCTAGATGCTCCGCTTTGTGCAGTCGTTCCAACGCCGTCGTCCATTGCTTCTTTCTCATGGCTATGACTCCGAGGTTGGAATAGGCCGCTGCAGAAGATGGATCAAGCCGAAGAACGCCCTTGAAGTCTGTTTCTGCTTGATCCAGATTTCCGTCATGGAGCGCCTGCGTACCCGCGGCAAACAAAGCTGCAGGCTCCTGAGCATGGAGGCACGGAACCACCGCGGCGACTGCAACCAGCACCTGGATAGCAATGGCTTTCACCGCTCTATCTTGCACGATCCGCCCGGCATTTTGCGCCCGTCTCCTATTTACCTCACGCGCACTGCTACATGAGCACAAGTGTCTGCTCGATCAGGTGCGCCGTGTCTACAAATGGATCCACACTCGAGTCTGATTCCATGGAGTAGGTACCCCGAAATCCGGCGGCCTTCGCTATGCCGAACAATTCGGGCAGAGACACACTCCGCCGTTTGCCACCAATGATCTCGGCATCTTTTACATGCGTGATGTTCCCGACATGCGCAAACATGTTCCTCACCGCCTGCGCATTAAAGCGCTCATCTCCGCCCATGAGTGAGTTTGCGAAATCAGGGAGTGCCTTGAGAATTGGATTTCGCGCCTCCTCGATCGCTTTGACAATACGCGTGTCGGATGACAAAACCGGATCGTCATTCTCGAGATTGACGATAATCTTTTGTGAAGCTGCATAGTCAAGCGTGGGTTGCAGTGCCTGCAATGCCATGGTCACACCAGGGGCATCAGTGCATTTCGGCAGCCAGATGCGAATGCTCGGCGAACCCAGCAGCACTGCAATGTCCACCCACTTGCGATAGGCCGCCTGGCCTGCTTTGCGCTTGCTCTCGTCCGGGCTGCAGAGTTCCACCGGTTCATCCACTGGGATATTAGCCGTGAAGACGCCGGCAGCATCGAAGCCTCTGCGCAACTGCTTGATCGCTTCACGCTCCGTTGATGGAAAGTGGGAATGCAGCGGCTCGATGCCACGTACATTAAAGCGAGTGCGAATCTCCTTCGCAAAAGCGACCAGGTCCATACCGGGTCTCGCCGCCTTACGATCATGATTGTTCGGAGCAACGATGAACTCCCGAAACGGATATGTGGCCACAGCAATCCGCGATCGGCGATCACCAAAGTCAGTTAGAGAAGCTCCCCAAACCGCATGGGGTAAGCAGATCAGCGCTGATTGCAGGAAAACGCGGCGTGTTGTTGGCATGTCCTAGCTCACCGGGCCGGGCGAGTGTACACCAGTCTTGAACTGATGCACGATGTATTCCGATGTGCGCAGCGCGAAAGCCAGCAACGAGAGAGTTGTCGTCTTGTCCGTGCAGTTCAGCAACACACTCGCGTCGCACGCATAAAGATTAGCGACGTCATGGGTTTGACCAAATCGGTTGGTCACAAAATGCTTTGGATCATTCCCCATGCGGCAGGTTCCAGTTTCGTGCAGACTCCAGCCGGGTGATTCAGGTTCGCCATGCCCCTGGTACTCGCCGCCCATGTTATGAAACAGCTCCTGACACGTCTGAACCGAATGATCCCACATTTTCAATGTGTTCTCATCCCACTCAAAGTGGACGCGCACCTGCGGGGTCCCGAAGACATCCTTCTTTTCGGGGTCGATGTCGACGAAATTCTTGTCGGACCGCTGGGTAGGCGCCTGCAAAGTGAAACTGATCGGCGTTGGATAGCGCCGTTTGATCTCCGCCTTGTAGCTCGCGCCGAATCCCTCGATGTCATCGTAATAACTGGGAAAAATATCGCATCCACCGCCAGGATAAAACGAATAGCCACGAATAAATTTTTCCTGTCGCGGGTCGTCCAAGTTCTGCCACCGTGGCAGCCAGGCCACGGTCGCCGCACTTACATTATCAGGAAAACTCGGCTGACCCAGTAATTGCGGGAGATATCCAAAACCGGACGTGCCGTACATGTGATCACAAAGATTGCGCCCTACCTGGCCACTCGAGTTTGCCACGCCCGTCGGCCATCGATTACTGCGCGAATTTAGCAAAATTTGTGCCGTGCTGATGCACGAAGCCGCCACCACAACAGCTTTTGCGAACACTTCCACTTCCTGCTTCGTAATCCGGTTTACGTACGCGACGCCCTTTGCATGGCCTTCCTCATCCATAAGAATCTCGCGCGCAATCGCATTGGTGCGCAGTTCGAGATTGCCGGTTGCCTGCGCCATCGGCAGGAAAAAATACGGGGATGAAAAGAAGGCTCCTACATCACAGCCTTCCGTACAGTTGCCGCAATAGTGGCATGCCGGATGTCCGGCATGCGCTTCAGTCAATTGAGCGATGCGATCCGGCAAATAGGGGATCCCGGACTTTTTAGCGCCGGCTTCGACAATGTGGTCCAGACAGCGAAAACGTATGGGTGGAAGATACGATCCGTCCGGATTGGATGGTCTATCTTGAATGGTGCTCGCAACACCAATCATTTCTTCTACCCGCGTGTAGTAAGGCGCCATCTCCGAATAGGTCACTGGCCAGTCCACGTCGTAACCATCACGGCTCGCTGCCTTGAAATCGATTTCCGCCATGCGCGCAGCGGAACGACCCCAGAAGTTGGTCTTGCCGCCCACCAAATTTGATCGCGGCCATGTCCACCTGGTCCCTTCAGCAGTTGAGTAGGCAATGTCGTGCTCCCACGCGTCAGACGCCACGTATTCGTTATCCATGTAACCGATACTGATCGCTCGACGCTCGGGAGAATTCATGCCGCGGAATTTCAGATCGTATGGCTGCTTATGCTGGCGAAAATCTTTTGCAGGGTCCGCCTGTCGCCCCGCATTCAGTGCGCATACTTTAAGCCCCGCTTCGCACAGAGTCTTGATCACCATGCCACCACCGGCACCCGTACCGATAACAATGACGTCGTAATTGTTCATGTGCGGGCGCCTCCGCGTGCTTCTTCAAGGCCGGCATGTTCCGGGTTGTCGGGATGGGTACAGCCAGGCGAAGTGCCATAGAACATCAACCCGGGGTAATCAAGCGTCTCGAGACCGATGCGCGTCGTGTAAAAGCCCATGACTGTATATTTGCGGGCCAGTAGGAAGAACCGTTGTCCGTCCTGCTCCCCAGCGCGATGCTTTGCCTTGTAAGCCAGGCGTTCGAGCAATGCCGTTTGCTGGGCAACAGCTAGTTTCACAAACGACGGCGATGGAGCAATGGCGCGTTGAAGCCACTCTAGCCCACTGCGAAAAGGTGCCTGCAGGGTCACATCAACGGAAACGATGAAGTCAATGAACTCAGCCACGCCCGCCTGCTTGGCACCTGGCTGCATGATGCCTTTGCCGGCGCTTCTCTTTGGGTCCGGCGTAGGCGGCAGGATCAGGTCGCACAGCACCTCCATGCATTGATATTCAACCGGAGAAAAGTACTGCGGATGGTAGACAGGGTGCACCGCATTCGGCGCGAAAGCAGGATGACGATGCTGCATCGTGTCTTCAGCAAAAGCATAGCTCCAACGCTTGTATCCGGTGAACGAACTTGCTACTGCCGCGAGCCCGAGAGCTTGTAGCAGTTCACGCCGACTTGGTCCTTGTCCCGCCAATTTATTCTCCGGCTTGCATAGTAGCGCAAACGTTTGCTTCCTTATACGAATGCGATCAGTGAGTGTCAACCTCAAAGCATGTCAGGTCGAGTTGCAGCCAGACTAAGTGCCTGGCCAACTAAGTTAAACACTAGCAGTGAAGTCGTTGAGCAACGCTGAATCAAGCGCTCAACTATGCGCAAGCCTGCTTTCGAGTAGCGGAAAGCCGGATTCAGACCCAGTAATTTCCGACGCAAAACGAAAGTCTCCGGGATTGATGCCACGCCACTGCGCAAGCTGATATGCAGCAAACTGTAGCGGCACGATCTCAAAGATCGGTGCAAGCTCTGGCTCAATCGCCGGCCATGCAATCAGTTCTGCATGAGTGAGCAAAGCATCTGAACTCTGCGGGCCAATCCAGCAAACGGAGGCCCCCATACGCACCAGATCGACTGCCAGCGCATGGTCGGTCTCGCGCGTCGCTGCGGGAGAGCCGAAGACAATCGCGCGAAACGCGCTTGAAACTGTTTCCACGGGCCCATGCCTGAACTGACCGGAAGACATCGGGATAGCCGCAGCCTTTGCTGTTTCCTGCAGCAACAATGCGCCCTCGTGGACGGATGCAAGCGCTGGCCCGCGTCCCAGCAAATGGATCGGTTCGCTGCCGTGCAGGAATCCTCGCCAACCTTTACTTGCACTCTCTGCCTGCTCGATGAACAGAGTTAACATGGGCAGGCTTGCGCGGCATAGCTCCATCAGTCGCGAGTTGTTGCTGTGAGCTACCTGCTCCGCAAGCAGGAGCAGCGTGAGCACCGTGCCCGTATAAGTCTGCACGGCAATTAACTGGTCGGCCTGCGCGCCAATCAGCAGCGTCAGATGGGCGAAGGCTTGGAGCGGCGTATCCGGCAGATTGGTCACACCGATAACCGTCATGCCGAGCAAGCGCATCTTCTCCGCCAGCCGCAATACTTCCACTGAAGCGCCCGACCGCGAGATCAGGACAGCCACGTCATCACTCCGCAGTGTCGCACTCCCGTAGTGCAGCAACTCGGCGCTCTCGAGCAACTCAACGGCGCGGCCATTCTCTTCAAGCCGACGGACTGCAGGGATCGCAGCGAAAAATGAAGCACCCATCCCGCTGAAGATAACTCGTCCGCGTGCTTCATGAATATGTCTGGCGCATGCCAGCAGTGAGGCACTTCCTTCTGCGCTGTGAAAATCGAAAAGTCGAGCGTGCGATGCTGGCTGGCCCAGGATGTTTTCGAGCATGGGAAAGCCGTTCATCTGTAATCCCTCATTGGTTGGGTCACTTCCTGTTCAACCATTCATCAATTGGCCGCTCGGCTGTAGGCGCGAAGGGCAGGCTCACCTTGCGACCCATTCCTGCAGAGGCATAAGCGGCGTACACAGCCTCAAGCACGACACGTCCATCTTCGCCAGTGGCTTGCGGCTCTTCCAGCCCCCGGATTGCCCGGGCAAAGTGACGCATCTCCTGGGGAAAACCGTAGTTCCACAATTCTTCAAACACGGGATACGTCCAGCCCGTCGTGGTAGGCGCTTTTTCCACGGCATAGCCAACGCCATATTCACTATAAGTAGGCAGTGCGTTGCCCATATGC
>CAXTNK010000016.1:0-3808 GCA_964245665.1 uncultured Acidobacteriaceae bacterium
GCTTCAGACGTTCCTTATGGCGCACACCGAAGCGTTGCTCTTCATCGACTACCAGCAGGCCTAGATCCTGGAACTTCAGGTCTTTCGAAAGCAGGCGGTGCGTGCCGATAAGGATATCGATTTTGCCCGCTTCGAGCCGTTCGAGAATTTCCTTCTGCTCTTTGGCAGTGCGGAAGCGCGAGATCAGATCGACGTTAATTGGGAATTGTGCAAACCGTTTTTTGAAGGTCTCGAAATGCTGGAAACTCAGCACAGTTGTTGGTGTCAGAACAGCAACCTGCTTGCCATCCTGGACGGCTTTAAACGCGGCGCGCATGGCGACTTCTGTCTTGCCGTATCCCACGTCGCCGCATAGAAGGCGGTCCATCGGCATACGCGATTCCATGTCTGCCTTGATGTCGGCAATCGCCGAGAGCTGATCGTCTGTCTCGTTGTAATCGAAGGCGTCTTCGAACTCCCGCTGAAATTCATTGTCAGGCGAAAACGCGTGCCCCTGCGCGGCCTTACGCTGAGCATAGAGCTTGAGCAATTCGTCAGCCATGTCTTCCATGGCTTTGCGAACGCGCGCTTTTGTTTTCGCCCAGGACTGGCCGCCGAGCTTGTTGAGGACGGGCGCGGGCCCAGCGTCGGTCGAGCGATATTTCTGGATCAGGTCGAGTCGCGTCAGAGGTACGTAGAGTTTCGCGTTTTCGGCGAACTCCAGCACCATGAACTCAACGCTGATGCCGTCCTGCTCAATCTCTTTCAGGCCGGTGTACCGCCCGATGCCGTTTTCGACGTGTACGACGTAATCACCGACAGCGAGGTCGCGGAAGTCGGACACGAAGGCCGCAGTTTTTGACTTCGGCTTGCGCACGACAGTCTGTGCTGCAATGTCTGCATCGTCGTTCAGGTCATTGGCGCCGATGATGACGATACCGGGCCCTGGAATGCTGACGCCAGTCGCGAGAGCAGTGCGCAGAATGATCGGCGTGCGCAGGTCGCCGGCCAGGTAGCTGGTCTCGTCGAAGATATTCTCACTGCCGGCATGCTGAGCGCGGCTGCCCAGTCGGTATGACAATCCGTATTCGCGCAGAAGATTCGCCATGCGCTCGACTTCGCCCTGGTTCGGCGCGGCGATCAGTATGCGCTGATCCTGTGCGGAGAGCGATTTCACATGCTCAACAAACTGGGGAATCGATCCATGGAAGCGCATGGTCGGACGCGTCGAAAATGCAACTTCATCGAGCGCCATGGTGTCTTCTTCAAGCACGTCGACGGCACCCAGTTGATCGAGATCGAGGCCAGGTAATGACCCGATTTTCGGCAGCAGGTCCCATGGTGGCAGGTAGATATCCTGTGGCCCAATGAGCGAGCCTATGCCCGAGCGCTCATGCCGCTGCTCCACCTTGTTCCACCAGCGTTCGGACTGGTTCTTCAACATGCCGGGCTCTTCAACAAATACCTGCACATTTTTTGCGCGGTCGCCGAAAAGGTCGAACAGCGTGCCTTTCGCGCCGGCTACGGGCGCGAAGAATTCCCAGCCTGGAAAAACGGAAACGCCGCCCGCCGCAATGGCAGCCGAGACTGCCGCAGGGTCGTCTTCGCTCGCGGCCATGCGGTTGCCGCTGAGGCGCGTGTGCACTGCTGCGAGCAGTTTTTCTGACACCGGTGTTTCGGTGAGAGGCAGCAGCAGGGCTTCATCCATTGGTGTCGACGAGCGCTGCGATTCAGGATCGAACTTACGGATGGATTCAATCTCGTCGCCGAAGAAATCGAAGCGCACGGGCCGGTCCATCTCCGGCGAATACACGTCGAGGATGCCGCCGCGCCGCGTGAACTGGCCCGGCATCTCGACTATGTCCATCTGCGTGTAGCCGATGCTCTGCAGGTGCGCTGTCAGCATCTCGATGTCGACTTCTTCACCGCGCCGCAGGATCTGTGCCAGCCCTGCGTAGTAGGGGCGATCGAACAGGCGCATACTTGCTGCTTCGATCGGCGCAATCACAATCGACACACGCGCTGTTGCGATCTTCCACAGCACAGACGCTCGCTGTTCGAGCACATCCGGATGGGGCGAAAGATTTTCAAATGGCAGGACGTCATGCGCAGGGAGGCGGACGATGCGTTTGCGCTCGATCGCGCCGGTCAGCTCGGCAGTGGCGCGCAGCATCTGTTCAAGCGTTTCGGCAGCCTTGTTATCGGCGACCAGTACCACAATGGGTGTCTGTGCGGCCTTGGCGAAATAGGGAATGTAGAGGGCCCGCCCCGTCGCCGTAAGTCCAGACACACGACGGCGCCCGGAACGAAGGGTTAGATGCCTTCGCACACGTTCAAAACTGGGGGAGTGCTCCAGGTCCGCGAGCGCCTCGCGAACAAAGGGGAGAATCATTCTTTGATTATTCTAGCAAGCCCCCGGCGGGGCCTGCGCGGCGGGCGTTACTTGCCGTGGGGGCGGTCTTGTCAAGGTATTCAGGCTGACAATTGGTTTAGCAAGAATTCGATCAGGATGACCAATGTCTTCGCCGAACTGGCCAGGATGACAATTCATTTGGCCAGACTTCGCGCAGTATGCCAAATGTGCCCTTGACGCTCGGCCGGGAAGACAAGTCGGCGCGGATCAGGCTGGACAATGGAGCAATGATTAAACAAGTGCACTAAAATTAAGGTGTATGGCCACCAGCAACAGTATCGCTCCCGAGATTCTCGCTAAATATGAGGCTGTCATCGGTCTTGAGGTTCATGTACAGCTGCTGACTACGTCAAAAGCGTTCTGCGGTTGTTCGACTCACTTTGGCAACGCACCAAACACGCAGATATGTCCTGTATGCCTGGGCTTACCGGGTGCATTGCCAGTGCTCAACCAGCGTGCGGTCGAATTTGCCGTGCTGGCCGCTACCGCGATTCATTGCGAAATTCGTGAACATTCCGTCTTCTCCCGCAAAAATTACTTCTATCCTGACTCGCCCAAGGGCTACCAGATCTCGCAATTCGATAAGCCGATAGCTGAACATGGATTCATTGAAGTGCCGTCGAATGGCGCGACAAAACGCATCGGTGTCACTCGTCTTCACCTTGAAGAAGATGCAGGGAAAAGTCTCCATGACGGCTTCAGCGATTCGTCTACGCGCACCTATGTTGACCTGAACCGCTGCGGTACGCCGCTGGTTGAGATTGTGAGTGAGCCGGACATCCGCACTGCCGATGAAGCCTTTGAATACCTGACCCGGCTCAAAGAGATCCTGCTGTACACCGGTGTCAGCGATTGCAATATGGAAGAAGGATCGTTGCGCTGCGATGCAAATGTGAGCGTTCGTCCCCGCGGCCAGGAAAAGTTTGGCACCAAGGCTGAAGTGAAAAACGTGAACAGCTTCCGCTACATCCGCTCGGCTATCGAGTATGAGATTGAGCGCCAGGTTGAAGTGATCGAAGGCGGCGGACGAGTGATTCAGGAAAGCCGTTTGTGGAATGCCGGTGAGGGCCGTACCTATTCCATGCGCTCGAAGGAGCAGGCGCATGACTATCGTTATTTTCCCGAACCCGACTTACCGCCGCTCATCGTCTCCTCTGCATGGAAGGCTGAAATTATCGCTAACCTGCCTGAGCTGCCCGAGGCCCGTCGCGCGCGCATGGTGGCCGAGTACGAAATCTCCGAGCAGGATGCGCATACTCTAACCGCAACTCGCGATTTTGCAGACCGCTTTGAAGCAGCTGCGAAGCGCGCGAAAAGTCCCAAGCGCGTCGCCAACCTGGTGCAGAGTGAATTGATGGGAAGGCTGAAGGCGCTTGGCCTCGAACTGGAGCAGTCACCCGTGACGATGGATGGCAT
>CAXTNK010000016.1:3818-10349 GCA_964245665.1 uncultured Acidobacteriaceae bacterium
GTAGCAGCTGTTCGATTCGGCGTTTGAGAAGAAGGAAGATTTTGCTGCCGTCTATGAGGGTGAGAAGCCGCAGCAGATCAGCGATCCGGCAGCGATCGAGAAGCTGATCGATGCAGTCATTGCTGCGAATTCAAAGCAGGTAGAGCAGTACCGAGGCGGCAAGAAAACGGTCGCTGCGTTCTTCGTGGGCCAGGTAATGCGCGCTTCAAAAGGGCAGGCTAATCCTGCATTGCTGAATGAACTGGTGACAAAAAAGCTGGACGCCTGAGCTTGTCACAAGGCATGCTGGCGAGGCGATCGGCGGCTGAGTGCGATCGTCAGCGCACTCAGCAAAATAAAGACGATGAGCAAGACGAAGGACATCGCAAGCACGCGCGGATAACCCAGCCTGGCTGCATTGACGAACGGGTACAGGTAAATTCCGGTATATGCGCCGGCGATGAGCGTTCCGGTGAAGTACAGGATTGGCCAGACCAGAAATCGTGCGACATTCCACCACGGCTGCCAGGCTTTCCTGGCGAAGAAAATCCACCACAGAACGAATAGCAGCGGAACCACATCATGCAGCAGAGAGTCGGCCAGCTTCAGCGGCCCATGCAGTGTTGTCAGGTTGCGCAGCAGCAGGGAATACCCCAGGCCGACGACTGCAATATAAACAGCTGCCGCGGCTTCTGCAGCCGGCAGCCATAAAGGCCTTGATCCAGCGCATGCGATCGTCATCAGAACAGCGACGAACAGGTTGCCCTCGATGGTGAAGTAGCCGAAGAACTGTCCCAGCATACTGACGAGCGACCGAGTGGCTGCCTCCGGTGAATGGAGCCATAAGTAGAGCTGCAGCACCAGCCCTGTCCATGCAATCGATGTAAGCATAGCCTCCAGCATGCGGTGTCGGATGGTTGTTTCCATATGCCGTCCTTGTATCACGCGGCAGCCCGCGGGAACACCAGGCGGGCGACTGTTGTGCAAATTTGAGCTTTACACACGCATGCACCCCGAGTACATTCCTGCCTGAGCGCGTCACTTCCATGGCGCCTCTTTCAGGCCGCATGCCTGTAGTGAAAGGTAAGCTACGATGTGTCTCCGCCGTCCACTTGCAGCCTTCTCGATCGTGTTCTTTTTCCTGCTTGCAGCCGTTGCAGCGCAAGCGGCTCAACACTACGACGCCATGTATGTTTTCGGCGACAGTTATTGTGATGTGGGGAACCTGTACCTGGCCGACGGCGGTGTCAAACCAGCTTCGCCGCCTTACTACAAAGGTCGCTTTTCCAATGGGCCCATCTGGATCGACCATCTTGCCGGCACTTTCAAAATGACCATGCGGCCTTCACTGTCAGGCGGAACGGATTATGCGTTCGGCGGCGCTGAGCTTTTGCAGAATGTGCCGGTGCAGGGTGGCGTGATCCCGAGCGTCATCTCGCAGGTGAAACTTTACCTTGAGGCGCATGGTGGCAAGGCCGACCCCGATGCGCTGTATGTCCTGGAGGGCGGAGGCAATGACATTCTGGATGCAACGGGCGGCTCGCCTGACGTTCTTGGCGCGGAGATTGGCAATGGGCTTGCTGCTCTTGAAATCCTGCTGCGCCACGCCGGCGCGAACCACTTCCTGATCTCCAACCTGTTCGACGTGGGAGTTCTTCCTGCTGGTCGAGCGAATGCTGCCTTTGACAACACTGCTGTCGTCACCGCCAACCAGGTGCTGGCGAAGGAGCTTGCGATCGAAGGCGCCATCGCTGGCACGTATATCTACAGTCCTGATATCTATTCGCTGGCGACAGCGATTGGAACAGATTCGAGTCATTATGGTTTCAGTAGTGATTTCAATCCTTGCCTGAGTGCAACCGGCGTTGTCTGCGCAGACCCGGCCCATACGCTGTTCTGGGACGAAGACCATCCGACCAGCTTTGGCCATGCCGTGATCGCTGTAGCCATCGAGCAGTACGTGCATCCGTAAGGAGTCAAAGTAAAAGGCCCGCGAGCGATGCTTGCGGGCCTTTTTTTCTGCTGAGATTTAGTTATGCCACTCCAGCTTTGGATACCAGGTGAGCTGCACATAGCCGGTGAACTGGTTTTGCGGGCCGGACATGAGAATGGGAATATTCCAGCGCTCATACTGCGCGAAAGCATTCAGTTCCAGATCCTTTTTCAGGCGCAGGATTGCCTGGCCATTGAAGTCATTCTGCGTCGTGCCGCCGGGAACAAAGTCTGCCGTGTTCTTCGCATTTCTGTAACCGACAATCACTCGAGACTGCGGTGTCAGCCAATAGGTAAGCCATGCCTGGCCGCCCTTGCCTTCGCGGCCAATCCAGCTGCCGAACAGGTCGCCCTTGTTGGTGTAGACCTGCCGGTACTGTGTCTCCCAATAGATGTACTGGCCAAGCTTATAGCGGCCCGGAATACTCGGAGCGCTGTCGACTCCTTCGGCGCGCAGATCGAGCTTTGGCATCTTCGGAAAATGCGAGAGGTACAGGCCCGGATTAATCGCAGCATGACGGGGTGCATCGATGGGCGACACGTCGTCGTGAATAATCGAGTCACTATACAAAGTGAGCCAGTTGCGCACGAATGGCAGACGATAACTGAAGTCAAAGCTTGAATGGCGGGCGCCCGGATCATTGCGCGATGCTTTCTCTGCCGGCGTCACATTCTGGAAGCTGGTGAAGCTGTGCCAGAATGAGCCGAAGGTGAGCGGCACATGGCCCTGACCTGCAAAGACGACGACCCGCGAAAATCCAAACTCTAGATTCTGCGTGGGTTTGAAATTGAACTTCTGCGCCTGCACCCAGGGATTGTGAGGATACTGCTGCTTCAATTCACCAAAGATGCCTTCATAGCGGACAGGCCCGATCAGCTTGGAAAGAAGCGGTATGTCCAGCGGCTCGGTGCGGTTGATGCGCAGTGCATAAATCGGCTCGGCATTATTGCTGAAGGCCATGGCGCTGCCCTGGTCGGGACCCCACCAGTCTTCGCTCTTGCCGACAGAGATTTCATGGTGAGCAATGTTGAAAGAAAGATTCGCATCAAGCAGCCGGAATGCATTTACCGACGGAACAGGCGTCGGAGCAGCGAGCGGTGTCTGATCTGTCAGCGAGAAAAATTGCTGCACTGCCTGCGAGTAGGCCGGGGCACCCGGCGCGTGTTGAAGTTCTCCGCGCACATCAAGCGTGACTCTCACGTATTCCGCGCGGCCTTGAAAACCATCGTAGGTGTCGTAGCCGCCTTCATATGGACGACCGTTATCGTTCACCAGCGTCTGGCCGAAGTGGTAAGAGTTGTTGACCGGATCGCCGCTCATGTATTGCTGGCGCGTGTAGACACGGTCGGCCTCGGCATGCAGATTTGCCTCGCGCGGCGTGTAGGTCGTTACGTCCCCTTCAAACTCTTCAGCAAGCGTGTTGAAAAGTTCACGCGCTTCGCGATTGCCAGGTGAGTCCGGCGATGTCTCGAGCTTTGTCTGGGTCTCCTGCAGAATGTGCAGGCAGGTCAGCCGCGTCCACGGCCGCAGGCCCTGGAATGCGGTGTCGGCATAGCCAAGCGCTTCCAGCCGGCTGAAGGCGGGATAGACCCAGTTATCGAGCGGCACATAGACGGAGCCGACCATGCCGCTATCGCCGGGGGGAAGAATGATCGCCTGCTGCTGCGCCTCAAGCGTCTTCGAGAACGCCATGGTGAACAAGGCTGCGACTGCAAAGACCGCAATACTTTTAAGACGACGTGACTGCTTCAACAAACATCTCCGCGGGACAGGAACAGTGCCACGTTTATTCTACGTGTGCCTCTCGCGTTCGTGCTCATGCCTGAATCGTTCTGCTGCAGTTTTCAAGCGCGGTAGACGATCCTGCCTTCGCTCACAGTCGCGCGCACCTGGCCGAGCATCTTCCATCCGGTGAAAGGCGAGTTCTTCGACTTTGAACGTGATGCCTTCGCGTCAAAGACCCATTCCTTGTTGGGATCGAATATCACCGCATCAGCAAAGTTTCCGATCGCCAGGCTGCCTCGACCCTTCAGGTTGAGCACATGCGCGGGATGCGTACTCAGCAGCGCGATGACGCGTCCCAGTGAAAGGCGATGCTTGCGATACAGAAAGGCGAGCGACAATCCCAATGCAGTTTCCAGGCCGGTGATGCCATTGGGCGCGCGTTCGAACTCCTGTTCCTTTTCATGCGCGGCGTGCGGCGCGTGGTCTGTGGCGATGCAATCGATGGTGCCTTCGAGCAGGCCGGCGATCATCGCTTCGCGGTCTTTTTCACTGCGCAGCGGAGGATTCATCTTCGCATTCGTATCGTAGTTGCCGACTGCTTCTTCATTCAAAGCGAAGTGATGCGGCGTGACTTCGCATGTCACATGCAGGCCATTGCGCCGGGCTTTGCGGACGTGGTCAAGCGCTGACGCCGTGGAAAGATGCGCTACATGCAGATGAGCACGGCTGTCTTTGAGCGCAGCCAGCAGTTTGATGTCGCGCTCGACCAGGCCGGTCTCTGCTTCAATCGACATGCCACGCAGGCCAAGCCGGAATGCCAGTGCACCGGCGTTCATCGAGCAGCCACCGGTCAGTCGCGTATCTTCTGCATGCTGGATCACCGGAAGGCCGCTGCGCGCTGCTGTCAGAAGGGCATGCCGCATGATCGCTTCATTCAAGATCGGCTTGCCGTCATCTGTAACAGCGACTGCACCGGCAGCCTTCAGCGCCGCAAATTCTGTCAACGTTTCGCCCATGCTGCCGCGCGTGGCGGCTGCGATGGGATACACGCGGATGGCAGCGCCACGTTCCGGCGCGAGCATCCAGCGCATGGTCTCGACTGAGTCATTTACCGGCACAGTGTTCGGCATCGCTGCGACGCTGGTAAATCCACCAGCCGCTGCAGCGGCTGTACCGCTGGCAATGGTTTCCTTGTGCGACTGGCCTGGTTCGCGCAGATGGACGTGGATATCGATCAAGCCAGGTGCAACGATCATGCCCGTCGCATCCAGTTCTTCAGCGCCTTCGTTCTTCGCTGCTGTCTTTAACTTCCCCGGTGGTTCGATGGCGAGCACGCGGCCATCCTTGAACAGCAGGTCGCGTTCGGCTTCGATGCCCTGCGCAGGATCAATCAGTTTTCCGTTGCGGATCAGCAGCGCTGTCATGCCCGGCCTTTCTTTGCCACAGAGTCGGCACCCAGCGCCCTGGCAATCAGAGCCATGCGAATGGCGACGCCATGGCGCACCTGTGCGGCGATTGCGGATTGCGGGCCATCGGCCACGTCACTGGTAATCTCAAGGCCGCGGATCATCGGGCCCGGATGCATGACCAGCGCCTCGGGTGCATGCTTTTGCAGGCGGTCGCCATGCAGTTGATAGCGGCGTGTGTAGTCTTCAAGGTCAAGGTGCAATCCGGCAATCCGTTCTTTCTGAATGCGCAGCATCATCACGACATTTGTGGAGGAAAGCGCACGATCGAAGTCGCGATCGATGGTAACGCCAGGGCCAATCTGCGCAGCCAGTTCGGGCAGCAGCTGCGAGGGTCCGCAGAAGACGACACGCGCGCCAAGCTTCGGCAGCAGCAGCGCATTCGAGCGCGCCACGCGGCTGTGCAGAATGTCACCGGCAATCGTCACGGTGATGCCGTCGAGCGTATCGGCCCCTGCTGCATTCGCTTTCTTCACGCCAAGCCGTTCAGTCAGAATTGTTCGCAGGTCGAGTAGTGCCTGCGAGGGATGTTCATGCATGCCATCCCCCGCATTCAGCACCGGGATCTGCGTCTCACGTGCCAAAAGATAAGGAGCGCCGGAATTGGCATGGCGCAGGATGATGCACTCCGCGCCAAGCGCTTTGAGCGTGATGCCGGTGTCCTTCAGGCTCTCGCCTTTTTCAATACTGGACGACAGGGAACTGATGAGCGCCGTATCAGCACCCAGACTTTTCGCGGCAAGCTCAAACGATGTGCGCGTGCGCGTACTCGACTCGTAAAACAGCAGCGCCACGCGCCGCTTGAAAAGCCTCTGCGCCCGCTTGATGGGGTCCTGCTGTTCGAGTTCAGTTGCCAGTGCAAGAATACTGCTGACGTCTTCGAGCGAAAGCTCCGAGACGGAGAGCAGCGAACGCGCCGGCAAGTCACGCGTTTGCAGCGAATTGACTGCGCCGGCAGTAGCAGTCTTGGCTGCGCCGTTTACTGCGACGGCCTGCCTGGTGATATTGCTCTCGGCAAACAAGGCCCCTTCGGGCGCAGGTGCAGGGACGTCGGCCGCGGAGGGCCGCTTGATTTTTGCAGGCATTGGGACGTTACATTTCCGCGCAGTTCTCCGAGATTCCTCGAAGACCGCGCTCAGGCAGAAGTTTTCTTAAACAGAGTCGGCGCGCTCGACCAGCAGCACCTGCTCCTCGCTATCAATTTCTTTCAGCTTTACTTCGACGATCTCGCGAGAGGTTGTCGGTACATTGCGGCCGACGAAGGTCGCTTCAATCGGGAGCTCCCGGTGCCCGCGATCAATCAGCACCAGCAGTTGGACGCGCTGCGGGCGGCCAAAGTCGAAAAGCGCATCCATCGCAGCCCGGATC
>CAXTNK010000016.1:10359-14903 GCA_964245665.1 uncultured Acidobacteriaceae bacterium
TCGACCAGGATGAGGTCGCGACCGGCTACATCGAGGCCCAGATCGCCGGCATTCACAGTCGGGCGTGGACCATCCGTTGTCAGATCGTCGCGATAAAAGCTGATGTCGAGGGTCCCGGTCGGCACCGGCCGTTTCTCAATGCCGCCAATCAGCGCAGCGAGCCGCTGGGCCAGTGGAACGCCGCGACGCTTGATGCCGACGAGTGCCAGATTCTCACTGCCATTATTTTTTTCGATGATCTCGTGCGCCAGCCGGACAAGCGTTCGCTCGATCTCCGATGCGGACATGAGGCGGAGTTTTTCGTGCAGTTGGGGAACAGAATTGGGGCTGGCTGACATAGGCTCTTTCTAGGCTCTTGCGGGATGATACGGGTTTGCAGCGCGTAAGAGCAACCGGGTGTTTTGCAGGAATGCGTCTGTGTCGAAAAGAATCAGGCGACCCGGCGGACATTGGACAGGCGTACGCCGAGTGCTCCACCGACTGCCGCAAGCAGCACTGTCATGATTGCTGCCGCTACGATGCCCATGAATGCATACGCTGCGCGCCCATCCGGAGTCAGCATGAACTGATACATGGATTGCATCTGTGCCTGTGCCGCGGGGTTTCCCTGGAAAATTGCTGCGGACTGAGTGGTAGAGAGGTGAATCAGCTGTTCATAGCCATCATCCAGCATCCTGCCAACATGCATGGGATAGCGCTGCACCACGCGCAAAACAGCGGTGAGGGCCATCGAAACGTACGCGATGACGATGCCGGTGAGGCCGCCAATCCGCAGGCCGTTTTTCATGGTCAGCGTCAGGGTGGGCCGCTTGCGGCGATACACCACGATGACGCCGGTCGCGCCTCCCAGCACCCAGATCAATGATCCGTCGGGCAGCAGGCCGCAGAGGATTCCTGCCGGTACCGCAACCATCGCGCACGCCGCCAGTACGGCCCGCCAATGGATCTGGCCGGGACGTGTATCTGCTGCGGAAGCATCGCCATTTTCGCCGAAGAGCTGCTGCTCGCTCGCATCGAAGTTGAGCTGGGGCGCGCCGCAATTGGGGCAGAACGCATCCTCGCGGGATACGGCAGTACTGCATCGATGACAGAGTTGTTGCATAGTGGTCTGCAATGGCAGGGCTTCTTAACGCTATAGCAAGCGCAGGCGCGAAGCAATCTGCGCAGTCACAGAAGACTGCCGGTCTAGTTCGTCTCTTCGTCCTTGGTAGTGTTGGGCAGGTCGAGCGCGATGAGAGAGAAACGGGTCTGGCCCTCTTTCTGTTTGAAGCCGACTATGTGCTGGTGGTGACGCGAACCCGTCTTTAATTCGAGATGCATGTCATCGATGTTCACGCCGGACTTGTTCCAATTGGTTGAGCCGCCCTTGTCATGATCGGCGCAGGTCAGCCCCTCAGACGTCCTGGTCGTCGCGCCCACAGCGTCGTTCCCGTTGCATTCCAGTACATCTCCATACTTCGAGAGGGCCTGGCGATAAAAAGCGAGCACCTTGTCCTGGGAGTCATCAGTTCCGTACGTAGCCACCTGGATGTGCATCTGCCAGGGACCGAAGCCCATGTGCAGGTCGACTGAACCGTTGTCGCCGTCGTCTTTTTTGGTGATCGCGCGCGCGCCGGGATACTCGGGCAATCCGATGCTGGCGGCGGTCGTCCCATTCGAGCGTACGTTCAGGCCACCGAAAGGCATGGAAATCTTCACATCGTTGTTGCCGTGCTCGCTCTTGTCCTTCTCAATACGGCAGCCAGTGGTCATGAACAGGCCAATGAAGAGGCAGGCACTTACAACAGCTGAATGAATGGTTTGGAAAGATGCGCGATTGGTCATGGGTCAGGCCCCTCGTAGGGTTACGCTACTTGGAACAGGTACGAACATTGCAGCGCAGGTGTTCCCGCAAAACCTTACGTGAGCCCGCGCCGCCTGGCAATTGAAAGCGTGCGGAGTCCGGCGGACGGATCCAGGTCGGGTGACACAATCGATATCCCGCGAAGAAATCACGAATAGTCTGGACAAGTCTGCTATAGTGAATTCACGCTTAGTTGTTTGGTTGTTGCTCGGCCCTTATAACAGTCGGCCGCACCAGGCAGTACCTCCCAAGCCTCCAAGCGGTATCGCCTTGTCGTATGAAGCCCCTCCTGTTCGGGAGCAGGGCGGATGCGGGGGCGAGCGGGTGGAGCAAACAGCCATTCGCAATGTCGCGCGGCAGAGCCGAGGTCGAGGGAACGTTTCTTCGTATCGACCGTTGAGCACTCCCTGCAGGTTTCGCCTTTACTAGTGAATTGTGCGCAAGCCCCTTTGAACGAGGTGCTTACAACGGACGTTCACCAGGCGAAACAGCAGAAGAATGCTCTCAGAGTGTACCCACTCCGGTACTCCAAGCCTTGAAGTACCTCATCCGATACAGGAGGGCACGAAGCTTCCTGGATACGACTTATACGTGTTCCGTCACGCTGCTGGCATTGGTGCGGCTGTGGCGAGAACCTGGGAAAAAATGACTCAATTTTCTGACTTTGCAATTTCGCCGGCTCTTCTGAAGAAGATGACGGCTTGTGGTTTTATCACTCCGACACCCGTACAGGAGCAGGCGATTGCGCCCGCACTGGCTGGTTCCGACGTTCTTGCGACCGCCCAGACAGGTACCGGCAAGACCCTCAGTTTCCTGATCCCCATCATCGAGCGCCTGCAGACGACGCAGGTCAAGGGAATTGTGGCCCTGGTGCTGCTGCCGACGCGCGAGCTCGCCATGCAGGTCCAGCAGGCGTACATGAAGCTTGCCGGCGGTTCCGGTCAGCACTCTGCCCTGGTATGCGGCGGACTTTCTGAAGAGCCGCAGCTGAACGCCATCCGTCGCGGCGCGCGCTTCGTCATCGCTACCCCGGGCCGTCTCGAGGATTACCTCAAGCGTCGCCTGGTCAAACTGGATACGGTCGAAATTCTGGTCTTGGACGAAGTCGATCGGATGCTCGATATGGGCTTCAAGCCCGCTATCAAGCGCATTGCCTCCGCCACACCTTCGGCCACCCGCCAGACCCTTTGCTACTCCGCTACGCTCGAAGGCGCAGTGAGCGAAGTCGTCCGCGACTACATCAAGAACCCGGTTCGCATTGCTATTGGCGGCGCAGCCCTGAAGCCTTCAGAGAACGTCCGCCTGCAGACGTTTGAAGTCGAGGCCGACAAGAAGATGCCGCTGCTCGAGCACCTTCTGGGTTCCGATCCAGGCAGCTTCCTGGTCTTTGTGCGCACCAAGCATGGCGCGGACAAGATTGCCCGCCGCCTCGAGAAGTCCGGCCATAGCGCGACACGCATCCACGGCGACCGCACCCAGGCGCAGCGCAATGCGGCTCTGCGGTCGTTCTCGCAGGGACAGCATCGTATCCTGGTCGCGACAGACGTCGCCGCCCGCGGCATTGACGTCGCCCACGTCGCGCATGTCGTTAACTTCGATCTGCCGAAGCTGGCGGAAGACTTCGTCCATCGCGTTGGCCGCACCGGCCGCGCTTCGAAGAAGGGTGTTGCTTCGACCTTCGCGATCGCCTCCGAAAAGGGCGATCTGCGCAAGATCGAGCGCGCTCTGAAGATCAAGATGGAAAGCTTCCGCGTCAAGAACATGCCGTCCGTGCAGTCTGCCCCTTCGGACTACGCCACGGTCTAGTTCGTATCGTGCCATGGCAAAGGCCTTCCTCCGGGAGGGCCTTTGTCGTCTGGCTGCGACTGCTCATTCGCATCGAAAAACGACTCGCCGCATCTCTTTGAAGGAAGGTCCAATTTGGATCGCTCCAGGAGAATCCATGTCCCAGTCCGCTCCCAATCTCTTTACCCCGCTGACCCAGCGAGGCGTTACTTTCCCGAATCGGATTGTCGTTTCGCCCATGTGCCAGTATTCCTCTGACGACGGCCTGGCGAATGACTGGCATTTTGTCCACCTCGGCAGTCGCGCCGTCGGTGGCGCCGGTCTGGTGATTGTGGAAGCCACGGCAGTCACGCAGGAAGGCCGCATCACGCCGCAGGATATGGGTATCTGGACTGACGGGCATGTCGCTCCGCTCAAGCGCATCGTGGACTTTATGCATCAGAATGGCTCCCGCGCGGGTATACAGCTGGCCCACGCTGGCCGCAAGGCTTCGACGGCGCGGCCATGGGAGGGCGGCAGGAAGCTTCTGCCATCAGCAGGTGGCTGGACGGACGTCCTGGCGCCCAGCGCGGTCCCGTTCTCCAAGGACTATCCTGAACCCGTTGAACTGGACAAGGCAGGCATCCGCCGCATCGTGCAGGCTTTCGTTGATGGCACACGCCGGTCGCTCGAGGCCGGGTTTGACCTGGTCGAGATCCACGCCGCCCACGGCTACCTGCTGCACGAATTCTTCTCACCACTCAGCAATCAGCGCACGGACGAATACGGCGGCAGCTTCGAGAACCGCACTCGCATCCTCGTCAAGGTCGTCGATGCAGTGCGTCAGGTCTGGCCGGAAGATCGCCCTCTGTGGGTACGCATCTCGGCGACAGACTGGGCAGATGGTGGCTGGAATGCTGATGAATCCGTCCAGCTT
>CAXTNK010000016.1:14913-17615 GCA_964245665.1 uncultured Acidobacteriaceae bacterium
GGTAAAGTGCTGAAGCAGCACGAGGTTGACCTGATCGACGCGTCTTCCGGAGCCCTGGTTGAGCATGCAAAGATCCCCGTCGGCCCCGGCTACCAGGTGGAGTTTGCTGACAAGATCCGCCGCGAAGCCGGCATTGCGACCGGCGCCGTCGGCATGATCATCGACGCAGCACAGGCCGATACGGTCATCCGTTCCGGCCAGGCCGACTTTGTCCTGTTGGCCCGCGAGATGCTGCGCGATCCCTATTGGCCACTCCATGCTGCCGAACGCCTGGGCCAGAAGATCACCTGGCCGGTACAGTATCTGCGATCCGCACCGGGAGCCGTCGAGCCTCGTGCTGGCGTCGAACCCTTGCAGATTTCAACGCCCATAGAGGCGTGAACCCAGCAAAAACCTGACAAAACCCGAAGAAAACCCATTACTGATTTGATCCTCCTAGCCTATACTGCTTGCAAGAATGGCGAGCGGCTTCTGCCGCTCGCCAGTTAGAGGAGATTACCCAGAGTCAACGATGCGCAGTCAACTTTCCAAGCCGACCGGCAAAAGTGGACGCATAGCGGGCGCCGGGCAGCCTCATGGCAAGTCGATTCCTCCGTCGGACATTCCAGACAAGCTTTACTTCAAGATTGGCGAAGTAGCGAAGCTTTGTGGGATCCAGACGTATGTTTTGCGCTTCTGGGAAAGCGAGTTTCCGCAGCTTCATCCGACGAAGAGCGGCACCGGCCAACGTCTCTACCGCAAGCGGGACGTCGAGATGGCGCTCAAAGTCCGTCGGTTGCTGTATGACGAGGGTTACACCATCCCCGGTGCCCGACAGGCCTTCCAGCTCGAAGCCCGTTCGCGGGGCGCCGAGCCCGACTCGCAGATGGAATTGTCGGTCGCTCCAACCCCTTCTGCGCCGATGAGGATGAATAAACTCAAGGCCGAATTACGCGAGATTCTCGGAATGCTCTCTGGACCGGCGGCTCGGCCACGACTGGTGAGCCGGGATGGAAACCGCGAGACGCAACATGCCAAGCTGCCGGCGACACCAGAACTCTTTCGCGACTGAAACGCCCAGGTTTCCGCCCCGGCCAGCGCTATCGTCGTATTTCGTAGACTTGTACTTTCATCAGGGAGCAGCCGTGCTATTGCGTCACGCCGGATACGATCCCGAGTAAGACTCACTGCCGTTTTGTCTGACTCGAGTTTGGCAATTGACATCATTGCTGTGACGTATTGCACACGCAGCTAATGGTCGTTCATGGTAGGTTGGAGACACCAGGTGGGTCGCAAGTGCTGACAGGGTCGCATGATACGCGACAATTACTCTTCTACAGAGTTCGTATATCGCGTTTTCGCTGCAGTGACCTTGAGCGGCTGGCGCTGCTGCAGTATCCAGTACGCTGCCTTAAGTGCCATCGTCGGATCTTTGCCGGATTGCCCTTGGCGCTTGAACTTCTGCTGGCGCGTCGGGTAAGACGGAGCGGGCGCGCGGAACTGTCAAAGCATGAGCGAGCCCGAATCATTTCCGCATCAGACCACGCACCCGGCCTCATCTTTTCCGCGAAGGCATTCCTTGTATGCCCATGGATGCTGTAGATTTGGTCAGCGGAAGGCGCATCTCCAACTGATTCTGGGAGACGCCGCTGGTGAGCAGTCATGAGGCAATCGCAGCACAATCCGGGCAGACTTACTGATCCCCAAAGAATTGCAGACGCACTCGTGTGGAACCGCCGCGAGTTTTTACGGACTGCGGCCGGGATAGGTGCGGGGAGTGCTCTTCTCGGTTTCTCGCCGCTGCGCGCGATGGCATTGCCGGCTGGGCAGAAAGCCATCGTCGTCACCTTCGGCGGAGGCGCGCGCGATGAAGAAACATTTGCTCCAGACGGTCAGGAAAATATTCCGCAGATGATGAAAACGCTGCTGCCGCAGTCGACCTACTTTGGCCGCGTGGAAAATCACGGCATTCTCGGCCACTATGTGGCGACAGCAAGCCTGGCGACCGGCGTCTACGAAAGCTTCGATAACTTTGCCGCTGTTCCACCGGCGAACCCGACTGTCTTTGAGTATTTCAGAAAAGGACTCAATCGGCCTGCTGCAGATACCTGGGTGGTCGCTCCAAGCAATGGCTTCAATCGCATTGGAGAAAGCGGCCATGGCCGTTATGGCGAAGGTCACGGCGCGGGCGTGATCCTGCCGAAACGCTTACTCAAGGCGGCTATGTCTACGGGTGATCATAGTCAATACGCGCACCTGCTTCGTGATAACTACGAAAATCCGTTCTACACGCCCGAGTTAGCCGGAAATGAAGTTGAACTAAGACAGCTTGATGAAATACTCCGGCTTTCCATGGCGGAGTTTACAAAGCATGCACTTACTCTTAGTAGTCCGGACGAGTTATCCGTTTATATAGCTCGCCAGCTTATGAAACAGGTAGCGCCGAGCCTGTTGTGGATTACTCTGCATGACATCGACATAGCCCATTCGGGCGCGTATTCGCTCTACATTGACGGCATCCGGCGATCCGATCGTCTATGCTCGGAGTTATGGCAGGCGGTGCAGACCAACCCGGAGTATTCCGGCAAAACGACGATGTTTATCCTGCCGGATTTCGGGCGCGATTCGGACTTCACTGTCGGTGGCAACGGCTTCCAGCACCACCGCACCGGCGACGCAGCCTCGCGTACGACGTGGATGACCGTGCTGGGTCCGCATGTACG
>CAXTNK010000016.1:17625-46465 GCA_964245665.1 uncultured Acidobacteriaceae bacterium
ACTTTGCAACGTATCCACCGGAAGCGCGCGCCTTCGCGACCAGCAACCTGGCGGTGTTCCAGCGGTTGCCTTTGCCGCTGGCAGTCATTCTGCTGCGCGAAGTAATGAACTATGACTGGCGATTTCCAGCGGAGCGCGCAACGTTGGATAGTCAGTTTGCGTGGCTGCGATCTCTCTCCACGGATGAGCGCAGGAGCGCAGCGAAAGGCTTTGCCGATCTGTCGCTCACACCGCAACTGGCCGCTCAGGAATGGGTGGAGCGGCCACAGCAGGCCAGCGAGGATCTATCTGCTTACCTGTGGTCGTCGCACCAGATGGATGCTTTTCACCAGGCTGCCAATGCCTTCGCTGAAAGTATGCAGAAAGCTTCGCCGGAGAAAGCGCCGGAAAGGCCTCGCCTCTGCATGATTGTGTTTGGCCGGGGCGTGCAGGCAGCAGGCTATCCGCTTTTTCGCAAATTGCGACCCCACGGCGTTTATTTCCCGAACGTCGAAGCATCGGAAGAGATGCAGCCGATTTTTGATGTGCTCGCGGCCCGCATAGCAGCCCATCCGGAACCTTATCAGCACTGGTTCATTGATGGCGAAGCTGAAGAAACGAAGGCGTTAAAAGATGATCGACTGGCGCGCGTCTCATGGTCAGAGACCGGCCCTCTACGCGCCGCAATTCTTGCTCGTATGCAGCAGGTAATACATAGTGCGCAAGGCGGTCCTGAACAGTTACGCACTCTGCTCGCAACGACGACGCCGGCTGATGTTGGACTTGCATCCGGTAAGGAGGAAGTGCTCAACCGCTTTAAGCTGACCCTGTTGACTGAAGGTTCAGGGACACAGATTTTCAGTACGACCTTTGCCCAGTGGGCCGCGCGTGAAGCACTCCGCCGTGCGCAGCCATCGACACTGTTGGTGCGTTTCGGCCCGCGCCAGCGGCAGCTGCCCATGGACGAACTCGTAGCCGGCGTCAGCAATGCTGTTGTGGATCCCGCAGGTTCGCTCGTCGATGCAGACATGGGTGCTTTCTATACCTGGATCAATCAGCAGCGTCTCACCGGTGCGGACCAGGCGAAGTTTATAGCATGGTCACAGGAGCATAACCAGGCCATTGTTCTGGGCGCAGGTTTGCCGCGTGGCACAACGGCCGCCGGCTCAATGACCCTGCATCAACTGCTTGCGCTGTAACTAACGCCTGGATCGTTGCTCCCACACAATGGCTTCGTTCTTGTAAGTGGCGCTGTCAGCATTGCCCGGCGCGAGAACGCTGATGACTGGTTTAGCCTGCGCGTGGCAAATGACGGTGAGAAACGCAGGTAGAAGGGAAGAGCCGAGGGTAAAGGAGCGCATGGCTTGTACAGCAATACAGGAGCGTGACCCGCTTTGAGAGGGTGTTTTCTCAACTTCCATCCACCATATGTCATGTCTTTAGTTTTATGCGTGATTACAACGGAAATGGCAAACCCGCCTTGCCGCTGTCATCCATTTCATCATGCAGGAGCGTACCAGAGGCGCCGAGAGCGCGCGCTCCGTTCAGCAGGGCTGCTAATTTCGCTGCGGCGTGCTCCGGCAACATTCCCTGTGCATGAATATTCGAGATACAGTTACGGTCGGCGTCGGTAAGGCCACGACGCGGATTCCATGTCAGGTAGATACCAAGACTATCCGGCGAGCTTAGTCCTGGTCTCTCGCCGATCAGCACGGCAGTCGCGACTGCACTCAGCGCCTCGCCGATGTCATCGCCCAGAGCAACACGCGCCTGTGTTGCAACGACCACTGGTCCCAGCTTCCAGTCAGGAGCCTGCATTTGAAAGCTGCGGATAACGGCGAGCGCGTGCCTTTCTATTGCCAGCGGGCAGAGGCCATCGGCAATGACGAAAACAAGTGGAGCCTCTCCTGTATGTCGAAAATCTTCTAACTGGGATCGGCTGGCTGAAGACAGTGTTCGCCCCATGCCGGGCTGCTGCAGATAAGTCGTCCGGTCAGGCGCATTAGTGTTTACGAGGATAGTTCCCAGCCCTGCACTGGCAAATTCAGCAATGAGTTGATCTATATCGAGGACGTAGTGCACTGCATCGCGCGCTTCTGCGTGAGCGAGTGCGAAATCGAGTGCCGGAGTTGTCGGCAGACTATTGCCTGCGCGACCAAGTGCGATACGCGCATGGGTAAACTGTTGCAGCTGTCGCCATGAGTTTGCGGAGACGATCGCACTCTTCTCGTGGTGCTCGGATGCTGGTGTAATTAATTCATAGTTAACTGCAGGCGAATTCCCATCTGTGAAGCTTGCGGTTATCTGTGCCTGGTAAGTGCTGAGTCGGCTCTTGTTACCACTGCGCAAATTACCAGCGGCGTCCGTGATTCCCATGCGCTCGAGCCACCCTTCAAATTCGGGCGCACGCTTAAGACCGAGTGCCTGCCGCAGATAGAGCGCGTCATGGAAGGAGGTGCTCTGATAGCCGAGCATTACATCATCCGCGCCAGGAACACCCATCACAAAGTTGACGCCGGCGACACCAAGCAGGGTCAGCAGCGTGTCCATGTCATTCTGATCGACTTCGGCGTGATTCGTATAACAGATGTCGCAGCCCATCGGCAGCCCGAGCAGTTTGCCGCAGAAATGGTCCTCGAGTCCAGCACGAATAATCTGCTTGCCGTTATAGAGATACTCGGGGCCAATGAAGCCAACCACGCTGTTCACTAATAGCGGCTTGTAATGGCGAGCGACAGAGTAGGCCCGCGCTTCGCATGTCTGTTGATCGACGCCGTGGTGAGCATTCGCAGAGAGCGAACTGCCTTGGCCGGTCTCGAAGTACATCACATTGCTGCCCACAGCGCCATCTGCAACTGTCGCGCCGCGATGCAGCGCGAGGCCTGCTTCATAGCCCTCCTGCAGCATGGCCAGCGAGATGCCAAAGCTTTCGTTCGTTGCCTGCGTACCGCCAATTGACTGAAACACAAGATCGACCGGCGCACCAGCGTTGATCGCAGCAATTGTGGTGGTGATATGCGCGAGAACACAGGATTGCACGGGAACTTCATAGCCTGTGCGAAAGTCATCCATCATGTGAAGGAGGCGGGTGACAGTCGCAAGATTTTCTTTCGCGGGGTTGACGCCGATCACTGCATCTCCGCAGCCGTAGAACAGCCCGTCCAGCATGGACGCTGCGACACCGCGCGCATCATCGGTTGGATGGTTCGGCTGCAGACGGATCGCCAGGCGTCCGGGCAATCCGATAGTCGTGCGAAAGCGTGTGATGACCCTGCATTTTTTCGCGACTGTAATCAGGTCCTGGTTCTGCATAAGTCGGCAGACTGCCGAGGCCATTTCGGGCGTGATGCCGGCGGCAACCGCAGTCAACATGGCAGTCGTGGTGCTGGTAGAAAGCAGCCAGTTGCGAAAATCTCCGACGGTCAGATGACGGACTGCGGCGAAGGCCGCGACATCGTGTGTGTCCACGATCAGACGCGTTACATCATCCTTCTCATAGGGAATGACATAGTGATCGAGGAAGTGGGTGAGTGGAAGATCGGCCAGCGCAAATTTGGCGGCCACACGTTCGCGTTCGGTGCCGGCTGCCAGTTGCGCAAGCTGGTCTCCTGAACGCGCTGTCGATGCACGCGCAAGCAGAGTTTTCAAATCCATAAAGGTATAACGGACGTGACCGAGAGTATGCGCGTAGCTCAGAAAGTCACCTCGTGATGGAGTAGTACGTCTGCCGATCTGCCTGATTGCCATGACCAGTTTACGACTGCTCGTTCTAACAGGCTGGCTGCCCATGCATTTTCCGATTGTGATTGGAGTATTGGGAGATGTGTGTTGCAGAGTTTGGACCAACAAAGAAAAAGGACCGGAAACTGACTTACAGTTTCCGGCCCCTGTTGATGACCCGTGCTTACTCTTTTTATGCTGTCACTTTACGACGGCTCCAGATTAGAAGTTGACTCTGAGAGCGAATTCCAGGATGCGTGGATCCAGGGCACTGGTGACAGCGCCAAAGTTTCCAGAACCATATCCTGTCGAAACAGAGGAGTAATTCGGATGATTAGCTACGTTAAAAGCCTCGGCGCGGAACTGAACGTCCAGCTTTTCTTTGATGGGGAAGGTCTTATACAGCGCCGTATTTCCTGTAAATTCGGCTGGCCCACGGATGCTTCCGTTCGATGCATTTCCATAGAAGCCATAAGGCGCCTGTACATAGTTGGCGGTGTTAAACCATTCGCCAAATTTTCCGATCTTCTGTTCCGGGCCCAGTGCGTCTGGCCTGGTAGCCTCACCGTTCGTCGAAGTGGACAACCCTGGCGACAGGGCGAAGCCGCTTTCAAGAATGGTCAGGCCAGCAAAGCTCCAGCCGCCAAGGGATTGCTTCAGCAATTCGTTCGATGCCTTAAAGAACGGAAGGTCGTACACGATGCTGGTTGTAAAGACGTGCTTACGGTCCCAGTCTGGTGTGCCGTATTCACGTCCCAGATTTCTCCAGTCCTGCGCGCCCACACTGATTGAACCGCCGCTCCCGGCACCCTGTGATCCACCCAGATCCGTAAGCACCTTGCTGTAGGTGTAAGCAGTGTCTACCTGCAAGGCATTTGATCGGTAGACAATGTGACTCTGCAGCGAGTTGTAATTCGAGCTTCCTGGAAATGCCTGGCTGGTAATGGATGTATATCCGAGGTAGGGCACTGTGACATATGGGCTAGACACAGATGCATTGATACAGGGATCAAAATCATAAGACGCTGACGGTGCCTGACCTGGTGCAAGGCATTTAGCACTATTTACTGTCGGCGCCGACACTGGCAGGTTTTCGTTCTGGTTATATGCCTGGGTTTCAAGATGTCTGGATACGCTGCCTGCATAAGCTATGGTCGCAATGGCAGCAGGAAGAACCTGCCGCTGAAACGACAAGCTGTAGGACTGAGTCTGCGACGGTCCGACGGAAGATGTATCAATAGCATTGAGCGATTGAGGCGAAGGTGCGCCGGCGCTCCCGGCTGTTCCGTTGCTGATAAGGCTATTAAGGACAGTGGCGCTGGCGTTGTAGGGAGGATTCGCTCCGAACATGGCATAGATCTGTTCGACGGCTTCTCGTGTGTAGCCGATACCATAGCCGCCGCGAACAGAGGTCTTACCATCATCGCCAAGCGCGTAAGCGAAACCAACGCGCGGGGCGAAAGCTTTCTTGTTCGCTGTAAAGAATCCGCTCGTGGTGCCGTTCTTGCCTGCGAACACGAGCCCATTCAGCAGGTTGGCTGTTCCACCCGTAGCATTAACTGGAACATTAGCGCCGTTGGCCAGCAGGGTACCACCGGTGGTGACAACCGGCGCCGCCGCCGCACTATAGGTCGCAGGATTGAAGTTAGTGACTTCATCGCCACTTACTGTGTCAGGCGAGAAATAGAACCAGCGCAGTCCAAGGTTGAGTGTCAACTTCGGAGTTGGCTTCCAATCGTCCTGGAAATAAGCTTCACCCTGGCGATAGTGATAGGAGCCACTCTTCTGATTACTGTTCTGGCTGTAACTGGTATCCAGACCCAGCAGGAAATCGGCTACTGGATCGCCGGTGTGCGTGCCGCTGAAGGAGAAGCTGCCCTGGGGCGTCGTGAATACATTCTGCCGCTTGATGCCGAAAACATACATCGCTCCGGCCTGTAATACGTGGCTGCCCTTCACATAGCTGACATCATCACTGATGATGCCTTCACCATCTGAAGCATGGATGGGCTGTGTTCCAACACCCACGCTGTTATAGCCGCTGGAAAAGCTGATGGTAGGAATGCGGTTCAGTGGATCTGCACCTGGAAAAGCCTGCGTGATGGCCAGGCCGGCAGGTAACTGAGTGTTGCCCGAAGTATTCGCAATACGCGGCTTGTCGTCCGAATAGGCCAGCGTAGCGATGTTGTCGAGCTTCGGTGTCAGTACTGAATTCAAACGCAGCAGTAGATTCGAACCTGTTGTGTAAAAAGAATCCGTGGTCGTGCTGTAGGGTGAGCCAAACCAGTTGTCGAACGGATATTGCTGGTTGACCTCTTCATACATCGCACGGGCTGTAAGTGTTTCATTTTCTGAAAAGGAATGGTCTACACGGTAGGTGTAATCCAGCTGAGACAGCTTTTCCGGATTCTGGTTGATGTAGTTATTAAACCCACCTCCAGGATTATTCGGCGCCGGAACGTAATTGTGATAAAGCGTCGTTGATACCTTATTCAAGCAAGCCGGATTCAGTTGGGTTGGAGATACCACGCAATTCGTCAGACCTTCAGAGGCTAGCAACGCCTGGCTATGAGCATCAAGCACAAGGCCGCCGGTGGGAAGAGTCTGGCTTGCTGCCAGGTTGCCCGTTAGTTCAGTGGGCGTAAGTACTGCGCCGGTCGCTGTCTGACCAATGCTCGCGGATCTAAACTCGTTCGAGGCAAAGAAGAATGTCTTTGGAGCTTTCGGAATCGGGCCGCCGAAGGTATAGCCATAGATATTCTGGTGGAGTGCGGCCTTGGATATATCAAAATAGTTATTCGCATCAAACGCGTCGTTACGCAGATAGTCCCATACCTGGCCGTGATAGCTGCTCGTGCCGGATTTAGTCTGCACCACGATCTGTCCCGAACCGGACCAGCCATACTTAGCAGAGTAGTTATCGCTCATTACGGTGAACTGCTGAATGGCATCAACGATCGGAAGAATATTCAGGTTGGATAAATTGCCTGTATTTTCATCTTCGACGCCGTCGATCGTGTACACGGTGTATTCGACGGAGTTACCGTTCACGATCAGGTTCGTGCCGCCGCCCAGACCGCCGCCAGGCAGTGCGCTTCCGCTTTGCGTGCTGGTAACGCCAGGCGCCAGTTGGCCCAGGCCCTGGAAGTTACGGCCATTGAGCATCAGGTTGGTCACTTCTTTTGCGGTAATTGTGCTCTCGTTTGCGGAGCTCTCCGTCTCAACCTGTACTGCATCTGCCTGAACGGTTACTTCCTGCGCAGTAGTTCCGACGGTAAGAGTGGTGTCGCTCTCCCTCTGTTGTCCTGGCGCAAGCGTCTCGCCTTTGGTAACTGTCGTGCCAAATCCCTGAGCAGTGACTGTCACTGTATAGGATCCAGGCTCGAGAGACTCGACCGCGAAGAAGCCACGGCTATCCGTCTGAGTGGTTCTGGTTGCTCCGGTTCCATCGTTCGTTACTTTGATGGTTGCGGTAGATACAACGGCGCCGCTTGAATCCTTGACCGTTCCATCAATCGAACCCTGGCCGCCACTCTGTGCAAAGGCTGCCATCGGTAGCAGCAGGAGTGGAAAGAAGGCAATGGCCTTAGCGCCGATTGTCAGATAGTTAATGTGGCGTTTATTCGAATCAATTGCTGCTGCCCGGCCTGACGAGTTGTTCCGGGCGATATCAACAAATGATGAGTCGGCCTGCAAAGTTGACTTGCGAGTAAGTTTGGACTGTTTACAGAGTATGCGCATATTTGACCCCAGCTCTTTGGTCCGCCGGGGCTGAAAGATCAGCCAGGCATCCCTTTATTGACTGCCGGGAAGTTAACCAAAGCATAATGACCATTGTCAATAGCTGAACGGTTTCAACCGTGAAATCGTGAGGCGAGTAGTCACCGCTTGAGCCCATCTAAAGCAGGCTGATTGCTCGAAGCTTGCCTAGCCAACATGCTGCCGTTCAGGCTGGTGAGCTGGAACTGACAGATGATGTCTCAGTTGAACGGTTTACAAGATGGAAGCGGGCAGAGACCGACCGATGGACGAGGAATTTAACATGTTTCCGTAATGCAGGCGGCGAGGAATGTCCTGACTCGCGCATCCATCGGCTTGCAGATCACGGACGGTTGCGATGCTCATGCAGGTCGATTGCGCGGAAGGGCAGCGCATTTGGACGAAGCAACAAGAGATCGGTTTTCGGCATTCGCTATGCAGACAGGGACGCAGTAGCGTCCGCGAAACCAGGGATCTGCAGTTACGCAGACCCACCTTAACTTGTCTGCGTTTGATTGGTCGGGACGGGCAGATTCGAACTGCCGACCCCTCACACCCCAAGCGAGTGCTCTACCAGGCTGAGCCACGTCCCGAACCGATGCAAGAGGGGTTCTTGCTCTAGTGAGTGTACACGACCGCTGGCCCGGAGCAGAAACCCAGTTGCGTCGTCCACGCCGCAACCATGACCAGGCTTGCTCCCAGGGAAAAGCCTTTGACTCGCGTTTATGGCGCTGTCTGTGCTGCTGCTTTAATGCGCCTCTGGCGTGAATTCCTTCGGCAGGGCGCCCCCTTCGCCGAAGAAGAACTCCTGCATCTGCTCGATCAGGAATTCCTGCGCCTGTGGCGTCCAGGGCTGAAGACGGTACTCATTCAGCAGCATCTTCTGCCGCTCTACCCATTCGCCCCACGATTGCTTGGAAACACTGTTGTAAATCTTGTTGCCGAAATCGGTATCGAACGGCGGCTCGTCGAGCCCTTCCATCTCCCGCTTGAAGCGGGAATCCTGCACCATGTGCGCCATGCTTTGATGGTTCTCCTGTCAGTTGTCTATTCATCTCCATTGTAAGCAAATTCGCCGCATAAGACGGAGCTGTTCGCAGACGGAATGAATCGACTGTCGACGCAAGCAGCCTACGATGCAGCCGCCTGCTCAAGTACTGCGATCTCCAGCTTCTTCATCTTGAGCATGGCCTGCATAGCTTTCGGGTGCCTGATGTATGAGACAGGGTCTCTGGGCACGATCTGCCACGACAGGCCGAACTTGTCCTTCAGCCAGCCGCACTGTCCTTCGACACCCGCCTCGATAAACTTCGCCCAGTAATGATCGATCTCCTGTTGTGTATCGCAGCGCACGACAAAAGAGACGGCTTCTGTGAACCTGAAACAAGGGCCGCCATTGATGGCTGTAAAGGTCTGCCCTTCAAGCTGGAACGCGATCGTTCGCGGCCCGTTTGGGGATCCATCGCCGGCGGCCACAACGTCATCCAGCCGCCGCGAGTTCCTGAAGACGGAGAGGTAGAAATCCACTGCTTCGTCTGCGTTCGAATCAAACCACAGGAAGGGAGTGATCCGAGGATAGGTTTCGAAGGCGCTCATGTGTATGTCCCGGTTATTTCTTTCGCGTTTGCGCGTCGTGAGAGCTTCCTGGCGCGCGCGGTGCACATTTTAAAGCACGCCAATATGATGACCTGCTGTAGGCTGCGGAGCCACGGTCCAACTCACCCTGTGGCAAGGGAAATGCACTAGCATTGAGCCAGACCTATGACCATCATCGATAAAAACGCGAGTGTTCGTGTCCGTTTTGCGCCTTCCCCCACTGGCCTGCTGCATGTCGGCAACGCACGGACAGCTTTATATAACTGGCTTTTCGCTCAGCACAGTGGCGGCACGTTTGTGCTGCGTATAGAAGATACCGATGCCGACCGAAGCGAAGCGCGCTATGAAGACCAGCTGATGGAAGACATGCACTGGCTCGGCCTGGAATGGCAGGAGGGTCCTGTTTTTGCTGGTAACGGCCGCGGGTCCGGAGGTGGTCCTTACGCTCCTTATCGCCAGTCGGAGAGGCTGGATATCTACCGCGAGCATACGGACAAACTGCTGGCCGACGGCAAGGCCTACCGCTGTTTCTGCACGCAGGAAGAATTGGAAGCGGAGCGGCTGCTGGCGACAAAAGAGCATCGCCCGCAGGTGTATTCAGGCCGGTGCCGGTCGATCTCGCGTGACCAGAGCAAGGCGAGAGCCGCGGCCGGAGAAGCCTTCGCAGTGCGGTTGCAGATCCCGGATCGGCCGCTGCGTTTCACTGATATTGTTCGCGGCGAGGTCGAGTTTCAGAGTGACACGGTCAGCGATCCTATCCTGGTGCGCTCGGGCGACGGTATGCCGGTTTACAACTACGTCGTGACAGTTGACGACGCATTGATGGAAATTACGCACGTCATACGAGGCGATGATCACATCTCGAATACGCCAAAACAGGTGGCAATTTACGAGGCTTTTGGGTGGAAAGTGCCTCAATTTGCGCATTTATCGACCATTTTAGGGGCCGATCGGGAGCGTTTATCGAAGCGTCATGGGGCGACTTCGATCGCCAGTTTTCGCGAGATGGGCTACCTGCCGGAGGCGCTCGTGAATTACCTGGCCCTGCTTGGATGGGGCGCGGAAGGCGGTACGCGCGAGACCTTCACGCCGGAAGAATTGGCGAAGGAATTCAAGCTTGAACGGGTGACGCCGTCGCCGGCCATTTTCGACTGGGACAAACTGAACTGGCTCAATCGTCACTATCTGAAATTGAGACCGGTCAATGAGATCGTCGAGCTTGCGTGGCCATCCTTTGAAGAGCGCCACTGGCTGCCTTTGCGCAGTGCTGCGGATGCGCCGACTGTTGCGTGGTTCGGTCAATTGCTGGGTGTTTTTGTGTCGGGAGTGGATCGCCTGGATCAATTGCCGGAGAAGGCGAAGTTCCTGTTCGAAATGGATCTTGCTGCGTTGAGAGCTGATGCTGAAAACGTTGCGATTCTTTCAGCCGAGTCTGCCGCAAAAGTGATCACCGCCTTGGCTGAAGGTTTACGTTCGATTACGGGGCTGATCGATGCAGCGCACTTCAAGATGCTGATGAACGAAGTCAAGACTGCAACGGGTGTGAAGGGCAAGGAATTGTTTCATCCGGTACGGATTATGTTGACGGGGGCGCATAGCGGCCCCGAGTTCGACAAGATTGTGCCGCTGATGGAAGAGGGTTCGGCACTTGGTTTGCCGGTGATGGGCGTAAAGGAACGCGTGCAGCGTTGGGTAGATTAGAGAGCGGCTTGACCACAACGGCGCAGCACTTGCAGATCTCTCTCTAGTGCCGCCCGCAATACCTTCATCCCGACGGTATTCCCTAACTTGTCAACTCGACCGGAACGAAGTGTAGTGGAGAGACCTGCATTATTCGACTGCCGTGGCTGATTCAAAAAATGCAGATCCATTCGACTTCGCTGCGCTTCGCTCAGGAGGACAAATCCGGTGGGGCCAGGGTGACATCGGCAAGCGGCGAAGTGCTACCTATTTGCCGCCATGGGCAATCAGCTTTACATCGATATTGCCGCGCGTTGCATTCGAGTAGGGGCAGGTCCTGTGCGCATCGGCTACCAGTTTCTCAGCCGCAGCCTGGTCGAGCTTCGATGCGGTGATGTCCATTTTAACCGCGATGGTAAAGCCTTCGCCGGCATCCTGCGGTCCTATATCCACGGAGGATTGAATCGTGATGTCGCCTGGATCGATCTTCTGCTGGTGCGCCTGGTACTGCATTGCGCCCGTGAAACAGGCGGCGTATCCTGCGGCGAAAAGCTGCTCAGGGTTTGCGCCTTTCCCATTGCCGCCGAGTGATGGTGGCGCTGCCAGTGTGACGTCAAGCGCTCCATCAGAGCTTTTCACATGGCCGTTACGGCCGCCGGTCGAGGTTACATCTGCAGTGTAGAGAACTTTCATGCTGATCCTTTCAATGCTGGTGAGCTGAAGCCTTTGTTTGCTTCGAACTGTTAGATTCGCACTTGCAGCGTAGCGGCGCAGGGCAGGGAAGTAAAGGCGATGGGTCAAGAAATAAACACGAAGTTTGCACGCAACTGGAAGGCGCAGATCTTAGCGACGAGGCCCCTGATTCTGCCGCGCCTGCATCGCGTCTACCCGCTCGAAGTGGAAGAGGTCGAGCGGGGCGCGCTCGAAGTGATGATTACGCCTGAAGGCGGCAGCAATTTCCTGGCCACCTGCGCGCTCGGTTTCAACGCCCCGTCGCTACCCACGGGCCTATGGAGTTGTCCGCATCCTGACTGGCTGTGCGCGATTGCGGGTGGCTATGCATACCTCATCAATACACTCGCACCTGACGTTTTTGAGCAGGTGGAATACAAGCCGGTCGTCGAGGTTTTGCCGGTACTGGACGCAGGACTGCTGATCTTCTCGAGCTTTCACACGCTCGTTGCTTACGGCGTTGAAGGAAAGCGGTGGAAGACACAGAAGCTGACGTCAGAAGGCCTGAGGTTGGGCGAGGTCATCGACGGCAAGCTGCATGGATGGGGTTGGGATATGCGGACAGATCGCGAGATCCCATTCGTCGTCGATCTAGAAACAGGCGAGCATGTTGGTGGTGTTCCTTTATAAGACTTTTTCCGGCTCTTCTTCGGCTTCGATACGGAAGAAGCTGAGCGCAGCTTCGCCTTGTTCGATCAGGCGATAACGCCGCAGCGTGCCATAGCTGTCTACGACGGGTGAAGGTTGGCGTTCAACCCGAGGCAGAAGCTTGTTGCGCTTTTCCGATTGGTGTTCGGCGATGACGATGGCATCCGGCGCCAGGAGCGTTTCGGCATGCTGGGCGAGCAGGCGCAGGGTTTCGCCATAGTCGGCTGCCTGTTCGTAGGGCGGGTCGAGAAAGACGATGTCGAAGGATTCGGTATTTTTGCGCAGTGTCGCGGCGACGCTGCTGCCGGCGATCAGAAAGCCGGTGCGGATGCCGAGCGACTTCAGGTTCGTCTGAATGGTATCGAGTGCCTGCGGAGCGTTGTCGCAGAAGAGGACGAATCCTGCGCCACGACTGATAGCTTCGATACCAATTGCACCCGTGCCTGCAAACAGATCTGCAACGCGTGCGCGTGGAATGCGTGGCGCGAGAATGTTGAAGAGCCTTTCACGCAGGCGGTCGCCCGTCGGGCGGACAGTGCGTCCGGGTGGTGCTTGAAGCGGTCTGGAACGGTAAGTGCCGGCGATCACACGCATACAGGAATCATCTACGTTGATGCCTGGTCTGTACAATTAAGGGATTATGCGAGGCTGGTCATTTCCGCTGGGACGATGGTTCGGTGTGGACGTCAGGGTCCACACGTTCTTCATCCTGTTGATCGGTGTGTGCGCGGCTTATGCGAACATGCTGGGTCTAAGCAGTATGCGCGGCATTGGCCTATGGTTTCTGATCCTTTTCAGCGTCGGCTTTCGCGAACTTGCGCGTGGCATCGCGGCTGCCTACTACGGGTTGCAATTACGAAGCCTTCTGCTGCTGCCGACTGGCGGCCTGATGTCTTTTACAAATGCCGACAGCGCGGAACGTGCGAATGAGCCGCGGATACAGATACCGATGGCGCTGGTCGGACCGCTGGCAAGTTTTTCGTTCGGCATCATTCTCTGGCTCACCATTCTTGGCATGGCGCCGACGTTGCCCGTCGCCATTCGACCGTTCGTGACCCCGGCGCACCTGATCCGCGGTATTGTGTGGCTCAATATTTTTCTTGGGCTTTTGAATCTCATACCTGCGTATCCACTCGATGTGGGGCGTGTGCTGCGTTCGCACCTGGCAAAGACCAGCAACAAAGATTCTGCTGCCAAACTCGCCTCGACGATCGGCCAGGTCACCGGCGTGGCGGCCTTCGCGCTGGGCGTACTGGTACAAAGTCCCCTGCTGATTGTGGCTGGATTTTTTATCCTGATGGGCGCGAAGCTGGAAGACCAGGGCACGTTGTTTCAGAATGTGGTCGATACGGTTTTCATGAAGGACGTGATGCTGACGGACTTCTCCATGCTGTCGCCGTCGGATACGCTGGAAGACGCGCTGCATAAGGCGATTCACAGTCTGCAGGATGATTTCCCCGTGGTACGTGGACAGAATTTAGTCGGTATTGTGTCGCGGCAGAATATTCTTGAAGCACTGCGGGCCGATGGCAATGGCTACGTGCAGGGCGTGATGCAGAGGGCCTTTCCGACTGCGCAGCCGGAAGATTCACTTGGTGCGACGATCAGCCGCTTCGCCGGGCGCGGGATGTCGCTGGTGCCAGTCACGGAGAGCGGCCGTATCGTTGGTATTGTGACGCTGCAGAACCTGATGCACTCCATGGGACTGCTGACGGAGAGCCGGCGACTGAGCCAGCGGAATTAGGCCGTGGCCTCTGATTTTCCAGAAGAAGTAGAAGAGCAGGAAAAGGCTGTCGAGTTCAAGATGCCCGGTGTTCCGCGTGCGCGGCAACGAACGCTTGGACCGGGACTCTACCTGGTCGGGACGCCGATCGGCAACCTTGAAGACATTACACTGCGGGCGCTGCGCGTGCTTGAGCAGGCAGACAGTATTGCCTGCGAGGATACGCGCGAGACGCAGAAGCTGCTGAATCACTTCGGTATCCGGACGCCGCTGGTCAGCTACCACGCGCATAACGAGCAGGAGCGGGCGGGGACGCTGGTTTCAGAATTGAAGCTCGGCAGGCGCATTGCGGTAGTGACTGATGCGGGGATGCCGGGGATTTCTGATCCGGGCGTGCGGCTTGCTCAGGAGGCCATTGCTGCGGGTGTCGCGGTGATTCCGGTGCCGGGTGCGAACGCTGCGTTGAGCGCACTGGTGGGGTCGGGACTGGCGACGGAGAGCTTTCTATTCCAGGGTTTTCTACCTTCGAAGGCAGGCGAAAGACGGACTGCGCTTGAGCGGCTGGCTTTGAAGGGCGATACGGCGACGTTGATCTTTTACGAGGCGCCGCATCGGATTCTTGAAACGCTGAGTGATGTCGAGGCGGTATGGGGCGGATCGTGTCGCGTGGTCGTGGCGCGTGAGCTGACCAAGCTGCACGAAGAGTTTCTGCGCGGATCTGTGAGTGAAGTGCGCAAGGATCTGGCCGGGCGGGACCGCGTACGCGGGGAGATTACGCTGCTGATCGAGCCTGTTGCCAATTCTTCCGGTGTGGCTGCTGCGCAGACAATTTCTGCGCGGTTGAAAGAGTTGCAGGCTGCTGATGGCATCGATGAGAAAGAGGCGTTGAAGCGGGTGGCCCGGGAGCGCGGAATTGGCAAGAGCGATGCTTATCGGGAGCTGCAAAGGGAGCGGGCGAAGCCTTAGACGCTATCCGGCGAGACGCAGGTCCTTCAGCTTCGCTCAGGATGACACTGCCTTGGGGCGATTCATAACTGCGGTAGCGGATAGCGCAGATCGCTCCGCTTCGGTCGAGATGGCAAACAGGTCTACTTGCCGGCGGGGAGTTCCCAGGCTTTGGGGGGGCGCTGGGATTGCGGCAGGTCGTCGCCTTTGACGCGGTCGTACATGTAGACGTCGCTGGTGGTGCCGAGTGATTCGTTGTACAGGCTGGGTTCGCCGATGATCTCACGCAGTTCTTCAGAAAAGCGGTGGATCGCTTTAAGAGCGTCGGCAGTGGCGGCGATCTTCAGGGTCGGCGTTTCGAGGTGCTTCTGATAGCCATGGTCAACCAGGGTCGCGACCTGGCCGCCAAGCATCCAGCCGGGATGGTGGACCCAGAGAGCGACAAAGCCTGCTTCTTCATTCTTGGCCTTGGTTTCTTTCAGGCCGAATTTCGGATTCGGTGCAAGGATTGCACCCGCGCCGTACTTCGTCACCAGCACCTGTCCCGTCATTCCACCCCTGGCTGCGACCGCGTTCGTTGCGACTACCGGGGCATCTTTTACATCAAACTGTGCGTTGCGCAAAAGGGCGACGATTTCAGAGAAACTTCGGATGACGACTTTCGTTCTCATGGCGGGTGGATTGCTCCAGATTGCTGGGTTTCCGGGACGAACGCTACACTAAAGGCAGGGCCTGAAGGCAGAAATGGTCCAGTGCTTCCAATGTCGCACATCGGCAGGGCGGCTGCAATGGAACGTCGGAAGCAGCGACAGTAGAAGTCGCTGACGAGGTAATTGGTAGAGATGACGACTTTAACGGTCAACACGCAGGCGGCAATCATTGCATCGCTCGGCACTCCCCTGCTGCGCCGGATCGGCAATACGCCACTCATTCAGCTGCCGCGACTGGGGGCACATCTGCCGGGTGTACAGATCCTGGGTAAGGCGGAGTGGATGAATCCGGGCGGGTCGGTGAAGGACCGTGCTGCGTCGGCGATTGTTGCCGCTGCCGAAGCAAGCGGCGAGTTGAAGCCGGGAACCGCTGGCTGCAAGCATCTACTCGATGCCACGAGCGGCAATACGGGCATTGCGTACGCCATGCTGGGCTCGGCCTGGGGCTTTCCGGTGACACTCTGCATGCCGTCGAATGTCTCGCCGGAGCGCAAGAAGATACTCGGGGCGTACGGCGCGCATATTGTTTGGACCGATCCGGCGGATGGATCGGATGGGGCGATCCGCATGGCGCGCAAACTGGCGGCATCCGAGCCGGAGAAGTATTTCTATGCCGACCAGTACGGCAACATTGCGAACTGGAAGGCCCACTACACCGGGACGGCTAATGAGATCTGGCAGCAGACCGAGGGGCGGATCACGCATTTCGTCGCCGGGCTGGGGACGAGTGGTACGTTCATGGGAACGACGCGGCGGCTGCGCGAGTTGAACCCGGCTATCCAATGCATCTCCATGCAGCCGGATTCGCCATTCAACGGCCTCGAAGGTCTAAAGCATATGGAGACGGCCATTGTTCCACCGATCTACGATCCTGAACTGGCTAACCGCAACATTGCCATGTCGACTGAGCGGGCTTACAGGATGGCCAAACAGCTTGGGCGCACCGAGGGACTGCTGGTGGGTGTATCGGCTGCGGCGGCAGTAGCGACATCGCTGCAGGTGGCGGAGGAAGAACATGCCGCGGGCCGGCATGCAGTCATCGTCACGATCCTGTGCGACTCGGCTGATAAGTATCTAAGCGAACGGTTCTGGGAGGAATAGCGACGATGCTTCGAGTGCATGACGACATCTACGCGGCCATCCGCAAACACGGGGAAGAAACGTATCCGCACGAGTGCTGCGGCATCCTGCTGGGACGCAATGAAGATGGCGATAATCGCATTTTCGAGGCGGTGCGTGCCGGCAATACGCGGACGGATTCGGCTCACAATCGGTATCACATCGCGCCACAGGAACTGGTGCGCGCGCAGCGGGAAGGACGCGCGAAGGGCCTGGACATTATCGGGTTTTATCATTCGCATCCGGACCATCCGGCGATGTGGTCGCAGACGGACCTGGCGGAGGCCCACTGGATGTCCTGCTCCTATGTAATCACTGCTGTCGAAAAGGGTGTGGCGCAGCAGACCAACTCGTTTCTGCTGATGGGGACAAGTGAGGAAGATAAGCGGCTGGAAGCGGAGCCGATTCTGACGGATTCCGACGCAGCTGAGACTGTGACGCCGGCTATTGCTCGATGTTGAGGCTCGCCTGTTGTTGCTGAGCTGAAGCGCTACCGGAATCGCCGTGTTGCGCACGACATCCAATGAGCATAGCTAACAGAGAAAGCAGAGCATCATGAAGATTCATATACCGACGCCATTGCGCGTTTACGCCGGCAAACTCGACGTGGTCGACGTCCACGCCGGCACCGTGGGCGAGGCGCTGTCTGAGCTGACGACCGCCCATCCCGACCTGAAGAAGCACCTCTATACCGAAGAGGGCAAGCTGCGTGCTTTTGTGAATGTCTACCTGAACGATGAAGACGTTCGCTACCTGGACGGGCATGAAAATGCGCCGGTGAAAGAGTCTGATTCGTTGTCGATTATTCCGTCGATCGCCGGCGGTTCGGCTGCGACCATCAGTCCAGCTGCGCTGGCCGAGGCGACGTTACCTGAGCTGACGACGGACGACCTGACGCGCTACTCGCGTCACCTGATCCTGCCCGAGGTCGGCGAAGAGGGTCAGCGCAAGCTGAAGGCGGCAAAGGTGCTGTGTATTGGGACTGGCGGCCTGGGTGCCCCGCTCACCTACTACCTGGCTGCGGCAGGCGTCGGCACGATCGGCCTGGTTGATTTTGACGTGGTGGACGTCAGCAACCTGCAGCGGCAGATCATCCACAGCACGCCGGATGTTGGCCGGCTGAAGATCGATTCGGCTGCGGAGAAGCTGAAGGCGCTGAATCCGTTTCTGAACGTGGTGAAGTACAACACCATGCTGACCAGCACGAATGCTCTCGAGATCTTCAAAGATTTTGACATCGTCGCGGACGGCACGGACAATTTCCAGACGCGCTACCTGGTGAACGATGCCTGCGTGCTGAGCGGGTACAAGCCGAATGTCTATGGCTCGATTTTCCGTTTTGAAGGGCAGGCGAGTGTCTTTGCGACTGAGGATGGCCCCTGCTATCGCTGCCTGTATCCGGAACCGCCGCCACCAGGCCTGGTGCCGTCGTGTGCGGAGGGTGGGGTGCTGGGAATTCTGCCGGGGCTCGTCGGCGTCATCCAGGCAACCGAGGCGATCAAGCTGATCCTGGGTAAGGGCGAGTCGCTGATCGGTCGCCTGCTGCTGGTCGATTCGCTCAGCATGCGCTTCCGTGAACTGAAGCTACGCAAGAACCCCGAATGCCCGCTCTGCGGGACGAATCGCACTGTGACCAAGCTGATCGACTACGATCAATTCTGCGGTATCAAGACAGAGGCAGCGAACGCGCCCAAGGACGGACAGATGAAGAACGGAATTCCGCAGATTACGCCCGAAGAGTTGAAGCGCCGCAAGGATGCCGGCGAAGACTACTTCCTGCTCGATGTACGTGAGCCGTACGAATACAAGATCGCTAGCCTAGATGGTCACCTGATTCCACTGGGCGAACTGCCGCAGCGAGTGTCAGAGGTCGATCCAAGCAAGAAGATCGTGGTGCACTGCAAGATGGGCGGCCGCAGTCAGCAGGCAGCCGAATTTCTAAAGCAGGCCGGCTATCAGAATGTTGAAAATCTGGCTGGCGGGATTACGGGCTGGTCGAACAACATCGACCCTGACGTTCCCAAGTACTAGCAAGCTCTGAATCGGCGTGTCGGGTGGAGACGGATCTCGGCACGTCGATGGGTTTGCTTGAAAAATGCGGTTCAAATGGCTAGCCGGTAACATGAATCTTCGCTAACCTGCTTTCGTTCGCCGGGCGAGGCGGTTACAATTCTGCCCATGCGGCGGTATTCCCGGCGCCAATTATCATGGATACTCCTACTCCCTGCAAGCACACCCAAGTGCGCGTCGTGGCGCGTGAAGACGATATCGAGTTTGTCGAATGCCAGTTCTGTGGCGAAGTTTTCGACGCCAACGAATTCCAGGATATGGAGATCGAAGAGAAAGTTCTGTCCAAGACAGATGAAGACGAGTAGCTGATCCGGTTCCTGGTGATCGTCAGGACACTGCTGCTTCATCATGCGTATTCGAACGCATGACGACTTTCCATGTGTAGTGAAACCAGGAAACCAGCGTCAGCACGAAGGTCGCGGCGAGGGCGCCACGCTTCAGCAGCAACAGGGTCGGCGGCGCGTAGAACTGCACCCAGAGCGTGCAGGTAACAGCTACGATCTGCACGACTGTATTCGCTTTGCCCCAGATACTGGGACGAAAGTCTCTGAAGCCGGTGGTCAGGTGAAGCAGCACGCCGACGACCAAGATGCCAAGGTCTCGGCTGAAGACCAGAACAGTAACCCGGCGCGAGATCAGCCCCTGGTGCATCAGCACAAGAAAAAGTGTGCTGAGCAGAAGTTTATCGGCAACCGGGTCAAGGTATTGGCCGAGCATGGTGCGCTGGTGGAGCAGGCGGGCGAGCAAGCCGTCCAGGCAATCGCTGACGCCGGCAAGAACGAAGAGCGCGAACGCCGTTCGGAAGTGCCCATCAAGGACGGCCATGACCAGGAACGGAATGATGCACAGGCGCAGAAATGTAAGTTGGTTGGGCGCAGCCCGGAAGTCTTTCAGCACGGCAGTTGTCTTAGGTAGTAGATGGTCTTCGAACTCCGATGGGGGACCGGAAATGCATGGCCGGAAACGGACCCAATCCGGAAGACTGATGGTACCAGTATGCCGCCCGACGATGCCAGACAATGAAAGACGGCGTCAATGACTGGACACGCCAGGGGAATGTTACCTGAGGGTGGTCCGGAGCCATGCGCCTTGGGAGACACAAGAGCGCACCGCTGGGACCCGCAGCTGGCGCATTCTTGCTATTATGGAAAAGCAGCGGTTTTGCAGGCGCGTAGCTCAGTTGGTTAGAGCGCTACCTTGACACGGTAGAGGTCGCTGGTTCGAGTCCAGTCGTGCCTACCATCTTTTTTAATCACATAGTCGAAGAGCCGGTATGACCTGACGGATGCCGGCCGGGCAGACCATTTCAAGCACACCAATCTCTCCTGACGGAATTCAGAATTATTGTGGCACGGTTCGGGAGGGAGCTGCCGCGAAACAAGGCCCATCCGCTTGCAGATCCGGGTACCTATCATTGGTCTTGGTCCGCGGGCGGATTGCTCTTTTACCCTGCGGTCTATCTCATGCTGCTTGAGCACGCAAATTCTTTGCTTTTATCTCAGAGATACAGTGGGTTCGTCTGTAGCATCGTGTTACTCACCGGGTTTAAAAATAGCGCAGAGTCAACAGTCAATATCACAGAACGCACCACTCAATCACGGAAGTGCGAATGCAACGTAAGCTGCTCCTTGCTTGGCCTTCAAGTTGCGAGCATTACTGGCAGCAATGACAACGAACTGTTTGCCGTCAATCATGTAGGTTGCGGGCGTCGCGTTACCCGCGTAGGGTAAATCTCCCTTCCAAAGAACTTTGCCGGTCCTACTGTCGAACGCGCGTAAAGTGTGATCGAAGTTGGTCGCGCCGATGAAGATAATATCGCCTGCAGTAGCGACGGGGCCTCCATAATTCTCTGTGCCAGTGTCGGAAAGTCCTTTTGCTGATAGCTCGGGGTAATTACCCAGGGGGACTTTCCAGAGATACTTTCCGGTATTCAGGTCGATAGCGCTAAGCGTTCCCCATGGCGGAACGACGCCGGGATAGCCGTCAGGATCGAGGAACTTTCGATAGCCTCCAAAGCGGAATCTTGGGGCGCCACCGGGCGGCGTCACAGCAGACTGCACCTCTTGCTTGCTGTCCGCGGGCGAAGGCGCGCTCATCCTTTGACTTACGACGCCCTCATCTCGCCCTGTCTTCAAGTAGTCGAGAAGAGCACTGAGTCGATCGTCTACTACGCCTGGAAGCGAGGGCATCCGACCTTTGCCGTTATGGATGATCGTTGTAACCTGCGAGTCGGTGAGATGTTTTTGATAGTCGACGAGTGAGGGGAAGGCGGGGGGAGAGCCTTTTCTATCTATGCCGTGGCAGGCAGCGCACTGGCTCTGATAGACGCTTGCGCCTAAGCTGCTATGTGACTTGTCCTCATAGAGAATTCCTGTCCAGGGCAGGTCGTTCGCATTCACGTAGAGGACGCCAGTGCGCGTGTCTACGGCGGAGCCGCCCCACTCCGCTCCGCCATCGAAACCCGGAAACACAACCGTCTGCCGGTCGACACTGAACGGAACAAATAGCCCGTCACTTCGATAGGTGTGAAACTCATGGAGCGCCCAGGCATGGGCCTCAGGCGTACGCGTCGTGAGCATGTCTTCAGTAAGGTGCTGGCGCGCGAAGGGAGCGGGTAGTTGGGGAACGGGTTGCGTTGGTGAGGTCTTTTCTCCTGGCACATTCGATGGAGGGAACGGTGTTTCAATGATGGGAAAAAGCGGCTCGCCAGTAGTGCGGTCGAAGAGATAGAGGAAGCCCTGCTTCGTTGTTTGTGCGACGGCATCCACCTGCTTGTGGCCTGAAAGCACCGTCACGAGCGAAGGCGGCGAGGGAAAATCACGGTCCCAAATATCGTGATGCACGCCTTGAAAATCCCAGATGCGTTTGCCGGTGTTCGCGTCCAATGCGAGCAGGGTGTCGGCGAATCGATCGTTGCCCAGCCGGTCGGCACCGTAAAAGTCGTCGACCGCAGAACCTGTGGGTACATACACAATGCCGCGGGCTTCGTCGAGCGCCATGCCGGCCCAGTTGTTGGCAGCGCCCGTATATTTCCAGGCGTCTTTAGGCCATGTGTCGTATCCCTCTTCACCCGGATGCGGGATAGTGTGGAATATCCAGCGAAGCTTACCCGAGTGAACATCGTAGGCGCGGATATCGCCACGCAGCGCCGGCTTGCTCTCGGGGGCGCGGAAGCCAATGATGATGGTGTCCTTGTAGATAACGCCGGGAGAGGTAAGTGCAGCGAAGCTCTCGTTGATATTCGGCTCGCCCAGGTCTTTGCGCAGATCGATGCGGCCATTCTCGCCGAAGACAGTAAGAGGCTTGCCAGTGGCGGGATCCAGCGCATAGAGGTAACTAAGCAAGCCGGCAAACAGGATTGAGTGTGTCCCATCTGTCCAGTAGCTGAAGCCCCGGGTTGGCTGCAGGCCGGGTGTACCTGAATCGAACGTCCAGATTTTCTTTCCGCTGGCCGCATCAAGAGCAATAACTTTCTGCGTGGGAGTAAAGCCATACAACATACGGCCAATGATCAGTGGATTGGTTTGCAGACCGCCGGGCTCGCCGGTATCGAAGGTCCACGCCATTTTGAGTTGGCCAACGTTGTTGCGGTTGATCTGAGTCAGTGGTGAGAAACGATCGTCCGCTGCGTCGCCGCCATAAGTTGACCAGTCCTGCTGCTTATCGTTAACCGCAGACGTTGCGGCGTGTACGGCCGGGAGACCGCTCCAGCAATAAGCTGTGATTGTCACAAGTATGAGCAGCATAGGAAATGCTCTATGTCGCGAAGGGAATGGCCTCGGCTTACCGACAGCAGAATTCGTACTTGCGTTTTGCATCAGACCAGAACTCATATCGAGTATTCACAGAGTTGAAGACGATTCGTATGCCCATTTAGAGGAGTGGCAATTACTGCCTCGATCGAGGCGAGCTGACTGCTCCTAACCCAGCATCGAAGTCACGAGCATAATCAGGCCTGCCAGGAAAAAGACGAACATGCCGGCGATCATGGCCTTGGTTCCGCTGCTAGCGCCCTTGGTCTCTTTCCAGATAAAGATCCCCCAGATGGCGGCAATCATTGTGCCGCCCTGACCCAAACCATATGCGATAGCAGGGCTTGCAGCTTTCGAGGCAACAAAATTTGAAGTAACGCCGACACCATTGATCAAACCGCCCAGAATACCAATCGCATGCACCTTGAATCGCCCCGATTGAAAATATTCAGCATACGTGGCCTTTTCGCCTTTAACGGGATGAGACATGAGGTAGGTATTGAAGAAAATGTTTGATATGAAGCTTCCAATGCAATAGACCACCACGGCAGCGTAAGGCCCGAATTTGCCGGGTGCGAGATGGGTAAAGCTGGTTGACAGTGAACGCTGAACCAGGAAGTAGAACAGACCCATCAGGATGCCGCCGGCAACTGCGAGCGAGATACCTTTTCCCATCTGGCTGGGCTCTGTGGCATGCCGCTGCACGTTGCGGTACGCCAGGCCGTCGAGGATGATGGCAGTGAGGATGAATGCTACTCCGCCGAAGATCAGCAGCGGCTGACCCGAGGGCTGCGCGATGTAGTTAATCAGGACGCCTTCAACGAGAGCGATGCCGATGGCTATGGGATAGGCGACGGCCATCCCGGCAATATCCAGCGCAGCCATAAAAAGCATATTCGCAAGATTGAAGACGAATCCGCCTAGAATAGCCCAGGCATAACTGTGAAGATCTCCCTGCCGCAGATCTGCGACAAGGCTACGGCCCTCACTGCCGAATGAACCAAAGGTAAGGCCGACGATTAACGGCAGCACCAGGTAGCCGATGGCCTGGTCCCAGTAGTAGAGGGAGAAGCTATAGGAACGCGGCACCAGTTTTAAAGTATTGGCCCATGATCCCCAGCAGAACATGGTGAGGATGCACAACATGACGGCGATCGGGTAGGCATGTACCAGGCTCATTGCGAAGGCTCGATAAAGAATGAAGGGTGGTTACATTCTCCTGCGCTTCTACTGTGAGCAGTTCGGTGCGGCCAGGATGGTATTCAATCCTTGAGCACGCCGTATGCACGACACAAATGAAAGCTTTCAATGAGAACGCACCGAGTCTACGTATCGACTGTGAATTCTGTCAAGACAGCCGTCAGGCGGCGAAGTAGGCAGGGATTAGAAAGCCCCGGGGCTTTGTGACACTACTATTCGACTAACGCTTTGATATTCTCGCTAACAGAGTTGCAGAAGAGGGATGACCGCGAGATGCGCCGCCTCTTTTGACGACGGAGCGAGCATTCGTCAATGAGTACCGGCGAGGTATATCAGTACGCCGTACCAAGGAGAAAAGCACCGTGGCCAACATGAAGCAGATCGCAAAGCTGGCCCGCGTCTCGCTGGGTACCGTATCGCATGTCCTCAATGGAAAGACCCCGGTGCGCGAACCGCTGCGGAAGCGGGTGATGGACGCTGTCGCAATCACGGGTTATCAGCCATCACAACTTGCCCGGGGGTTGCGCCGAGAGAAGACCAACATTCTGGCGATGATCATTCCCGACATCCTGAATCCTTTTTTTCCTGGCATTGTGCGTGGAGCGGAAGACGTCGCATTTGCAAATGGTTATCGCCTCGTACTGTGCAACACCGACAACGATCACGAAAAGGAGGTCATGCACCTGAGTGCATTGCAGACATACCTGCCCTCTGGCCTGATCGTGATTCCATCTGATTCGAGTGATCTTACGATCCAGGCAGAGTCGTACCGCAAGGCCGGGGCTGCCGTGATCTGTCTCGACCGACTGCCGCGCAACTGGGTCGGCGACAGCGTGACCGTGAACAACAGCGCTGGCGCCGCGAACGCTGCCGCCTACCTGATCAAGCTTGGACATCGTCATCTCGCAGCGATCACCGGGCCACTCCACCTGACCAATTCGCAGGACCGCTTGAATGGATTCAAGCGCGCTCTGAAGCAGGCCAGGATCCCGCTCGCTACAGGCTACGTTCAGGAGACGAGCTTTGATCGCGCAGGAGGCTACGCGAAAGCCAATCTCCTGTTAAGGATGGTGCCCCGTCCCACGGCGATTCTTGCCTGCAATGACCTGATTGCTGTGGGTGTCCTGATGGCGATCCACGAAGCGAAACTGCGTTGCCCTGAAGACATCTCGCTGATTGGTTTTGACGGCCTGGATTTGACCGAGACGACGAGCCCGCCGCTTACCTCGGTCTATCAATCTCCTTACCAGATGGGAGCAGAGGCGGCTAACCTGGTTCTTGAGCGCCTTGCCGACAAGGAAAAGCCTGCCAGGAAGATTGTCCTGAAAACTGAATTGCGTATCCGTGATTCCGTCGGCCCGCCTCCGCAAGCGGGAAGGCGCGGGTCGAGTGCTGTTCGCTGACTTCGAGCCTCAGAATCTGCGGGAAGGCTCTATTGAACTTTGCGCGACAGCGGCCTCAACTCAATCTGTAAAGGACGCGTGGTCTCCTGCTCGATCCAGACCAGCAAGTCGGTGCGATCAAGGTGTTTAAGCTGCGCCGTGCGGATTCTGGCACCGGGCCCAGCCGCTTTTTCGTCGATCTTCAATCGAACATCGTCTTCTCCCCAACCTTGAATGAGCAAGGCCACGTGGGACACAGGAGAAGCCTTACTGGCCTGCAGCGTGAGGCGCAGAATATCTGGAAGCCCTGTTTGTTTTTCCGTAAGGATGTAGGCCCTTTGCGATGCGTCATAGCCGCCATTTTCGACGGCGCCAGTGGTGACTTGAAGTTGCGCTGGCGCGATCCAGGATTTCGCCAGCGGTACCAAGTCCGCAAGGCTCGTGTTTGTGAGACCGTTCAGCAGGAGTTTCGTCGCAGTGTTTTCTGTCTCTGAGGAAACGTTCCAGAAGAGATGAGAAAGCGAGGAGTGTGACGGTCGATCATCTGTAACGCAGGCGCGGTCGCTTGAAGCGATCTGCGCGACTGGCCAGTGGTTCCAGCACTCGAAGGTGAAGTAGCTCTTCTCATTGTTGTAAAAGTCGGAGCTTACACCTTCCGGAGGAACAATCTGGAAGGGCTTCCACGACGATCTGGTGTTGACCATCTGCATATTTGCCTGCGGCGGCCCGCTTGGTTCGCCGGGACCAATGGGATCAGCGAAGGCTCCCGCGGCCTGCGGTTTCCAGCTGTAGGTCTTGGTGGCGCCCTGCAGATTGCCAAGTGTGATTGCAGCCGTCTCGATGTCATCTTCTGGCCGGCTGCCGGGCTGATGCAGAACGATGGTCTCCTGCCATTCATGCACGCTATGGATATTCGCGCTATGCAGCACCTGTTTGCGGACGGCTACACCATCGGGATAGATAGTCCAATACTCATCCGCCCAATCTGTCCAACCGGTGCGTGGCTGATTCCAGGCACCCTTGCCATTGACTACGTCGATCAGCGCATACCTCCAGTGCACAACTGCACGGACGTCATTACTCTCGAGGATGTCGACGTGAGAGAAGCGTGCCTGCTTGTCGGACATCGGTTCACAGTCGCCACCGTCGGGGCAACCGGAGTCCCAGACCTCCAGAAATTCATCGGTGTACCACTTGTCATTATCTGATACCCAGGCCGGCACATAATTTGTGCCCTGCCAGAAGACGAGGCGCGACGGCGATGAATCGAAGCGCACGACGACGTCTGCATCAGGACCAACCTGACGGAGACGGTCCCACGTGTTTTCGTAGTGCAGGGTGGTATAGAAAGCGCCGAATTTTGCAGGACCCGGAGGGCCCGACGGCATCATCTGCCAGGGCAGGACATCGCCTCGAGGGACTGTAGCAGAGGAAGCTTCGTCAGTCAGTTCAGCCGCGGTGCGCGCGCGCCCGTAGAGCGCCACGTCATCGATAATTCCGTCCAGCGAATACCAGATAGGTTGCGCCGGCTTCACCTCAACCTCCGGGAATGGCAATATGGCTTTGGCGACCCGGCCGATGAGCAGGTCGGCATGTGCAGGCGTGTACTTACCCATCACCTTGACCTCTGCTACCGGAGCGCCATTCAGGAAAGCCGTTAATACGACCTGACCATCATGCTTCGCGTACGTGCCGGCGAGATGGTTCCATCGCTTCAAGGGGATGGTCGCTGTACTGGTAGCGGTGCGCCACTGCCCATTGATGGAAGTCCCGAAAATGACATGCCCGAATGCGTCGATCTCAAGGGAATAGCCTGCCTCGTGTTCGTTCTGCTGTTCGACGACTGGCACTACGTTCCATGGATAGGTATTGAGAGCTATCCATGCTTCCACGGTGAAGCCGTCAGGACCGAGGGAGGGAACATCTTTGCGGTCCAAGGTCATACTCGTGGTGTAGCCATCGAAACGCAGGCCATCTCCCGAAACGCCGTAGACGTACTGATAGTTTCCTTCGAGCTTCGCGCTGGCCCCGCTGCGATCATCTCGCGGCGATGAGCCCTGGTCGCGTGAAAACGACCATCTGGCTGCGGGCGCAGATGTCTGCACCTGCGCGATCGCCCGCGAGGAATCGCAGGCCAGAGGTAAGAGAACAAGAGTTAACAAATTCTGCAACAAGTGGCGGGTTCTGGTTTGCAGAGGGCGCATAAAACTCCTATGAAGGACGTTCAACGATCAAGCTGCGAAGCGCTGCGTAATCAGGTCTGGCGCAAAGCTGTTGACAACGTTGTCGGCTCGCGGCTAAATTTTAGACGCTTTTTGAAACAATTCAAACTGAAGGCTGATAAGGCGGACACCATCTCATGCTGAAGACTCTCAGCGTTCTCCACACGCCCGAACTCTTACACGTTCTTGCATCCATGGGGCATGGCGATGATGTAGCCCTGGTGGACTGCAATTTTCCTGCAGCGTCAGTCGCAAGACGACTGGTCCGACTGGATGGCGCGGATCTGCCGGCGGCACTCGAAGCTGTCCTGCAGCTGGTGCCGCTCGATACATTCGTTGATTCGCCAGCGCGCCGCATGTTGCAGGTGCATGCGCCGGACGAGGTACCTGAGGTACAAAAAGAGTGCCAGGAGATCATCAACCGTGCTGAAGGGCGAGAGGTAGCGCTGGCAGGCATCAAGCGTGAGGAGTTTTATGAGCAGGCCCGCAAGGCCTTCGCTGTCATCTACACCAACGAGCTGCGACCCTATGGATGTTTGCTCCTGAAGAAGGGCGTGATTTTCCCGGAAAGCACCAAATAGTTTCTGCTGTTCCCGCTCGCCGGTCGGAACCGTCAAAGCAAAGTCACAGATCACAGGCTTGCTCAATCGAAGGAAATCTATGCCTCTCAGTCAAACTCTCACTTTTGCAGCTGCTGCCTGCTTTACATTCTTCCCCTCGCTTGTGATCGCGCAGCAGACATCGAATTCATTAATGGCAACCGATGCGGTCAAGGTAACAACGGACTGGAAGCACGTTACTGGGACTTCTGTCACGGTTCCGACGACTCAAATCCTTGCCCACGCGTACACGCTTCGTGACAGCCCCATACACGACCAGCTGTTCAAGGCGCTTCGTGATCTTCACACGGACAACACACGCCTCCAGTTCTGGTATGCGGTCACGAGGCAGGCTGTGCTCGAGCAGAAAGAGCCCACTTCGACGGAGACATTCTGGGATTTTCAATACAGCGATCCGTTAGTGAGCGACTACTACGCAAACACTTCCGGCAAGCACCACATGAACATATCCACTGTTCCGCGATGGATGTTCAACGTGCCACCGCTCGAAGTACCAGCCGACCCCAGGGCTTCCTTCTTCGCCTACACAGATGACACGCGCGGCGATTTGCTGAAAGACCCTTCAGGCCGACAACTTGCCGAGTACCAGGCGCGTATTTACCAGTGGTACACAAAGGGCGGATTTACGGATGAAGCCGGCAAGTTTCACAAATCAGATCACCACTACAAGATCGATTACTGGGACGTGCTGAACGAGCCTGATTTTGAAAACAAGATCACGGTCGAGCAGTTCACGAAGATTTACGATGCAGTGACGGAAGCCATTCACCGGATTGATCCGGACGTGCAATTTCTCGCTCCTGAAGTATCAGGCGCTGAGGTCTCGTGGGCACGCTATTTTCTGGATCCCAAGAACCACAAGCCGGGCTCGCTGCCGGTTACATGGTTCACATTTCACAATTACGTGAATGCTCCGAACGATCCTTCTACCTGGCATACGAAATACTTTACCGGTCCGTCGAAGACGCCGACGGATGGAGCGT
>CAXTNK010000016.1:46475-70413 GCA_964245665.1 uncultured Acidobacteriaceae bacterium
AGATTTTGTCGGCAGAGTCCACGAAGTTCTCAAGATCCGCGACGAGCTTTCTCCGCAAACGAAAGTGAGTGTCGATGAACTCGGAACATTCGATGATGTTAAGACTACGGAAGAGGCGTGTCGCGCGAACGAACCCTACCAGGCTTACAACCCTCTCTACTGGAATGCTATCGGCGCTAACTGGGCTTACATCTTTATCACCTCCGAACGGCTCGGCTTGCCGATGTTCAGTATGTCGCAGATGATCGGCTATCCAACGCAATGCCCTTCTATCTCCATGTTCGACAAGGACACTGCCAGGCCCAATGCGCACTACTGGGTGCTAAGCCTGATCAACAACTACTTCGGTCCAGGAGACAAGGTCACCACGACGATGGCTTCGTCGCCGGATGTACAGGCGCAGGCGGCGTTGACGAAGAAGGGACGTAGTCTGCTCCTCGTAAACACGACAGAGCATCCTGTTCCCGTAGATCTTGAAGCGTCGTTTCCGAAGGGTGCAGCAAGCGCAGAGATTGTCGATCAGACGTCAGGCGAAAATCCTCCGCGTCACGAGGCTGTGAGCGGCGGCAAGCAACTGACGCTTCCGCCGTTTGCCGTTGCCGTCGTTGCCCAGCGATAGCCGCGCCGCGCTGATGGCTCCTACAGGGGATACAGCCAAGAGATACATCCACGGGCGGGCACGTACTCTGCTGTTACGGTCCAGGCGGCGTTGCTGTGGAGCGATGCTTTGTATGTTTCTGGCCACGTTCTGCCCGCCAGTGCGTTCGCAGGATCTTGACTTCGGATCCAAGCAGGCGCGGCCGGCTCCTGCATGGCTGGCCACGGCAAGCATCTACGAGGTGTGGCTGAATGTCTTCAGCAAAGAGGGCAACCTTCGCGGAGCCATTCCGCGCCTGCAGCAGATTGCTGATTTAGGCGCCACGATCGTTTATCTCGGACCGATCGCAAAGCGCTCTGCTGATCCGGAAGCCTCGCCGTACAGTATTGCCGATTACAACGAGATTGATCCGGAGTGCGGTACGGCGCAGGACCTGCATGATTTCGTGGCAGCAGCGCACAAGCTTCATCTTAAGGTGATGCTGGACGTCGTCTATTATCACACTGCACCAGACCACGTGTGGATGCAGCAGGACCCTTCTTACTTCGTCCACTCACCAGCAGGCGAAGTTGTACGCGGCTTCTGGCCGCAGCCGCTGCCGGATTTTCGCAATCCTAAAGTCAGCAAAGCGCTTGCAGACAGTCTCGTTCACTGGGTGCGGGACTTCGGAGTGGATGGCTTCCGATGCGATGTCGGCGGAGGAGTTCCAATTGGCTTCTGGAACCAGGCCAGGAAAGCGCTGGACCAGGTCCAGCCCGATGTTCTCCTGCTGTCGGAATCGGATCGGCCGGACGATCAACTGGCAGCGTTCGACATCAATTACAACTTCGAGTGGTACCTGGCTCTACGCTCCGTCCTGCTCGACGGCGCCCCAGCGATTCGTATGCGGGAGCGATGGGAGCAGACGCGCGCCACGATGCCTCATGGCGCTCGCCTTCTGCGTTATACCGACAATCATGACTGGCCCAGGGCTGTGCTTCAATTCGGCGAACGCGGCGCTCTGGCTGCATCGGTGCTGAACTTTACTCTTGATGGCATTCCGTTTCTGTATAACGGACAGGAAGTAAATGACCCGAGTCCTACCTCCTGGCGGCGCGTGGTTCCGATACACTGGCCACGTTCATTACCCGACGAGAAAGAGGATCCTCCTGCAGCGGTCGAGGCCGTCTACAGGGACTTGTTCCATCTTCGTACCTCCGAACCAGCCATCTCTTCCGGCAGCGTCGTCTGGGTGAACAACACTGAGCCGAATAGCGTGTTGAGCTTCCTGCGGAAGTCACAAGGCTCCCAGGTGCTGGTGGTTGTGAACCTCTCAAATAGGGAACTGCATGTAACGATGGACCTTCCGGTGATGGATTACTATCGCGTCGACAACCTGGTAGGAACCGGCAAGACCTGGTTCCAGCTTTACTCAGGCCGCGTCTCCGCTGATCTTCCGGCTTTTGGATACATCGTTGGCAAGCGTGTTCCGCCGGAGCGCTTAAAGCCTTGATGCACTTAAGCCTTTTGAATATGAAATGAATCATCCCCGTTCGCGGCGGTACACGAGCTATTTCCGGATGTCCTGAAGTAGTTCAAACCGTTGACACTTTATGCGGGACGGCAGTACGCTCCTGCTGAAATGAAATGTTTCAAACTGGCGGCTCTGGCTGCCCTGATGATGGAGAGAGAATTGTGAACCGACGTCAGCTTCTAAAAACAGCAATGGCGCCCGCGGTCGGTCTGGCACTGCAGAGCGCACCTCGCTCGATGTTTGCTCAGCAAGTGGCGGGAGAGCCTGCGACGATGCGAACTTCTGCGCTCGCCAACTACGAGCGTCTTCGCTTCGGCTGTTCCTTTCACTTTGGTCTGCCGACCTTCACAGGGGACGACTACGATGTCGGCGCGGTTCCTGCGACCACTTACAATCCGACACATCTCGATGTGCGTCAGTGGATATCCACTGCCCACGAACTAGGCGCGCGATACGCTGTGCTGACTGCCAAATACATGTCAGGATTTTGCCTGTGGGATTCAGAGGGCTATGACTACGATGTGGCTGCCAGCACTAACCACACGGATGTGGTTGCCGCCTTTGTGTCCGCATGCAAAGAGTTCGGCATAGAGCCAGGGTTTTACTACTGCATCCTGGACCCTCACAACGAGGGTAAGTTCGACTGGGACGCGAAGATCTCGCCGCAGTATTTCGAATTGATCAAGCATCATGTGACCGAACTGCATTCGCGATATCCGGGCACGTTCTATCAACTGTTTGACATCACGTGGAAGCTGTCCCCGGAGCAGCGGTCGGAGCTGTATCGACTGGTGAAGAAGTACAGTCCTAACTGCATCGTCGTGCAGAACCAGGGTTTTAAGCAGAGCCGCGTGAACCAGGGAAGGATGTGTGAACCGACCAGTTGGCCGTGCGACGTCATCAACGGCGAAGATACTCTGCCGCCACTCGAAGGGCACGATCCTCATATTACTTACGATGGGCATCCGTACTACATGCCGTTTGAAACCTGGTTTCCCACTGGACCAATCTACCCGCCGATGCCGACCATGCACACCTGGTTCTGGCATCCCTGGTACAAGCCGCAGAGCCCCGAGGTAATAGCCGAGGCCCATCGCGATTGCATGAAAGGCAATGCGAACCTGTTGCTCAATCTTGCCCCGGACAACACGGGCCGGCTTCCTGAGGACCAGGTGGAAACAGTTCGGCGTGTCGCGGCGTTAATTCATCGCTAGAGCTCGTCGACAGGACCTCGAACTGCTTGAAGGTATGCGCGGACCTGTTCATGCAAAAAACATCCATTGACAATGCACATGCCAGATGGATATATTCGCGTCGAATTTTGAAAGCTTCCAAAATGGACTTTCGCTCTCCTGATTGGCCTTCTATAAAGCTCATAATGACCAGAACCATCGTGGTAGTCGGCAGTATGAATCTCGATCTCGTCTGTACCGCCAATCGCATCCCAGCACCCGGCGAGACGGTTTGGGGGCAGCGCTTCCAGACCTTTCATGGAGGCAAGGGCGCGAACCAGGCGGTGGCTGCTGCCCGGCTCGGCGGCAATGTGCGCATGATTGCGAAAGTTGGTGATGATGAATTTGGCAGAGAGTTGCTCGCCGGGTTGATCCACGACTCCATCGATGTGGATGATGTGGGTATCAGTCCGGGTGTCGCCTCGGGCGTGGCGCTCATCTCTGTAAGTAGAGATGGGCAGAACAGTATCATCGTCGTTCCGGGAGCAAACGAAACTCTGCGTCCTGCGGATCTTGAACGGTACTTACCGCATCTGCAGTCCGCCGGCATCATTCTCACGCAACTGGAGATTCCGATGGAGACGATTGAGTTCCTTTGCTTCGCGGCGAAGAAGGCGCAGGTACCCCTCATGCTCGATCCCGCACCTGCGCGGTCACTCTCACCGGAGATGCTGCGCTGCGTGACTTACCTGACCCCGAACGAGACTGAGACACTCACACTTTGCGGCATGAAGCAGCAGGAACTTGGCGAGCGGGAGGCTTTCGAAGCGGCAGACGAGCTCCTGCACAAGGGGGCCGCGAATGTGATCCTCAAGATGGGCGCACGAGGCGCCCTGATCGCCTCCGCTGATGGTTTGAGAAAGATAGCTCCGGCTATTCCGGTGCAGGTGGTTGACTCGACTGCTGCCGGCGATGCGTTTAATGGCGGAGTAGCTATGGCTCTCATGCAAGGCAAGACGCTCGAGCAGGCAGTGGAGTACGGGATCGCGGTCAGCGCACTCTCGGTGACCCGCGCGGGGGCGCAGACATCGATGCCACGAGCTAATGAAGTTTCGGGATTGCTGTCTGAGCTCGGAACTGCCGGTAAACCTCTTGATCCCAAATCGTTCAGAGATCAGGTTCAAGTGGGAGGCAGGTAGAGAGAAAATATCCGCTGTCGTATCAGCCTGATCGAAGTGTGTCAGAAACTGGATTGACAAAGTCGAGCTGCGGGAGCTAGCCTCGGGACCAATTTTGAAAGCTTCCAAAGCGATCGGCTTGTGCAGCTTTTGTGGCAAGACTTAAGAGAAGATTTTCCGAGTTTGTGTGAGGAGAGCACATCGTGATGAAGTACAGGGATTTACGAATCAGGACATTGAGCAGACTTCTATCCTGGGCTTCCGCAGTTTCATGCGTGATTCTGCTCCTCGCCTCGTTGGCCTGCCGCCTGGATGCGCAGACATTCTCCGCGTCCATCACCGGAACAGCAACCGATGCCAGTGGCGCAGCCCTTGCTGGCGCAAAGATTCAGCTTACGAACATGGACACCAAGGATGTGCGCGACAAGGTGACCGGCAGCAATGGCGAGTATGACTTCGAGAACCTGTTGCCGGGTACCTATCAGATCTCCGCCTCGGCAGCAGGCTTCAAGGACGCACTCAGGACCGGACTCGATCTGCGTGCGAATACCGCGGCGAAGGTCAACGTGTCACTTTCCGTAGGCAGTGCGCAGGAGCAGGTTGTGGTTTCGGGGAGCACTGTACTCGTCGACACCCAAACGGCGAACAACTCCATCACGATGGATCAGATACTCATCGAAGGCCTGCCGAACAGTACGCGCAATCCACTGAATTTTGTTTTCGATCTCGCCGGAACCACGGAGGCACAGGGCGGACTGACATCGCGCTCGCAGACCTTCGATCAGGAAGCAAGCACCTTCGGTATCAATGGGGGCCGCTCGGCTGAGTCGGAGATCCTGATCGATGGCGCGCCGTCGACTGCGATCGACTGGGGCGGCCTGGTTGTTTCGCCGATCCAGGATTCCGTGCAGGAACAGCAGGTCGTCCAGAACGAGTATGACGCGGAATATCACGGCGGCGGCGAGGGTGTGGTCACACTCGTGACAAAGAATGGCGGACAGCAGTTTCACGCTGAGCTCTATGATTACTTCCGCAACTCGGCGCTCGATGCCAACACATGGTCGAACAAAAACGTAGCACCGCCAGACCCGATTACGCAGAGGACGCTCTTTCACCGCAATCAGTTTGGCGGCAATGTGAGTGGGCCACTCTGGCGGTCGCATCATCTCTTCTTCTTTGGTGGTTACGAAGGCCTGCGCCAGCCAGGCAGCTATGGCCGCCAACTCTATACGGTTCCAACTGCCCTGGAGCGCCAGGGCGATTTCTCGCAAACGTACCTCGCCAATGGATCGCTCGACGTTATCTACAACCCTTATTCCACCAAGCAAGTGACGGACGCGAGCGGCAACACCTACTACACCCGTACTCCTTACCCTGGAAACAAAATTCCCGGCGGTCTGGATCCAGTGGGACAGAAGCTGGCTGCGCTGTATCCATTGCCCAACCTGCCTGGGACCGGCCCGAACCACCTCAACAACTTTCAGGGCAATCCGTCGAACGATACATCCAACGACAAATTTGACGTGCGGGTGGACTGGGCGCAGAACGAGAAGCACCGGATCTTCGGGCGCGTCTCTGACCGGGTGCGGGAGAATCAGACTCCCGGGTGTGTCTTCTGCAACGGTGCTGACAGCATCTCCGGCAACAACGACCATGCGTTCCAGGTCGCGCTCAACGATGTGATTACGCCTTCGGCCAACTGGGTCATTGACCCCTATGGTGCTACTAGCCGCTGGTGGGAAGGTCAGCAGTCAGTCGGCCTGGGTGTGGCTAATCTCAGCAATATCGGACTGTCGCCCGCCTACTCTCAGGCCCCGCTACTGCCAAATCTCAGTGCCGGGCAATACTCATCCCAGGGTGCAGGTTCCTCCAGCTTCCAGCGCTATGTACGCTACATCTCGACGGGGATGATCAATGTCACGCGCGAACTCGGCACGCATACGCTGAAGGCCGGGTTCAATTACGACGTAGGCATGATCAACATCCGGCAGGATGCGCCGGCGAACTTCAATTTTGCGAACAGCCAGACGTCGTGCGATCCCGGACCGACAAGCACAAGTCCCTGTGACGTAAGTCTCAATACGACTGCAAGCGGCAATCCCATTGCAAGCATGTTGCTGGGTGTCGGAAGCGGAGGCGGAACGAGCTTCAACATGGACCCGGCGATGAGCCAGCACAGCTTCGGCCTTTACCTGCAGGACAACTGGCGCATGACCCACAACCTGACGGTGTATGCCGGTATGCGGTATGAGAACCAGCGTCCAGCGACGGAGCGCCACAATCGCGTAGCCTACTTCGATCCGAATGCCGTGAACTCGCTGAGCAAAGCTTATGGGTCTACAGTGAAGGGCGCGTTCGAATATGCCGGAGTGGATGGCCGCAGCCGTTCCGAGTGGGAGCCGGACAACCTCAACTTCTCGCCGCGCCTTGGCCTGGCTTACAACTTCGCGCCAAAGTGGGTTGCGCGTGTCGGGTCGGGTATCTTCTACGCGCCTACGTCTGCGATGCTTGGCTACGATGGCGGCGGTCAGTCGCCGGGCTACACTTCACAAACCCCATGGGTTTCAACTCAAAACAACCAGGGTTACATTCCGGGCAACCTGGTCAGCAATCCGTTTCCGAATGGACTGGTGGCGCCTACCGGCAACGCGGCGGGTGATCAGACGCTGATCGGCATCGGCGCAGGCCAGGTATGGCTCAAGGGATCGCATCCGGTAGGAGTTCTGTATCAGTGGAGTGCCGATCTGCAATACCAGGTTTCTCCTCATTCTGTGTTTGAGATGGGATACACGGGAGTACGTGGACGCCGGCTTCTGTACGGCAATCCGAATCTTGATCTCGATCAACTTCCAACCGCTGACCTTGCGCTGGGGCCTGCCCTGAACAACCAGGTGCCCAATCCTTACTACGGCGTGATCACCGATCCGAACAGCTTCCTGAGTGGAGCAACTGTTACAGAAAACGCACTGCTGCGGCCATTTCCGGCATTTGGTTATTTACAACTCACCCGTTCGACACCAGGCGCCCGGTCGCAATTTGATGCGCTCAGTGTCAAGTACAATCATTCATTTGCTTCCGGGCTCAGTTCCATCACTACCTATCGCTGGTCGAAGGATCTGGACAACGGCTCTGAAGCCCGCATTGGCTGGACGGGTGTGGACAGCTGGCGCGATGCTACGAATACAAAGCTGGATTATTCGTACAGTACGCACGATGTTCCCCAGAGTTTTGCGGAAGCACTGGTCTACCAGCTACCGTATGGTCCGGGTCGCGCATTTGGAGGTGCTGCACCGATGTTGCTGCGGCAGACGCTGGGTGGATGGAATGCTTCGACTGCAGTTCGTCTCTCCAGTGGACTCACGTTGCCGCAGCCAGTCGAATTTTCCTACAACCCGCTGGGAAACTACGGCTTTCCAGGAAATGGATTGCCGGACCTTGTTGGCAATCCGAAACCGGCGCATCGGAACAAGAGTAACTGGATCAATCCGGCTGCCTTCCAGGGCGCCAATTCGGATGGAACTGGAACGCAGAATTGCAATGACTTCTCGAACAACACGAGTTGCCAGGCATTCTCCTATCGCTATGGCAACGAACCAACCCACATGAACCAGCTGCGCGAGGCAGCAAACAATAACGTTGATCTTGGACTTGCCAAGGAGTTTGGTGGCGAACGCGTGAAGACCGAGTTCCGGGCAGACTTCCTGAACCTGTTCAACCATCCCATCTACGGTGGCTCCTACAACATCAGCAATACTATCGACTATGGTGATCTGGGAACCGTGTATGGAACGCGAAACGACCCGCGCAACATTCAGCTTAGCCTTAAGCTCTCGTATTGAGCAGCAGTTGTAATCTTGAGCTTCAGGTGCGGCAAGTACTTACTCCGGTTTCTGAGCTACCAGGCTCAGAAACCGGTGCCTTATTTAAGACATAGGAGTGGCGACTAGACAGGCATGCTCCGCCGCGTATGCTTGAAGTGTTTTCCACGCGGGCACGACCTGCGGGCACGATTGGAAGGGGAGCATGAAGAATGAAACGTAGTGCCTGTTCCGTGCCGTTCTGTATTCTCCTTCTCATTGGAAGTGTGGGCTCGATTCGCGCACAAATGCAACCTGCGATCCCTAGACCGGATGAGCGATTCAAGACGGATATCCTTCTGGTCGTCGCGCATCCGGATGACGACACAGCCGCATCGACCTATCTGTCAAAAGCGGTCTTTGATGAGAATCGGCGCGTCTCCGTCGTGTTTACGACTCGTGGCAACTCCGGACCAAACGCCGTTGGGATGGAACAATCCAAAGCCTTGTCGGATGTGCGCGAGATGGAAGCACGTCATTCACTCGCGGCCCGAGGAATCACCAATATATGGTTTCTCAATGGGCAGGACACACCCACGCAGGACGTGTTGCATTCACTGGAGACGCTCGGTCATGGCGCTGCGCTTGAAGAACTAGTGCGGCTTGTCAGGCTTACGCGGCCAGACGTGATTCTCACCTGGCTACCCGCTTATGTCGCTGGTGAAAATCATGGGGATCACCAGGCTTCTTCCGTGCTTGCAACCGAGGCATTCGATCTTGCGAATGTGCCGACGTGGTTTCCGGAGCAGTTGGAAGCGCCGCGCGTCCACTCTGGTACAGCAAACTACGGAGAAGGCCTTCAGCCATGGCAGGCAAAAAAGCTTTACTACTTTTCTGACGCGACACATCCAGGCTATTTGCTGAACCGCGGCCCGCGCTACCTGGCCAGTGAAATCTCTCGCACCAGGCACGTGCCGTTTTCGGACTTGAATCGTATCGCCTGGGATAATTACGCTACGCAGGTTGATTTCGATGCGAAGACCCTGCAGTACTTCATCGACATTCCTGATCAGTTCATCCTAGGAAAATCTCTTGTAGCGGCATCACCTCTCGGCGACGTGATGGAGGGCGTTGATAAACCGCTGTCACCTGTCGCCAGCTTACCGCGAGAGTCGAGTCCCAAGCCCACTGGCGTCACCATGCAACTTGGCGGTCCGTGGCACTTCTACCGCCAGTTTTATGCGGCCCATGAATTGAACAGCCTCAAAGCGCTGGTGCCTCCGGAGACATCGCTTGGCACTGACAGACAACTCTGGGTGCCGCTGCTGTTAGAGAACCAGACGACAGCTGCCGAAGACGTAACGATCACGTCGAATGTGCCTGATGCGTGGAAGCAGTACACCGGGCCGGGAACATATCACCTTGAGCCAGGCGCGAGCTACCCTGTGCAGGTCTTTCTCATAGCGCCTCCGGATTCGCCTGCGGTGAAGTCGCCGCAGACTTTAACCTGGACTGCAACAACTGGCGGAAAGACAGTCAGGACTATAAATCTTTCCGTGTATCTCGAGTTCGACGGCGTAGGCCAGTGACCGCAACAGCGTGTGCGTATGCTGATGGAGACTAAGTATCGCAAAGATCCGGATGGGATTGCCGGCAATGAGGATGTGGGACAGATGTCAGCGTGGTTTGTGCTCTGCGCTCGGCTTCTATGCCGTAGACCCAGTCAGCGCTAAGTACACTCTCGATTCACCTCTGGTCGAGCGACCGTCAGTGCATGTGGGCAAGAGCAAGCGGCTCGAGATTGTTGTGAAGCGGCTGGAACCAAGTCACATGTATGTGGAGGCTTTCATGCTCAACGGCGTTCAACAGTGAAGAGCCTGGTTCACGCATACGGAAATTGCTGACGGCGCATCCATAGTCTTCGAAATGGGGCCTGAACCAAATGTCACGTTTGGTACCGACAAAACGCATTTACCACCCTGTCTGCAGCTTTGAGAAATTTGAGTGGAGCAGTCGCGGCTCGGTGAAGTGCATTTTACTGCCTGCGGCTGCTCAATCACCTGATGCCGAATCACAGACAACCCAAAAAACCCTCGAGCAGATCACCTGGCTCTCCGACAGAGAGACGCTGTACATTTAATAAGGCCACAGCTTTTTCAAACCTGCAGACCAGACGGACCGTATCCTGCATAGTCTCGTACAGTTGGGAAGATACATGGGTGCGCAGTAACAATGAAGACGTCGCATCGCACCTCCGTTCGCTGGTGGATGCTCGCAGGGCTGACCAGCTTCTCTTTCGTCAGCTATCTTGACCGCGCGAACATCTCCGTTGCAGCCGAACTGATGATCCCTGCTCTTGGCATCAGCAAGGTGCAGATGGGGCAGATCTTTACCAGCTTCCTAATCGGCTACGCTATCTTCCAGGTGCCAGGCGGCCTCATGGGCGACAAGCTGGGAGCTCGGATTACTCTTTCGGCGTCTGCACTGATGTGGGCCGTCGCTACTATTGCTACCGGCCTGCTGCCTGTTCTATTAGCGGGCAGCTTGACGCTGGTGTTTGTGTCGCTCTGGATGGTTCGCTTTTTTCTAGGGCTCAGTGAAGCGACTACCTTTCCCGTCGGCAACCGAGTTGTACGCAATTGGATGCCGCCGAAGGAGCGAGCCTTCGGGAGCTCGCTCTTCATGCTTGGCACTTGCACGGCTTCTGCGCTCGCTTCACCAGTGGTCTCCTGGCTCATGCTTCGCTTCGGCTGGCAGATGTCGTTCTATCTCACTTCAGTGCCAGCATTTCTGATCGCGTTTGCGTGGTATCGCTACGCGCGGGACACTCCGCAAAGGCACGCGGGCGTGAACCCTGTCGAGTTGGCTTATATCCAGGCAAACGACAACAATTGTTCAGTGGCAGAGGAGACCGTACCCCTGCTTGTACTTCTACGTCGTCGCAACGCGTATCTGCTGGTGCTTAGTTATGTGAGCGAAGGCTACGTCCTGTTCATCTTTGTCTTCTGGCTCTATATCTATCTAGTTGAAGAACGTCACTTCACGATGATCCGCGGCGGCTGGGCAGCCACTATCCCATGGCTCACAGCGCTTGCGTTGGTACCGCTTGGGGGCTGGGCCTCCGATCGGCTGGGGGCAAAGTACGGCAGGCTGATGGGCGCCAAGATCGTGGTGATGGCCGGCTACGCGCTGAGCGGCCTGCTGCTTTTCCTGGCCGCCTATGCGGATACACCGTGGGTTTCCGTAGCCGCTTTATCACTGAGCATCGCCTTTCTTATGGCAGCAGAATCCTCCTTCTGGGCTACTGCCACGCATCTGGGCGGAGCCCGTGTTGGCACACTTTCCGGCATCATGAATGCGGCAGGCGTCGTCGGCGGGATTCTTTCGACCTCGCTTGTGCCGGTGCTCGTCGAGCATTTTGGTTGGCTCGTGGCGCTCGGTTCCGGAACAATCATGGGCCTATTCTGCGTCTCCATCTGGATAGCGATCAAGGAGCCGAGATCCTTGAGTGAGGAAATATTGTTAGGAGCACGATGAACGAATCTGTTGACGTAATCGTCCTGGGTCTGGGCGCAGTGGGAAGTGCGGCGGCGATGTCGCTTGCAGAGCGCGGCCTGCGCGTCCGCGGCTTCGATCAATATGGGCCACCACATAATCTTGGCTCTTCGCACGGACTCTCCCGCATCTATCGCCAGGCCTACTTCGAGGATCCGCGTTACGTGCCGATGCTGCTGCGCGCGCACGAGCTATGGCGAAAACTCGAGCACGATTCGAGACAGAAACTACTACATATTACAGGTGCTCTTGTTCTTGGCCGGCCGGGAGGCGGACTGGTAGAGCGTTGCGCTCAGAGTGCGCGGCTATTTGATTTGCCGTACGAGATACTCGAACCTGCAGAGATGCGCCGGCGCTATCCGGTATTTGACGCGTCGCAGGCACTGCTGGAGCAGGATGCCGGATACCTTCTCCCTGAAGACTGCATCGTACAGCAACTGCGGCAGTCACAGCGACATGGTGCGCAGCTTCATCTGAATGAACCCGTGATGGCCTGGAACGCGGAACCCGGAGATTCTGGCGTGACAGTGCGCACTGCCAACGGTTCGTATTCCGCTGAAAGGCTGGTCATCACTGCTGGACCGTGGGCACCGCAAATACTGTCGGAACTGCGCCTGCCACTACGCGTGACGCGGCAGGTCCTTTACTGGTTCGCGCCGGAGGGCGGCGTCGAAGACTTTCGTCCCGATGTCTGCCCGGTATATCTCTTCGAAGCCGGGGCTGGGGAGCCAATGGTTTATGGATTCCCGCTCACCGGATTCGAATCTGAAGGAGTAAAGGTTGCCTTGCACGGCAGCCACCAGGTGTGCACGCCCGAGTCAGTGGAGCGCGATATATGTCCAGAGGATGAGGCAATGATTCGCGAACGGCTGGCCACGACTGTGCCGCGACTGGCTGGACGTTTGCTCCATGCAGAAACCTGCCTGTACACCATGACACCCGATGAGCACTTCATCATCGACAACCATCCGCGGCATGCGGCAGTCACGTTGATCGCCGGACTCTCTGGGCATGGCTTTAAATTTGCCGTAGCGCTGGGGGAAGTGATGGCTGATCTAGCGCTAAATGGGAAAAGCAGGTTTGATCTGAGTTTGTTCTCTATTGACCGCTTTGCGGCTCCGACGAACTAGTAATAATGTTTTATATAAGTCATATAGAACTTCTTCTGTCCGCATCCTATCGTACTGACTGTCTGAACTTCTAACAGCTGTAAACAACGCATCCTGCTCCGCGCAAGCCTGACCGCAACCTGCCGACCTTCTTGTTACTTTGAGAAAGCTACTTATAAGTCAGCCATACTGAGGGCGATAGATGGCACATCTCAACATGAGTTCAGAAAGCTTTGTAGAGTCAGAAAGCGGATGTTGTGCAGAGCAATCTGGTAGCTCTCTGAAATTTCTCTTGGGCTTGTGTACAAGGTATTGATCGTTCGCAAGCTACCGCTGATATGCCGCGGCCCGCGCTTGCATCCTTGTTGGAATCTCGGCTGCCGATGCAGCATGCAGCGCACGATGGCCCTGCCAGGAACCTGGGCCGGATTGGTCACAGGCCGCAAGCTGATCAGGATTCGAAACTGCTTGAGGATCACTTTCATAAGAGCTTGTTGCATCAACTGCCTGGTGACCTTTCTGACCGTCTTGTATTAGGGGCAAGCGCTCCGTAGAGTGTCTCGGTAGAGGTCAAAGCTCCCCCTGAGCGCTCTTGGCCTGCTCAGGATCACTCAGTTACATCTTTGCAATCTGTTGCAATGACCCGAATTGACCACCTTGGACGTGTCTTCTTTATTCGTTAGCCTGCTTCAGACCAGATAACAGACCTATTTAGATTAAAGGGGGTAGCTACGATCCTTCCCACGCGATAGATCATGAAGGTTGTGTCTCACTGATTGCCATTTCAAAGGCAATGCTGTCACAGTGTTTATCGACGATGACAGGGACGGACGATGTGCGAAGCCTTGAGCGGTGGCACGGTTGACGGCTTTGATAGTGATGAGAGATTAAAATGCGCAGCCTGACACCTTGAGGTATCCCTATACCAATGTCCGGATACCAATTTCTGTCCATTGCACAAAGCATATGGAGTGGAGATTGGTTTCTCATCTTTCCTGTCCGCCTGCCGCAGGGACCCTCTTGTTGCGATGATCGTCTAGGTCGTTTTGGAATTATCTGGCTGGGCGTATTGTTTAAGTGGCGGACAAGGCCTACTATCCTAGTACGTAACCGTCAACGCGCAGATAAGAGGCGAGTAGCCTTCTCACGTTATCTTTCCATCAGAGCGGCAGTTGAAAGCGAGATGTATGTCATCAATCAAAGAAGCACCCTTTGAACACCTCGATTTAATGGCTCCTGCTATCGAAGCGCCAACCAGTATTACACTTCAAGACTTAATCGGTTTGACGAATGGCCTGCCAGGTGAAACATGTCTGATGGCGATTGTTGTTGATGATGATGAAGTCGCGTACACGAGAACGATCACTTCCGCTGCGGTCCGCTATGAACGAAACAGCAAAGGGAAAGCAATCAAGCAGATCGAACTGACGGTCCAGGTTGATTGTTGATCGAGAAACTGTTAGCCGCCCGTGCAGGCAATAACAGGCAGGGCAATCGAGGCCGGCCTGCTTGCCTCTCTGGTACTTGCGAAGTTCTGTCGGGCTGTTGCTGTAATCTCTTCCAGCGTGGCCGAGATCGATTGGAAAGTGGCCGCCTGCTTTTGCACCCCGGACGCGATCGTATCTGCTGTGACTGTCAGTTGCTGCGAAAAGCCGACGGCTATTGCGACGTAAATGTCGTAAAACAAAGACGACAACCAAGAGAATGCAGGGAAGGTATCGCTGCGCTCGATCGTACGGCTGACAGTATTCACTTCAGCCTGAAAGTATTTATTGCCGACATCGTCATGCAGCTTTGTTAAAGCGGCCGCACTCCTGTCACTATCCGCAGTCAGTGTTCTGCTACCCGGAACCAGGTCAGCAATCACAGGAGCGGGTGTGTCGAGCATTTGTGTGAATGCAGTATTGTGACTGTGACCAAATGCAGCAACATCATCCTGCAGCTGGATTGCCGTTAGCTTTATGCCTGCGATCCTGAAAGCCGTCCTACCAGTGCGGCCGGAATATGTCCAAGCGGGAGCACCTGGTCAACGCCGCCGAGTAGCACGGCTTCGCGGGGCATCCCGTAGACGACGCACGTTGACTCGTCCTGAGCGATCGTAAAAGCTCTCGCCTGCTTCATTTCGAGCATGCCTTTCGCGCCATCCGCGCCCATCCCGGTCAGCAGAACGCCCACAGCATTGACCCCAAGCTGCCGCGCGCACGAGGAAAAGAGTACGTCGACTGAGGGTTGATGACGATTGACGCGCTCACCGCGATAAACTCTCACGGTATTCTCAACCCCCTTTCGGACGACCACCATGTGATGGCCGCCCGGCGCAAGCAATGCGTGGCCTGGCATGATGTGGTCACCATCCTTGGCCTCTTTTACATTCATCTGGCAAATGGAGTTCAGTCGTTCGGCGAACTGCCGCGTAAAGGCCTCGGGCATGTGCTGCACGATTACGACTCCTGGAAAGTTGGCGGGTAGCGGTGCCAGGACAGCTTTCAATGCCTCCGTGCCACCTGTCGATGCCCCGATCGCAACGATCTTATGCGTCGCGGAAAAGTGGCGCATCGGTGAAGCTAATTCTTCGACAGCGTTCGACGGCAGTGGCGCGACGCGTACCCGCGCCCTGGCCGCTGCCTTCACCTTGTCAATGATGTCCTGCGATTGTTCAATGGTCCCCTTTGACACATCAAGCTTTGGCTTTGGAATGTAATCCACTGCGCCGAGACTCAGCGCGCGCAGTGTTGTTTCGGCGCCTCGTTCGGTCAAGGTCGAGATCATCACCACAGGCATGGGGTGCCCGCGCATCAGTTTTTCAAGAAAGGTCAGCCCATCCATGCGAGGCATTTCTATATCGAGGGTGATCACGTCCGGAAGAAGGGCCTTGATTTTCTCGCGCGCAACAAAGGGATCGGCTGCCGTGCCAACTACTTCAAGCTCAGGATCGGAACTCAGGATCTGAGTCAGCAGTTGACGCATCAGGGAAGAATCATCGACGATGAGAACTTTGTAGAGTGTTTTCATAGGTGTCTCCGGCGAGTCGACTGCTCTCGTTATCACTTAGTGTTTACAATCAACTCGTCTTTACTCAATGCTGCTGCCGGCTTCGCAGTTCGCCATTGCGCAACTTGTAAATGGTGTGGTTCAGCGGAATAACCGCGTCATGCAGCCATGGGACATGCTCGGAATGGCCCAGAAAAAGGTAGCCACCGGGTCGGAGACAGCGCAGCATCTTACGCAGGAAGAGTTCCTGAATATCGCGGTTGAAATAGATCAGGGCGTTGCGAAAGAAGATAGCATCAAGATCTGCAAGTGGTGGCCATCGAGCATCCATCAGATTGAGCCGCTCAAACCGAACCAGGTCGGTGACTGCTTTCTTCACGCGCACGCGGCCGGACATATCATCCTTGCCACGGAGAAAGTACCTGGCCTGCATGGCTATAGGAACACTATCAATCGCCTCGTCAAGGTAAACTGCCTTCGCCGCGGTTGCGAGCACTTTCGTATCGATATCAGAAGCCACGACCTCGATTTGCCAACCCTCGCTGGAACCTTGAGATGCCGTTCTGCCAAACGTGGGAGATGCTTTTGCACTTACGCGCGAATTGAGCGCGTCTAATAGAGTGATGGCGATCGTATATGGCTCCTCCCCGGTCGAACACGCCGCGCTCCAGATGCGCAAGCTCCGCTTCCCGCTTCGCGTCGCCAGTGCTTCTGCTTCCGGAAGAAGGGTCCGGCCAAGAAAGTCGAAATGGTGGTTTTCGCGAAAGAAAGAGGTCTTGTTCGTGGTGATGCAATTAATAAGCTGAGCAAGCTCTTCACCTCCGTCCTGCACATGCAGCACATACGTCAGGTAGGCCGCAAAGTTAGCAATGGAGAGTTCGCGTATGCGCCTTGCAAGACGGGCAGCTAGCATCGCCTGTTTTCCGTCGCGCAGCCAGATGCCAGTTTCCTGGTGGATCAGGTCGCGGAATGCCTTGAAGTCCTGGATATTCATCGACACCAGGGAAGGCGAAGGAAATGAAGTCTGCGATTGCGGCAAGAGTTATTCTTTCTAATACGGCGGGGCTGTCAGATCAGTCTTGTAAGAAAAAAGAAATAAACACTCGACTTTGCTGAACTTTCAATTAAGAAACAATATTAACTACATACAGATCAGGCGAGTTGTTCCATGGCATGCAGATCGCCAATCTCCGATTCGCTCAAGAGTTGTTCGAGGTTAAGGGCGACCGCCAGACGTTCCCGTGTCTGGAAAACTCCGTCAATGAACCTGGTATCGACAGCGGAGCCGAAATCAGGTGCGCTCCTGATTGCATCATGTGTGACCTGCAATACATCCGAAACAGCGTCCACCAGGAGACCGACCATTTTTTGGGCAACCATGGCAATGACGATTACCGTGAACTTGTTGTACTCGACGACGGGCAGGCGGAATTTCATACGAAGGTCGACAACTGGAAGCACTGTCCCTCGAAGGTTCATGACTCCGCGCACGTGGACCGGCACGTTTGGTATGGGAGTTACCGGAGCATAGCCGCGGATCTCCTGGATGCTGCAGAGCTCCAGGCCGTATTCCTGCTCATCGAGCAGAAATGTGAGAAATTGACTCGATTTTGGTGCTGAGTCTTTCGCGATAGCGTTCATTGAATCTTCCTTTCACAGTCTTGAAAAGTCCACAGTTTGTAGATCAAGCCTGTCGCGGCAGATTGTTGCCTGCATGGCTCAATACGCTGCGACGAATGACACTGCTCGCGCCGGATGCCGTGACAGAGGAATGGCAAACAGGTTCATCTCTGCAAGGGAACCGACATCGAGAATAGGTGCCACACAGCCGTCTCCGAGGATGGTTGCTCCCATCAACCCCTGCACCTTGTGCAGGTTCTTCTCGAGACTCTTCATCACCACCTGCTGTTGTCCGAGTAGTTCGTTGACGACCAGTCCAATTTTCTTCCTGCCCACTTCGACGATCACGACGAGATCGCGGTCTTCCTTGCTTTCGGTTGCCGCTATGGTCCTTACAGAAGCGCCGGCCACATTCGGCGCTGATTCATGGCCGCTGCCATGCAGTGCTATAAATCGGCACAAGCGGAGTACCGGTATCGACTCTTCGCGTACCACGATGACTTCGCCCTGCTCTGCCACCCGGACAATACCTCCTGCTTCCGGTGCGAGTGTTTCGATCACCGATAACAGGGGTAGTACGAGTGTGCGGTCTTCTACCCGTACCAGCAGGCCCTCAAGTATGGCAAGCGTCATGGGCAGCTCGATCGATACCGTCGAGCCCGCGCCGAGTTCGCTCGCGAGCGCTACGGTACCGCTTAGTTGCTGAACATTTCGCTTCACCACGTCCATACCTACACCGCGCCCTGAAAGATCGCTGACCTGTTCTCTCGTAGAGAAGCCCGGTTCGAAGATCAGCATTCTCAACTGGTCTTCTGAGAGCTGCGCATCGGCAGTGATCAGGCCGCGTTCTATCGCTTTTCTCCGCACCAGTGTTGTATCGATTCCTGCTCCATCATCGGTGATTTCAATCACGATGCGGCTTGCCCGGTGAAAGGCTCTCAGCTGAATCAGGCCCTCCTCTGATTTTCCGCTTGCCCGGCGTGATTCGGCTGACTCGATGCCATGGTCGGCTGCATTGCGGATCAGATGAGTGAGCGGATCTCCGAGCAGTTCGAGTATGCTTTTATCTATCTCCGTCTCATCTCCATCCGTCTGAAGACGGACCTGTTTACCGGTTGACTGGGCAATGTCATACACGATGCGGGTGTAGCGCTGGAACAACGAACCGATGGGCAGCATACGCACTGACATCACTCTTTCATGAAGTTCGCGAGTGTTGCGCCCCATTGTCGCCACTGCTTCTAGAAGTTTTGGCAGACACTCCGGAGTGAAGGTTTCAACCAGCTGCGCGGTCATCACCTGTGCGATGACCAGTTCACCGACCAGGTCGATAAGTCGATCGACCTTGTCGGTCGTTACGCGGATCGAAGACGTTTCTGCGTGGGTAGTGCCTCGTCGATTCTGTTTTCTTTCATCCACTTTGACCAGACTTGCATTGTCGATCGGCAAAACCACAAGGCCTGTAATTGCGACCTGTTCTGTCACCGGATCACCGGTTGAAAGAGTCTGCTGGGTGGGATGAGTCGGCAGCGGTGTTGACTTGATTTTCAACTCGACCATGTGCTCGACAAACTCGAAAACTTCGACAAGCTCCTCTTCCGGGGCGCTCGAAGTTATTTCAGCAGTCCAGTGCAGATAGGATTTCTCCGGATCCATTTCTTCGAGGGGCGGCAGATGATCCGCGTGCAGCTGGCACGTGGCCGCGCTGCCCAGGCTTAAGAGATTGCGCAGCAGGACGACAGGGTTTGTACCAGTCTCAAAAATATCGCGAGCCGGACGGCAATCCACGCTAAAGGTTCGGCCGCTCCGGCTGGCGACGTTGTCAAGTACCAGCGGGGAAGATGATGACTGGATCGTCCGCGCCCGCGCCACTTCAGATTGCTCGGCAGAGGTCAGTGCCTGAAGCTGTTCAAGCAACGGCTGCATCGTGTCCGGAATGTCCGCGTCCTCGGCAGACCCGAGCAGTTCTCTTAATACGTCAACAGACTTTAAGAGGACGCTTATCAGTTCCTCGGTAACTAGGATTTCCATGGAGCGAAGGCGATCAAGCAGACTCTCGAGCGCATGCGTGAAGCGAACCAGGTTCTTCAGTCCAAAGGATCCTGCGCCACCCTTTATGGAGTGCGCCGCGCGAAAGATGGCATTCAGTGTTTCAATATCATCCGGCTTTGACCGCAGATCAAAGAGCCCAGCCTCCATGGACAGGATGTGCTCCCCGCTTTCCTGCATGAACGCATCGCGGAACTGGCTTAGATCAATTTTCATAGTGATCGCTGTCTTTTCTTCCAGGCTTCTTTCAAGGACGGGTACTTGCGATAACGGGCAGATAGCAGGAACGACGGGCTATTCCACTGCCAGGTAGATCCTGGTGCACGATTGCTTCCGTCAAGGCAGTACCTTGGCGATTGTCTGCAGCAATTTCTCGGGATCAAACGGCTTGATGATCCAGCCCGTCGCGCCGGCTGCTTTCCCTTCCTCTTTCTTCGTCGACAACCCTTCGGTCGTCAGCATCAGGATAGGCTTGGACTTCAGTGTCGGCTGTTTACGAAGATTCTTGATCAATGTGATCCCGTCCATGACCGGCATGTTGAGATCGGTGATGATAATGTCTACCGTTGTGTTCTTCAGCTTGTCCAATGCATCCTGGCCATGTTCTGCTTCGATGACTTCAAAGCCACCCTCGCGCAGGGTGAAGCCCACCATCTGTCGCATGGAAGTAGAGTCGTCAACGATTAATGCTCTTCGCAATTCACCCTCCTAATTAGTGCAATGTGTGTGACCATATCTAAAATAGTTCTACATCTCCTGCATCAGCTTCTGTCTCGAGCAAGCCTGCGGCTTGTCGTTCCTCGCGCATTGTGTAGGCGCTGAATTCTTCATCGGCGCCAGCTACATCATTGCTTACGTTACCAAGGTGTCTCTCCAGCTTTGTCTGCAGAGAATCCAGATCTTCGATCACGTGTGTGATCCTCTGGTTGGTCCGGTCCTGGAACTGCATTCCGCGAACCGCCCGGCCAATATCTGCGGCCAACAGTGACCCGTCAGACGTCATGGAACTGAGCGTGGCTTTCATGTCGTGATGTGCAGAATGAAGCTCGTTCATTGATTCATCAACTTCGCGGCGGCACTGTTCCGAGCGCTCCTGGTCACGGGTGCTCATCCTGCGGAGGTCTTCAAGCGCGGATGACGCAAACGAGCGCAGACTTGTGGCGAGGTCGCCGACTTCGGCGGTCACTGACTGTGACTTGAGCGTCTGCGAAGAAAGCTCCACTGCCACGGCCGCGAAGCCAGCACCCATCGCGCCGGAATGCGCGGCCTCAATGCGGGCATTAAGGGCGAGTATCTTGTTTCCGGTAGCGATATGCTCAAGCTTCAGTAGCGAAGAGCTGATCTGAAGCGACGCTTTCTCCATCTGTTCGAGACGTTCGATTGCCTGTTGAGCAAGCTCACCGGTCTCCGTTGAGAAAGCCATGATCCTGACCATCGTGTCACTGCAGGTCTGCAGCAGATCTTCGAAGGACTTCTTGCCGCCACTAAAGCCATCCTGGACGAGAAACTCTGTGCTCTTGGAGACTGTTGCCTTCGCGCGCTCGGCGATGCCCTGGAAGCTTCCGCATACTTCCACCACCGAATCTTCGATCTGTTTTGCCGTTTCTTTCAACTGCAGGCTCATCTTTCCGAGATGAGGGAGGTAACGTGTCAACTCCTGCTTTAGTTGGCCTTCGTTCGTAGATAAGCAGACCATCGTCGCGGTGACAGATGAGCCTACATCACTTTGCTGATTCTCCATGAACCTCACAATGTCACTCCAAAACTCAAGCGAAGATAAATTCCTGGACAGCACCTGCATATCCAAACCAGCACATCAAACCGGGAGATGCACGCGTAATCGATAGTGCGTGTGACTTTGACTTCTGAGACACGTTGAGTGCAAGCAGCATCTGAAGTGAGCTCGCGTCCAGATACTCGACTCCGAAAAGGTCTACAACAATGTCGACACCTTTGGTTGTTAACCCAAGCACCTGTGCGTAGAACTCTTCCCGGGGCAACCACTCTCCATCCCGGATCGGATGAATCGATATTGGCAAAGAGGAACCAGTTTTTGGTTTCTTCACCGATGCACCTTTTTTCCTCGCAGTGGTAACAGTCATGCTTTTCCTCTCGTTAAACTCTTGCTGTGTCAGTAGTATGTGTTCCCGCCGGTCGACGATGACCAGGCAATGAATAAACCGGACTACCCGCTTTATCGGCAGAGGTCGCAAAACTGTTAGGGAAGTTCGTTGGAGCCAGCTTCATTGACTCTTTATCACTCTTCAGTTTCCTGATAGCAGACACTGACGACAGCACTATAAGCTTGCACGATGCCTTCAATCACTCAAGTTCATCCCTATCAGCGAACTCGATGGACGCTGTTACGAGTCTCTTCGACGCAAGAGAGTCTCGCGCGGGGACTCCGTCCGGGTGCGTCGTTTGGGTCCTCCTGGACATTCCTGCTCCAGGGTTCGCTGGTTTGGTATTCGGCGAACAAAATCTGAATAGAGGCGCTGCTGATCTCCCATCTCAGTCACCGCATCCGCAACAATCAGACTGCCATTGTTTGCTGCTTTTCCGAATACCTTCGCCAGTTGGCTGGCGTCTTGCGTATGATCTGCGCGTTGCATAATGGTTGCAGAGATTCTTCAACACTGGAAGATGTTTCCTCGAGGCTTGCTGCCTGTTCCTTGGCGCCATTTGCCCACAGTCATGCGTGCCAATAAACGTTATGGGGTGTATAAACCAGGATCGAAGGGAGCAGCGGGGCGGGCACTCCGACCCATAACACAGATGGCCTAGACCTGTGCCACTTCGAGAGACACAGGGAAAAGGAACAAGCTTCAGAGCACGAACACAGGAACTGATTCGCGCGGGCAATGTGCGGGGCGCCAGATTCATTGGCCGGAACCTGTCTCGTTTCAGTCATGACCGAAATCGTCTCGTAGGCACATGCTGAATCTATCGGCGCTATCTCGATTTACTTAAATGAGCGAAGATGGTCACTTCTTAGAAGTGCCATTAAAGCCTGAAATGCTTTCATTAGCTGCCAGATAATCCCTGGCTCACAGAAAGTGAAATCGTTCTCACCTTTGACGCGAACCCGCCGATATCTCTCATAGCAAGCTGCTCGCTCTCAATCTCCGTCGGTTTCATCCGGAGAGAGCGAGAGGAGTGCCTTCCCTAACGGCGACAGCGAGGAAACGATTTATGCAATGGTTCAGAAACCTGAATGCTCTGCCAAAACTTGTTCTAAGTTTCGGCCTGCTCACCCTTTTAAACATTATGACTGGAATCCTGTCGCTCGACCGGTTGAATGAGGAAAGTGGACGGGTAGTGACAGCCTACTCCTCTGACATCGATGGAATGGCACAAGTTGATACAATTGCCGCCGCGAAGCTTGGCCTGGCCCGATTGACTCGGGACGCAATTATCAAGATCAAGAACAAGGAAGCAGTCGACCAGGACATATCAGCATTCAGCGCCCTGGCGAGCGCTACCGAAAAAAAATATAGAACAGTCGCGGTTATCATTCCGGGGCCAGGAAGGATCAGCCCAGATTGAAGAAATAAGGGTGTCTTTCCCTCGCTACCTGGAACTCTCCCGCGCCATCCTGACAAGAGTGCAGGCTGGCGACGCAATAGGAGCCACAGCAGCCCTCGCCGAAGTCGAACCAATTGCTAAGACTCTGAATGCGGATACTGCCGAGGCTGCGGCGGCTAAACGTCGACGTGCGCTGCGCACCTCAGCCGTAAGTGAGGCTGGATTTCGCAGTAGTCGAATGCTGCTGATCGGATTGATTGCTGCCTGCGCCTGTATTGGAGTGGGGATGAGCCTTTGGATCGGCTCGCTGTTTTCGAAGCCCCTGGGACAGGCGGTGTCCCTGTTGCACAGGGTTGCCAAGGGCGACCTGACGGGTAGTCTTGACTTCAACACCAAAGACGAAGTTGGACACATGGCCAAGGCACTCAACGAAGCCTTTGACCGGATGAGAAGCACCCTGCTTGAAGTGAGGGCTGCATCGACGGGAGTCAGCCTTGCCATGAAAGAGCTGAGTTCGTCATCCGAAGGTATTGCCAATGGGGCTCACCAACAGGCAGCCAGCCTGGAAGAGACGGCAGCAAGTATGGAACAGATCACGGCGACTGTCCGTCAGACAGCAGACAATGCCGGAGAGGCTACGCTACTTGCGTCATCATCGCGTGAGGTCGCCGAACAGGGCGGCCATATCGTAGCTGACGCAGTCGCTGCGATGCAGGAAATCAGTGCTGCCTCGGTCAAAATTTCAGATATCATTTCGACCGTAAACGAGATCGCTTTTCAGACGAATCTGCTGGCAGTCAACGCCGCAGTAGAAGCAGCACGAGCAGGAGC
>CAXTNK010000016.1:70423-75101 GCA_964245665.1 uncultured Acidobacteriaceae bacterium
CATCTACTGCGACGAGTGCAACTGCAAACACTGCCACAACAACATCCAGCACGAGCAGGAGAGGAAGGGCGCGGCTTCGCAGTCGTCGCGTCCGAGGTGAGAAGCCTGGCACTCCGCAGTGCTGCATCTGCCAAGGAAATCAAGTTACTGATCAGTGACTCTCTACAAAAGGTCGACAAGGGCACGTCTCTCGTGAACCGGTCCGGGGATACGCTGCAAAGCATCATCCGAAGCGTAAACAGGGTGAGCGAGATCGTGGACGAGATTGCCATTGCATCCAAGGAGCAAAGCTCGGGCATAGAGCAGGTGAACCAGGCGATGAGCCAGATGGATGGAGTAACCCATGCCAACTCTTCGCAGACAAAGGATTTAGCCGAGACGGCGGTCTCGCTTTCCGATCAGTCGGCATTGCTCATGGAATTGGTCAATCGCTTCAAGATCGATCGCTCCAATGAATCCCCAGCGCAAGCTAGCACAACGTCAGTTCGTCCCCTGCCGAACAAGCCGCGCCAGGAACCAGCCACCCGTGCGCGAATCTCATCGAGTCGTGCAAGCGTCGCTCTTATTGATGGTTAATGTTTTCCACCGGTCATTCGAATATTTATAAGCTTGAGTTGTAATGCGTTGCCCGAAGATTGCAACCGAAAGTTCGAAGTTGAGGGGTTGCGGCGAGTCGGTCACCATGCAATGTTGTCTCTTGAGCTGTGTCGCGTGCCTGCCTCTGTATTCCCACTTGCAGGAATGAAGTTCTTACCTGCGCTGTAGGTTGCCCGGGCGAAAGTGTTTCTATCAAAAAACGTTAGAGGATATCGAAGCGGTGTAAATTGCATTAGGTTAAATTGCAGATACGCACTCGATGTGTGCAGTGAATTACTTGCCGCGAGGGAGCGTGTTCCATCGTGCATATCAAGATTGGAGGTCTTCAGGGAGATGCAGTGTAACCACAGCGATGATCATGGCAAAGGTCTGTTAATAACTTTACGTGTCTTTGATCGGAGTGGCGTTGTGGAGTCCCGCGCGGGAATGATCAGAGGCGTTCTGCGTTCATGATTTGCAGTAATCCATCTTTTCTTTATGAACAAAGGGAAAACTGCCGATTCAGCAAGTCGAGACTACCGTGCGGCGTACCAAGGCGCACAAGCCCTATCGCTCTATTTGCCACAAGGATCGAAGTTCAACTGGTAGGACACCGCATCCTCGAGTTTGATGTTAGGCGTCTGGAGTGGCTTATTCACATGTTAGCGCTTAACCGGATGCTCATACTTCCAGTTTCTGCTCTTTCCTCCAGCTATAGAATCGACAGAGGTCGGAATGCGCTTCTCCCGTGTTCCCGCGGCGACTGTCATCGGCAATCCAGTAGAAGTGCTCGCGTCGCCGTCCTACTCCGGTCGACTCGAACATACTCACCGCGGCAACATACTCAACGCGGCCTAGTTCTTTTTCAATGCCGCCAAGAATTGCTCGGCGGAGGCTTGGCTGCTTTGGGCGGGCAGTTGTTTTTGGATGAGTTTCAGCCGCGAGGTTCCCCATGCTCACTTGAAGCTGAAAGCATTACTTATAGGCCAGCGTCCTTCGAGCCGTAAGATATCTTCGGATCGGAATGTCGTATGCGACCATCGCCACGTAAGCGACACCTATCATTACGATGACGCCAGATATTACTACAAAAGCCAGATGCTTTGCGTCCGGCTTGTAAGTGCTGTAGTAACTTCCGAAGATCCAGATGACGGAGTAATGCGTCATATAGAGCGGATAGGACATGTTGCCGGCAAAGGTGCAGATTTTCTCCGAGCGTGCTGTAAGTGTGGCGCCGGCGCCGAGGGCTATCAGCAGTGGAAAATAGAATAAGATAACCACGGCCTCCCGGACCCAGCCGCCCTTGGCATACGGCATCAAGAAGGCAAGTAGCAGTAATACCGCAAGCACAACGAATCCTATTTTCCATTCGATGATCCACTTAGATCGATAGACGAGTAAACCTGCGAGAAATGAGTAGGCTACCCGCGCACCGCCATCCCAGAAGGTTGGGCCGCTCCAGCCACCTGCCATGACACCCGCACGATGGCCGATGATGCAAAGCACGATCGCTGCGAGGACAGTTAAAAGCAGCAATGGACGCCGGCTGAGTCTGTACAAAATCAATGCGTAGAAGATGTTCGCTATGTATTCCCAGAAGAGTGACCAAGCCGGGGCATTGAGGCTGAACAGGTTAAATGAGCGCTCCTGCATCACGGGATAGGGGATCAAAAAAATCGATGCAAGAAACATCAGCGTGACTTTGCCAGCACTGTAGGCGAGTGGTCCCACGGCGAACGGATCGATGAACAGGGCGATCAGGCCAAGCACCGATCCCAGAACCACTAGTGGATGCAGTCTGATGAGCCGCGATTTCAGGAACTCCTTGATGCCCATGGTGGCGACGCGCTCATCGTAGGCATAGCCGATCACGAATCCAGACAAGCAGAAGAAGAAGTCAACGGCGAGAAAACCATGCCCGATGAAGAGCTTGCTGTAGTCATAAATCGCCATCTCCATGAAGTGGAAGGTGACGACTGCAAGAGCCGCAATCCCGCGTAATCCATCTAGCGCCTTGAAGTGTTGGCGCGTGTTCAGCATCTGATTACTTTGTCGACCATTCTTATTGGACATCGTTCGTGTTGCTTGCTTCATGAACACCGAATGCGCTATTCAATTGGGCTACGAGTTTTGATCTACTGTGAAAAATGCAGGCTATCGAAGCGACATGCGGATAGCCTGCATGATTAAGGCGCTAAGCGGTCAGCGATGGAGGAGCCGTATCAGGTGACGTGCCGAGTTGCTGATTGGGTTCGGTACTCAGATCGAATAGAATGTGGCCGCCATGTGCAATGTCGTCATGCGATACCCACAGCTTTTGCGATGGCTTGCCATTGATCGTGACAGAACGGATATACATTGCGTCTGATGACGAGCGTTTCGCTTCGATCACTAACTGCTTTCCATCTGATACAGCAACAGTGGCTCTATCGAAGAGCGGGGAAGTAAGCACATAGTTGCCGCTGACCGGATCAACCGCGTACAGGCCAAGTGCGCTCATCACGTACCAGGCAGACATCTGGCCGCAATCTTCGTTGCCTTCAAGTCCGTCTGGATCGTTGTGATACATAGTCGACAGCAGCGATGTAACGCGAGCCTGCGTCTTCCATGGCTGGCCGGCGTAGACATATAAATACGCGATGTGATGGCTCGGTTCGTTGCCATGTGCGTACTGGCCAACCAGTCCTGCGATGTCCGGCGGAGCATTCTTTGGAAGCGTGGAAGGCACGGTAAATAAGGCGTCAAGTTTCTTGACGAATGGTTCACGACCGCCCCATAACTCGATGTACCCCTTTACATCATGCTGGACGCCAAAGGTAGTCTGCCAGGCGTTGGATTCTGTATAGTCGCGATACTTTTCTGTATGTCCCATATCGATCGGATCGAACGGTTCAGTAAATTGTCCATCGCTTAGTTTGGCGCGAATGAACTGTGTTTTTGGATCGAAGAGATGCTGGTAGTTCTGTGAGCGTTTGCGCTGCAGTTTTGCGTCATCATGCGCACCGACAGCATCGGCGACATGGGAGCAGCTCCAGTCACCATAGTCATATTCAAGCACCTTGCTGACTGATTCTTCTTCCTTGTCCGCAGGGATGTACCCGAGATCGCGGTAATAGCCCAGGCCGCGGTAGTCATCATCCATGTTGCGTTTGCGCATCACCTTGTATGCGCGCTGCCAGTCGATGCCGGGGAACTTCTTCACGCACGCTTCGGCCATCACGCTCGCCGAGTGGTAGCCGGTCATGGTGCCTGTTTCCTTGCCCTGGAGCGGCCACACGGGCATGCCCTGTGGACTCTGTTCCGCCATTCCTATCAGGCAATTAACTAAGTTCGGTACCCGTTCCTGTTGAAAGAGAGTAAAGGATGGATGAAGTGCGCGGAATGTATCCCACAGCGAGTAAGTGCTGTAGTTATGTTCACCAGCGGCAAGCTTATGGGTTTGCCCATCCATGCCGAAGTATTCACCATTTGCATCATCGAATAACGTGGGCGCGCACATCATGTGATAGAGCGAGCTATAGAAAATTGTCCGTTGCGTGCTGTTGCCTGTTTCTATGCGGATGCGGCTCAGTTCCTTCTGCCACTTGCTCTTCGCCGCAGCGCGGGTCGCGTCGAATTCCCACCCGGGCATTTCTGCTTTAAGATTTCCGATTGCATTGGCGACGCTGACGCCGGAGATGCCGACACGCACCAGGATGATTTCGCCCTCGGTTGTCTTGTAATGCAGGGCTGTTTTCAGGTTTTTACCATTGGCTTTTTTCGTACCACTGTCGACCATCGACCCATTCTGCTGAAGCGTGGCTGCCGTAAATGGTTTGGAAAATTGTGCTGCAAAATAAATGCGACGGTTCGGCGCCCATGAATGCACGGTGCGTGCGCCGGTGACCATATCGCTGCCGACAATTTCAAGCGAGGCTTCGCTGACCGGATCTGCGGGATCGTCATAGGCGTGTTCGAAATCAAGGATGAAGTGGCTTTGCTCGCTCGCTGGAAACGTGTAGCGATGCAGTCCCGTGCGCTCGGTCGCCGTCAACTCCACGTGGACTTTCCGATCTTTCAGAGCAACTGCGTAGTAGCCGGTGTCGAGTTTTTCATCTTCATT
>CAXTNK010000017.1:0-2605 GCA_964245665.1 uncultured Acidobacteriaceae bacterium
GTCGATGGATGCAGATGGAACACGCGCGGGCTTCGATTGCGAGCTAACGGCTGCAGTGAGCGCAGCAGTGCAGATCCCGGTCATTGCTTCAGGAGGTGCAGGAACTTCTGCTCACTTTGCCGATGTATTCAAACGCGGGCGTGCGGATGCAGCGCTAGCCGCAAGCATCTTTCATTTCGGTGTCTCGGATGCGCGTTCACTCAAAGAGCAGTTACAAAAGGTTGGTATTTCGGTGAGACTGCCATGCTGATTCCTTCAATCGACCTGATGGGCGGACGGATTGTGCAACTGGTGCAGGGCGAGCATCTGAAGCTGGCCTTCGATGATTTCGAGTATTGGATCCAGCGGTTCGCGAAGTATCCGATGGTGCAGTTGATCGACCTGGACGCGGCCATGCGACAGGGTGAAAATCGCTTGCTGATTCAGAAGCTGGCCAAGCGTCTTCCTTGCCAGGTAGGCGGCGGCATTCACTCGATCGTGGCAGCAAAAGAAATGCTGGACGCGGGTGCAGAGCGCGTGATTCTTGGCTCGGCTTTATTCGGCGCGGGTGATACGGGAGATGTCAACGGAGCGCCGGTTGAAGCGCAACTGGTGCGCACTTGTTTCGCGCGCGAACTGGCGGCGACGCTGGGCGAGGAGCGTCTGGTGTTCAGTGTCGATACGAAGAACGGGAAGGTCGCGGTGAAGGGCTGGAAAGACCAGGCCGACCTGACGCCTGAGACTGCGATCCATGCGCTCGAGCCCTATTGCGCCGCTTTTTTGTATACGCATGTCGATAAAGAAGGGACGATGCAGGGCTTTCCACTGGGTGTTGCCGAGGGTTTGAGGAAGCTGACGGCGCGGCAGTTGATTGTCGCCGGTGGCATTCGCGAGCAGGCAGAGATCGACGCACTGCAGGCGATGGGCGTCGATGCGGTGGCTGGTATGGCGGTTTACCTGGGGCGACTTGCTGTCTAGGAAGTAATGATCAGGACCGGCGGCGGTCGCGTGCGGCTGCATCCCGTTTGCCGATCCAGACACCGATTGCGGCAAATCCCAGAGCGCAAAACGCTGCCGGCAGTGCCTGCTGCGCATGGTGCAGGATGAGCCCGGCGATGGCTGCGAGTGACCAGCAGACGGCGATTCCGTACCAGAGGAGATGGCGGCGCATTTCGACACGATAGCATCGTTCATTAAACTGAAGTAGCAGACAGCAGAAACGGCGGGCAGACATGAGCGCAGGCACTCTTCCAAAGAACGGGACGTCCGTCACAGCAAAAAACTCCGCGCGCCTGGCAAAGAGGCTCGAGCACGTCGGTTTTTCCGACATTGTGAAGGTGCGCAACCGGGTGCTGGACCTTCGCGCGAGCGGCCACACGGTACACGCCTTCCATGGTGGCGAGCCATTTTTTTCAACTGCGGAGCCCATCAAGCAGGCGCTCATCCAGGCCGCAGTGGAGGACAGGACGAAATATGCGCCATCGTCCGGTATCCCGCCACTGCGCAACGCGATTGTCGAGAAGCTGAAGGCCCGGAACCAGATGCATGACGTTGCAGTCGATGACGTGATCGTCACAGTCGGCGGAGCACATGCGCTTTGGGTCAGCTTCCAGGCTGTGCTCGATGCAGGGGACGAAGTACTGATTTTTTCACCCTACTGGACGCCGATCGCGGACATGGTGCGTGCTGCGGAAGCCGTACCGATTTTTGTGCCGACAGAAGAAGCTCGCCGCGAAGGGCTGCCGAAGACACTGGCGAAGTACGCAACGCCTGCTACGCGGGCCATCTACTACAACACACCGCAGAATCCGAGCGGCGTCGTTTTTTCGCGGACAGAAGCACAGGAGACCGCTGATTTTGCACTGGCGCGCGACCTGGTGGTGATTGCAGACGAGGCCTATGAGGACCTGGTGTATGAAGGTGAGCATGTGTCGATTGCATCGCTGCCCGGCATGGCCGAGCGGACGATTACGACCTATACATTTTCCAAGAGCTACGCGATGACCGGCTGGCGCATTGGCTATGCAGTGGCGAAAGAGCCATTCATGACCGGCCTGAAAAAGCTCGTGCTGTATTCAACTAATGGCGTAACCACCATGGTGCAATATGCAGCGCTGGCGGCCATGCACACGGCGTCCGGCGATCTATTCAAGCGGCGGGACGTGTACAAACAAAGGCGCAATCTGCTGGTGAACGGACTGCTTGAACTTGGATTTGAATGCATCATGCCGCAAGGCGCGTTCTATGCATTCCCACGGAGTAATCGCATCCATGCCGACAGCAGGGAGGCAGCGGCACTGCTGCTCGACAAGGCCCATACCGCCACCATTCCCGGCGTGGTTTTCGGGGCGGAAGGCGAGGGTCACCTGCGATTTGGATACGCAACCGGATTGGAAGAGATTGCGGCTGGACTAGAGGCAATCCGCACCGCATTCTAGAGCACCTTGTTCGGGTGGTAAGGGTCCCCCGAAAATAGGTTGCAGCCGTTGGGGTCTGTTTTGAATCCCATACGTCAGAATGATCATGAAAACAGGAAACTCGATGCGTCTCAATCTTTTACAAGGCGCGATCGCCTCCGGCCTGCTGGTTGCTTCGTCCCTTTCTGCAGGCGCGCAACAGTTGAGCC
>CAXTNK010000017.1:2615-21448 GCA_964245665.1 uncultured Acidobacteriaceae bacterium
ACAGTTGAACCAGGTTGCCTACAGCTCTTCGGCTGCCTCCGCCGAGGCCAACAGCCTGCCGGACGCACCGGTACCAAATGCGTCCAGTGATGCGCCGGATGACCCGCAGACGGCGGATGGGGGATCACCTGCTGACGGATCAGGGCAAGGTAAGCAGACCAAGCGCATTCTCGGGATCGTGCCCAACTTTCGCTCCGTGAGTGCTGACCAGAAACTGCCGCCGCAGTCGGTGAAGGATAAGCTCAAGACCACGCTGCAGGATAATTTCGATTACTCATCGTTCATTTTTGTGGGCGCTCTTGCCGGAGTGGCGATGGCGGAGAACTCGTATCCGCAGTTTCACCAGGGGGCGGCCGGTTATGGACGCTACTACTGGCATTCGCTCGCGGACCAGACGAGCGAAAATACATTTGTTGAATTTTTGCTCCCGGCGGCACTCCATCAGGATTCCCGGTTTTACACATTGGGCCATGGCGGAATCCTGAAGCGCGGGGTCTATTCGTTCAGCCGCACGTTGATTACCCGGGGTGACGATGGCCATGAAGAACCGAATTATTCTGAAGTGATCGGTGCAGGCGCAGCTTCTGGCGTGTCCGACTTGTATTATCCTGGCGTCGATCGCACATGGACCAAAACCGGCCAGCGCTGGCTGACCAACGTTATCCTCGATGGTGCGACCTTCACTGTGAAAGAATTCTGGCCCGACATCAACGATCATCTTTTCCATCAGAAGGATTAATTAACGATGCTGCGAGTAGGTGTCCCTGCGCATTTCGATCCAACCTATCGCCACCTGTTTCCTCCAGACATCGAAATCGTTCAGGTCCCGGATGAACCAACGGAGCCGATCGAGGTCGAGTTCTGGATTGTGCCGTATATGTCGAAGACCGTTGCCCGTGTGCTCCCGTTCATGCGCGGTGTAAAGGTTCTGCAAGCGCTGTCTGCCGGCATCGATGCCATTGTCGACCACATTCCGCAGGGGGCCACGCTGTGCGATGGGCAGGGTATTCATGACATTCCGGTAGCAGAGTGGGTGGTCGGCGCGATCTTTGCGTCCATCAAATTCCTACCGCTGTATGAGGACATCCGCCGCAGCGAGGACTGGGCGTGCCGCAAGGAAGCAGATGAAACGTATCAGCGACTGCATCCTGAAGAGAAGAAGCCGGTGGTGCCGGTTTTCGGCGAGGACCTTGCTGGGAAAAATGTTTTGATTGTCGGGTATGGTGCGATCGGAAAAGCAATTGAAGAGCGGCTGCAGCCGTTCGGCGTTACGTTTACGCGGGTAAGCCGTCGCAAGCGCTACGGCATCCATCCAATTGAAGAGCTGGACGGTCTGCTGCCCGATGCGGATATCGTAATCGTAATTGTTCCGCTAACCAGTGCTACCGAGAAAATGTTCGACGCACCGCGGCTGGCGAAGATGAAACAGGCTGCGCTGCTGGTAAATGCGGCGCGCGGGCCGGTGGTCGAGACGGATGCGCTGGTGGCTGCACTGCGTTCCGGTCGTATCCGTGCTGCGCTCGATGTGACGGATCCAGAGCCCCTGCCGAAAGGGCACGCGTTGTGGTCTGCGCCCAATCTGTTTCTCACACCGCATGTCGCCGGAGGGAGTCCGCGTTTCCTCGAACGTGCCTTCACGCTTGCAGGTGAGCAGGTGGTTCGGTATTTGAAGGGTGAGCCGCTTAAGAACGTGGTGACGGAAGGCTATTGATCCGGCCGGCGCTGTCTAGTGGATCAGGCTGTTCGAGTTGCCATTCCATTCGTTGACGACCACGCCCAGATCATTCAGGATCTGCATGGTGGATTCTTCTGTACGTCTTACCTGAGCACGGTCCTGTCGCGCCGCTGCGGCCGATTCCTGGACAGCGATGACTCGACCGTAAGGCCACGCGTAGGCCGGGATAGCGGCGAGGGCGTCCGGTAGATCCACCAGGCGCACGTCTACCGTCTGCGTGCGGGCAGCGGCGGGATGGAGCAAACTGCTGCCTCCGTCGATGGGGCTGCCCGTAGTCCGCGGAAAGATGATGCGTAGTTCGACCGTATCGCGGTGGACGGTGAGGAAAGGATTCACCCAGCCATCGGTTGTGTGTACGGACAGGTAGCGCTCTTTCGACGGCGGCGGGATCTGATTCACTTCGTCGCGGGCGTCGTTTTCTTTTTTAGCAAATACCTGCGCCTGCTGCTTCTGCTCAGCCCTGGTTTCGACTGCCGCTTCCCGCACGGGATCCGGTTGCCGATGACAGCCGGCAAAGATGGCGAGAGCGCTGAGGATTAGCAGTGAGGGCAGGAGAGCGCGGTTCCAGGTTAGCTTCATGAAGTCAGTCAGAGTGGTCCTGTCTTCAGCATAACAAGTAATCAAATGCGACCTGATGGAGGCGGGCGAAAGCTGAACATCATCTCCGGCGTCTACGCGCATTCACCCGGCTCGTTTTCCCGCAACTAATGGCCAATCCAGATGGGAGAGCGTTTGCCAAGGAAGGCAGCCGTGCCTTCGGCTTTATCTTCCGTGCCACATGCCAGGCCAAAGCGGGCTGCTTCGAGTTCCAGGGCAGCTGCCAGGGGCAGGTCATAGCCGGCGTTCACGGTTTCCATGCAACTCCGGACGGCGAGCGGAGCGTTTGCGGCAATCGCGGCTGCAAGGGCATTGGCGCGTGGCAGCAGCTCCTCTGGCGCAACCACTTCGTCGACCAGGCCGATGCGCAGGGCTTCGGCGGCGGAGACCATTTCGCCGGTAAGCAAAATCTTGAGAGCAGCACCCTTGCCGACCAGGCGTGGCAGGCGCTGGGTGCCGCCGTAGCCGGGGACGAGGCCGATTTTGACTTCCGGCTGACCGAGGCGGGCGTGGTCGCTGGCAATGCGGATGGTACAGGCCATGGCGAGTTCGCAGCCGCCGCCCAGGGCAAATCCGTTGATGGCGGCGATGACGGGCTTGCCGCAGTTCTCGATGAGGTCGAAGACCGCCTGGCCGCGGGTAGCGAGTGCCTGGCCCTGGGTCGCGTTGACGGTGCTGAGTTCGGTGATGTCTGCGCCTGCTGCAAAGGCTTTGTCGCCGGTGCCGGTCAGGATGACAGCGCGGATCTCCGGATTTCCGCCGAGTTCGAGGAAGACTGCTTCCAGATCATTGAAAAGCCCGCGATTGAGTGCGTTCATGACCTTTGGCCGGTCAAGCGCGACGGTGGCGATGTACTGGCTGCGGTCAAGGCGAAGATGCTCGTAGGCCATGGTTGCTGCTCCTGGTCTGGCTGGGTTGGGCCGGGACTCGCAAGTCTATCAAAGATGGCCTGTTGAAGCAGTACGTTGACGACCTTTTGCCGCATGCAGATGCGTACTCGCTGGCGCGTGCGGATGGTAGTCTTAAAAGGCATGATCAAGGGAATAACATTCGTGCGGGCGGCCAGTACGCCTGCTGTTTACGACGCGCTCGTCGGCTTTTTCGACACACTTGGATTTGAGCCGGGACGCGGCTGGGAGACAGAGGCGAGCCGCGGCCGGCCGTTCCTCGCGCCGCTGGCGAATCTCGAATTTCTCGACGGCATGTCGAACTTCGCAGCAGACATCCTGATTGAAGTCACTCAGCTGGATGAAGTGCGCCATGCTGCGGCAGCCTGGATCGACAAGCGTTATACCGATGCAGACGATGCGAAGCGCATCACCCGTGTCATCGATACTGACTGGAAGTCGCGCGCGTTCACCGTCGAGCCGGTGCCCGGCATCATCTTCGCGTTCTGGGAATGGCAGGATCCGCTCAAGGGCAAGCCGGTCGCGATTGAAGGTGATCTTTCAGCCGCCGGTATGCGCTTTGCCATCGTAGTCGCGCGATGGAATGCGGTCATTACCGATCGTCTGCTGCAGGGTTCGCTCGATGGCATTCTGCGCAGTGGCGGCAAGATTGCCGACGTCCAGATTGTGCGGGTACCGGGGGCGTGGGAGATACCCGATGCGGCACGCAAAGTGGCTGAGTCCAAGCGCTATGACGCGGTGATAACGCTGGGATGCCTGCTGCGTGGCGAAACGGCGCACTACGAGGCAATCTACAACGAAGTATCGCGCGGTATTGGACAGAGTCAGCAGGAGACCGGTGTGCCGCATGCCTTCGGCGTGCTGACGTGCGAAACGCTCGAACAGGCGCTGAATCGTGCCGGCGTGAAGGCAGGGAACAAAGGTTTCGAGGCAGCAGTGGCGGCGATCGAGATGGTCTCCATTCATCGCAAGATTGACGCAGTGAGTCACGCTCTGCATGGGCGTGCCGAATGAGCCCGGGATGGCAGATCAACAAGGCTCCTGAGCCGGATGCCGAAGCGGCCAGGAATGTCGAGCCACCTGCTGAGGTAATCGCGGACACACCGGTAGAGACTGCTCCAGAGCTGCCGGCGCGTGAAATTGCTTCGCATGTCGTCGGTGGAACTGCGACTGCGCTCGATACGCAACGTCGTCTGATACGTGTGAATGCGGAGACGGCGAAGAAGGGTCGTGCGAAGTCTGCGCGGGCCAATGCGGCTGCGAAGAAATCTGCTGTTGCAAAGACGGCGTCCACTGCGCCAGCGGCGACGGTTGCGAAGAAGGCCGGCACGCGCCGGAAGGGTCGAGAGATGGCCATGCAGATGCTCTTCCAGGCCGACATTGGCAAGCAGACGGCAGAGCAGGTGCGGCACAGTTTCTGGAATGCGGCGGAGAAGGTCGACCCGGATACGCGCGGCTTTGCCGAGGATCTTTTTCGCATCGCGACGACGCGGGAAGAAGAGATCGATACTCTCATCGAGGCGCATTCGGCCAATTGGCGCCTGCCGCGCATGGCTGCTGTCGATCGCAATCTGCTGCGTGCAGCGACAGCGGAGTTTCTCGGATTTCCCGGAACGCCGGTGCCGATTGTGATCAACGAGTCACTCGAGATTGCACGAAGATATTCGGCACCCGAGTCGATCAATTTTCTGAACGGCGTGCTCGATGCCATCTCCCGCAGCCGGCACTGACCAGCCGTTCGGGCAGATACGCTTCGCGTCAGCAAAGACTGGTCCGGTTATAGTGGCAGGGCTGGCGAGAAGCAGGTCCTGCGACCTCGCTCAGGATGACACATCCTATTCTCTCAGGATGACAAACCCCGAAGCAAGGTGAGAGACACGATGATGAAGCTGGATGAAATGCAGAGAGCGATCCGGGAGCAGGGGTTTGATGGCTGGCTGTTTTACGACCATCACCATCGCGATCCGATTGCGTATCGCATCCTTGGCTTGCCGGCCAGTGCGCATGTGACTCGGCGCTGGTACTACCTTGTTCCTGCACAGGGTGAGCCGCGTAAACTGGTGCACCGTATCGAACCGCATCGCCTTGACGCGTTGCCAGGCACACAGCAGGTGTATTCGTCCTGGCAGGAACTGGAAGCGCGGCTGGCCGAGCTGCTGGCCTCATCGCCAGGTGTACCGATGCAGCGGATCGCGATGCAGTACTCGCCGCGCAACGCCATCATGTATGTCTCGCTGGTCGATGCCGGCACCATGGACGTGCTGCGCGAGATGGGCAAGACCATCGTCAGTTCGGCAGACCTGGTGAGCCAGTTCGAGGCTGTCCTCAGTGACACGCAGATCCTCAGCCACTATGAAGCGCAGGCACATATAGATGCGATCCTCGCGGAAGGTTTCAAGACTATCGGCAACCGTATCCGCGCGGATGGGCTGACGAGCGAGTTCGCCATGGTCGAATGGCTGTCTGCTGCGATGACGCGTGCGGGGATGACGTGGGAGAACGGGCCAAATGTATCGGTCAATGCGAACAGTTCCGACTCGCACTACGAGCCGAACGCGGAGAGTTCGCAGCCGATTCGCGAGGGCGATTTTGTCTTGATCGATATCTGGGGTCGGATGGATCGACCGGAGAGCTGCTTCTACGACATCACGTGGACAGGCGTGGTCGGCCGTACGCCTTCGGCGAAGGAACTCGGCGTGTTTGAGGTGGTACGGAGCGCGCGCGATGCGGCTATCCATGCGGTCGAGCAGGCGTATGCAGCGGACCAGCCCATTGAAGGATGGCAGGCCGATGATGCCGCGCGCGCAGTGATCCGCGACGCCGGGTATGCAGAGTTTTTCACGCATCGCACAGGGCATAACATCGCTGCGGAGATCCACGGGACGGGCGCGCATCTCGACAATTTCGAGACGCACGACGAGCGCTTGATCCTGCCGAATACCTGTTTTTCGGTTGAGCCGGGGATTTATCTGCCGGAGTTCGGTATTCGCAGTGAAGTGAACATGATGACCAGTGCGCATAACGCTGTCGTGACGGGCCGGGTGCAGACGGAACTGGTTCGCATTTAGTGGAATGGTCCGGCCAGGTCTCAGAAGCTAGACCCGGGGCACCCTGGTTTGTGGATTAGGTGCAAGATGCAGGTCCCTCCACTGCTTTTCATTTCGGTCGGAATGACGAGTTGTGTGGCTGCGTTTCCCCTTGAGGTGCGTGGAATCCCTCTTCCGCGGGCTTACTGCTGTATAGTCGAAAAGGAACAATGGCCACACGCGTAGATACTTCCGTCAGCACTGTCAAAGCCAGACCAGCGCTCTTTTCGGTCGCCCTTGTTGCGGGCTGGCTGGTGCCGGGGCTGGGCCATGTGCTCGCCAGGCGGCCGATTCGCGGCGTCATCCTTTTCGTGACCATCACCCTGATGTTCGCGCTCGGGTTGATGATGCAGGGCAAGCTGTACTTTGCCGACACCAGCGATCTGCTTGAGATGCTGGGGTTTGTCGGCGACCTGGGTTCGGGTCTGCTGTTCATCATTGGCCGCGTTGCTGATCTTGGGCACGGCGCAGTGCAGATCGCGACCGCTGATTATGGCACCAAGTTCATCGTGGTCGCCGGGTTGCTGAATTACATCTCGGCAATTGACGCGCACAATCTCCAGATCGGGAGAAAGCTTTAGTGTTCGCACCTTCCCACTTCACCGCCGTACTGCTGTTTGCGACCTTTGCATCCATCGTGTTCGGTATTACGCAGCGATCCGTACCGCGCGCGATGTTGCGCTATGGCTTGTACTGCTGGGTAGTGTTCGTCGGATGCGTCATTGCCGGCAGCTGGATCATGTTTTTCATAAAGCACTAACTCTCAAGACCAACTCAGCGTTCGCGTACCGGTCGTTTCCAGACCATTGCATCGAAGCTGTGCCGGGTCCGGAAGCCCAGGCTGCGGTACAAATCGACTGCGGGATCGTTGTTTTCGGTAACGGTCAGCGTGAGTGCAATCCAACCCATTGAGGCAAGTGTCGACGTGCAGGCCTCGAGCAGGACTGTGCCGAGGCGGCGCCTGCGGTAGGCTGGAGAGACGCAAATCTGCGTAACATGGCCGGTGCCTTCGCCCACGCGCGAGCAGAGCAGCATGCCTGCCAGTTCGTCCCGGTCACGGTAGGCCAGTACCCGCGAGGCCTCGGCGTTGAAGATACCGCACCCGGGAAAGCGGACGATGTTGTGCAGAAAACGCAGTGAGCCGGAAACCGTCTGGTACTGGTCGTTGATGCGCGAATCGAGATGGCCCTGGTAGGCCTCGGTAATGAGGCGGCCGGCAGCCGGAAAATCAGTATCCTTCCAGGAGCGAAGGGTGAGTTCGGGCGGAACTTCTGCGGCGAGCCCCTTGCTGAACGGTGCCTCTGTGGCAAGGTCAAGTTCCATGAAAAGCCGTGGGTAGACTTCGAAGCCGGCGCTGGCGAAGGCGTGCGAATGGGCGCCGTGCGGATGCAGCAGTAATTGTGTCTCGATGCGGTCGATGCCTGGCGAAAACTGCAGGAGTTCAAGCAGGTGCTCGATGAGCCGCGCCTCGACATGGTGCGCGTCTTCGCATAATGAGGGTGCACAGTAGACATCGCCGATGACTGCCTTGGCGCCTTCATAGACGCAGAAGATATAGCCGCAAAGCTTTTCGCGTTCGACGGCGACGTACCCGGGCAATACGTGCGAATCGAGGTAGTCGAGGAGCAGGTTGGCGGAAGAGCGATAGTCCCAGCGCAGCAGTTCACTCCAGACGCGACTTTCCTCGGCCAGTAGCGGCCTTAATGTGGCGGCGGAGAAATGTCGGAGATCGAGGATCTCCGGCTGCGCGGCGGTTGCCATGGGGCGTTCACGGGGAGCGGTAATAATGCCTTCAGCTTCGCTTAAGTTCCGAGTGTATGCGAGGTTGCGTTACTTCGGCAAAGGTACTGCAGTGATGGGAGTCTCGTCAGATACCTCGTAGATCGAGAGGTGCTGAGCGGGGTAGGAAAAGAGTGGCCGGTAGGTTCGTCCGGCAAGCCGTGACGCCAGGTCGCTGGTGGCCGCATCGCGCACGGAATCGCGTACCACCAGGATGTGGGCAAAGGAGGGCACACCATTGATCTCGTAATCGAGGACGCGGTGGTTTTGGTAGAAGGAAAGTCCATATTCCACGTCGCGGCGGACACGATAGACCGCGACGGGTTCGCCGGGTCTGGCGACCTGGTCGATGATGCGGGCCAGCGGGCGCGCGGAGAACGCGTAGTCGATCAGTTCGATATTGGATTTCGAACGGGCCAGGGCCTTGACGCGCAGGATCGGCCCTATGCCGAAGATGAAGAAAATCAGCACGACCATGGGCACAATGGTCGCGATACGCAGGCGGACAACGCCAAATCTCCCGACGATGAGGACGATCAGCGCAATCGCCGCGATACCGCTCGAGCAGGCCGCGAAGATGATGTGCGCGGGTGGAATGTCGTCTGGATGGACGATGTGCCACGGAATTACCAGCACCAGGGCGACGGTGAGGCCGGTGAGCAATGCGTGGGTGGCGAGCAGCCAGTGCTGCAGGCCTTTGTAACGGATGCGATTGAGATAGTCTCCGGTCAGAATGGTGACGGGCGGGATCGACGGCAGGATGTAGCCGGGAAGTTTGGAACGGGAGAACGAGAAAAAGACGATTGGAAAGAGCGCCCAGAGGACAAGGAATTCCGGGAAAGCATCGCCGAAACGTTCATGACCGACATAGTGATACTTGGCGCGGCGGGCCTTCCATTCATTGACGGCCAGGCGGACAGCATCGGTAAGCGCGCGGAGGGCAATGACCGTCCACGGCATTAGCGCGACCAGTGCAACGACCAGGTAGTACCAGACAGGCTGTTCGTGCTCATAGCGGTTGGTCGCGAAACGTTCCAGATTATGCTGCAGAAAAAAGACGCGCAGGAAGCCGGGATTGCGCCTGGTTACAGCGATGTACCAGGGCAGCACAATGGCGAGATAAAGCGCGATGCCAGGCCACCAGACGGTGCGTCGGAGTAACGACCACTCACGGCGCAGGGCAGCGAAGGCAAGGATTATGCAGAGGGCAAGGAACGGCGCAACCGGACCCTTGGCCAGGGTGGCGGCGGCGTTGAAGAAGTAGAGATCGAACAGCCAGAATTTGCGGTCGGTCTCATACCACGCATACCAGCCGAGCATGCCTATACAGAACGGCGCAGCCAGCTGCATGTCTGTCGAAGCGCCGCGCGCAAAGGCGAAGATACCAATGCAGGTAGCCGTGATGAGGGCTGAATCCAGTTGGCCGCCCCTGCGGAATCTACGGATGTGCAGGTAGATGAGGACGACGAGGGCAAGGGCAAAACTGGCGGAGGGAAATCTGGCAGCCCAGTCATGAACGCCAAATTCGCGGAAGGAGAACATGGCGCGCCAGTAGAACAGTGCCGGTTTCTCGAGCCAGGGTTTTCCGTAGAGGATGGGGGTGATGTAGTCATGGCGGACGAGCATTTCTCGCGCCACCTGGGCATAGCGCGGTTCGTCGGCGCCAACCAGTCCGAGACCGTCCCCGCCGAAGATGGGGATCAGGCCATAAAAAAGAAAGAATACGGCCACCCCGAGAAGCACGAGGATTTCGACGGTAGGCTGGATGAAAGGAAACGGGGATGGTCCTGGGATCAGCTCAATCTGCGGTTCGCGAGCTTCGATCTTTCGTGATGTATCCAAGGCGATGAGTCAGTTCCGGGCTTGACATTGCAGGCCGTTGTAAACGGTTGCTAACAGAGGCGCAAGCGATTGCGCCGGTCGACATCAAGGCTAACAGAAAGTGGCTGCTTCGCTCGAACAGCCTGGGCGACGGGCATCCTATCGCAAGTTTCGCAGGGTTTCTACGATACTGTGCGTAGCTTCGGCCAGGGGACCCGGCAGGGTGCACCCGCTCGCATTCGCGTGACCGCCGCCGCCAAAGCCTTCAGCGACCTGGGCTACATTCACTTTGCCTTTGCTGCGCATACTCAGGCGGATGCGATGATCCTGCAGTTCGCGCAAGAGCACTGCGACTTCTACGCCGGCGATCGCGATGGCATAGTTCACGATGCCCTCGCAGTCTTCCTCGGCTGCTTCACTGCGCAACATGTCCTCGTGCGTCACCCAGAGCCAGGCGATGCGGCCTTCGCGATGCAGGGTCGACAGGGCGGCGCCGAGCAGGACCATCTTCGAAAGTGGATTAGTGAAGTAGACTTGCTGCGCTATCTGGGCGGGACGCGCCCCCAGGTTGACGAGTTCCGCGGCCAGCTTGAGCGTATGCGCGTCAGTCCCCTCGTAGCAGAAGGAGCCGGTGTCGGTGAGGACCGCCGTGTACAGGCAGGTGGCCATGTCCGGGGTCACGCTGACGCCGGCGGCGACTGCCAGGTCGAACACCAGTTCGGCGACGGCGCTGGCTTGCGGATCAATCCAGTTGAGGCTTGCGAAAGGCCGGCCGCTGGCGTGATGGTCAATGTTGACGATGGAGCGGCCCTCCAGGCCCTTGAGGCGCGAGCGTTCCAGGTCATCGCACTCGAGCAGGATGGTCAGGTCAAAGTGCCCGGTGACCTTTTCGGTGTGTTCGATGTGTTCGGCGCAGGGCAGCCAGCGATAGAGCAGCGGCACACGGTCGCTCAGGACCAGCTTGACCTGTTTGCCCAGTTGTTCGAGCAGCATGCCGCAGGCGAGCATGCTGCCGATTGCGTCACCATCCGGCCGTGCATGGGACGAGACGAGGATCGTCTCCGCTGCGGAGATGGCCTTGAGGATGCTGCTGACGACCTTCGTGGTTCCGGGAGCAATAGCCACGGGGACAGCATGGACTGGCATCGCGGTCGTCGGCAAGTCTGCAGTCGCTACTTGCAAATCCTGAATACCCCGGCTTGTGGAGGTCGTGTCGGACATGGTGGACTCAAGCATGGTGGCTTACGGCTGCTTGATCTCTCCTGCTGGCTCTGACGCCGCCTGCGAACCGGCCGCTGCGGATTCCGCCGGCTGCTTTGAGCGCTTCTTCATACGGCCGAGCAGTTCATCGATACGCATCTTCAGATTCGCTGATTTGTCGATGTGGAAGCTGAGTTCGGGGACATAGCGTATACCCATGCGCTCCTTGAGCGTGTGGCGAATATAACCACGGGCCGCGACAAGAGCCTCGAGCGTGCTCTTCTCGTCTTCTTCGCTGCCATCGACAGTAATGTAAATCCTGGCGGATTTCGAACCCGGCGCCAGGACGACTTCGCTCACATAAGCGAAGCTGATGCGCGGGTCGGAAAGCTCGCCCTCAATCATGGTACTGATTTCATCGCGCAGGGTTTCGGCGACGCGGTCCTGATGGTATTTACGTGCTCGCTGTACTGGCATGGATCATCCTTCTGCTAAACCTTGAAGGATAGCAGAAGGAGGCTGAAATAACGGTTGCACAAAGCTTGAAAGGTGTATTTGCTCCTGTATATGCCAGTAGTGCATAGAGTTGAAGTCGAGCGAACGGCCCGCGTGTTCATGAACAATGTCGTCGTTTTCGAATTTTCTGGTGACGCAGCAATCCATCACGCGCAAATCCGCGGTGTATTAAGAACGCTGACAACATGATCGGTGCGAATGACCTGTTCATTGCCGCGCATGCTCGCAGCACTGGACTTACCCTGGTGACCAACAATAGAGAGCATTTCAGCGTGTTCCCGATTTCTCGATCGAGAACTGGACACTTCCCTCGAACTGAACTACCGGTGTGCTCGGCGTATTTTGATTCCTCTGCCTTCAGACGCTGGCATCCCATTAGGGAAGGGATAGAGCGTTTTCATAGATGGTGTCGACCGAAGTAGAAGTCTCGGCTGGCCTTTTTCGAGGATTGGCTCACTTCGACTGTAAGCCAGGCTACACCTCTCCCGAAAATGCTCTAGAATCACGAGAGAGGGCGACTGTTGAGACGTATTCACCTCACGATCGGACATTACATACGCACGCTTGCTGATGCTTTCACTGATACGACGCATGCGTCGACAGTGATTGGGCGCGCGCTGATCGGCCTGGTCGCTTTCCTGATGACGGCAATGATGTGGACCGAGCGATTCCTGACCTGGGACAGATTTCTGCAGGGTGGTCAGGACCTGGAGTTGAGCCTGGTTGCTCTGGTGGTTTTCCTCTGCCTGATTATCCTTCTCGCCCAGCAATCTCAGCAGGCTGTAGCGTTTCGCCTGGCAATTTTTCAATTTATCTCTGGAGTAGCGGAAGCGCTGTCTATGCGTGCGCGGCTGCTGCATCTTCATCTGACCCAGATTCGAAACGATGAGGCGTCTGCGGAAATGCCGCTCGGGGCATTCTCCGGGATATGTCTTTCTCCCCTGCGCATCTGAGATAAATCTTCGAACGTCTGCATTCAAATACCGGGCGGCGGTGCTGCCTTTGACCCTTTTGCATCGAACCGGGCCGCGTTAGAGGTCTGTTTTGGAGAAGGAATGAAGACTTCAGAAGTATTTCAGGCATGGTCGAACATTCTGGCTGGCCGTGCTCCGTCACTTTCGATTGAAATTACGAAAGAATGTCCTCTGCGATGCCCTGGCTGCTATGCGTTCGACGCTGCGCACCTGGGCAGTGATGTACAGCTGCGGCAGCTGTCGGATTTCAAGGGCGATGAACTTGTAACGCGGTTACTGTCGCTGGTCGACAGCTATAAACCACTGCATGTTTCGCTCGTCGGCGGTGATCCGCTGGTACGCTACCGGGAACTTGAAAAGATTATTCCGGAGCTCGAGAAACGAGGCATTCACACGCAGGTGGTGACGAGTGCGTTCCGCGTGATTCCGCCCCACTGGAAGGATTTAAAGAAGCTGAATACCGTCGTGTCGATCGACGGTCTGCAGCCGGAACATGACGAACGCCGGAAACCGGCCACCTATGAACGCATCCTGAAGAGCATCAAGGACGCGCGGGTGACTATCCATTGCACGATTACCGCGCAGATTGCTGATCGGCCCGGCTACCTCGATGAATTTCTTCACTTCTGGAGCAGCCAGCCGCAGATCGCCAAAGTCTGGTTCAGCCTGTTCACGCCCCAGCGCGGGGCCACTGATCCGGAGATCCTGTCGCCGGGACAAAGACGAGCAGTCATGGCTGATTTGAAGCGGCTGCGGCTGGTTTACCCTATCCTCGACATGCCGGATAGTCTGATTGGCGAGATTGCTACTCCCCCGAAGAGCCCGGCCGAGTGCATCTTTGCCCGGACGACGGAGACGGTGTCGGCCGATCTGACCACACGGATTACGCCATGCCAGTTTGGCGGCGATCCCGACTGCGAGCAGTGCGGGTGCATTGCATCCATGGGACTGGCCGCAGTAGGTCATTACAAGGTTGTGGGACCTCTGACAGCTGGACATCTCTTCATGGCGTCTGACCGGATAGGCAAGGGCTGGGGCAAGTTGAAAAAAATGTATCTCCCTGTCCAGAAAAGTCCTGTAGTGGAAGCGCCTTTCAAGATACTGTGAACTCAGGCGTGTCGCGTGTGTATTGTGAAAGCAGGCCATCGATGGAACCGGGGAGCGTAAAGATGGACGACCGTAACCAGGAAGTCGAAAGCGGTCTGAGACGGGAACTTGCGCGTTTCAGCAAGTGGATCTACCGTCTCGGCTTTGCGCCCGGTACCTCCGGCAACCTGTCTGTACGGCTTGACAAGGACCGCTTGCTGGTCACGCCGACGGGTGCGAGCAAATGCCTTCTGCGCCCGGCTGATATGGTCATCACCGACCTGGAGGGACGCCTCCTCGAAGGTACGCGTAAAGCCACCAGCGAGCTTGGCATGCACCTTGCGGTGTATCATATGCGGGACGACGTGCAGGCAGTGATCCATGCCCACCCGCCGACTGCGACAGCCTTCGCCTGCTCTGGCTGGTCGCTGAGCGAGGTGTTGTGCCAGGAAGCGGCAATGACCCTGGGAGCCGTTCCGCTGGCCCGCTATGCGACGACCGGGACTGAAGAAGTGGCCGCCAGCATCGTGCCGCTGATCCGCGAGCATCATGCAATCCTGATGGCAAACCACGGCGCCGTGAGCTACGGGGACACGTTGCTCGATGCGTTTCTGAAGATGGAAACCGTCGAACACGTAGCCAACATCCGGTTAGTGGCGCATCAGTTGGGTTCGCCAAGCACGCTGACGAAGGAGCAGCTGCAGCAGCTCGTTGGCGCCAAGTCGAGATATCTGCAGAACGCACTTTAGCTCGCATACTGACTGCGCAAATCTGATCCGAAGACTACTCGGCTTGCCGGTGCAGCCGAGCATGCTTTAGATGAACCGTTCTTCTGAGGGTAAACCTTCCTGCATGATGACCGGTAGGCTCCCGCGTCTGGAATTGGCGGACCTGGTGAAGAACAAACTTCTGGGGAAACCGGAGTGTGGCCCGGTCTTTGAAAGCTGAGGAAGCTGGCGACTTGACTTGGTATGCTCACTGGAGTCAGCTGGCGGCAAACTGCAAGCGACCATCTCTTCTGGAGACAAGGCAGTCTTTGCTTACCCTTCAAATTAAGTGCTCGAGGTTGCATGTCAAGGCGTAAAGCCGCCATCTTTGTCGGACTAATGATGACCTGGGCCCTTTCCGGGCCGGCCAGTGCGCACGCACAGACCGTTGTCATGTCGGCCATCGATGCCGGCCGATTCTCAAGCACCATTGTCGAATGCGACATTGAATTTCCAACGGATGGACTGACGGCGCCGGGAACACTGGCGCTTCCGCCGCGTAGGACTCGCCGTGTGCCGATCATCGTAATGGTGCAGGGCTCCGGAGTACAGGACCGTGATTCGACCATCGGCCCGAACAAGATGTTTCAGCAGCTGGCCATCGCCTTTGCTGAAAAGGGGATTGCTACCCTTCGCTATGATCGCCGGCCGAAGTTTGCCATGAACAGTTTTCTGGAGCACCCCGATCTTGACCATGAAGTCGTGATCGATGCAGCCGCGGCGCTGGCGTATTGCGAAACATTGCCGGAAATCGATCCTCGGTATATTTACCTGCTGGGCCATTCGCTGGGGGCAGAAATGGCGCCGGATATCGTGCGCAGGCGGCTCAATCAGCGGCCGAATTCGGTGCGCGGCATGATCCTGATGTCCGGGATCGCGCGGCCCATCGACATAGTGATGCTGGAGCAGATCCGCGCGCTGGGCAAAGCTCAGGGTGGCACGCCGGAATTGATTGATCCGATCGTTGCTGCGTGGACAGATGTATTTGCGGCCGCAAAGGACCCACAGACGCCGGATACAGAACTGCTCGGCGTTGGCTCGAAAACCCCCGCGAGCTATTGGCGCGACTGGATGAACCGCAAACCCACAGTCACGATGGCAACACTCAACATGCCGACCCTGGTGTTGCGCGGCGAGAACGACAACAACGTGACCCATACAGATTTCGAGGTGCTGCTGGCGGCGGCCCTGACGCCTGGCAGCGGCGGCCGCGAGTTTCCCGGGTTGAATCATGAATACCAGGTGGGCACGGGCAATGGCATTGAGGTGCTCAAGCCTGCCCAGGTGTCGGAAGCGCCCATCGATGCGATCGTGCAGTGGGTGGAGACGGGCAAACTCAACTAGTCCGGTTCCCGGAATCCCGCCTGCGACCTGTGCGAACATCATGAGCAATGGAAGAGATCGCAGCCTCTCCTCAAACCGAGCATCACCTGCGGCGGCAGCTTCGCCTGCGCGACCTGGTCCTGACCCAGATTCTATGTGTCGTCGGCAGTTCATGGGTAGGCGTGGCTGCGGGCCTGGGACGCGCACAAACCCTCACGTGGATTGCGGCGATGTTGCTGTTCTATCTGCCGATGGCCGGATCGGTGATCGGATTGAACCGCTGGATGCCACTCGAAGGCGGCCTGTATGTCTGGGCGCATAAAGCCTTCGGCGGCCTTGGCGGTTTTCTGACGGCATGGAACGTGTGGGTGTATGGCATCGCCGTTACCGCAACGATTCTTTACGCCATTCCGACGGAAATGGCTTACCTGATAGGCCCATCTGCTGCATGGCTACCGGAAAATCACCCGGTGTCCATTGCAATCGTAACTGTAGTTGTGTTTTCAATAGCAGCTGCTGCTCTGCGTGGTCTGAACCTGGGCAAATGGATCCATAATGTCGGTGGCATTGCGATGCTGATTGTCTTTGTCGCACTGATCTTTCTTCCTCTCTGGGCTGTCATGAAGGAACGACCGATGCATTGGAGCGGGTTCGTCCTGCAAATGCCCCCGCGTACCCTGCGCTCGCTCGCGCTTTTCGGACAGATGCTTTTCGGGGCACTCTGCGGGCTTGAGTACATCGCGATTCTTGCTGGTGAGAGTACGCAGCCAGAGCGCAGTATCGGTCAATCCGTATGGATTTCTTCGCCAATCATCTGTGCCATGTTCATCCTGGGTACGAGCTCTGTGCTGGCCTTTCACAGCCATGGCAACATCGACTTTATTGCGCCCATTCCGCAGACGCTGCGGCTTGCGCTGGGGGAGACCGGTATCGGCAACCTGTTCGCGGTTGTGGCGATTTTCCTGCTGCAGCTGCGACTGATCGGCGCCGCAAGTTACATCTTCACCGGTGTGACGCGTCTGCCCATGGCTGTCGGCTGGGACCGCCTCGTTCCAGGATGGTTCGCCCGTCTCGATTCCCGGACGCGCATGCCGAAAAATTCAATCCTCTGCACGGCTGCGCTGGTGATGCTGCTGGTTGTAGCTGCAGGATTCGGTGTGCATGCGCAGGAAGCATTCCAGGTACTTTCGAACGCCAGCCTGACCCACTATGAACTCGCTTACCTGGCGATGTTTGCTATCCCACTGGTCGGTGCAGTGAAGGCGAGAAGCGCACTACCGGCGTGGTTGAAGTGGCTGTCCGCGATTGGATTCTGTTCGACCCTGTTCAGCCTGCTTATCTCGGCGTATCCGTTTGTCGATGTCGTAACCCGCGCGTGTATGCCGCGAAAATCCTGGGGACGACGCTATGCAGCAACGTGCTCGCGTTTACCTTTTACAAGGTTCGCAACCATCGTTCAGCCAATTAGGTTTCGAGGAACTCCCACCAGGCGTCGATGATTTCGGCACCGAGATCATTACAGATGCGCGTCACGGCATTCTCGACCTGCTTCATCTGCCCGGTTAGATCATCCCTCGAAGCGGAGATGGCGACGATGCCGATGGTGGCGCTCTGCCAGGTCACGGCTTCGTCCAGTTCCGCAATGGAAATATTGAAGCCGTGCGCCAGTTTTTCTTTCAGGCTGCGCACGACCTGCCTGCGGTCTTTGAGAGACTGCGCATGCGGGATGCGCAGATCGATGGTCATACTGGCGATAGGCATGGATCGCTATTCTTTAGCTGATGACAGCAATCTTTGCCCGCTTGCCGACACGAATAGTAAGTCGCGCTGGAAGCGCATCAAGGCTCAGCTTCGGCGCGGATTGCGGCGCATCGTTGACGTGAATAGCGTTCTCTTTCAGTTTGCGCGCAGCTTCACTGCCTGAGGCTGCCAGACCCGCGGCGACGAGTACTTTATCCAGCCGCACAGACTTTGTTTCGTCATTCCACCCTGCATCCGTGGCAGTGATGCTGACTTCCTCGAGATCTTCCGCAGTCGTCTTTTTCTGAAACATAAGTGCCCAGTTTTCGTCAGCTTTCAGCGCTGCTTCTTCGCTGTGGAATCCGGCGACAATGGTGCGCGCAAGACGTTTTTTCAGATCCATCGGATGGGTCTTGCCGGCTGCGACTTCTGCTTTCAGTGTGTCGATCTCGCTCGTCCGCAGATCAGTAAGGTAGGTCCAGTACGTCCACATGAGCGTGTCAGAAATCGACATGAGCTTGCCATACATTTCACCCGCGGATTCGTGAATGCCGATGGCGTTGCCGAGCGACTTCGACATTTTTTGCACGCCATCAAGGCCTTCGATAATAGGTGTCATCAGCACGATCTGTGAAGGCTGGTTGTAGTGGCGCTGCAATTCACGGCCGATGAGCAGGTTGAATTTTTGGTCGGTCCCGCCTAGCTCGACGTCCGCGTGCAGAGCGACAGAATCGTATCCCTGTGAGAGGGGATAGAGCATCTCGTGCAGCGAAATCGGCTGCTCTTCCTGGAAGCGTTTATGAAACTCCGCGCGCTCGAGCATCTGCGAAACAGTGAAGTGTGCCGCGAGGCGGATGATTCCTTCAAAGCCAAGCGTGCCTAGCCATTCCGAGTTGAAGCGGACTTCGGTTTTGTCGCGATCGAGGATGCGAAAGACCTGCTCGGTGTAGGTCTTCGCGTTTTCGGCAATCTGTTCAGAGGTGAGCGGCTTGCGCGTGGCAGAGCGGCCCGTGGGGTCGCCAATGAGCGAGGTGAAATCGCCGACAAGGAAGATGACCTGGTGGCCGAGATCCTGGAAATGCTTGAGCTTGCGCATCAGCACAGTGTGGCCGAGGTGCAGGTCAGGCGCTGTTGGATCAAAGCCGGCCTTGACGCGCAGTGGTATACCGGTAGCACGCGATTTCTCCAGGCGCTCGCGCAGATCGGACACGCGGATGATCTCGGCTGCTCCTTTTTCGAGCATGTCCATCTGTTCGTCGACAGGGGCGAAGGCGACTGGCGCGGAGGCGGTCGTCGTAGCA
>CAXTNK010000017.1:21458-35585 GCA_964245665.1 uncultured Acidobacteriaceae bacterium
GTCAGTAAGGTTCGGCATAGTGATCAGTCTCTCAGGTTCGAACGTCCTCGCCAAGTTGTTCAGCCTGGTGGCTATGTATTACTCTTACTGGTACGGGTAATACTATGCAGATTACGAGCAAAGGGCAGGTAACGATCCCGCAGGATGTTCGCAACCGCCTGGGGCTTTTACCTCATACCGAGGTTGAATTCGAGTTGGCGGAGGACTGTGCGCTGATCCGCAAATCGAGTCGAGCGACCAGACCGAGCGATCGTGGAACCAGGATACTGGAGGCACTGCGCGGCACTGCAGATACGCGCATGAGCACGGATGAGATCATGGCCCTGACGCGTGCATCAACGCGTGCGTCGGTTCGCGAATTGACGCGCGCGGCAGGAGCCCCGATGGAGCGTTCTTCCATACGTCGCAAGAAGACAAAGTGACGGCATCCCTGCCTGGTCTGGCTGCCAGGCTCAGGCATTGCCGGGGTGTCCTGGTGGATAGCAATATTCTGCTCGATGTGGCGACAGATGACGCACGATGGAGTCGGTGGTCGGCTCAAGCGCTGGTCGAATGTGCAGAGCTCGTCAACCTGATTGTGAATCCAATCATCTATGCTGAGATATCGATCGGCTACGCGACGATCGAAGCATTGGAAGCAGCGTTGCCGGTCAATTTCTACCAGCGCGAAGCACTCCCGTGGGAGGCTGGATTCCTGGCGGGTAAGTGCTTCGTGGCGTATCGACGCCGGGGCGGCGTGCGTGAGGCGCCATTGCCGGCTTTTTACATTGGCGCTCATGCGGCAATCGAGCGGCTTGCATTGCTCACGCGCGACGTATCGGTGTATCGCACTTACTTTCCAAAGCTTGAAGTTCTCTCGCCCTGAGTGGTGGCGACAAATATATGGACCTGCTTATTAGTTCTTCCGAGATTGAGAATCTACGTGCTGCTACTAATGGCTGCGCCGCTAAGAAAATTTTCTTCAACAACGCCGGCGCGAGCCTGCCGCCGCGTCCGGTGGTTGCGCGGGTGATCGAACATCTTCAGCTGGAAGAGCAGATTGGCGCGTACGAGGCGGCGGATCGAACGCTGGCTGAACGCGAAACCGTTTATGCTTCGATTGCCCGGATGATTGGCGCCGGCGCGGACGAAATTGCCTTGACCGAAAGTGCGACGCGTGCATGGGATATGGCGTTTTATTCCATAGGCTTCAGGCCGGGTGACCGCATTGTGACTGCACAGAATGAGTATTCGAGCAATTACATTGCATTTCTGCAGATGGCGCGGCGTACGGGTGCGGTCATCGTGGTCATACCGCCTGTTGCAACTGGCGAGCTTGATCTGCAGGCGCTTGAAGACACGCTGAAGGCTGGTGGTGTGAAGCTGGTGGCGATCACGCATGTCGCGACGAACAATGGGATGGTGCAGCCGGCGGCCGCAATCGGCAGGCTCACGCAGCAGTATGGTGTGCCGTTTCTGCTGGATGCCTGCCAGAGCGTGGGCCAGATGAATCTTGATGTGGAGACCATCGGTTGCGACATGCTTTCGGCGACGGGACGGAAGTTTCTGCGAGCACCGCGGGGGACGGGTTTCCTGTACGTGCGGCGGAGTGTGCTCGAAACATTGGAGCCGCCGTTTCTGGATATGCGCGCGGCGGACTGGACGGCTACGGACGCGTACACGATGCGGCCGGACGCAAAAAGGTTCGAAAGCTGGGAGTCGTCCGAGGCGTTGGTACTTGGTCTTGGCGCTGCTGTGAACTATGCCATGGCAATCGGGCTGGATCGTATCGAAGCGCGCGTGCAGATGCTGGCGGCGAGGCTAAGGGCGAAGCTGGCGGAGATCGAAGGAGTAAAGGTAACAGATACGGGAACGATTCAATCCGGGCTGGTGCTGTTCGTACACGACATGGTCCCGGCCACCCGGCTGGTGAGTCAGCTGGCCGCGCATAACGTGGTTGCGCGGATGAGTCCACGCTTTGGGACACGGCTGGATAAAAAGTTGAGTGCGCTCGATGACCTGGTGAGGGCGAGCGTGCATTACTACAACACGGAAGAGGAAGTGGATCGTTTCTGCGATGTGCTCGCGGAACTGGTCAATGCTTCGTAATCATTGCCTGCACTGTTGACGGAGCTACGACCGTCAACAGTGCGTCTGTATTGACACGATCAAAGTTCTGGCCCTTGGAGGCGATGCTCAAACGCCATTGGTAGCAGCTCGGGCTGCCTGCTGTTTCTTCAACACCACGACATACGATTCGCTCGCAACCACCTCGAAGCCCAATTGGTTCAGTCGAGCCAGCATCGCAGCATTTTTTTCTTCTCCTACCAGGCGCGCATGGGTTTCAAGAATGATGGTTTCGGCGCGGCCAACCAAAGCTCCTTCGTGCTCTACGAGTTCGCATTCATGTCCCTCAATGTCGCAGATCAATGTATAGGTTTCAAAGCCCGGGCGACTGAGGATTTCACGTAGGCCTGTTGTCTTCACCATCACCATCGATGTGCCGCTTTGCTCATCGAGCGGGTTGCCTGCAAAGTTCGCAGAAGGTGCATATTGAATCGTTTCTGTGCCATACGCAATCGCACGGTTCAATATTTCGAAATGACAATGATTGCGGCGACGGTTCTTTCTAAGCAGGGGAATCACCATGGGATTGGCTTCAACCACCACATGCGCAGAGGGGTTGGTGAGTCGACGATTGGTGATGCAACTCACGATGCCCATGCAGCCACCAAGTTCCACCACCGGCAGCGCTGGAGATGTGTACCGCTGAACCGCACTCCGCTCGAATGTTTCGAATACACCATTGAGAACATCATTGCGCAAACCTTCGACTTCAATGCCGCCCGACCCGAAAGTGCAGCCGTCCATCTTCCCCGTTTTCTCAAGAACGCCGCGGAACAAATATTGGTACAAACCTCGCATCCCACCTTCTCGCAGGATGTTTCTTAACGTTTGAAATTTCCGCTTCAGCATGCAATTGAATCTGCAACACTGCGGCCGTCAAGTCAAGCCGCGGCCACTTTCAATCCTCATATGCGTGTGAAGAACTTAGCCGGCTGAAGAAGAAGAACGTCGCAGGTGAATGGGAAGCTACCCGAGTTGTGCGGGTGCTGTTATAAACTCGTCGCAATTCGCACGCTCTTGTCTGGAGTGAAGTGCGCCCTGGAGTAAGAAGATTAACAAGACTGACATTCCCACATCGCAGCCTCCCATTGATCCCTCGCACGGCGCATCCGCAGGGTTGGTAGACGAGCCCGAATTTCTCGACCGGTATCCCTGGCTGGCAATTGTATTGCTCATACTGCTGCCGTTCATCGTGCATCTGCCTCTGTGGCTGACGGGAAGAAGTACTGATCCGATCTGGTTTGTGTCTGGCGTGACCACGAGCACGCCCGGCATGAAGGGGGTTCCGTGGATCGAGGACAATGTCGGACGAACATCCGAGGCGCTTGGACACCTGGCAGCGCATGATTGGCTGCACGGTATCGTTCCGTGGTGGAATCCCTATACGGGCATAGGAATGCCGCTTGCGGGAGAGTTGCAGCCCGGTGCATTCTTCATGCCCTTCGTCTTCCTCTTCCTGCTGCCTGAGGGCCTGTTGTGGGAGACGATCCTCATCCAGATACTTACCGGCATTGCGACGTATGCTTTGCTGCGAGAGATAGGTGCAAGCAGGCTGGCTGCGTTCATGGGAGGCGCGCTATATGGACTGACCGGGACCATTGCCTGGTCGCCCGGACCAGTGGGTGTGTACTGCGCGCTGCCCTGTCTGCCGTTGTTGCTGTGGGGAATCGAGCGAAGCAGGAAAGCGAGCCAGGGTGCGGCAAGCGTTCTGGCGATCGGTGTGGCAATTACCTTCTCCTTGCTGCCTGGTTTTCCGGAGCCGGCTTACATCAGCGGCCTGCTGGCGGCGGCATGGGGAATCTATCGACTGGCAGGTGGGAGCGAACGCTGGCGCATGGCGCGGCGCGAACTGCTCGGCCTGATGCTTGGACTGCTGGTTGCTCTTCCGGCTTTGATCGCGTTTGTGGATTACTCCCTTCTGTCGCAATCGTTTGGCGTGCACAAGACAGGGGAGCGCTCCGTGCAATGGGCGGCATTTTCTTCGACGTTGATGCCTTATATTTATGGCCCATTGAATGCCAATTTCCACTCTGAGGCACTCCATCAAATCTGGAACCGAACCGGCGGCTACGCGGGAATCCTGATCATCCTGCTGGCTGTAGCTGGTTTTGCCGGACGCATCGGGCAGCGTGGATTGAAAGTCCTCCTGGCGGGATGGGTGCTGATCTGCTGGGCCAAGACCTATGGCGTGCAGCCGGTCATGTGGTTGATGAACTTCATTCCCCTGTTACGGCAGACGCAGTTCTATCGCTATTCGCAACCGTCATGGATTTTCGCCTTGATTGTGCTGGCTGCGTTCGCGCTCGATGACTTCTTAAAGGGTTCGCCGCGGCGGCGTGTGCCTTTTGCGATGGCGCTTGGCCTGGTCATCATCGGCGTAGCGCTGGGCTGGCCGCTGCATGCCTTCTGGGAGAGGCCTGCGGCGATGGCGGGAACGATGTTTGTATTGATGGCCGTCTCCGTCGCATGGACACTGGCGGGACTGGCGGCGGCGGCCTGCGCGTGGACCTGGCTGCGCAGTGAGCGACGTCGCATTGCGCTGGTGGCCATAGTCATACTCGACGCGGCTGTGATGTTTATGGTGCCGTTGGGGAGCGGCGTTCGTGGTCCAAAGATAGATGTGGAAGCGATCCGGTTTCTGCGGGAGCACCAGGGACTCGCGCGGACCTTCTCTCTTGGTCCGCTCGCGCCGAACTATGGTGCGTATTTCCAGGTGCCGACCATCGATCATAATGTGCTGCCGGTGCCGCGCTTGTGGGAAGAGTATGTCGATCAGAAGATTCAGCCGGGATACTCGGAAGTTGACCTTGGCACAACATTTTTTCCTGTGGCGGATGGTGTTGGTGAACTCGCGCTGAATCGCCTTTTGCCTAATTATCTGGACCTTGGCATACGCTATGTCGCTATCCCACCTGGACGGAGTCTGAATCCAAAAATTTACGTGCCGGGGTCAGATATTGGCAACGAGCCTGTCATTTCGATGCGGCGCACGGTCATGCGGAGATTGGGGTTTCTCGGGTCGCTGCTGGAAAAAAATAGTGCCCACGACAGTCCTGAAGATGACGCCGATGCGGATAAATTGACGTTGCTGAATGGGCAGACAGCGTCGGTGAGTGCTTCGGCGCTGCCTGCAAGCCCGCTGGGTCTGCCGATGAGTGCAGTGGATGTCACGATTCTCAAGGGGAGCGCGCCGCTGGACGGTGTACTCACAGAGGAGTTGTGCGTGGGTGCAGTCTGTAGTTCCGGACAGAGGTCGCTCGGAGATGCATGGGCAGAAAACGACTTTCAGGTGCAGTTGGATCGACCACTGATGGCAGCAGCGGGAGCGCCGTGGCATCTGACGCTCACGCTCAAAGATGCCTCCCACCCCGTGCTCCTCTGGATGGGCCCGCCTGCGCACACCGGACAGGAAGTGCGGGGGCCTGGCGGTGCACGGCCCGGGCATGAACTGCACCTGGTATTTGAATATGGACCGCAGCTGCCTGGAGTAAAACGCGTGTATTCGGATGAGGTCATGGATCTTTGGGAATTGCCGAACCCTGCTCCTTATTTCGAGGTGACGAAGGGCGGCCCGTGCACTGTCCAGGCTTCCGCACGCGAAGTCGTCACCGTGGATTGTACGCAGGCGGCTACGCTGAGGAGGCGCGAGCTTTATATGCCTGGCTGGAGTATTTCGATCAACGGCGCAAAGCCTGTGCCAGTAGAACAGGATGGGATCTTCGAAGCGACCGGGCTCGCTGCCGGCCGTAGCCAGGCGCGCTTCGATTTTGTTCCGCCGCATGAGGGCATGGCGCTGGCAGCAGCCCTGGTTGGCATGGTCGGATTGCTGTGCGAACTGTTTCTTGTGATTCGCGGACGTTCTTATGGGGTTCGTGGATAGTTGGCCTGACTGTTGAGTTCTGAAGGGCATACTGATCGATCTAGTTTCCGTCCGGTAAAGACGCAACAGACTGGCCGGTGCATTAGGATATGACTTATCTGCTTGCTCGTATCGGAACCCGCGTGCAGATGCCGGACGCGGGCCTGCGGATGAGGTTTGCGAAGATGGAATTCTGCATGTGCGGGTGAGCTTTTGAATGCCTCGTGGTTTTATGGATTCTGACCGCAGTTCGGGTCGACGAACAAAGTCGGCCGAGTCGACTGCACATCCCTCGAAGACGTGCGTGACGTGTGGACGATCGATCACGTGGCGCAGGAAGTGGGAGCGCAACTGGGACGAGGTGAAGTATTGCAGTGATGCGTGTCGCAGCCACAAGCCTGGAGCTGTCGATGCGCAACTGGAAGCTGCAATTATCAGGCTGCTGGACGAGCGCGGCGCGGGCAAGACAATCTGTCCGTCGGAGGCTGCGCGGGCTGTTACGGCAGATGGCTGGAAGTCGGAAATGGAGCCGGCACGTGCGGCTGCGCGCAGGCTGGTGTCTACCGGAAAGATCGTGATTACACAGGGTGGTGTTGTGGTCGATCCTTCGCGGGCGAAGGGGCCGATTCGGTTGCGGAAGGCCTAGGCTGCGTTTTCATTGCCTATCAGTGGGGGTAAGTATCATCTGGACCAATGACCTGTCGACTGATGAGCTTTTTTGTGTTGTCTGTTACCTGCCTCATCTCAGAGGCACAGCACCCCACGTTCACTCAACTCGGAGCTGGATGCGATTGGCATGCGCCCGTACCGAGTGATCCTGGTTTTCTGCCGGCAGACAGCTCTCACGTGTTTAGTTTTAAAGATGATGCGGGCGTGACCAAGCTTCGGCTTTGAATTTGCCGGTGGAGGTGAATTCAGGTTCCTCCGCTCCGGTCGGCAAATCTACTTTGGTCACGAGGAAGGGCTGAGACCCACATCCCAGAAACGGGACGTGGGGCACCCGGATTTGTGGGATGACCGGATCGGTGTGGAGAAAATGTTAAAGATCAAGGCCTTTGAAGAAGCGCTCCGGGATGAGCTTGATGATGGTCATAATCGGCCACCAGAAGAACGGGACGTATCCGATATCGCTGCGTCGTTCGATCGCTTTCAGGATGCCGCGGGCTACCTGGGGTGGCGTGGCGAAGAGTTTGCTCTTTGGAATGTGCGCGGTCATCGGCGTGGCGACGAAGCCGGGCTTGATGGTCAGTACATGCACGCCGTAGCGGTCAACGCGGTTGCGGACTCCATCCAGAAATACGTTGAGCGCGGCCTTCGAAGCGCCATAGACATAGTTGCTTTTGCGGCCGCGATCGCCGGCGACGGATGAGATGACAGCGAGGACGCCGCTGCCCTTCGCTTCGAAGTAGTTCGCGAGCCAGGTAATGAGCGAGATGGGCGAGAGCAGGTTGGTCTGCATTACGCGCTCGGCAGTTGTGTAGTAGGCCTGCGCCTGTTCCTGGTCGCCGAGTACACCGTGTGCGAGCAACGCCAGGTCGATCGAGCCAAGTCGTTCTGCTGCTGACGCGAGCATCTGGGCGTGGGCCTTGGTGTCGTCCAGGTCGAGGATGCAGATGTCTACCTGGCCGGCGCCGCGGGTGGCGAGGTCCTGCGCGGTCGCGACCAGTTTGCTCTTGTTGCGGCCGACCAGAAAAAGGTGCGCCGAGGGAACGGCTAATTCGCGCATCACGGCGATGGCTATGCTGGAGGTGGCGCCGAGGATGAGGATCTTCCGTGGGGGATTTTCTCTGCGACTAGCCACGCGTGAGCCTGTCTCCCTGTGTGGTGGTATGGGTCACGCGATTCCAGAAGGACGAGGCGAAGTTGGGATCGATATAGCGGGCGAAGTCCTGCCACTGCGGATAGAACTGCTGAAAATGAGCAGCGGACATGCGCGCATCCTTCGCGGGATACATGCGGCCGCCGTGTTCCGCGGTAATGGCGGCAAGGCGCTCGCAGAGATCGAAGCTGACGTCTGTGCGGATGGGGAAATCGAGTGCAAGGGTGATGCCGGGTGCGGGGAAACTCAACAGGCCGGGTGAGGTGACGTCGCCAAAGACCTTGATGACGGCGAGGAACGATGCCAGGCCGGATTGGGTGATGGCCTTCATGATCTCGATGATGCCGTGCTGGTGCGTGGGCTCCCATGGCAGAACGCATTGAAATTGCAGCAGGCCTTCCTTGCCGTAGCCGCGGTTCCAGTGGAGGACCTTGTCGAGCGGGTAAAAGAACGGCTCGTAATCGACCAGGGCGACCTTCTGCTTGGTGAGCTGCTTGTTGTAATAGGCCGTGTTGAAAGCCCCGACCGTGAAGTGGTTAAGCATGAAGTTCGGCAGGTCGATGGGCAGCGCAAGCTTTGGTTCAGGCGAAGGCCGAAGCTGGTCGGGAACTTCGGAATGATCGCCCTGCATGAAGATGCCTCGGCAGAAATTCTTGCCAGTGGAGACGCAGTCGATCCAGGCAACCGTGTATTCGCGATGCTGGCCGGCCTGCGAAAGGGCTACGAATTCATCGATCCCGACAAACTTGATGCCCTCGTAGTTGATCTTGCGCGAAACGATGGGACGGAGCTGCAGTTCAGCCCAGGTGATGAGGCCGGTGAGGCCAAGACCGCCAATCGTCGCCTTGTACCAGCTGGGATTGTCGCGCGGACTGCATTCGAAACGTTCCCCGGTTGAGCGCACCAGTTCAAATCGCGGGATATGGCGGCCGATGGTGCCGGCGACGTGGTGGTTCTTGCCATGAATGTCATTGGCGATGGCGCCGCCGAGGGTGACGTACTTGGTGCCGGGCGTGACGGGCAAAAACCAGCCGCGGGGCACGGCAAAGTCGAGAACTTCAGCCAGGGTGGTGCCGGCTTCACAGCGCAACAGGCCGGTTTCGGGATTGAAGTTGAGCAGGCGATCAAGGCCGCGGGTCGCGACGAGCGTGCCGTCTTCAAGCAGGCAGGAATCGCCGTAGCTGCGGCCCATACCGACGGGCAGCATACGGGTGGCCGGCGGCTTGGCCAGGGGGAAATCAGTGGTCCAGTAGATGGGTGACACGTCAGCGGCGAGCCTGGGGTAGCGTCCCCAGGATTCGAAGGCAGGTGGCGGAATTTTCTTGCCCTCTGCAGGCTTCGCATCGTACTGCAGGCTGGGCTGCAAGTCGGGCTGGACCGTTGGGCTGCTGCTGGTGGGGCTGCTGGACATGCGGACTGTTTCCTTTTGGGTAAATCGAAAGCTATGGCTCGTGTCGACGCTCTGGCTGATTCATCCAAAGCATGGGCGAGCAAAATCTGAACGGCGGAGCGGAATGCTCGAGGGTGACGATCCAGCAAAAGGGATGTCTTATAAAGAAAGCACAGCAATACCGACTGCCGCAATACCCATAAGGATGCTGAGGCGATCAGTGAGTGCGAAGACTACCGGATCTTCGTCGAGTTCGCCGCGCGAAGCGAGCAGCCAGACGCGGCTAAGCCAAAGGATCATGAGCGGTGTCATGAGCCACATGCGGCCACCATGATGGTAGAGGCTGACCGTTTCCGCGCTGCTGATGTAAAGAGAAAACACGACTACCGACGCATAAGCGCTGGAGGTACCGAAAGAACGGACCTGCTCGATGTCGTTAAGCAGGTAACCGCGGCCGTTGGTGATGGCTGAACCGGCCGCTTTCAGGTTCTGCAGTTCGCTGAAGCGCTTGACCATGGCCAGCGATAGAAAGATGAAGATCGAGAAGGCAGAGAGCCACGGAGATATAGCGGTATGGGTGGCGGCTGCGCCGGCCAGCAGGCGCAGGGTGTAGAGCGCCGAAAGGATGACTACATCCAAGATTACAATGCGCTTCAGCGCGAGCGAGTAGGCGAGCGTGGTGACCAGGTAGATGCCGAGCCAGCCCATGAAAGCGTGCGGCACCAGTGAGGCAAAGATGAAGGCAAGGGTCAGGAAGCTGAAGGACAGGATGAGGCCGCTGAAGGCGGACAGGTTGCCTGAGGCGAAGGCGCGCAGGCGCTTTTTAGGGTGCTGGCGGTCGGCTTCGATATCCAGAAGGTCATTGATGATGTAGGTAGCCGAGGCGCAAAGGCAGAAAGCTACGAATGCGACGACACCGGCGAGACACGAAGCGGGTCGGAATTTGTGCTCGAGTAGCATGGGCAAGAAGATGAGCGCGTTTTTGGCCCACTGGTGAACGCGGACTGCCTTGGTGAACACTTTCAACGAACTGGCGCGATCCGTGAAGACACGTGCGATTGGAAGATTCTGCCTTTTGAGCAGCATGCGCAGGCCGAAGTCCGGATTGGCCAGCATCGGCTCGGTGGCGGCAAGCAGCAGCGGGACGTCGGGGGATGCATTGCCGACGTAGTCGAATCCCTCGTTGAAACGTGCTTGGAAACTGGCCAGCTTGTTTTTGCCGGTTAGATTGACTTTGCCGTCGCTGCACAGGACGTCTTCAAAGATTCCGAGGTGTTTGGCGACGCGGTTAGCGATGCGGGAGTCGGCTCCGGTAGCGAGGTAAAGTTTGCGGCCGGCTCCATGTTCGACCATCAGGTATTCAAGCAGCTGGCGATTGTAGGGCAGGTGTTCGACATTCAGGCTGACGAGCGAAGTCACCTGCTCTTTCAGGTGCGCCTTGCCTTTGAGAGCCCATCCCGGTGCCTGCAACAGAGCGGCCGGCTTACGGCGGGCGAGCAGCAGCAGGGAATCTACCAGTGTGTCGGACTTGACCAGGGTGCCATCTAGGTCGACACAGAGTGGCCTGGCTAGTTCAAGAAGCGCTGCACTTTCCATGGTTTCGATTGCCTGGATGCCGAGGGTACAGAGCCAGCAGGCCGCTGAGCACTGTTGCTGATCAGGATACCAAAACGGAGTCTGGATCAAAACGGTACGAATGCGCGTCCAACAAAAGTGGGATTTCGGGATTTTCGCATGGATTACCTTTCGATTGCGTGTGTTCTTGCGGCGCACAACGGTTTCCCGCGTGTAATTTTGGTGGTGTATGTCGCGGCTCGTCGAAATCGATAGAGCAAGCGTGCGACGTGGAAGGTTCAGAGGAAATAAATATATGAGCAATTTCATTGGCATTCGGCGATCGGCATTTGCTGCTTCTGCCTTGCTGCTTGGAAGTCTTTCCGTGTTAGGTGCTTCGGCGCAGGAAGCAGTCACGCCGACAGCGGACGCGCACACGATTATCACAGTGCTGTCGAAGAACAAGGAAGCAGCGCCGGCGGTCGTTCCTGCAAATGTGGCGCTCAAGGTGGATGGCAAGGAAGCTGCCGTTGCCGGGTTGCAGCATTACGGGAGCGACAAGTCGAACCTGCAACTGGTGCTGCTGATCGATGACTCGGCTCGGACCAGTCTGGGTCTGTATCTGAAAGAAATGGGCGAATTCATCAATGGTCTACCTCCGAACGTCGAAATCGGCGTCGCCTATATCGACAACGGTGGAGCACGGTTCGTCCAGCCCTTCACCCTCGACCATGCAACGGCGGCAAAGCAGCTTCGACTGCCGGCAGGCTTCCCGGGCGCCAACGCGAGTCCGTACTTTGCGTTGACGTCGCTGATGAAGGCGTGGCCGAGTGCGGGACGGGGGATGCGCCATGAAGTGGTGATGGTGAGCAATGGTGTCGATGGCTACTACGGCCTGCGCTACGATCCGGAAGATCCTTACGTGAACGCGACGATCCAGCAGGCACAGAAGGCCGGCGTAGTGATCTATTCGATCTACTACAAGGACCGGGGGATCGCGAGCCGTCTGGGCGCAGGCATCAACAGTGGGCAGAATTACCTTATCCAGATGTCCGAGGCAACCGGTGGCGAACTGTATTACCAGGGCTTTGATAACCCGGTCTCCATGCAACCGTTCTTCGAGCAGATCTCCCGCAACTTGCAGAACCAGTACGAAGTCGGGTTGAGCGTGCCGGCGAAGGTGAAGGATGGTCTGCAGAACCTGAAGGTGAAGGTGAATGTGCCGAATACGAAGGTGAACAGTCCCACGAGTGTGTTCATCGGAGAACCGGTCGTCAAACAGTAAGCTGAGGGTATTGACGCGGCGTCTTCGCACCCGGATACTCCGTCTGAGTATCCGGGTTTGTTTTGCCCGCTAAAGTGTAGGCATTGGTTGCATCCTGCGTGTAATGTAAGGGCGCAGGCGGTGACCTGCATTGGTCCAGGCGTTGGCCAGGGAGCGTTCCATGAAATATAAGTTCGTTTATACCGCAGCGGTTTGTATCAGTACGACTGCACTGGCAAATCCTTACCTGCTCTCCGGACAGGCTGCGGCGGCTCCTGCTTCACGTCTCTCAGGATCACTGGTGAAGGTGGATGGCAAACAGATCACAGTCAAAGATGCACAGGGCGCAGAGAGTACTATTGTAGTTACAGATGCGACTAAGCTGCTGAGGATTGAACCAGGGCAGACCAGCCTCGCGGGGGCGAAGCCAATCCAGCTGACAGACATGACGCCTGGTGATCGATTGCTGGTGCTCCGTATTACGCCGGCTCCGGATGGGAGCGGGAATACAGCTGCGGCTGTTGTCGCGATGAAGCAGGCGGATATTGCGCAACAGCGCGCGACCGAATCTGCTGCCTGGCAGCATGGTCTGGGCGGACTGGTGAAATCAGTCGACGTGGATGGCAAGTCCATCCAGATTGCCAGCGGCGCCGAGGGTAAAAGCGTGACGGTAGAGCTGGGACCGTCGGCCATAGTGAAGCGGTATGCTGCTGAGTCGGTGCAGTACGACCAGGCGAAACCGTCGTCGCTCGACAAGATCATGGTGGGCGATCAACTGCGGGCACGTGGTACGGCAGGCGCGGATGGGACGACCTTCCAGGCGGATGAAGTAGTGGCTGGATCGTTCCGCAATTTTTCCGGAAAGGTGACCGCGGTCGATGCAACGGGCGGGATGATTACGCTGGACGACCTGGCGACCAAGCAGACAGTCCAGTTGAAGGTGACGAGCGATTCGCAGTTGCGCAAACTGGACGACGCGACCGCTGACAAACTGGCAGCGGCGATGAAGTCGGCTGGCGATGCTGGCGGTGGTGGCGGTGCTCGCGCCGCCGGTGGCCCGCCTGCGGGTGGTCCTCCATCTGGTGGTGGCGAAGGTGGTGGAGGGTGGCATGGTGGTGCGGGCAGTGCAGGTGGGCCAGGTGGCTCAGGCGGTTCCGACATGCAGCAGGCACTGGCGCATGCTCCTGCGATCCAACTGGCGCAGTTGAAGCGCGGAGACCTGGTGATGGTCGTCGCCTCCAGTGGCGCGGATAACCAGATGGGCGCGGTGACGCTGGTAACGGGTGTTGAGCCATTGCTGCGCGCGTCGCCGAGTGCGAGTGCGTCCGTGCTGGCAAACTGGAGTCTGGCCGGTGGTGCTCCGGCGCAGCAGTAGGGTCGATGGTTGAAACGCGAGCGGTGATCTTAAAGCGCAGAGATAGGCCGGCCCGGAAAGATTTCGCCTTCGAGTAATCGTCCAGGTTCCTCAGCCTGCGTGAGGTTGATGAATTCATCGCTCTGGCGTGCCATTCCGATGACTGAGCACAGGGCATCGAAGGCGTCTTCAGACGCTGCTGCCTGATCAAAGGTTTCGGCTGATAGATGTTGATCTAGATGCTTTCGCATGTAGGCCGAACGGGCTGCTGCGTTGCTTTTGTGGATGGCCCCGGTGAACGATCGCGGGTAGATCTCGACAACGCACGGGAAGGTTGGAGGGTGAAACGGCCAGATTGAAAAGCCTGCGCGTCTCATTGTCATCAGGGTTGAAAAACCCCGCAGACTGCCCGTGCCCACCGTTCCTGCGCCACCAATCTGAAAAGTTGAACTGGGCTTCCAGCCGATGAATGCCGGTTGCTCGCACAGACGATAGCCTCGCCACTCGGGGCCTCGATGCTTTTCAGGACAACGGCGGCCTGGCCTGCCCCAGAACGGATCGTCGCATGCATGCAGCCATTCCTCTGCGTGTTCAGCAGCTATCTGCCAGAACTGATCGATTGACGTGGCGCCATTTTGTTTGACGAACCAGAGCGGGAGCGAGAATGAGAAATCGATGCCGACAGCCATGCGCGGCGTATGCAGGGATTGTTCGATGACCCACTCCGTCGTTTCATCGCGCGTACGGCCAGCGGACAGCGTGATGTTGCCCGCCTGCCAGT
>CAXTNK010000017.1:35595-53417 GCA_964245665.1 uncultured Acidobacteriaceae bacterium
GCGCTGCTCGTCGGGAGATTTTGCGCCTGACCAGTCGATGGCAACGAACCGCAAGGCAGAAGCGTGCATCTTCTGGTTATAAGCTAGCCAATGCTCGTTCAGAAAAGCATGAGTGAGTAGATCGATACAGGGGTGGACGTGCGCAAGGATGTCGGAGCAGTTGACCTGGGACAGCGGCGCAATCCATGGCCAGCGATTTTTTTTGCACGAGCACTTCTCCTTACATGCATGCTTGCGTGCGGCTCGATCGAAGCGCAGACAGATGCCGCGTCTGCTGCCGCATCTGCTCCTCCACTGTCAGGAAATTTCGTACAGAAGCTTGCGCAGTTTTATCACGAGGACTGGAGAGGCACTCTACCTTCATCGCCTTCACCTGCGCGGCGCGGTCCGGATTCGCCTCTGGATTCGCCGCCGTTTCCGAGCGGAGATTGGAGTTACGGCGGCTCGGTTGATATAGGTGCGCCGGATGGGAATGTCTATCCGACAATGACGGCGCTCGGAGCCGATATGCATCGCGCGAAGTTCTACGGGTGGATTGCGCCTGGACTCGACTTCAGTACATCAAGCAAAACGAACGCGCCTGAAGTGTACGACGCGACGCCGAACCGGCTTGAACTGAACCAATCGGTCGTGATCTACGAGCGGCTGCCGGACACAGTGCAGACGAAGAAAATTGACTGGGGTTTCCACTTCACCGGGCTATTCGGTAAGGATTATCGCTATACCACCGCGAAAGGCTACTTCAGTAAACAGCTGTTGAAGTACAACCGGCAGTATGGCGCCGATATGCCCATCGAATACGCGGACTTGTATTTTCCGGGAGTGGCGAAGGGAATGAATATCCGCATTGGTCGCTTCATTTCTGTGCCGGGTATTGAAGCGCAGCTGGCGCCCAATAACTATACCTTCAGCCATTCCATTCTTTATTACATCGATCCATTTACGGATACAGGGCTGATTACAACAGTAAAGCTAAGTGATCGGTGGTTGTTACAGGGCGGGATAACAGCGGGACATGATGTCGCTCCGTGGACTTCAGACGCGAAAGCTTCGGGTACAGCATGTGTGGACTATACGTCGAAGAAAATAAACGACAATTTCTATATCTGCGCAAATGGGATCAACAGCGCGAAGTTTGTGTATGACAATGTGCAGCAGTATGACGCGACGTGGTATCACCGCTTCTCGAAAAGCTGGCATGTGGCGAGCGAGGGATGGTTCATGTACGAGCGTGATGTGCCCAATGTAAATCCACTGGTGACGCATCCGGCTTACCTCCAGAGCGGGGTGAATGGCGCGCATTGTTTCGGTCCGGTTGAACGTTGTACGGCTCCCGAGTATGCGGTTGAAAACTACATCGAGCATGAAGTCAACAGCAAGCTGATCTTGTCGTTTCGTTCTGATCTTGTTGACGACAAGAAGGGTCAGCGGACTGGTTATGCGACGAAGTATTCCGAGAATACCCTGTCTGCGATGCGATACATCGGCAGCACGATCATGATCCGGCCGGAGCTCCGCTTTGAACATTCCTATGATGTGAAGGCCTATGATTACGGTCGGGATCGGAACCAGTTCACGGCAGCGAGTGATTTAATCTATCGCTTCTAGCGCGCTTTCGACGTTCATACGACTTAATTATGTCGTACTTAGCCCTGCCTTATGCCCCAGCCAATATCTTCAGGAGTGGTGGACGAGTCACATCCATTACGACCTTGAAAGCTGCTTAACCTTATGTCTTTTTCTTTTTGCCGCAGCCTGGTCGCCTTTGGCGTTCTGGCGGTTTCGCCTGTTGTTGGTTTTGCCTTGTCCGCTGCGGCTACCAGTTCATCTGCACAGGTATTGGCAGCACCGTATTGTTCCGGCCGGAGATTCGCTACGAGCATTCCTACAACGAAGCCGCTTATGACCTGGGCACCAAGAAAAGCCAGTTCGTTGTCGCGGGGGATGTGACGTATCATTTCTGATGGCTCGTGACGGATAGAGGAAATCCAGCTCCCTTCACCACTCTTCGTTTCGGGATGAGAAAGAATATAGAAAAGATTTATTCGGCGTCTTCTAACCCGGAGAGTAACTCGTCCGGAACCTTCCACTGTTTGAGTATTTTGAAGATCACAGTTGGTGAGAAGCCGGCGCGGATGAGTTGACCCATGATGCGCCGGGACTCTTTATCGGTTGTGGGTTGCTTGAGCCGCTTGCGCGCCAGGTGCTGGCGGGCCAGTGCTTCTTCGCTGACGTCCTCATAGGCAGTGTTGAGCGTCTCGGTCGCAAGCTCGGGATGAATGCCTTTCTGCAGCAGGTCCTGTTGCACGCGACGCCGGCCGTAGTGCTGATTGTCCTGGCGCAGACGGGTGAAGGTGGTGGCAAATGCTGCGTCGTCAAGGAAGTTATATTCTTTCAGCCTCGTGATAACTGCATTGATTTTCGCTTCGCCGGTTTCTTCCTTTTCTACCTTTGCCCGCATGAGTCGAGTCAATTGCATGACGGTGCGCATGCGGCGGCCAAGCGAACCGACGGCATAGTCGAAGAGCTGCTTCTCATCGAGCGGCTCGGCTATTTTCTTCGGCTTTTTTGCCCATGCCATGGATTATTGCGCCTGCGGGACAGTCGGGACCTGCTGATTGGTGTGCGTCCACTTATCGCACCATGCGTTGACCGTGGCATACCAGAGCTGGCTATTCTGCGGCTTCAGCACCCAGTGTCCTTCGTCAGGGAAGTAGAGCATTTCCGATGGAACTTTCAGCCGTTGCAGTGTGGTGTAGAGCTGCAGTCCCTGTGAGAGTTCGAGCCGATAATCGAGCTGGCCGTGAATCACCAGCGTCGGTGTCTTCATGCGTGGCGCAAAGAGCATGGGTGACCATCGGCGATAGGTAAGGCGGTTGGTCCAGGGAGTGCCTTTAAACTCCCACTCGGGGAACCACAGTTCATCGGTTTCTCCATACGCGGATTCGGTATTGAACATGCCGTCGTGCGAGACGATGCAGGCGAACCGATCGGAGTGGCCAAGAATCCAATCGGCCATGTAGCCGCCGTAGCTCGCGCCGAGCGCGCATTCGCGGGACTTATCGATAAAAGGGTAGTGCTGCTCGGCATAATCGAGCCCGCGCATCAGGTCGACGTACGGTTTGCCACCCCAGTCGCCATCAATCTGATCGATGAACTGCTGCCCATAGCCGGTTGAGCCGCGCGGATTGATCATGACGACGACATAGCCATCGGCGGCGAAAAGCTCGGGGTTCCAGCGATAACTCCAGCTATCTCCCCAGGCCCCTTCAGGGCCACCGTGGATAAGGAATTTGACGGGATATTTCTTCGTGGCGTCGAAGCCCGGCGGCCGGATGAGGAAGCCCTGCACGCGCGTGTTGAGGGCGCCGCGAAACCAGAATTTTTCCATTTTGGAAAGGTCGAGATCGGCGAGCGTTTCGTCATTCAGATGGGTGAGGCGTATCTCCGGTACGGCCAGTTGCGCGGTAAGCTGCGGGAGGGAGCCGATAGGCACGGCTTCGGTGATCATCTGGGATTGAATGTCTTGAGTGTCTAGCATCACGAGCTTCGCTGGACTGTTAATGCTGGTCTTCGTCGCAAACACGTACAGACCTGAGGGTGAAGGAACCAAATTGCTGTACTCCCCTGCAACTGTGATCTTGCGAGCATCGATCGTGGTTTGTTTGACGGCTTTCTGAACAACGGACTCGTTGAATGGAGCGAAGATAGCGAACACTGGAGCCTCGCCGCGATCAGCGGCGCCGAAGTAAATGGGATTCGACTAGGCTGCCCAGGCGAACTCGTCGATCCATCGATCGAAATTTGGCAGAGGTTCTTTGACCCGTTTCGATTTCCGGTCATAGAGCATTAAGCGAAAGCGGTCGCTTTCGTAGCCGGCGCGTGCCTGCGAACGCCAGGCGATGTACTGTCCGTCGGGTGAATAGGCGGGACTGAAATCGCCGCCGGGGCTGGTACTGATGCTGACTGGCTTAGCCTGCGCATCGTCTAGACGAAGCGTGAAGATGTCCGCGTTGGTACTGGGCGCTGGCGCGCCGTCGAGGTTCTCTTCAAATGCAATCTCTTTACTGTCCGGCGAGAAAGCGTAGCCATCGGCGCCGCCGGTAGAGAAAGGCGGAATGTCGTGCGTGTCACCGGGATTCAGGTCGCGTGGCGTGCCTCCGTTGGCAGGGATGAGGAAAAGGTGCGACCGCTTCTCGCCGGTGAACACGTTCCAGTGACGGGCGAGCAGGTGGGTAAATAACTGAGCTTGCACCTTCGAGTTGGCCTGCGCGTCATCACGCTGCTTGTTGCAGGCAGCGGGGTCGGGATTGGATGAGCACTCAGGATAGACGCTCGAGAGAAAGAGAATGTTCTGGCCATCGGGTGACCAGAGAGCGCCATCGGCACCTGTGCTGATGCTGGTAAGCGCCTTCGCTTCGCCGGCATTTCCCGAGGCATCGTCGAAGGACGCGAGATAAATCTGTGGCGAACCTTCGCGGCTACTGATGAAGAGGATCTGTTTGCCATCGGGTGAAAAGCGACCTCGGCTTTCGCCTGCGCTCGAAGCGGTAATAGGCTTTTCCATGCCGCCGGCTGCTGGGATGACCCAGAGATGAGAGGTGCGCGTATTGCGCTCGAGGTCGGCATCGGTGACGGAGAAGAGAACCCATTTCCCGTTGGGAGAAAGGGCCGAGTCGCCGAGACGCCTCATCTTCATCAGGTCAGTAAATTGCATAGGCCGGGTGTTGGGGTGATCGAAAGCGTGAGCACCTATAGGAGACGCGCAGGCTGCAAACAAGAGGCCGTAAGCAGCGGCGCGCAGTAGTGCTGAATCTCTGCGCCATCTCTGAGAGCTGGGAGTTGAGGAATCCGAAGCGACGGGCGGTTTACCGGGGTTGGGAGCGTGCTGGTGGGGCATTCCACAATTCTCCAGATGCGGACGTGACGCCTCAGTGTACTGGGTGCAAGGACAACGGACGGTGCAAAATGAAAGCGGACTGGTCTTGAGAGTGTCTTTTCGGGACAAGAGAGCGTCTACTTAGTGTCAGATTCCGCATTCAGATTTCGCTGCGGAGAACCAGGTTGTGTGTAAAGGAGCAGGTGTGTCGGGAACTCGCAAATTTCGCTGGAAGTCTGGAGCGCGGCTGTTGTTGATCTATGGCGGGCTGGCCGCAATGGGTTCGATGCCGATGATTTCGGCCGCCCAGGTGGATTATTCCGTGACCCAGAACGCGGACCAGGGGTTCGGGCCGGTCGATACAACGGCTCCGGCGATGTCGCCTGACGAGATCATCAAGAAATTTGCCGCGAAAGAGAGCGAGTTCCGCAAGGCGCTCGATCAATATACGTACACCCGCGATGTGCGCGTCGAAACCATCAACGAAGACGGCAAACCGGACGGCCGCTATGAAGAGGTTGCGGATATTTCCTATTCGCCGGATGGCCGCAAGCTCGAACACGTGACGTATGCGCCGGCGAATACGCTGGAGCGCATCATCATGTCGCCCGCAGATTTTTCGGATATTGAGCACCGCCTGCCTTTCGTACTGACGGCTGAAGATATTGTTGCCTACAACGTGACGTATGTGGGACGGCAGAAGGTGGACGAGTTGAATACATATGTATTCGATGTGGCGCCGAAGAAGATTGAAAAGGGACGGCGCTATCTGCAGGGACGTATCTGGGTCGACCAGCAGGACCTGCAGGTGGTGCTGGTGAATGGCAAGAATGTGCCGGACGACACGCGCAAGGGGCATGAGGACCTGTCGCCGCCATTCACGACGTATCGCGAACAGGTGGATGGTCAATACTGGTTTCCGGTCTATACGAAGTCCGATGCGACGCTGCACTTTTCTGGCGGCCGCGGCTATATGGCGCAGGATGTGCGCATTCGGTACGTGGTGAAGTACAGCGATTACAAGCGTTTCCGCTCGACAGTGAAGATCACATTTGAAGGTCAGGATATCGGGGATGGCAAGGGGACCCCGCCGTCACAATCGAATTCGCCTGCGCAGTCCACAACTCCGCCCCCTGCAAATCAGCCCGCGAAGCCTCCGCAGTAGTGGTATTCCTGAACCCATGTCTCAAATGCGAGACACGGTGCACCCGGACTTTTGGCTGATTTTGGAAATGCAGGTCCCTGCCTGCGAGTTGCTTCGATCGGGATGATAAAGCTGTGACTTAGGACACTGTGTCAGTCCAATAGCAACCTGCTAGCCGACCACGACGCGGTGAATGGCAGTGTCGAGGATTGTCTGGTCGATAGTCAATGCGGAAGCCTTGTTTGTTCGCTTGCGATAGAGAGCAGTCGTCTCGCAAAGGACCACCACGTCTTCAATCTCCGCCGGGTTAGCGACGCGGTCAAGGACGCGTTCGCAAAACTGGTCCGCAGACATGCCTTGCAGTGCGAAGCCGCGCCGGAAGGCATCATTCAGATAAAAGCGTGCGACCTCAGATAGTACGCGCTGCACGTCCTCCGAGATTTCCAGACGGTCGGACTGAACGACGTTTGCGCCGGGCAGAGAGATCTTGATGCCGAAGGTATTGTCGAGGTCGCTGTCCGGTTCGAAGTAAACAGCGGTGGCAATGACCAGGACATTTTGTAGTTCTGAGGTGCTCTCGATAAGGGCGTCGAGTTCTGTCAGTAGTTCCGGGTCGCTGTGTTTGTACGCGAGATCGATGCGCGGCAGCAGCAGCATGACTTTCTGTCTGCGGTAGCCGCGGACGATACTCTTTGCCTTGGCCAGCGCATCAGAATCACGCGTGTTATAGACAGTGATGATGTACTCCATGCCGGCGAGCTTGGCAATGGATTGGGCGAGGCTTTTCTTTCCGCTCTGGTTGGGGCCGATGATCAGGACTTCGTTGCCGATCTTCAGGTCCTGGTAGGCGGCGGGGTGCCGGGCGCGGTCAACCAGGTCGGCGATCGATTCGAGCAGGTCATCCATGCCGGCAAGACGCGGATGCAGCGCGCTGACCGGCTCTTCTTCCAGGCTTAGATTGATGCGCTCCTTACGTTTGCGAAATTCGGAGACGAACTCGATGAACGCGGGCAGGGCAGCGACGGAGCCGACAACGGTCGCGAAGACCAGCAGTTCCTCGGTGATGAGTAGTGCGTTCTCGCCGCCAAGCAGACCGTTCCACATACCCGCAGGATAGCAGTGCGGCCGGCGTTCTTCATGAATCAAAGCACTGGACAGCGCCGGCGTAGTTATGCTGGACGGTTGTTACTGATGGGGTGTGGCCGGTTCGGCATAGTAGCCGGTGCGGCTACGGGTGGTCAGGCCAGGCTGTGCAATCTTCACGTCCAATTGGTGGTATTCGTCCCTGCTTTCAGCGGGAAGCGGCTGGATAGTAATTTCGTAGAAAGCTTTGCAGTCGTCCAGAGACTTCTGCATGATCTGTGCAAGGCCGCTTGAGTTAAGCGCCTGGCCGCCGCTTTGCACAGCGAGGACCTGCAAAGCCAGATCGCCGAAGGCCGTCTGACCAGGCTTCTTTACGCCCTTCAGGAAGTCCTGGTAGTAGGTGACCCGCGCAAGATTTTCACTTACACCGAGAGAGTCCAGACTATAGAGCGTGATGCGTGCTTTTCGCATCGCGGTCGAAATCTGAACTACGTTATTGAATAACTGGTCCTGTTGCTTCTTATCAAGCTGAATTTCTGGACCGCTGAGGATGGGCCAGCCGGGTGAGATCCACAGGATGATTTTGCGACCCGGACGAGCAGCCTCGTAGGCAGTGAGCTGGCCGATGGCACTGAGCGAAAGCTGCAGACGTTCGGTCGCCCCGTAGAAGCCGGACGAGCGGCGCAGATCGCGCAGGCCAATGGTGGCATCATTCAGCGATTTGTCGATGGCGTTGCCGTCAGTCGAAAAATCGTTCTGCATCTTGTTGCCGGTATCAGTGATGAGGGCGAGGGTTGTGGGATAGGCCAGGTGACCGCCGTTCCTGCGCAGAAACTTGGATATCTCCTGACGCTCGTATGCGATGTTCTGGTAACTCGTGTTGACAGCGTCAATGAGGATGACGACTTCAACACCAGTGCTGCTGCCGCTCACTGCCCTGAACGAAGTAATCGGATTATTTGTGTTGTTGTCGAGGACAGTGAAGTCCTGCTGGTGCAGGCCAGATAAGGGTTCTCCTGACTTTGGGGCGACGACGACATCAAGATGAATGGCATTGTCAGAAATTCCCTGCGGCGTCGCGGGCCGCTGTGTCGCGGGCTGCTGCGCAAAGGCGGTGACTGCAACGAAGATGGATGGCAGAAAGATCGTACTGATGCGTGAAAACATGGGCTCCTCTTTTCCGAACTTCGCCTCGGATTTCGCCGGGAGCGGTGTCTCGGTTCGTGCTCTTCGCGCCCACAGGTGGAAGTGCTGTATCGTAGACGCGTCCGGTTTGCCGCAAGTCTCGGCACTCCACGCTACTCCAAGCATCTGCCGCAGGTCATCGCCGGAACGCTTATTTCGAATACATGCAATAGCTGCGATGGTTGCAAATAGCAGTTGATGAGATGCGCACTTCAAGAACAAGAAGGATTGATTGGATGAAGAAGATTAAAGAAGCAGGAGAAGCGATATCGCGGCGATCCTTCGTCTCTGCAGGAGTGACGGCGCTTGGCGGCATGTCACTGGGGAGTGGCTCAAAACTGGAAGGTCAGGCGACAACCAGGAACAATGCGACGCATCACTTCGGCCGTCCCGCGAGGCAGTCATCTTTTCTTGAGGTTCTGCGGACGCCGGATCATGTATCGGCCTACTCATCCTTTGTAAAAGCTTTGCCTGTAGGTCCGATCCCGCTCGAGCGCAAGGGCGATTCATGGGTAAGCACGCAGGTGCAGGTGGAATGCAAGCTGAAGAATGACGCGCTCGGGATCGATCTGACCGCACCTGGAACCGAGGTCTCTGCTGTGCACCTGCGATGGCAAGCCCAGGTAACGCCGACGCTTCTGGTGCTGGGTGATGCATGGGAACGCAGCTATGGCGAATTGGGTTGGCGCAACCTGATCCCCGAGCGCGTGCTGCCATGGTACTTTGCGACCAGTAACGGTTATGAATGCCACGGCTATGGCGTCAAGACGGATGCACGCGCGCTGTGCTTCTGGCAGGTAGATCCGCAGGGTGTTTCGCTCTGGCTGAATGTCTGCAATGGGGGCAATGGTGTGGTGCTGGGAGAGCGCAGGCTGACAATGGCCAGCATCGTCTCCCGGCAGGGTACTGCGAATGAAGAAGCGATCGATGCTGTTACGGCATTATGCAGGATGATGTGCGCGCGTAGTTCTCGGCCACTGCAGCCGATCTATGGCTCCAATGACTGGAACTATAGTTATGGCAACAGTACCGCCGACAGTATTCTGCGCGATGCAGAGTTTATCGCTAAGTTGTCGCCTGTCGGGGGCTCGCGTCCTTTTGGCGTAATCGACGAAGGCTACAAGAATGGCAGCAAAGCGTGGCCGGACATGGGGAAACTGGCAGACAGCATAAAGCAGCAAACGGTGCGGCCGGGCATCTGGATTCGCCCATTGCGAGTGCCGAAGGGTGCTCCATCCGGTCTATTGATGCCGGATGCGCGCTTCGGCGACAAGACCGACCGCGCTGCCGAGCTTGCTTACGATCCGACGGTCCCGGAAGCGCAGGAAAAGATTCGTGACAAGGTCCGTGAAGTAGTCGGATGGGGCTACGAAATGGTGAAGCATGACTTCAGCACGTACGACCTTCTGGGGCGATGGGGATTTGAGATGGGTCCTCAGCCGACATTGCCGGGTTGGTCGCTGCATGATCGCAGCCGCACCAATGCGGAAGTGATAGCGGATTTGTATGCGCTCATCCGCGAGGAAGCCGGAGCACACACACTCATCGATGGATGCAATACGATCGGCCATCTCGGGCAAGGCGTCTGGGACGCGCAGCGCACCGGTGACGATACGAGCGGACGAAACTGGGAGCGCACGCGACGGATGGGCGTGAATACCGTTGCTTTTCGACTGCCGCAGCATGGCACATTCTTCTGTCTCGATGCCGACATCATCGGCATCACCGAAGCGATTCCCTGGGAGTTGAACCGCCAGTGGCTCGATATGCTGGCGCGCAGCGGAACGTCGACCATCATTGCGCCAGGGCCAGCCGCGCGCGGACAGGAGCAGCAGGCAGCCATACGTGACGCCTTCCAGATTGCTGCAAGTGGCGGAGTTGGAGCGAAGCCCGTCGACTGGATAGAGACGAGTGCCCCGATGCACTGGCGTTCGCAATCGACGGGTACCGAAAAGGCATATGACTGGAACGGTGTGGAAGGTGCATCGGCTTTTATAGGTGGTTAAGTTATCTTCGCGCCGTCAAAGCTTATTAGTTATGATTGCGCCGTATTGCAGCTATAGTTGCGAACATCAAGTAACTGCAGAAATATAAAGAAAAGTTGCCGCATGAGCGGATTCAAACGAAGTATGACAGCGGACAGGATGGGTTCTTTTTTACTCGGACGCTCGTTAGCTTTATTGCTCGCGTGCGCGGCGATTGGCAGCAGTCTTCATGCACAGAACGAACTTGCCAGGCTGAATGCTTCTTTTGCGAAGCCACCGGATGACAGCAGGATCATGATGCGCTGGTGGTGGTTTGGGCCCGCTGTCGTCAAGTCTGAACTGAAGCGCGAACTCGAACAGATGAAGGCAGCAGGTATAGGCGGAGTCGAAATTGCGACGCTTTATCCGCAGGCGCTCGACGATCCCTCGACTGGTTTTCATAATGTTCCCTATCTCTCGAATGAGTACATCGAGGATCTGCGCTACGCAGCCACTGAGGCGCGGGCGCTGGGGCTGCGCGTCGACCTGACATTAGGGAGTGGCTGGCCGTTTGGAGGACCGCATATCCCGATAACAGAAGCTGCCGGAGAGCTTCGCATTGAATTGGTTCCTGTCCCTGCGGACATGGAAGTCGTGAAAGAACCATCGCTCGAAGCGGGTGAGAGGTTCATCCAGGCATTTCTAATTCCAGGAAGCTTTGCGGGCGATCTGAGTACGGCGCAAGTACTTCCTCGTGATGCCAATGGTCAATTCCTCCTGAAGAGGGTGAACACAAAGCCGCAGACGGCGATCTTTTTTATCAGCAGCCGGACCGGCATGATGGTGAAGAGGCCTGCTGTCGGAGCAGCAGGATTTGTGCTCGACCACTATGACAAGCGCGCTACGCAGAGTCAGCTTTTGAACGTTGACACACGCATGCTCGAGGCATTTGAAGACAAGCCTCCGTATGCGGTCTTCAGCGACAGCCTTGAAGTCTACGGGTCTGACTGGACACCGAACCTGCTTGATGAATTTCGCCGACGGCGAGGCTATGATCTGACTCCCTATCTGCCTGCGTTGATTGGTGACATTGGCCCTGCGACGGCAGCAGTCCGTCACGACTGGGGGCTGACACTCACACAAGTAGCGAATGAGAATTTTCTCGAGCCCATACATACCTGGGCTGCGCAGCACCATACGCTCTTCCGTTCGCAGTCGTATGGATTTCCGCCGGTCACGTTGTCGAGCAATCGCTATGCGGATCTACCGGAAGGCGAAGGTAAGGCCACCATCAACATGTGTCGGCAATTTTCTGACACACGATGGGCTGCTTCAGCAGGGCATCTATTTGGGCATAATGTGATTTCGTCAGAAACGTGGACGTGGCTCCATTCACCGGCCTTTGCGGCGACTCCGCTGGATATGAAGGCTGAAGCGAACCTTCATTTCCTGCAGGGGATCAATCAACTGGTCGGGCACGGCTGGCCCTACTCGCCGCCAGGCGCGCTCGAACCAGGTTGGCGCATGTATGCAGCGGCTGCATTGAGCGATCACAATCCGTGGTTCAACGTTATGCCCGATCTAACAAAGTATCTGCAGCGTGTGAGCTTCGCACTTAGACAGGGCAAACCCGCGAATGATGTTGCTCTCCTGCTGCCGAACGATGACGTCTGGGCTTCGTTTACTGCGCGTGTCAAGCAGAAGAAAAGCGCAACGAGTGTCGGCGGTTTTGATGAGACGGGCTCGAATGTTTCGATCGATGAATCCATGGACACGTTCCTCTATCAGCGCATTATCCCGCCGATACTTGATGCAGGGTTCAACGTCGACTTTATCGATGCGGATGCAATCGACACGGTCGGCATACCCTACAAGGTGCTGGTTATTCCGGGCGTTGACCGTATTCCATTGACAGCCTATCAGCGCATCTTTGAATTTGCGAAACACGGCGGTATTGTCATCGCTACACGAAAGCTTCCCGCGGCTGCTCCAGGTATGCTGCACGCCGAGCAGGAGACGAAGAGCATCCAGCAACTTTCACATGCACTGTTTGACGAGCATCTTGGCACAGTTCATTTTGTTGAGAGTGAAGACGAGTTGGGAAGAACACTTGCTCGTTCACTGGAGCCGGATTTTCAACTGACACCGGCGCAGCCGGCAATCGGTTTCATCCATCGCAAGCTTGAGCGTGGCGACCTTTATTTTGTGGCTAACACAAGCAATCAGCGACTAAGGACGGACGCTCATTTTCGGGTAAGTGCACGATACGCTGAAGAGCTCGATCCGTTCTCAGGAAAGGCAGATAGCGTCGTGGATCCGCGCAGGATAGCGCTTGACCTCGAGCCGTATGCTTCGCGCATCTTTGTCTTTTCAGATGAGCCAGGTCCACGAATGACGCAGTCAGCGGGGGCATCGATGATCAGTACGGACATCTCGCAGAATTGGACCGTCGCTTTTCCAGCTGGTAAAACGCTGCAGATGCCGACATTGCAATCGTGGACTGATATACCAGAATTGAAGAACTACTCGGGCGCGGCCACTTATAAAAAATCAATTCAAATCGATGGCTCTCGTACTGTCGGCGCAACGTTCATTGACTTTGGCATTGGTACACGTATTCAAGAACCTGAACCGCTGGGGAGATTCAATATGCGGGCTTACCTGGAGAGTCCGGTGCGTGAAGCAGCGCAGGTTTTTGTAAACGAAAAGCTGGCCGGATCTGTGTGGCAGCCGCCATACCGTTTGGAAATTTCAGAGTATCTGCACGCCGGCTCAAACCAGCTGCGCATCGTTGTCGCAAATACGGCCATTAACGAACTCGCGGGAGAGACAGCGCCCGATTATCGCCTGTTATATGCGCGGTATGGAACGCTCTTTATTCCTCAGGATATGGATAATCTGCAGCCCGAGCCTTCAGGCATTCTGGGAAAAGTTACTCTCGAGCAATCACACTGAATATAGCCCGCATGACTGGAGACAGACTTATGAAACGAGTCGCTTTTTTGCTGAGACTAAAAGACGGGACCGGCGCTGCCTATGACAAGTCTCATGCAGCAGTATGGCCGGAGATGCTTGCACTGCTGAAGAGCGCCGGTGTGGCGGAGTACTCGATCTTCCGACGCGATGAACTACTGTTTCTCTACATGCATGTAGAAGATTTTGAAGCGACCTGGAGGAAGATCGAGCGTGATCCAGTCAATACACGCTGGCAAAGAGCAATGGGCGAGTACTTCATCGAGACACAGCCGACGCAACCGGGCGAGCGATTTCCGTTCATGCGGGAAGTGTTCTATCTACCCTGAGGCAAAAAGCTTACTCATCTTCGCTGGTCTACTCAGATGCGCCAGTCGACTGCACACGATTCGTATTCCCGCGACCGGTAAGCTGTCGTATCAGGTCAACTTCATGCTGCCGGTACGGCGTGTCATCCTGTTTGAATACTTCGTGAAACCAGACTGTGGGCTGTAGTTCCACGTAGGGCCGCTTCCATGAGTCCCAGGGTAAATATGTCTGTGTCTTACCTGCGACTAACCCCCAGTTGATGGCGCCGACATGGTATTGCTTGGCTATTGGCAGTGAACCGTCAAAGGTCGAACCTGCGCCGCGCGCCATATACTCCGTGCAGATGATTGGCCGGCCAAGCGGCTGCAGGCTCTTGATGCGTGCTTCAAAATCTTCAGGCCAACCATAATTATGAAAACTGATGACATCAGACTCACGCAGCTGGATGCGTGTTGTCTCGCTTTCTTTTGCAGAGTCGCTCCAGTCGCCAGTCCAAACGCCACTGGTCAGGGGCTGCGTTGGATGAACGGAACGTGCCCACGCAAAGACCTGCGGCAACAGTTCATCCACGCGTTTCACTTTTGCGGGGAGATCGGCTTCAACATCACCGCCCTTGTTGTCGGGCTCGTTCCATACATCCCATCCAAGGATGCGATCGTCATTCGCGAAGGCTCCAACTACACCTTCGACATACGCTTTTAACTGTGGCTGTACGGAGCGATCCTGCAACCGCTGCTTGCCTGGACTTTGTACCCATCCCGAGTTATGAATGCCGGGGATCGGAGGATGCTGCGGCCCGAGGTGCGGGTTTGTTTCCCAGCACGAATCAAACAAAACGAGCAATGGCTTGATGTGATGTTTCGAGGCAATGGCAAGGAAGGTATCGAGCCGTTGCGAGAACGCCTTTGGGTCCTGCTGCCAGAGTTGGTCCTGTAGAAAGACACGCACAGTATTCATGCCGATGCTCTCTGCCATACCAAGCTCTTTATCATTCAGGGCCGGGTCAAACGTCTCTGCCTGGAACATCTCTAATTCATTGATGGCGTTCGAAGGAATGAAATTCGCTCCGACCAGCCACGGCTGTTTCGCGTACCAGTCATTCGCCTTCTGCGCGGACCATCGCTCAGTCCCACCTGGTTCATGAGCGCCGGCCGCTACAGCGAAAGGAGTTGCCGCGAGCGCGACTATTAGCGTGGAGTGGAACAGGAGGTGCCTTAACATCACGAGTATCCTTAGATAGGATTGCTATCCAATTGTATCTATGCAGCGATGTTCGTCGGGAGCTTACGCAAATACTCCGCTTGGCATCGGAAGCGTTCTGCAAGCAGGTCTATATTACTCCGTAAGTGGCACTGTGGAGATGCAACAGTTCAGCGAAGAGTGCCGCAAGCTGGATCATTTCCGGTCGGATCGAATTCGAAAGCAAGAACCGGAGTGCTGTCTCGGCACCATCCCGATAAGTTGAGGGAGTCAAGCAGGGAAGGAAATTGCCATTCTCAACTCAATGACTATCGAACAGCTCGTAGAGGCTACAACCAGCGATCCTCGTTGGAAGTCGGTTATCGAACGGGATAAGGCGGCCGATGGAACGTTCTATTATTCAGTCAAGACGACTGGTGTCTTCTGTCGCCCCTCATGCGCCGCGCGCGTTGCTCGCCCGGAAAATATTCAGTTTCACCCGACGATTGAAGATGCAGTGAGAGCCGGATTCCGCGCGTGTAAACGCTGCAAGCCGGGCGGCCAATCTATAAGTGAAAAGAATGCAGCTACCATCGCGAAGGTCTGCAGACTAATCGAGAGAGCCGAGGCCACGCTGCCGCTGGAAAAACTTGCGAGATTCGCAGGCATGAGTGTTTTTCATCTTCACAGGACATTCAAGGTGGCGACCGGTTTGACCCCGAGTGAGTATGCGGTAGCTCATCGCTCGCACCGGTTGCGGATGACACTGAATAAAACGAAAACGGTCACGGACGCGATCTATGAGGCGGGATTCAACTCCAATAGTCGCTTCTATGAAGCTTCGGATAGGGTTCTCGGTATGACGCCGACAAACTTCCGCGATGGTGGTGCTAATAGCTCGATTCACTTTGCCATAGGCGAGTGTTCGCTTGGTTCGATTCTGGTTGCTACGAGCGACCGCGGCGTCTGCGCTATTCTCATTGACGACGATCCGCAGAAGCTTGCGCGCGATCTTGAAGACCAGTTTCCGAAAGCCAAAATTATAGGTAATGAGAAAGGATACGAAGATCTTATTGCGAAGGTGGTTGGCCTGATCGAGAGGCCGCAGGTTGGTCTCGATCTCCCTCTGGATATTCGTGGGACGGCCTTTCAACAGCGTGTATGGAAGGTACTCCGGCAGATACCGTTTGGCTCGACTGCAAGCTACACCGAGATTGCTGAGCGCATCGGCATGCCGAAGGCCGTCCGTGCTGTGGCCGGAGCATGCGGTGCGAATACGCTTGCCGTGGCCATCCCATGTCATCGTGTAATTCGAAGTGACGGAGGCCTCTCAGGCTATCGCTGGGGCGTGGAGCGTAAACGCGCTTTGCAGGAAAGAGAGCGGTAGCAATGACTGCTCGCATCATCGACATTGGTTAACGCGTTCACCCCGTGCGATGTTGCCGCTGCGGCCCGCAGACCGACCCGGTAAAGGATCGAGGAATGAACTGATCTGATGCGGCAGGTAGACGGCAACGCGAAGCCGGCGGTGGAGCTTGAGGCTGCGTGCTGCCACATTCGGCGGATATCACCTTCTCCGCCACCTTGAGGACACAATGCGCGTCTTTGAGCTCACCCCAGAACGACCATCCAGGTTCCGACCGAGGGGCCAAGTGCGAGTGCAATATGCCCAGCAATTGCATGAGGTATTGACACATTACAGCGGCTGGTTCTGCTGCCGTATTCTTCCAGTCCGAGCACTCTCATTGATCAAATCATGTTGAGCAGTTAGAGTGCTCGTACGATTCATGTTTGGAGGAAGTCTGTGCTGAAAGCGCTCGCTGCTGTTGCCTGCTGTGGTGTCATGTCATTGGTCTTCATCGCGCCTGATCTTCTACAGGCACAATCGGCGGTGCGATCGGAACCAGATCGACAGCAGTGGTATCTCGATGCTGGAAACATGACGTACGCCATAGGAGTGAATGAGCAGGGCATTCTGCAATCACTCTACTGGGGACCGAAGTTGAGTGATCGGGCCCTGTTGCCAGCTGCGAAAAGCCTGCCGGAGCGCGCCTCGCAGTATGCTCCAGCAGCCACGACCCCCCAGGAGTACCCGGCTTACGGCGCGGGCATCTTTACCGAGACAGCGCTCAAGGTCAATTCGTCCAATGGTGATCGGACGCTCATCCTCAAATACGAATCGGCAAAGGTAAATGGCTCGCAGCTCGAGATCATCCTTAAAGATACGGCTGAGCCTTTACGCGTACACCTCTATTACCAGGCTTATCCCGAAGGTGTGCTCGCGCGATGGTCGCGCATTGAAAATATCGGCGAGACCAGCTTCGGTATTGAAAATGCCGCGTCTGCTTCATGGAACCTGCCTGCTGGCACAGGTTACATGCATCGCTGGCTGACTGGTATGTGGGGTGGTGAATTCCAGTTAAATGCGGAGCCGCTGTCGACGGGGAAAAGCGTGCAGGAAAGCCGCACCGGGCACACTTCGCACGAGGCTAATCCCTGGTTTTCGATTGGCAAACAAGGGGAGACAACGGAAGAAGCCGGACCGGTGTGGTTTGGCGAACTAGGTTGGAGCGGCAACTGGCAGATCGTTACGGAATATACCCAGCTGCGTCAACCGCGGGTGACCGGCGGCTTCAACCCGTTCGACTTTCACTGGACACTTGCGGCCGGTGCGTCGCTTGAGACACCGAAGTTCTATGCGGGCTACACAGACGGCGGCGATGGGAAAGCATCACGCATCCTGAGCCAGTTTCAGCTGCAGGAGATCCTTCCCAAACGTGGTGAAGCGCGCGAGCCTAAACCGCGACCAATTATCTATAACTCCTGGGAAGCAACGGAGATGAACTTCACCGGCGACTCACAGATTGCGCTGGCCGAGCGTGCCGCGAAGGCAGGCGTCGAGAGATTCGTAATTGATGATGGCTGGTTCGGCAAGCGTGACAACGATCATGCCGGACTTGGCGACTGGACGGTAACACCGAAGAAGTTTCCGAAGGGATTGAAGCCGGTTATTGATCGGGTGCATGCGCTGGGCATGGATTTCGGTATCTTGGTTGAGCAGGATATGTTGAATCCGGACAGCGACCTGTATCGTCATCATCCGGAA
>CAXTNK010000017.1:53427-66563 GCA_964245665.1 uncultured Acidobacteriaceae bacterium
GGAGTGGATGTTCACCTGGCTGGACAAGCTCGTAAGCGAGAACGACATCGCTTTTCTGAAGTGGGATTACAACCGCATCTGGTCAGAGCCGGGCTGGAATACAGCGCCGGGTTCATCGCCGGAGCATCCGGATACAGACGCCGAGAAGGCGATCTACATCCAGTTTGTGCGCAATCTTTATGATGTGATTGACCGGCTCCGTGCGAAGCATCCGAAGCTCGAGATCGAGTCCTGCTCAAGTGGCGGAGCACGTGTGGATCTCGGCATCCTCGAGCGCACAGATGAGGTCTGGCCCAGCGATAATACGGACGCGCTCGACCGGCAGGATATTCAGTGGGGCTACACGCAGGCTTACACACCGCAGACTATGGTGGCCTGGGTGACGGACGTGCCGAGCATGGATCACCGCATGGTTCCTCTGCAATACCGCTTCATTGTTGCGATGCAGGGTGCGCTTGGCATCGGAGCCAACCTTGCGAAGTTCTCTGATGACGATCTGGCGCTCTCGGCAAAACTGACTGCGTTCTACAAGACTATTCGCACGACAGTGCAGCAGGGCAAACTGTACCGCCTTGCGTCACCACTGACCGGTGATTCGGAGCAGATGGAGTATGTTGCGCAGGATGGTTCGCAGGCTGTGCTGCTGGCTAATCTGCATAGCCAGAGACTGATGCTGCCCTACCTCGCAGTTCACCTGCGTGGGCTTGACCCGAATGCGATGTATCGTGTTCATGCTTTGGATCCGGATAAGTACAAAGGGGAAATGATCGTGTCGGGCTCAGTGCTCATGGGTTTCGGTGTGAACCTGAAACTAGGTGGCGATTACGACAGCACTGCTGTCGCTTTGGAGCGCATCCAATAGGAAGTGGACGTGCGATTACTGGATTTAGTGCCAGAGCAAGAATGCGTTAGCTCCTGCGAGAGCTCGCACTCACGGCATTCAGCAGGGTAGGCGTGTTTCATGATGCAGTTTGTTGATGGCGATCACGGTAGTTGTCGAATCTTGTGTTGTGATGTTTGACGACTTGCTTAGAACAAAGTAGTCTGGCCTAGTTTAGAGGGTGATGGAGTTCGCCTGAACCGCCTCGATTATTGCCGAGGCTAATGACTCCTACGAATGACTCGTAGGAGTTCGCTTGCAAGTTTCCCGAAATATACTTAAAGCTGCGCAGCTGCATCTTCTTTTTGAACTGATGCGTTGGCTTCTGATCGCCTCAGTGGCCGGTGTGCTCGCGGGCTCAGCGTCAGCTCTCTTGCTGACGTCGCTTAACTTTGCGACTTCGCTCCGTGAGTCGCATCGATGGTTGATTCTGCTGCTGCCCGTTGCCGGTCTCTCAGTCGGTTGCCTCTACAAGTACATGGGCGCTTCAGTAGAAGCGGGCAATGATCTCATCCTCGAAGAAGTGCATGATCCACAAGCAACTATACCGCTGAGGATGACACCGCTCATTCTGATAGGGACATTTTTAACTCATCTTTGCGGCGGTTCCGCAGGCCGGGAGGGAACAGCGATCCAGACAGGCGCTTCCCTGGCAGACCAACTCACCAGGGTTTTTGGACTGGATGCTAAAGATCGCCGCATCCTCCTGATGGCCGGTATCAGCGGCGGATTTGGGTCTGTATTCGGGACGCCCCTGGCCGGAGCAGTGTTCGGCATTGAAGTACTTGCGATCGGGAAGCTCGGATATGAATCGATTTTCCCCTGTTTCGCAGGGGCCTTTGTGGGCGACTACGTGACTCACGCGTGGGGCGTTCACCACACCATCTACGCGGTAACGCAGGTAGTACGACTTGGCCCCGTCACCTTTCTCTCAGCAATAGCAGCCGGCATCGCCTTCGGGGTCACGGCGATGCTGTTCGCAAAAACAACGCATTCTGTCTCCTACTGGTTCAACACACGCATTGCCTGGAGTCCTGCACGGCCTTTATTCGGCGGAATTGCTGTAGTCGCCGCAGTCTTCCTCTCGCACACGACACGTTATATCGGCCTCGGTATTCCGACGATTGTTGACTCCTTTAAAACGACCTTGCCGTGGTATGACTTTGCTGCGAAATTCGGATTCACTGCGGTTACATTAGGCAGTGGGTTCAAGGGTGGCGAAGTGACACCACTTTTCTTCATAGGTTCTACCCTTGGAAATGCGCTGTCTCACATCCTGCCATTACCAGCGTCTCTTTTAGCTGGTATGGGATTTGTCGGCGTATTTGCCGGGGCCGCGAACACGCCTCTCTCTTCAAGCCTGATGGCCGTCGAACTCTTCGGACCAGAAGCCGGCGCCTTCGCCGCAATTGCATGTGTCGTGAGTTATCTGTTTTCGGGCCATTCGGGGATTTACCATGCTCAGCGCGTAGGACAAAGTAAGCACGCCAGCCTCGCTCATGAAGAGGGGCTATCACTTGCGCTTGTTGGAAAAGGTAGAACCAATGACGGCGCGGAGTCAGCCGAACTGTTCGAAATGCTTTCGCTCATGGAGGGAATAGAGATGGCTGATGTGTCAGTGTTGCGGCTTTATTTCAGTGCCGAAGATAATCGGAAGCATCATTCCTGGTGGCGTCGCATGGTGCCGCAGAGCCTCGGCTCACACCTTTTACAGGCAGCCAAGGAAGTCGGTATTGAGCAAGCGCTCCTGCATCGAGTGATTGGTGGATATCTCAAGAATCAGAAGCTGTTGATGGACGGCGGTGAAATGCCTCCGGCCAAGCTCCCTCAATGCCTGGAGCTCATTGGGGAAGAGGGTCTCTTACAGTTATTTCTAAAAAGAAATCAGGATCACCTCACGCGCGTGCGAATCGTATTTCTTCGCGGAGAAGAAGCACGGATCGAAGCTGCGATCGACAAACAGGAGATCGAAAAAGCGTTCTCGTTGCAACGGTCAGAGCATTGATTGGACGAGTTATTGAGGTCGCCTCCGTAGCTCACATCGCAGTCATAAGAAAAGCGCCATGGAGAAGATCGAGCCAGGAGACACGCGGGAATCTCCCGACACGATGCTGCAACAAGACTGTACATCCGCCTTCCAGCGACGAGTTAATTTCAATTTTCAATAGATTTAAATTAATGCTTTTAGAATGTGGAGGCGCGGGTCGGGATCGAACCGACGCATAAAGGTTTTGCAGACCTCTCCCTTACCACTTGGGTACCGCGCCCCTGATGCGGCATGCAGTGGAGAACTGCATGGAACCTCTGATACTGCAGGGCACTTCTGCTTGATGCAGGTAAGCGCGACCGGGCAGCTATCTGGAGCGGGAGACGGGACTTGAACCCGCGACCCTCGCCTTGGCAAGGCGATGCTCTACCACTGAGCTACTCCCGCTTGGTACTCACTGAGTATAGCGACTGCGTCCACCGTGGTCAACGAACGGACTTGATTCTCCGGCGCATCTTCATTACCAGCCCATGACCGAGTCACTAAAGTGCACGATTCGTGAGGCGTTCCTGGCCGGTAATCTGCCCGTCGCGCATCGTCAGGATGCGGTCCCCAAGCTGTGCTGCCTCAGGATTGTGCGTAATCATCAGTACTGTCTGCTTGAAGTCAAGGTTGGACTTGCGCAGCATCTCGAGGACGGCGATTGAATTAGCCGTATCCAGGTTGCCGGTCGGTTCGTCTGCCAGCACAATTGCGGGACGTGTGATGAGGGCGCGAGCGATGGCAACTCTCTGCTGTTCGCCGCCGGACAGTTCGGACGGCCGGTGATCGAGCCGGCCGCCAATGCCCAGCAGCTCTGCAAGGTCATTCAGGCGTTTGTGATCGACCGGCTGCTTGTCCGTCTTGTCGCGCCCGCTGATCTCGTAGGCGATTTCAATATTGCCGCGTGCCGTAAGCGTCGGCAGCAGGTTGAACTTCTGAAAGATGAAGCCGATCTTCGACTTGCGCATCTTGGTACGTTCACTGTCGTTGAGCGAGGCAAAGTCGACGTTGTCGATAAGGATGTTGCCGGTAGTTGCGCGTGTCAGGCCGCCGAGGATGTAAAACAACGTCGACTTCCCACTACCGGAGGGGCCGACGATCGAAACGAATTCGCCCGGCTCCACGTTGAACGTCGCGTCTCTGAGCGCCGGGACCAGGACTTTACCGGTCTTGTAGGTCTTGCCTAGATGGATTGCTTGAATGATGGGTGGCACTTGCTGATTGTACCCGCAGGCTGACTGCTTTCGTCTTCTGGCCCAGCCTGCGCATCGGTGGCAGTAAAGTTACGATGCGAATGCGGTAAACCCACTCGGTATCTCCCGCGGTCTCTCGCCTGCGTGTACGGCCTTCTTCGGCCCACGCTTGCGCGCGATCATGACGCGAATCCGCTCCAGTACTTCTACAGGCGAGCAGGCCCCCTTGGGCAGGAAAGCGTCGGCATGGCTGGCGCGTTCATAAGCCTTGACGCTGCCGCTCATCAGGATCATCGGCACATCAGGCTGCATGCACTTCATGCGGTGCACCATTTCGTTGCCATCCATCTGCGGCATGATGATGTCGCTCAACACCAGGTCGATACCACCCTTTTCGAATAGTTCGAGCGCCTGCTGCCCGCTCAGCGCCGTAACCACACGGTAGCCGCGCGTTTCCAGCATGAACTTGCGGACAGAGAGGGATTGTTCATTGTCGTCGACGCACAGGATGGTCTTCTTGGGGCGCATGGGTATCCAGTTTCTGCCCGGCATTCCGGGCTGCAGGGGTCCGGGCACACGTCAGGCGTATGCATCCGGAGACCGGTTGCGGTGGCCGCGATCCCAGGCCATGGAAAAGACAAAGCGGCTGCGTCCGCGTACGGAACGGGTTTGCGGTAAACTGCAAATCCATCCGCTATTCGCGGTGCCGCTGTCCCTGGCCGTGGCCAGGATCGCGGAAGAGCAGGGCGCAACAAACTCCGGCATGGTTGCCAGCGCGCGCGAGGGGGCGCATGCCTGCACGTACCCGGTCAAAAAGCAGCCGGGATGCAGCAGGCCAATGCCCGATCAGAACGCGCATTCTTGCCGCAAATGCGTCCTGCTCTAAGTCAAGTTTTGAGTAAAAGGCGAAAGTTGCGACCGCGAACATCCGTGATCGCTTGCCAAGAGTACGAAGCACTTGTCGCCCCTGCAAGGGGGAACAAAAAACGAAGACGTGCTGATAATTTCGGTTGATCTGATGCGCAAGTTGTATTCACCCCGTGCCTGTTGATGAAACGTTCACATCGCCTTGTGGAAGCTATGTGAATCCTCCAAGGAAAAGGAGGCTGTTTGCACGAGAAGTGAGTCAGCCGATTTTGTCCCAAAACGGGACGCACCCGAAAGAGTTACGAAATGCAGCCCCGACAGGGGTTTGCGCGTTGTTTTCAAGCGCAGAAACTGTACTCATTATCCACTGCAAACTTCGGAAAACTGGACATACAACTTTTGTGTCATTAGCGCGTTTGGGTTCACATCGCAGCCATTGATCAAGCCTGCGATCGGTCCATTCCACTGGAGAAGCTGGTGAGAGTTGCGCGAACACTGCGACCGGCGGACACAATCACCGGCAGAATGATAGTCGGCAGCAGGAGTGAAGCGAAGAAGGCAGCAGCAATCAGAAGATGGCGCAAGATGGCAGTCTCCATTCGGTGGTTTGAAGAGGATGAATCGTAACCGCCGGAATCAACATTCCCCTTGTGCACCATTGACGGTGCCACCTTTGTGTCAGTCGATGTCTCTAGCCGGTCGACTGTCGATAGAAACTTCGGTCGGAGGCAGTGGCTTTCGCGCAAAGTAGTAGAGCGAGGAGGCCAGTAGCAGGAACATGACAACCGAGATCCAGTCATGGTTCAGCGGGTTCGAAGCAGGAAAGGTGATCAGGTCGCTCCTGCGTCCGGGCAGCGATTCGTAGAGCTTCAACGCCACGCCTAACAGGCCTACGATGCCACCAGCTGCAATCAATCCCGATGCATACAGCGAGCCCGGACTAATTTCGCTTTCGCCTTCACCGCTCTTACCGGCCTTTTCCATCGCACGGTCGATCAGCCATCGCACCACGCTGCCGGTAAAGATCGCGAGCGTGGTCGCAATCGAAAGATAAGCGCCGACAGCGAACGAGAGCGAGCGAATGCCGAGCAGTTCGACTGCAATGACCAGGAAGACACCGAGCAGTACCAGCCCCCACGGCAGCTTGCGTGTCAGGATGCCATTGATGACTGTCGCCATCAGGCGGGCCTGTGGAGCCGCCGCCTTTTCGCTGCCGATACCCTGGATCCACTGCACCTCGATGTGGCCCGTGGACGGGTTATAGAGGTATTTGCCATCTGCGAGATCGGGCGACCCAAGCGCATTCAAAAGCATGAACTGGCTGCCGGTGTCGGTTGAAATACTTTTGTTTGCATGCGTGACAGGAAAGCTCATGCGCGAAAAGTGCTGCTGCTGCACCTGCACGCCATCATGCGGCATGCTGATGTCCCATGCGCGGTCGGTCGAGCGAAACTCTTCGAGACCCTTGTTCATCGCGTTCAGCGTAAAGCCGATCACGACCGTCGATACGCATACGCCGATCATCACTGCCAGCTGCTGCTTCCACGGCGTCGCGCCGATCAGGAAGCCAGTCTTGAGGTCCTGCGATGTATCGCCCGCATTCGCCGCAGAGATACAGACTACGCCGCCAATCGTAATCGCCAGTGCGCCGAATGCAGGAGCAGTCCAGCCATTGACGAGGAAGATGGCCGAGGTCGCCATGAGAGTCGCGATAGTTATGCCGGAGATGGGATTCGCCGAGCTGCCGATGAGTCCCACGATGCGGGATGAGACGGTAACAAACAGGAAGCCGAAGACCAGGATCAGCAGGGAAGCGGCGAGATTCGCAAGCGCCGACGTCTGTGCGCCCGGCACTGGTTTGAAGGTGAGGAAGATGAACATCAGCAGCACCAGTGCAATCGAGCCGCCGATCACAAACCACATCGGCAGGTCGCGCTGCGTGCGCAGGTCTTCCCGGACTTCGGACTTGCTGCGGATGTTTTTGAGTCCGGTGCCGAGTGCGCTGAAGATGGTTGGCATGGTTTTAAGCAGCGTAATCAAACCCGCTGCCGCAACTGCTCCTGCGCCCATTGGCCGGATATAGGAAGCCCACAGATCGCTGGGCGACATCTGCGCAACCGGCTTGGTGCCGGGATAGATGGCCCCGGGAAAATGCGAGCCGAAGAAGTAAATCAGTGGCATCAGCACCAGCCACGAGAAGACACCGCCCGCGAAAATTACGCCTGCGACCCTTGGTCCGATAATGTAACCGACGCCGAGATATTCCGGCGTACAGTCGGCACGAATGGCTGCCCCCTTCAACCACTTGGGCTGGTAATCAGGGGTAGCCGGCCACGCAGCGAACAGGTTGTCATTCTGAAACAGTGTGTAGACGCCACCCAGTCCGAGGCCGAGAAAGACTCGGCTGGCAAACGAGCCGCCGCGTTCACCGGCAAGCAGGACATCGGCGCACGCAGTGCCTTCGGGATAAGTCAGGTTGCCGTGCTCTTCGACAATCAGCTGCCGGCGCAGCGGGATCATGAATAAAACGCCTATCCATCCGCCAAGCAGGGCGAGCGCGAAGATGCGCGCGTACTCGAGATCGAAGCCGAGGAAGATCAATGCCGGCAAGGTGAAGATCACCCCGGCGGCAATCGACTGGCCTGCGTTGCCAGTGGTCTGGACAATATTATTTTCGAGAATCGAAGCCTTGCCGAGTACGCGCAGGATACTGATAGACAGCACCGAGATGGGAATCGAAGCCGCGACGGTCAGGCCGGCACGCAGACCCACATACACCGTGACCGCGCCGAAGATGATGCCGAACAGGCAGCCAAGCAGGATGGCACGGAGCGTGAACTCGGGGAGGTTCTGCTCGGCGGAAACGTAGGGCTTGAAGGTCGTGACGGTGCGACTGAGGTTATTGCTGACGGGAGTGGGTTCAGGCGTGGGCAAGGTTGCCTCCAAACTGGTGCAATGGATGAAAGCCGAGTGTATCAGCGGCTACGGATTGCGCGTCAGCGAGAGGTCCTATGCGCGGATCACTGCAATCTTCAACTTCTCGTAGGGAAGGGTAAGCGCGCGGTCAGTACTCTGCTCAGTGATGATCCCGCTTACTTCACTCAGCGGCACAACCGCGTAAGGCGAGGCTGCATTCAACTTCTCCGATGACGCGAGCACGAACGTTTCAGCAGCAGCATGGCTGAGTGCGCGCTTGATTGCGGCTTCTTCGTAGTCACCTGTCGTGAGGCCGGTTTTGGGATGCAAACCCGTCACGCCCATGAAGTAGGTGTCGGCATGAATGGTCTCGATCGTTTCCATGGCCGCCGCGCCAACGGCGACGAGGGAATGCTTGTACAAGCGGCCGCCGATCAAAATGACATCGATCTGCGGATGATTTACGAATTCGAGCGAGATGGTGGGACTGTGCGTCACGATCGTTGCCTTCAGGCTGATGGGTATATGCCTTGCGACCTGCCTGGCAGTCGTACCGCCGTCGAGGATGACGACCTGGCCCGGCCTGATCATCTGCGCAGCCACGCGCCCAATCGCTATCTTCCCCTCTGCCGTGATCTGCTCCCGGCTTGCGAAATCAGCGATGGCAAGCGAAGCCGGCAGCGCGCCGCCATGGACTCGCTGCAGTAGCCCCTCGGCTGCCATTTCACGCAGGTCGCGCCGGATCGTGTCCTCTGACACGCCCATCTCCCGGCTGAAATCCTTCGCGATCACCTGGCCTTTCTGCTTCAGCAAAGCCAGAATTTCCTGTTTCCTGTGAGTCGTCAGCATAAACCTTCCTGCACGATATTAATTGACATTGCACGAAATTGCACGATAGGCTCTGCGCATGCAAACCTTCAGTGAAACCCAAACTGCTTCGTCCTCGCTCATGATCTTGATCGCCGGGCCGTATCGTTCAGGGACGAACGACGATCCTGAAAAGATGGCTGCTAACCTGCGCGCACTCGAAAGCGTCGCCCTGCCACTGTATCGCGCAGGGCATATTCCTCTGATTGGCGAATGGCTCGCCCTGCCGTTGTTGCGCGAAGCAGGATCAAAGCAACCCGGAGACGCCGTTTATGACGAGATCCTTTATCCGATCGCGAACAGGCTCATCAAGCGTTGCGATGCAGTTCTGCGCCTCCCTGGCGCTTCCAAGGGTGCGGATGAAGATGTGCGGCTCGCCAGGGAGATTGGCCTTTCCGTATTTACGACTCTCGCTGAAGTGCCTGGTTCTGCCTGATCGAGCCTGGTTGGAATGGTGGCATGGGCCGCTGCCTGGCTGACGCTGCGGCAACCAGAATGAAGCGGTTCTCGCCTGCTTCTTGCGCATGCGTAACACTCGGCGCATCCAATTTCAAAGAAGCTTTAAACTGTGCATCGAGGTAGTCATGATTCTGACATCGAATCGCTGGAAGCACTTTACTGCCATGGTTCTTATTGGGGACGGCGTGATGGCCGTGGTCAAGCCAAAGCATGATGCAAGTGCATGGGCCAAGGGACCGCGCACGTGGAAGAAACTGATGCGCGAGTTGCATCGTCGCCCCAACCTGACCAGGCTGATTGGTGCAGTACAGATTGCGGGAGCGGTCTACTGGGCCCTGCAGCAGGAAGACTGATGGGCCTGGCGATGCTGCCGGATGCCGCCTGTCAGTTGTCATAGTCAGGTCGCCATCTGGTAGCTGGAGCGAGACCCTTATCCAGAGCGAGGCCGTTATAGTGAGGCATGCGCCTCCGCCGCATCCTGAGCTACGCTGCCGTCTACTTTCTGTGGGGCGGTACTTATCTTGCCGTTCGGACGGTCGTGCTGGTGACGCCGCCATTTTCTGCCGCGGCTCTGCGTTTCCTGATCAGTGGACTGCTGCTACTCGCGTTCAGCCGCATTCAGACAGGTGAAAAGCAGCCGTGGCCGACACGCATGGAGTGGATCAACTCCGCCAAACTCGGCCTGGTCATGTTCGCCTTCAACTACGGCTGCTTTTTCTGGGCGGAGCAGCGCCTTTATTCCGGAGTTGCCGCTATCGTCGTCGCGACCCTGGCCGTCTGGGTGTTCCTCGCCGAGTGGCTGATACTCCGCACGCAGCGCCTCTCGTTGGGCATCATTGCCGGCAGCGTGCTGGGCATTGGCGGGGTCGTTTTGCTGACGCGTACGGGCACCGCAGCGCCTGATAGTCACGGCCAGACGCATCTGGCGATCCTGGTGCTGATGTCCGGCACCATCTGCTGGGCCTTCGGTAGTGTCTGGAGCCGCTCGCTTGCGCTGCCGGCCCAGCAATCGGCACGGTCCGCTTTACAGATGGCGACCGGGGGATTCTTCCTCATGTTTCTGGCTATCGGTGCAGGAGAAGGTCCGCAGCTGATCGCGTCTCTCCATGCGTGGACACTGGTCACCTGGCTCTGCTTCGCCTACCTGATCGCTGCATCGATCATCGCCTTCACTGCCTATGTCTGGCTGCTGCACCACGAGCCGGCGGGACGCGTCGCGAGTTATGCGTATGTCAATCCATTGGTCGCGATTGCACTCGGCGTCGGCATTGGTCATGAGCGCATCGTCAGCTGGCAGTATGTCGGCGCCGCGCTGGTACTGCTCGGCGTCTTCGCTACAATGACGACGAAACAGAAGCAGGTTGTGAAAGCTGTGTAGGTCATCATCACTCAAACTTGTTTCTTTACAGGGGAGTGCTCACCGCAGGAACGCCTACCGTGTACCGCTGACGCGTGCGCTAAAGGTTATGGTGATCTTCGTTCCAAAGGGAAACTGCGATGACTCGACCTGCCGGCCGGCAGAGTTTGGCTTAACTGCTCAATACCTGCGTGCGTGCGGTGTGACAGCCCTTTGGCGATGGAGCAATCTGGCGACCGGATATTCAATCAGACAGCAGGCCAAGTCTTGCCACCCTGCCTGCTCGCTCGTATACTCGACCTCAGAAGTGCCCGTACTCCTTCCAGAAAGAGGTGCGCCTTCAGTTTTTCGCCTTCACTGGTGATCGACATACCCCGAGATCAGGCTTCGTCCTGGCGCGCCCCTTTGCGGAGTACAGCGCGTACCTGGCCGAGCTCCCTGCGAAGTCCTCTCGATGCACTGAGTTGCGCACTGCTTCCGGCATCCTGCCTGTTGTGCAAGGCCCCTCTACTCCACCTGACTGCTGCTCCCGTTTGCTCTGCTTGTTGCGATAGACTGCAGCCGCAGAGTGCGAACTTATGTTCGAGATGTGGGGAAGGCCTTGGCATTGCCGAATTCACCCCGAGCATGACCAATCCCGCGAAGCCGGAAGAGTGCCGGCCATGTTCACTTGTGCCTCCAGCCTTTGAGCGTGCGGTTGCTTTCGGCGTGTATGAAGGTAGGCTCCGGAGCCTGATTCACCTGCTGAAATATGAGCGTATCGAGTCAGTCGCCCGGAAACTTGCCGCTACCATGACTGGCCTAGTCGCCGAACTCTGCAGCCAGGCGACGAGCGAAGTGCTGGTGATCCCGGTCCCGCTCCATGGCCGCAAGCAGCGCGAGCGCGGCTTTAACCAGTCGGAACTGCTGGCTCGTGCGCTGGTGTCTTCTATGAAAAGCCAGGCACCGGCGATGTGCCTCAAGGTGGCCGCGGGCATGCTCCAGCGAAAGCGAGCGACCGAGAGTCAAGCCACTCTTACCAATGTGCAACGGCGCCGCAATCTACGCGGCGCCTTTTTTGTCTCTGCAAAGGATGCAGCAAAACTTTCGGGACGCGAAGTTCTGCTGATCGACGACATTTACACCACCGGCGCCACGGCGCGAGCCTGTAGCGAAACGCTGAAAAAGGCCGGAGCCGCCAGGGTGTGGGTAGCGACTGTAGCCCGGGCCCAGCGGGATGGCGTAGCGCGATGGGACGCGGGCTCCATTGCGGTGACAACGCCCATGAGTTTCGTAACAGAGAAAGTACGAGATACGCAGCATCGATAAGTGAAACAGCAACGCGGGGGGAATACGATGTCGTCAGCCAAGGCCATGGTCCACACACGCAAGACGAAATACACGCCGCCGTCCGGTCCGGTCGAAGTGCGCATGACGCAGCCGAAGACCATGCAGAAGCCGGTGCTGGTACTGAATGCATCGTACGAACCGATCAATATTTGCGGCGCGCGCCGGGCGCTGGTGCTGGTACTGAAGGGTGTCGCGCGTACGGAAGAAGAACAGGGCGCCGTTCTGCATGCGGCGCGGATTTCGGTAAGTATGCCGTCCGTCATCCGGCTGCTGGAGTACCGCCGCATTCCGCACCAGACGCGCGCACTCTCGCGCAAGAACATCCTTCTGCGCGACCGCAATGCCTGCCAGTACTGCAATGTCGTTCTGCCGGCAGGGGAGTTGACGCTCGACCACGTGCATCCACGTTCGCGCGGCGGTCTGTCGACGTGGGAGAACCTGGTAGCCTGCTGCCACTCCTGCAATCGTCGCAAGGGGAACCAATTGCTGACCGAACTCGGCGACATGAAGCTGATGCGCGAGCCCCGACCGTTTTCACTGCATACCAGCCGCCACATCATGCGCATGATCGGTCATAGCGATCAGAAATGGCGCAAGTATCTTTATTACTAGTATTTAGAGATACTGGATCACCTGCGACGCTGGACCACTTGTCACGCTGGACCATCTTGGGGCGTTAGCAGGGGATGAGTTTGCTGTTGTCCCATCATCTTGTCAGCCCGACCACAGCGAAGGGATCTGCATTCAGGCAGAGAAGGGTTAGTACTCAAAGCCATCAGCGCTCATCAAGCTGTGGTTTACTTGCTCGAACGGCCATCCTCATAGCATCCTTGGAGCATGCCTGAAACGTCCCTCGCGCCCTTCCTGCTGGAACCATGGTTCAGCCCGCGTCCCTGGGGAACACTCGATCTTTCGCCCTGGTACTCGCTCAAACCATCGGAGCCGATCGGCGAAGCATGGCTTACGGGCGATGCCTGCACCATTGCGACGGGACTATCCGCAGGGGAGACTTTCGGCACATTCGTTGCGACCCATAAGCAGGAGATGCTCGGCAAACTTTCGTCATCGTTCAGCGACTATCCACTGTTGCTCAAGATCCTTTTCCCGCATGAAAAGCTGAGCGTGCAGGTGCATCCAGATGACGTACTGGCGCAGAAGTCCGGTCAGCTGCGCGGCAAAACTGAATGCTGGTATGTACTGACGGCAGACCCGGGCGCGACCGTCGCGCTTGGCCTGCAG
>CAXTNK010000017.1:66578-75057 GCA_964245665.1 uncultured Acidobacteriaceae bacterium
TTCGCCATGCCGTGGTCGATCACACGATGGAAGCGCTCATGGTGCAGGTGCCGGTCAGTGTCGGTGACATGGTGTTTGTCGATGCGGGCACGGTCCATGCCATCGGCCCGGGCGTCATCCTGCTCGAAACGCAGCAGACCAGCGACATTACGTATCGACTCTACGATTACGGGCGCCCCCGCGAACTGCATGTCGAGAAAGCCATTGAAGCGACGCGTTATCACACCTCGGCCGGAAAAATCGCTCCGAAGCAGCAGGCAGACAGCACGCTGCTCATCGATCAGAAGTATTTTGTTGTCGATCGTTTCCAGCAGAAGGCCGGCTCCTCTATCGACCTGGCTGGTACCGGAACGCCGCATACGCTTGTACTGGTCGCTGGTGACGCAGAAGTTACCAGCGGCGATACCGTTCTCTCGCTCAAACAGGGCCAGGCTGCCATTATTCCGGCAAGTGTGTCCGGTTACAGGCTAAGCAGCGCGGACGGCGGCACGGTTGTGCGCTCAATACCTCCTGCCCTGTAGAACAGGCAAAAAGTACTATTGTCATCCCGGGCAGAGCGAAGTGGAAGGGCGCTACTGGGCTTGATGGCGAGAGCGTGGCAAGGCTGAAGAATCCCAACAACGAACAAGGGCGAGGGACTATACCGGCTCTTCGTCCAACAAATCGTGCGCATCTGGCAAGTTTCCGCGGCAAATGAGCTTGCCCTGCGCATGCCGCCTGGTAGATGATTGTGCCGACCTCTGCTACTTAAGTCACATTGAACGTTTGCCTCGGCCGTCAATAGACTAGGTTTTCTCCAGAGTAGTTCTCAACGGCTGCGGCATATTCTCGAATTGGTTGTGTAAAGGCCCATGCAAAACGAGTTGTTGGATATCCTCATTATTGGCTGTCTCGTTCTGCTCTTCGGCTCAACCTATCGCAAACGTGCCACCCTGCTTGTTCGCTGCTGGTCCATCGGCTGGCTGTTGATCCTCGTTCACTTCTCCGTCCAGCTATTTCACCCTCGGCTGGCCGCCGTGCAGAATCTGCTCAGTGTCGTCAGCGTCAGTGGCCTGATCGCCTGCGCAGTCATGTTTCTGCTGCCGACGGGCAGCAAATCAGCAGACCGCAGTCTCCGCAATCTAACGATTCCGCTCGTAGCGACCTTCACAGCGCTCGCCATCACCATCCTCGGCGTCTATGAAGTGCATACGACAGTTGCGTACTACCTGCTGATTGCGACGGGCCAGTTTGCGGCCCTGGTGTACGCATCGCGTTTTCATCGCGAACATAGAACTATCCTTGTCCTGCTGACCCTTTCTGTCTTTCCATCGACCATCTGGATGTTCTGGACCATTGCTCACGCGCGTCCGGACGTCTGTATTTCCGCAATCCTCGCGCAGTTCTATCTGTTTGTCGCGATCGTCTATCTGAACGAATTTCATCGCGTCTCCGGCGGCATGCTTACCGTGTCGCTGGGTCTCTTCGCCTGGGCCGCGGTCTTCCCGGCTGCGGAGTTCTGCGATCATCTCGGCATTATCGCCCGCATCAGTCCTGAGCTTTGGAACGTGCCCAAATACTTCGTAGCGTTCGGCATGGTCCTGTCGCTGCTGGAGCAGGAGATCATTGCGGCGAGTGCTGCCAGCAAACAGTACAGGCTGCTCTTCGAGGCCAATCCGCACCCCATGTGGATCTACGATCGGGAAACGCTCGGCTTCGAAAGCGTCAACGACGCAGCACTGGCGCATTACGGATACACACGCGAACAGTTTCTAAAAATGACGCTGATGGACATCCGTCCCACTGAGGAGTTTCATGCGGTGGTGAAGGAACTCAAGCAGGCCGAGCCGGCGCAGCAGCTCACCGGACCTTGGCGTCACCAGCGGCGGGACGGCTCGTTCATCCAGGTGGATGTCGCCACCCAGCACATGCAGAGCGAGGGCCGCGAGCTGGCGTTTTCGCTGGTGCAGGATGTGACCGATCGCCAGAAGCTGCATGAGCAACTGGTGCACCAGGCGAATCACGACATCCTGACGTGCCTGCCCAACCGCGGATTGCTTGAAGAGCGCATGCATAACACTCTCTCGCACGCCCGACGGCACGGCCGGCAGGCTGCGCTGCTTTGCCTTGACCTGGATCGCTTCAAACAGGTCAACGATACGTACGGACACAATGCTGGCGATATCTGCCTTAAGGAGATTGCCCAGCGACTCTCCGGCCGGGTCCGCGGCATCGATACAGTTGCGCGCGTGGGCGGTGAGGAGTTCAGCGTCCTGCTGCATGAAGTCGATACCCGTGCCGACGCGCAACGTGTGGCTATTGATCTGCTCGCGGTCATCGCGGAACCAATAGAGGCGGAAGGACATAGCCTGGAACTCACGTCGAGTATCGGCATTGCGATGTATCCCACGGATGGCGAGGATGCCGAGACGCTCTGGCGAAATGCCGACTGGGCCATGTACCGGGCGAAACATGCGGGAGGCAATCAGTACCTTTGCATGTCACAGGAGATCAGTACGCTTGCGACTGAAGCGACTGAACTCGAGCAGCATATCCGGCACGCGCTGAAAGATGGTGGCCTCGAGCTCTTCTATCAGCCTATTTACGATATCCACGGCCATCTGCATAGTCTTGAAGCGCTCGCCCGCCTGCGTCATCCGCAGCACGGTTACGTACTGCCAGACCGCTTTATTCCAATCGCTGAAGAAAGCGGCCTGATCGTTCCGATGGGCACCTGGGTCCTGAATGAAGTCTGCCGGCAGGCAGCCGAGTGGCAAAACGAAGGCTTACCACCGATCCAGATAGCGCTGAATGTATCACCGCTTCAACTTACGCGATTTGACTTTGCCAGTCATGTCATCGACACGCTGAACCATCATCAGATCAGTCCTCACCTGCTGGGAATGGAAGTCACCGAAACTATGGTGATGCGCAATATCGCGGACGCCACGCGGCAGATCGCAACACTGGCCGGCCTCGGTATCGAGTTCTCCGTGGATGATTTCGGAACCGGCTACTCGTCTCTCGCGCACCTGCATAAACTACCGGTGCAGGCGCTGAAGATCGATCGCTCATTCATCGAGAAAATCTGTGATCCGCAAGGCACCTATTCGATCGTGCAGGCAATCATCTTTCTCGCTCACAGCCTCAGGATGAAGGTTGTGGCGGAAGGAGTGGAACGGGAAGATCAGCTCGACATCCTGCGCCGCCTCGATTGCGATCTGATCCAGGGCTTCTTCTTTCGCGTCCGCTCAGCGCAGCCGATGCCGCCTTCCTGCTCCGTAAAGGCGAAGTCAAACCACCCACAAAGGCCCATCCCCGTCATCACGTCCGCCGTATGCGCCTGGCATGAAACAGCCAGCGGCGCGTTCACGATCGATAAGTTGAGAGCACGAAAAATGCCCGCAAGCTGAATTGCTCGCGGGCATTAGATCGTTGGACGCTTCTTTAGTAGCGGTAGTGCTCGGCTTTGTAGGGACCGTCAACAGCCACGCCGAGATAGCTCGCCTGTTTCGGCGAAAGAGTCGTCAGTTTGACGCCGATCTTCTCGAGGTGCAGGCGGGCTACTTCTTCGTCAAGCTTTTTGGGCAGAACGTAGACGCCGACCTTGTAGGTATCTTTATTCGCCCAGAGGTCGAGCTGCGCCAGCGTCTGGTTGGCGAAGCTGTTGCTCATCACGAAGCTCGGATGACCAGTCGCGCAGCCCAGGTTCACCAGGCGTCCTTCGGCCAGCACGAAAATCTCGTGACCGTCTGGGAACTTGTACTGGTCGACCTGTGGCTTGATGTTGATCTTCTTCACATCCTTGGCCGTATTGAGCTGGTCCATTTGGATCTCGTTATCAAAGTGGCCGATGTTGCAGACAATCGCCTGGTCCTTCATCAGCTTCATGTGCTCGAAGGTGATGATGTCGAGGTTGCCGGTGCAGGTGACATAGATGTCGCCGCGGCCGAGCGTCTCTTCGATCGTTGTAACTTCAAAGCCTTCCATTGCAGCCTGCAGGGCGTTAATCGGGTCGATCTCAGTCACGATAACCCGTGCGCCAAGGCCACGCAGGGACTGCGCCGAACCCTTACCTACGTCGCCATAGCCGCAGATGACTGCAACCTTGCCCGCTACCATCACGTCGGTCGCGCGCTTGATGCCGTCAGCCAGTGACTCCTTGCAGCCATAGAGGTTATCGAACTTCGACTTCGTTACGGAATCGTTGACGTTGATCGCCGGAACCAGCAGCTTGCCCTGCTCGAGCATCTTGTACAGGCGATGGACGCCGGTCGTCGTTTCTTCCGAGACGCCGCGCCATTCCTTCGCGACCTTGTGCCAATGCTGCGGATCTTCTGCGTGGACTTTCTTGAGCAGGTCCTTGATGATCTGCTCTTCCTGGCTCTCGGCAGGCGTATTCACCCAGCCATCACCATTTTCGAGTTCATAGCCCTTGTGGATCAGCAACGTCACATCGCCGCCGTCATCGATAACCATCTGAGGACCCAAACCACCCTTGTGGTTCAGTGCCTGGTAGGTGCACCACCAGTACTCTTCGAGCGACTCGCCCTTCCAGGCGAATACGGGCACGCCGGCAGCGGCGATCGCGGCAGCCGCGTGATCCTGGGTCGAGAAAATATTGCAGCTTGCCCAGCGAACGTCGGCTCCGAGCGAAACCATGGTCTCGATCAGCACGGCGGTCTGGATGGTCATATGCAGCGAGCCGGTAATACGAACGCCGGCCAAGGGCTTCTTCGCGGCGTGCTTGTTACGGATGGATACCAGGCCCGGCATCTCGTGCTCGGCGATGGAAATTTCCTTGCGGCCCCAATCAGCCAGCTTCATGTCTGCGACTTTGTAGTCGGTTCCCGCGGTATTTACCAGGGGCATTTCGAGTGTCGACGTTGCCATTGATTTCTCCTCATATCGTGTTATCGCGATATCTTGATTTATAGTAGCAGCAACCAGCATGGCGTCTATCGTAAAAATCCTTCGTGTTGTAGCGGACCCAAACCGGCTGCGCCTTTTGTTGCTGCTGGAGCGCGAGGAACTGTCGGTTGCCGAATTGCAGGAGATTCTCACAATGGGCCAGAGCACCATCTCCACACACCTCGCCCAGTTGAAGCAGGCTGGACTGGTGGAGGATCGCCGGACCGGCAAGAGCAGCCTCTACCGCCTTAAAGCGGACAACGGTGGCCAGGTCATTGCCGGGCTGCTGGACCAGGCGGCAGAGGAAATACCTGAAGCTGCCCAGGATTTCGCTGCTATCGCTGGTGTGCTCAAGAAACGTCAGGACAAGATGCGGACCTTTTTCGACAGCGTAGCCGGGCGTTTTGGCAGGGATTATGTCCCGGGCAAGTCCTGGAAGGGCGTGGCCGAGGCGTTATTGCGACTGATGCCGCCCATGGTCATCGCTGATCTGGGCGCCGGCGAAGGGGCATTTTCTCTTTTGCTGGCGCAGCGCGCGACGAAGGTCATAGCCGTCGACACATCTTCAAAAATGATCGAAGTCGGTCGTGATCAGGCTGCGCGACAAGGTGTGACCAACCTCGATTACCGTCTGGGCGATATGGAAGACGTGCCTATTGAAGATGAAGTGGTTGATCTGGTGTTCTTCTCGCAGTCGCTTCACCATGCGATGCATCCGGAGCGCGCAGTGCGTGAAGCTGCAAGGATACTCAAGCCTGGTGGAAGGGTGGTAATCCTCGACCTGGTGAAGCATCGTTTTGAAGAAGCGCGCGATCTTTATGCTGACGAGTGGCTCGGCTTCACCGAAGTGGAACTGGAATCGACGCTCGTGCGCACCGGCTTCGCCGACATCCAGATCTCCGTCGTCCACAAGGAGCAGGCAGCTCCGCAGTTTCAGACACTGCTGGTTGTCGGCACGAAACGCGGTTGAGTGACTCTAATCGTCTACGGACGCCGGGCAAAGAGAAGGATACATGGCCCGTGCGGATGATCGGGATTGTCATCGCCGACTTCAACTTGAAACCCAAGCTGTTCGATATAACCAAGCAGCGCTGCCCTGGTGAGCCAGAAGCTGGTCGGCTCGCTGCCGCCGATGAAACGGGAGCTAGTAAGAGATGAAAGGTAGTGCTGCTCGTAAACCTCGACAGCCTTGCCATTCACTGTCTGCATCACGGGTTGCGGACTGAAGCGAACGTCTGTTTTGAAGCGTTCGACGTCATAGTAATGCGTCCACAGGCCAAATGCGTCAGTGCTGCGGGCGATGTCGTGTAGAAGCTTTACCGGCTCGGTCATGTGATAGAGGACGCCGATGGCCAGGGCAAAATCGAACTGCTTGGACTGCGAATTTGCGAGATAGGGCCGGAAATCACCGTACAGAAATTCGGACTTCAGTTGGAAGGCGTTCTTCACGATGAGGCACTTGAGAAATGCGCGCTGATTGGCCTCGATTGCAGTGACCTGAGCCCCGGCCTGTTCCAGCATGTACGTGTGGCCGCCCTCGAGAGGACCGAGTTCAAGCACGCGTTTACCCGCGAATGAACCATACTTACCTTCGAGCCAGCGAATCCGAAAATCATCGAACAATGCTGATTCGCCTGTGGGAAAGCCTGGAATCGCCGAGTTCCACGTTCCTTTGAAAATACTGAATGGCGTGCCGGGTGAGGGCATCTCACGGGAGTAAAGATCCTGAAACTGCTGAGCCTGTCCGCGTTTCCTGCCGAATGACTGGATCAGCCGGCGCCCTGCCGGAAAGCGTCGAGCGATACGCCAGGTCGCAGACCGCAATTTCTGTACCATGTTGGGCATTCTCGGGGGATCTCCAAAACTATAGTAGTTAGCGTAACGTGTTCTGCACCGTTTTTGGAGACCTGCAAGCCGAATGATCGGGAGAGCCGGAGTCAGGATGGTCGAGGGCAAGGATTACGATCCACGCGACAAGGATTATGATCCACGCGTCAGGAGTCACGCACATGTAGAGAAGCGACCTACTTCGCCAAACAGCCGCTATATGCCGGCGACCAGGTGAGCCACGCGATGCCACCAGGGCGTAGCGCCGACCACAAAGCGAATGGGGGTAAATGTGGCAAGCGCGAAGAGGCAGCCGAATACATAGACAGGATGTATGCGGCGACGGGTCGCCAGATCGTAGATGGGACCCGCGAAGAGGAAGGACAGGTTGATGCCCGACAGTAGCGGAACCGGAGTGCCGAGGGCAATGAGTCTTCCGATCGGGGCCCCGGTAAGCCCCACCACTACGGCGAAAAGCATCAGCCGCTGATGTGCTTCATGATTCCTGCGAAACAGGTAGCCGGTAATAAAGAACATGGCGAAAGAGCCGATATCGATCAGGCCAACGAGAAAGATTACCTCGGGACTTTGGGTCGATGTCCCATGGTGCAGCCGCATGCCGGTAAATGCGACAGTAAGTCCCAGGCCAATCACCAGCGTCCCCAGGAAAGCGCCCGCGTAGCCAAGTTTCCTGTGCAGACCGGGTCGATCGCTTGCGATTAACGCCGTCTGCACAACGAAGTACAGCACCCATATCGTCATCACGGCGCCATGCACGTGAACCAGCAGACTAAGGGCGGGCGCAGCAGGAAAGTATTGCTTGAGGTAATAGGTGCGGCTGAATCCGACGAAGATCAGCACTGCGCAGGCTATCGCCATGACCAGAAAAAAGCCGCGATCGGCAGCCTGCTGTTTGCGGCTGGCGATAAAGGGTAGTGTGCGTGTCGACATTTGACGACCTCGGAGCCGGCATCAGGCTGGCCATCCATGGCCGCTCGTGATACCAAAAAATGATTTGGGCCGGAGTTGCACTTCGCGGGTCGCAAGATTTAAAAAGCTGCGGCTTGCGGTGCGAGCGCAAGCATACCATCCGAGATCTGTTCGATGAGAGGCAAATTAATAGGTTCAATTGACAAGCTACGATTTGCCGAGTGCCTGCTCGATTGCTGTGACGATCTGTGGGTCATTCGGTTCGAGGTCCGGAGCGAACCGCGCAACTACTTTGCCGTTCCTGCCGATTAGAAATTTCTCGAAGTTCCACAGGACTTCAGGTGGCGTTGATGGCTTGACGCCAAACTCGACCAGGTGCTGCCGGAAGCCGCCGGTGTCCCCGGTTGTTTTCGGTTCGGCTTCGATCAGCGCGCTGTACAACGGATGCCGATCGTCACCGGTGGCAGTGATCTTTTCGTACATTGGAAAATCTACGCCGAAACTCGACGTGCAGAAAGTCTGGATCTCTTCATTCGATCCGGGTTCCTGGGCTGCGAAATCATTAGCCGGAAAACCGCAGATGACAAAGCCGTGTTCACGGTACGTGCGATACAGCTTTTCCAAACCATCGTATTGCGGGGTAAGGCCACATTTGGACGCGACGTTGACGACGAGCACGACCTTTCCCTGGTGCTCGGCAAGGGTAGTGGAAGAACCATTGATACGGCGTACGGGGATGTCGAGAATCGCAGTGTCGCTCCTGCCTATTAGATTCTCATATTCGATGCCGCCCGCATTGAAACTCGGCGCTGCCCCGCAAGTTGCTCACTCC
>CAXTNK010000018.1:0-1065 GCA_964245665.1 uncultured Acidobacteriaceae bacterium
TCATAATCCCATGGAGACACATGCAACGGTTGCACAGTGGGACGGTGAAAAGCTGACCGTCCACGATGCAACGCAGTATGTTTCAGGGGTGAAGCAGACGCTGGCAAAGACTTTTGGGATTCCTGAAGACAATGTGCGGGTGATTTGCCCGTTTGTCGGCGGTGGTTTCGGATCGAAAGGTTCAACGTGGTCACATGTTGTGCTCTCTTCGATGGCCGCGAAAATGGTAAATCGACCCGTGAGGCTTTCGCTCGAGCGTCCTCAGATGTTTGGACCCGTTGGGGGGCGGCCGCAGACGAATCAACATATCGTGCTTGGAGCCAGGCATGATGGAACCCTCACAGCTATTCGACATGACGTGTACTCGCATACTTCGACCATCGAGGATTTCGCAGAACCGTCTTCGAATCTAACGAGAATGCTATATGCCAGTCCCAATATTCTGACTTCACAGAAGCTGGTGCCGCTGAACGTCGGTACACCCACGTTTCAACGCGCGCCGGGTGAGGCTACCGGCAGCTTTGCCCTCGAAATCGCGATGGACGAGCTGGCTGAAAAAGTAGGCATGGATCCGATCGAGTTGCGGCTGAAGAATTATGCCGAGACCGACCCAACAAGCCGCAAGCCATTTTCGAGCAAACATCTTCGCGAATGTTATCAGCAAGGCGCGGAACGATTCGGGTGGAGCAAGCGTTCTGCGAAGCCTCGGTCAATGAAACAGGGAACTCAGATGGTTGGGATGGGTATGGCGACCGCTACCTACAGTGCGAATCGCTCGGCAGCCATGGCTATGGTTCGCTTTGAGGCGAACGGACGAGTCACCGTCGCATCAGGTTCCCAGGACCTTGGGACAGGAACATATACGATCATGGCCCAGGTTGCAGCAGCGACGCTCGACCTTCCAATCGAGATGGTCGATGCAAAGCTGGGAGATACAGAACTGCCGAAAGCTCCGGTGTCTGGCGGATCCCAAAGTGCGGCAAGCGTGACGCCAGCCGTACAGGCTGCTGCTGAACAGGCAAGACTGAAGCTGTTCACTGCCATGGTGAGCGATACGGGCACGCC
>CAXTNK010000018.1:1075-12972 GCA_964245665.1 uncultured Acidobacteriaceae bacterium
CCACGGAGCGCAACCCGAAGACTTGGACTTCAAAGAAGGCAAAGTCTTTTTGAAGGCAAAGCCTGCGGGTGGGTCGATCGACTACAAGACGTACGTTGCGATGAAAAGTGGGCAACCAATCAGCGCGGTAGGTTCGGCACAGCCTGATCAGGATTCTGACGCGTATTCCAATCATTCCTTCGGCGCTGTCTTCGCAGAAGTCGCGGTCGACGAGATGCTTGGCATGCCGCACGTCCAGCGGGTGACGGCTGTCTATGACATCGGAACGATGTTGAACAGTAAAACCGGCACCAGTCAGTTGATCGGTGGAATCGTCTGGGGGATCAGCCTGGCGCTGCACGAAAGCACCCACATCGATGTGCGCACAGGAAGGCCTGTCAACAATAACCTAGCGGAGTACCACGTGCCCGTGAACGCAGACATCGGGGTTATCGATGTCTCAGTGCTGAATATCCCGGATAAGAAGTTCAATCCACTCGGGGGACGCGGCATCGGTGAGATCGGCATCACCGGAGCAGGGGCAGCGGTGGCAAATGCCATCTACAACGCAACCGGTAAGCGGATGCGCGAAGCTCCGATCACTCCCGATAAACTGATGGCTTAGATAGCTCAGTCAGCACGGGTTTGCATTGAAGCGTTCCAGGTAGATCGAGAGATCGGTTCATCCTCGAACGCTTCGAAAGCAGGCATCGCCGATCGGCGGCTCAATCGAGAATGTGGTTGGACAGGAAACAGCGGCAACGATCTGCACCGGCGCAGCGTAGCGCTCGCCACATCGGTATTCGATCAGTCTAGGATCATCGAGGTGCGATGGTGTCCGAATTTCTATGCGCTGGTCGCGCGCAGTCGAAAAGACACTTTCTTTCGAGCGATTTGTTTCGAACTTACCTGCCGCCCGCCGCCCGCCGTAGAGGACTGACAGCCTCGGTTACATTCTTGCCGCCATGCTTCCGTCGACTGCTCACAATTCCCTGTATTTCAGCGACGATGGAGAGAGCGATAGTAGCCGGACTATCGCCTCCGAGATCCAGGCCTACGGGTGTGTACACCTTATTCCACGCGGAAGGATACTTCGCGTCTGCGATTGACGAAGAGGGTAAAGCCATATCTGCTCTTAAATCCTTAAGCAGATTAGCAGTTCGGTAACGCGGACCGAGAACGCCAAGATATGCGATATTTGACTGGAGTAAGTCCTTCAGAACAGACTTATCCTGTTCATAGCTATGTGTCATCACGACTGCTGCATCCCCTTCACGCAGAGTAAGTGACTTGTAGCTCCCCGCGTCAAGAACAATGACTTCATCGGCTTCAGGAAAGCGCAATCGCGTGGCCAGATGCGAGCGGCCGTCAGCGACAGTGATGTGCCAGCCTAAAGTACTTGCCTGGGTCACTAACGGTTTGGCATCGTCTCCGGCGCCGAAGACAAACAACCCAGTACGCGCCGGGATGTATTCTGCCCAACAGGTAGTGTTGTGCGCAAGGGAAGATTGTTGAGCCTCGAAGGCGTTCATCGCGTCCTTGTGCAAGCCTGTCAGATTATGCGAGTTGGTGGTCAAGTTCGCGATCGCACGCATGCTGCAGTCAGGCCCGGTCAGGACAACCGCACACGCCAGGGGTTCCCGCGCCACGAAGGCACGTTGCAGCTCCTTTAAAAAGTCCTCGGCAGTGCGTCTTCGTTCAAGGAGCAGGTGAACCGTACCACCGCAACCGAGACCATAAGGGCGGTCTTCATCCGTTTCGAAAGACGTCGAATATGCCTTCACTACCGGCCCTTGTCTGGTGAGCCACCACGCCTGTTTGCTTACTTCACCTTCAAGGCATCCCCCGCTGATGGTCCCAGCGCGAACGCCGGTAGTCGTGATGAGCATTCTTGCGCCCGGTTTCCGATAGGACGAACCTTCCACTCGCACGATAGTGGCAAGAACGCAATCGTCCTCGGAGGCATCAATCTTCTTCCAGAGATTCAACACCTGATATAGGTCGGACATAGAATGACACCTCCTTCCGTTGTGTCTGTTCGCACGCAAACTCTTCGGCCGGTTTCTGTAGCGACTTGGACCAGGATCAAGCCTTAGAACCAGTGTCGCCGAAAACGATTGCAACAGCAAAAGCGCATTCGCCATTTTGGAGCGCAGTGAAGGCATGAGACGGATCCGTCGGCACGTAGAAATTTAAAGCAGTATGGATATCTGGCATCTTGATCGTCGGTCAAGGCATATTTATACGGTTTGGACCGAATGCATGCGACATTTCAGTCTTTTATATTCGACACGAGCGCGCGTTGCGCGAAGTCTTGAGGCCATCTATTCATCTTGGCATTGTTCGTGAGAAGGTAATCGGATGACGGGTTGTGTATCGATAATTCTTGCTGCTGGAAACAGCTCGCGGCTGGGCAGGCCCAAGCAATTATTGAAGGTTGGGAATGAGACTTTACTCCGTCGCACGGCTAGACTGGCAACCGAGACAGGCTGCGAGTCGAACCTTGTTGTACTGGGAGCGTTTTATGAGCAGCTTCAGCCTGAATTGGAAGGGTTGGATACGAACATCATTGTCAATCCAGACTGGCACCAGGGCATGGGCACCTCTATCGCCTGCGCCGCGAACGTATTGCTCCGCATGACGCCCATGCCGCAATCCGTATTGTTCCTGGTATGCGACCAGCCCGCTCTGAATGCGAAGTTGCTGCGCACGCTGCTTGCTGAATCTGCGAGCTCGGGGAAGGGCATTGCCGCTGCAAGTTACGCCGGAGTGACCGGTGTTCCTGTGGTCCTGTCTGCTAAATATTTTGCTGAACTCTCAACACTGTCAGGTGAACAGGGTGCGCGCCGCATCCTTTCACGCTATCCGGAAGATATTGCCCATGTCGACTTCGCTGAGGGTAGCTTTGATATCGACACGGAGGCTGACGCAGCCAGGCTTGCGGTCAGCTGACAGAGACATAAGCACTCGTTCCACACCGCAAGATAGTACCAGAGATAGCATATCGTTTTATGTCAAGCAAAAAGCGGGTGCTCAATGCACCCGCTTGCACAGCGATAAGGGTTTCAGAGCCTGTTTAATATCTCCCTGACCTGTTCCGCTGAAAGCCTGCAACCCGGTTTCTTGGCGGGTTGTAGCTAAGGAATATCAAAAATTCGTATTTATAAAAATTGCTCTAGTAGCTGAACTTTGTGAAGTCGATTGCAGGCAGTGCGGCGGTGCCTTCTTCACGGACGCCATCAAGTTCGCGTGGGTCGAGACCTAGTACAGACAGGACAGTAGGAGCAATCTGTGTGGTTTCCACTGCTGCATGTACAGTGGATCTGGCTATGCTTGGATTTGCGACGAGGAGCATGACATTTGTGTCGTCATGCGCGAAGCCACCGTGTTCGGAAAGTTTAGAAGTGCTGCCGCTGTAGGTGACACCGATGTTAGGAGTCACGATGATGTCCGGTGTGCGCGGATCAAGGCCCGCGCCATAGCCAGGCTTGTTGTAATTGAGAGCCAATGCATTGCCGGAAAAGATTTCGCCAATGCCAGCAGGCACAAGATTCTTCTCAAGGGTATTGACTGCCGCATCGGTCGAGTTGGAGTTCTTCAGCCAGATGAGGGACACATCGTCTTCCGTCGGGCCAATGCCAGTGGGATTTGCAGGAGACTCGGAGTAGGGCAGCAGGTTCGCAAGAAGAGTTGCAGGCGACGTGCCGTTGATTAGCTGCGATACATATTTCCTGGGATCGATTGGTGACTGGCCGTGCTTTGCTGTAACGATGATCAGCGTCGAATCGTAAAGACCCTTGTTCTTGAGTTCTTCGACCATTTCACCGATAGAGGCATCCGCGAATTCGATCTCCTTCAACAATGTTTCCTTCGGCGTTCCGATGTTGTCCTTGTAGCCGCCGACTTCGCCATTGCTCTTTTCAATCAACTTTTGTCCAACGCTGACAGCCTGGAAATTCATGCCGAAAAGTGTTGGCACCTTGGTCTGATGTTGGCCAAGGTGGTCTTTGCCGTCGATCTGATTGAGGATACCCTTGACTTTGACTGTGTCATAGCAGCGGATGTTCTGGAAGCTATTCGTCCACGCTGTGATGTCGGACGAGGGATCGAGAATTGTGGAGCAGTTCTCACCGAGAGGGGTCGTATAGTTTGGCAGCGAGACGACAGTCGAATTAATCTCAGGCGCGTAGAAGTCATCGAGCTTTCCATCGTAACCCTGGACTGCGCTGTAGGCGGGATGTTTATCTGACCAGGCTGTATATCCACCTGCCTTGTGAATGACTCCGAAGATCGTATTCGTGCGGACAAACTCCCAGGGATATACGGGCGCGCAGCCGGTCGCTGGATTACGGACCAGGCGCTTTGGCTGAATCGAATCGATGTTGCCGTCGGTCAGGCTGGAACCGTTTCCACCGTTGAGTTTGGTCTGGTCCTTATCGATACCTTCTTCATACTCAGTTGTCGTGCCCGTGGGCTCACCGTATGGGGAGCATGGTCCAGCAGCAAGACCGTTTCCCGTTGTCTCGGCCGGCGCATCCAACGAACGGTCGAAAGCGACGTCGTAATAAATCCCCATGGTGCGCGGCGTTGCACCGGTCATGATGCCCATGAGACCTGGGAAAGAGTCAGAAGGTTTGGTGGTGCTGGCCCCAACATAGTTAACGGCAGTCCGTCCAAGAGCAGAGAGATTCGGACAATATGGATCTCCACCATTCACCGTGCTGATGCCAGACGCGCAATTTTTAAAGTCCAGGGCATGCATGCCGTCAATGCTGAGGATAAGGACGTGCTTGATCTTGCTGTTTTCGAGGTTGGGTGTTGCGTTCTGTGCATACGTCGCAGCGCAGGCCAGCGACATGGTAGCCGTAGTAAGAAGACTGATAGCGAAGTGTTTCAATGTGTTGCCTCCTGAGAGTGATTAGGCGGCACGAGAGATATTGGATGGTTACTGGTGTGTGAAAAGTCTGTAATGTTTACCTTAAGGTTGTGGAAGTATTCGCTGCACTTGAACACTCGTAAGTCGACCAGGCGATCCCGGCGCTAATGCGGACAAGGACCGCAATTGCGGTCCTTGCTTTTGGGAAAAGACATTCGATATTTTACTTATCGATCTGTAGTGCCACGTCGGGAAGTGCTGTGGTTCCCTCGGCCTTTACTGCCGATAAATCCAGCGGATTTAGTCCAAGGGCTTCAAGGATTGTTGGAGCTATCTGCGCTGTAGAGACATCAGTAGTGACTGTCTTCGCGGTAAATTCAGGATTCTCGACCAGCATCATGACATTTGTGTCATCGTGTCCGAACCCGCCGTGATCTTCGATGGTGGTTGAACTCCCGGTATAAGTTATACCCACGTTAGGCAGCACGATGATATCGGGCGTGCGGGGATCCTGGCCCGGATCAAGGCCGCCGATGCCGTAGTTCGGAGCAAGTGAAGGTCCGTACAAAATTTCACCGAGTCCGATCTTCTGGGCATTCTTTTCGAGCAGCTCGACCGCACCGTCGACGCTTGCCCCCTTCTTCAGCCAGAGCACCGAGACATCGTCCTCGGTAGCGCCGATGCCATTCGGGTTCAAGGGCGACTCGGAATAAGGTATTGCGCTCCCAAGAAGAGTAGCCGGCGTGTTGGTTCCATCTCCAACGTAGCGTGTCGGATCGATGGGGGATTCACCATGCTTCGCGGTAACTATGAGCAGAGTGTTATCGAAAATACCTGCATCCTTCAGGCCACTCACTATGTCGCCTATCGACGTGTCTACATACTCGATTTCATTCAGTAACTCGGCACTCGGAGCAGCAGCTGCATTGAGATAACCGCCTTTACCGACGCTCGGCTCATACAGCGCCTGCCCGACGAAGACCGATTGATAGTTCATGCCGAACAGGGCAGGCACTTCAGATGGCTCGCCTGCATGTGTCTTGCCCGCAATCTGATTGAGCAATGCCTGGACATGTAAAGCGTCGTAGCATTGGATGTTCTTGAAACTGTGGGTCCACTCCGATAGATCGGCAGCGGTGTCGCGAATGGTTGCGCAGGATTCTCCGTCTACTGTCTTGACGCCAGGCAGGGGAACGACTGCGGAATCAACTTCAGGGGTGTAAAGATCATCCACATTCCTGCCGTTTCCAGGACCATTGATAAATGCGTAGGACGGGTGCTTGTCGATCCACGCAGTACGACCGCCAGCTGCGTGCACGACGCCGAAGATGGTGTTGGTCCGAATGAAGTTCCAGGGATAGACAGGTGCGCATCCGGTTGCCGGATTCCGCGAAAGCTTCAAAGGATCAATGGAAGATTCGCCACTTTCGGTGAGCCCGGCACCACGCGCGCCGCCGTTCAGTTTGGTGTCGTCGAGATCAATGCCCTGATCATTGTCTGTGGTGGTGCCATTGGGCACGCTGTATGGTTCGCACGATCCAGCAGCAAGGCCAGTGCCAGTCGTTTTTGCAGGGGCGTCGAGGGATCGATCATAGGCAACATCGTAGTAAATGCCAGTGGTCTTCGGTGTACCGCCGGTAATCAGTGCTGCCATGCCGGGAAAAGAGTCAGATGGTTTGGATGTTGTTGTACCCGTGTAATTGATAGCGTTCCTGCTCAGAGCCGCCATGTTTGGACAGTATGGGTCGCCACCGTTGACGCCCTGGATACCGTGAGCACAGTTGTAGAAGTCCACTGCGTGCATGCCATCGATGCTGATCATGACTACATGCTTGATGTTTTTTGATCCAACACGATTCGTGTCAACTGCCAGGGCACCCTGCGCAGCCATTGACGTTGCTAATACCGCTGTCGATGCGCACAAAATTCCCTTTGCGCTAATTTGTTTTCTCGTCTTCATAAGCTTCCCCAACCTCCGACAAAGTGACTACGCGAGTATTCGCCCTTAACCTGACGCACGGGTTATAGTTCGGTGAATTTCTCGCAGGTAGACGCCGTAAAAAGATCCGGACGCCAGCGATTGCGTGCTTGGTCGCGTAGTTAGAAAAGTCAGACAGGCCGCTCTCACGAAGAGAATTCGGGAAGCCTTCATCACGAGGCCTTCAGCAAGCCTTAAGGAAACTTAGTTAATTTATCCCTATGCAGTGGCATTGCCGGGGGTCGATTTTTGGTATGCTCGTCGCGGGCTTGCTGGCGTTTGCAGACCTGGCCGCAGCCCAGTCTGTAAGCCCGTCGGCAAGCCTACCAATTCCGCTCACCTTATCTCTGGACGACGTGATTCGACGCGCCGAAGCGAATGAGCCGAATTTCGCAATAGCGTCGGCTAATCAGCGTGCGCTTTTGCTCGAGCGTAAGGATGCTCGCGCTGCTCTGCTTCCCGTCGCCAGCTATCACAATCAGGTCATCTACACGCAGCCCAACGGACAATCCAATCGCATAGGACAAACCACCAACGAACCCTCTCCTGTATTTATCGCAAATAACGCGGTGCGTGAGTATGCAAGCCAGGCGGTCATCAATGACACCCTTGGTCTGGCGCAGGCTGGCGCCATTCGTCTTGCGGATGCGAACGCCGCAAGAGCCAATGCAGAGCTTGAGTTAGCCCGCCGCGGCCTTATAGCAACTGTCATTACGCTCTTTTATGACGCGCAGACGCAGGCAGACAGGGTAGCTGTCGCCAGCCGTGCCTTCGCGGAGGCTGATCATTTCGTGCACGTAACCGAGCAGCGTGAAGCGGCCCGCGACAGCGCGCATGCCGATGTGATCAAGGCACAGATTGGGCAGCAGCAGCGACAACGAGAGATGGCAGAGTCACAGCTTGCGCTCGAGAAGGCGCGACTCGAACTGGGCGTGTTGCTTTTTCCGGATCCAGCGACGCAGTACAACCTCGCAGTTGGCGATGGCCTCAAGTCACTTCCGGAGCGCGCATCCATCGATGCAGCGGCGCGTAAGAATAATCCCGAGTTGCGAAGCGCACTCGCATCACTACAGATAACTCAGGCCAATACTTATGTTTCACGTGCAGCGCTCCTGCCTGAACTTGGTCTGAACTTTACGTATGGTATTGATGCTCCGCAGTTTGCCCACAATGGACCTGAGGAGACGCGCAACCTTGGTTACTCTGCTAGTGCAACATTGGATCTGCCTTTATGGGACTGGTTGACGAGCGAACGGAAGATCAAGGAAAGCAGGATCATGGAGGGCTCGGCGAAGACATTGGTCACAGCCGCGCAGACTCGACTGCTTGCCGATTTGTCGGAGTTCTATCGGGAGGCCGGGACCGCACAGGCAGAACTCGCGTCGCTCCATGCAACGGCGGAGGCTGCGCAGGAAAGTTTACGTCTGACGAACCTACGTTACACCAATGGAGAAGGCACAGTTCTTGAAGTAGTTGACGCGCAGAATACGCTCATCCTGGCGGAAAATTCTGAACTGGATGGGAAAGAGCGATATCAGCGTGCTTTGGCGCAATTGCAGACACTTACGGGGAGTCTCTGAAGGCATGCGCAAATTTCCCGGAGGCAGGATACTTCGTCATACCGCGTTGCTTGTAGGCATAGGAATTCCGGTCAGCTGCAAGAAAGCAGCTGTCCCGGTTGAAATGAGTGTCTCGGTGCAAACGGCGCATCCGATCATCGGATCTATCGCGAAGGAGATTGAAGCAGATGCAATATTGGCACCGCTGGCCCAGGCCGCTCTTGCTCCGCGCATCAGTTCGCCCATCCGTGCCGAGTATGTGCAGCGTGGCGCACATGTGCATCGCGGCCAACTGTTGCTGACGCTGGAAGACAGGGATCTGCAGGGTGTAGCGCTTGACAGTAAAGGCAGTCTTGCCTCAGCGGAAGCTTTCTATGCAAGCAGCACCGGCGCCACCATTCCGGAAGACATGCAGAAAGCAAAGTTGGCTGTTGATGAAGCTAAAGCAAACCTCGACGTTGCCAAAAGTACTTCTGCCGCACGCAAACAGCTTTTTGAGCAGGGAGCATTGCCCGGACGTGACGCGGACATCGCAGCCGCTGCAGAAGTCCAGGCGCAGGCCGCCTATGACACTGCGGCCACGCACCTGGCGTCCGTTCTTAACACGACACGGACAGCTGACATGAAGATGGCCGAGGGTCAGCTAAGTTCAGCAAAAGGTAAATACATCAATGCGCAGGCACAGGTGGGCTATGCCAGCTTACTAAGTCCCATCAACGGAATCGTTACCGATCGACCTTTGTTTCCGGGTGAGACTGCGAACGCAGGAACCCCTGTGCTCACGATCATGGACACCTCCTCTCTGCTGGCGAAGCTTCACCTTGCACAGGCCGATGCGCAGGAACTGGAGCTGGGAGATAGAGCAAACATTTCGATTGCGGGCATCAACGACCCGATAGAGGGGAAGGTGTGTTTCATCAGCCCTGCACTTGATGCCGGCTCAACGACTGTCGAGGTCTGGCTCGAGTTGCCCAACGTAAAAGGGCAATTGCGCGTCGGCACCTCGGTGCATGCAGTCATTCGAGGGAAGACCGTGGACAAGGCGCTGCAGATACCGACCGCGGCGTTGCTGCCTGGCCAGGACAGCGTGAACACGGTGATGATTGTGGGACCAGGCAGTGTGGCTCATCTACGAGCTGTCAAGCCGGGTATTCGCACCAAAGAGGCCGTTCAAATACTTGATGGCCTCTCGCCTTCGGACAATGTAATTGTCGAAGGTTCTTACGGCTTGGATGATGAAACGAAGGTAGTTGTTGGTGGGACGAAGGTCGGCGCTGAGGGTAAGGATTAATGGGAGCGCCTCCACCCAGGCCGGTAACACTGCCCGGTAAACCATTCTGGGTACAGCGGTCGTTGCGCACTATATTCTTTATCACCTGCGCACTCACTGTCATCGGTATCTACGCGTTCTTCCAGGTACCTGTCGCGATCTTCCCGGATACCAATTTTCCACGCGTCGTGATTGGTGTCGACAATGGCGTCATGCCGGTCGAGCAAATGCAGGTCATGATCACCAAGCCCATTGAAGATGCAATCAACAGCGTTCCTGGCCTTGTCACAGTTCGCTCAAACACAAGTCGCGGGACAGCGGAAATCAGTCTGTTTTTCGACTGGTCAGTGGACATGTTCCGGACGCTCGAACTGGTCAATGCTGCGTTGAGCAAAGTTCAGCAATCACTGCCTGCGACGGCGAAGGTGACCGCGAATCGGCTGACACTTGCGACTTTTCCTATCCTCGGTTATAGCCTTACATCAGATACAGTTCCACAGACTGCCTTGTGGCAGCTCGCGACGTATATCCTGAAGCCGGCACTTAACCGGGTTGCAGGCGTTAGTAATGTGACGATTCAAGGCGGACAGGTGCCGGAGTTTCACGTCGTTCCAAACCTGGCCCGGATGCAGTCGTCGGGTATTACCATCCCCGACCTGACGAATGCAATTGAGATTTCCAACATTGTCGATTCGCCCGGCTTGTATGAGCAGGATCATCAACTGGTGCTGGCACTGGTCGGCTCCCAGGCGCACGATGTCAGTGGCATCCGTCAGCTCGCCGTCAAAGCTACTGCAAGTGGCACTCCCGTGCGCGTAGGTGATATAGCTGCTGTCGTTCCGGCAACAATGCCTACTTATACCGCCGTGACAGCAGACGGTAAGCCGGCGGTGCTTCTGAATATTACGCGCCAGCCAAGCAGCAATACGATTGCAGTAGCTGATGCAATAGCAGAGCAGGTAAGTCAACTTAGCCAGACGCTGCCCAGAGATGCCCAGCTAAAGCCGTTCTATGACCAGTCGCAGCTGGTGCGGCAGAGCATCATGAGCGTCAGGGACGCAATGATTATCGGAATAATCCTCGCCTGCATCGTTCTCTTCCTGTTTCTGCGTGATTGGCGATCCTCTCTGATCGCCGGCCTGGTCATTCCGGTGACAATTGCCGCAACTGTATTGGTCTTATGCCTATTCGGTCTTAGTTTCAACCTGATGACTTTGGGTGGCCTCGCTGCTGCTATCGGCCTGGTCATTGATGATGCAATTGTCGTGGTTGAGAACATTGTGCTTCATCGTGAATCGGGTGAAGATCGTCTCGAGTCGGTGCGGAAGGCGTTGTCAGAAATCTCTCGTCCGCTCGTAGGCTCCACCATCACACCGGTAGTCGTATTTCTCCCACTGATTGCCACGACAGGTGTTACAGGTAGCTTCTTTCGCGCACTTGCGATTACGATGGCAGTTGCATTGCTGACGTCGTTACTTCTCGCCGTCACCTGGACCCCAGCGCTGGCGCTTGTACTCCTGGGAAAAGGCGTGCGGAACGACCCACTCGTTGAAGATATCTCGAAGCCTGAATTCGACAAGAAGCATCCCCCTTCAGGCCAGACTTTAACTCGCTTGATGCAATGGCATCGTATCGCCCTGCAGTGGTCGATTGCGCGTCCGCTACGCCTTGCTCTCGCCTGCGCGTGCCTGGTTGTCGTCACTGTAATCGGCTACCAATCATTGGGTTCCGACCTGTTGCCGGAGATGGATGAGGGCGGGTTCATCCTTGACTACATCATGCCTGCCGGAAGCTCGATTGCATCGACCAACCAGGTTTTGTCACATGTCGAGAGGATTCTGCGCGATACGCCGGAGGTCGAGAGTACAAGTCGCCGCACCGGCCTGCAGATGGGGCTTGCTGCTGTGACGGAAGCTAACTATGGAGACTTCACCGTAAAGCTCAAGAAGAAGCGGAGCCGCGGCATCGAAGAGGTCATGGAGGAGGTGCGCACAAAAGTGAAGGGAAGTGAGCCTGCTCTGGATGTTGAGCTGACTCAGATACTACAGGACAACATCGGGGATCTCTCGAACGCGCCGGAACCCATCCAGATCAAGTTATTCAGCGAGGATGCCAAGCTACTTGGCGCATTGGCTCCTCGGGTCGGTGAAGAGATCGCAAAAATTCCGGGCGTGGTGGATATTGAAAACGGAATCGACAATACGTTGAGCGGGCCAGGCACCAACTTTGCTGTCG
>CAXTNK010000018.1:12982-30372 GCA_964245665.1 uncultured Acidobacteriaceae bacterium
GTATCGCTGTGACAAATCCTCTGATTGCGAATGGTCGCGCTTACACGATCAGGGTCCGGCTGGGTGCCGAAACTCGTCAATCGCTCGACACTATCCGCAACACTGTCTTCAACAGCAGTTCGGGGCACACGGCATCACTCGGTGCGATGAGCACCATCACTCAGTTGCCACCGCAGAACGAAATCCGCCGCGAAAACTTACAGAGGCTGGTTGTTGTGACAGCGCGACTGGAGGGGTCGGACCTGGGCAGTGCGATTCAGCAGGTCAAGATGCATATTGGTGCAATGCATTTACCTGCCAGCGTTCGTGTGGAATACGGGGGCGCATACCAGGAGCAGCAGAAGTCCTTCCACGATTTATTGCGCGTCCTTTTGCTTGCACTCGTGCTTGTATTCGTCGTTCTGCTCACAGAATTCAGGAACTTCGCTGCTCCTGTTGCTATTCTCGTATCGTCAGTCCTTTCGATCGCCGGTGTTGTCTTCGCTTTGCTCGCGACAGACACAACATTCAATGTCGCTTCATTCATGGGACTTATCATGGTGATCGGCATTGTTGCGAAAAATGGCATCCTGTTGCTTGATGCGGATGAGCGTTTTCGCGCAGGTGGAATGAATGTGCGAGAGGCTATGCTGATGGCGGCCCAGCGGAGATTGCGGCCTATTCTCATGACAGCTCTGGCTGCTGTAACCGGCATGGTCCCACTGGCGCTTGCCATTGGCGCGGGATCGCAAATGCTGCAACCTCTGGCGATCGCCGTGATTGGAGGGTTGGCTATCTCTCTGCTGTTGAGCCTGATCATCACGCCTGCGATCTACTATCTGCTTACACAGAACGAGCAGAGCATTGTCCCGCAGGCCGCGTAAAGTGGGTCCCACGACTGCCAGGGTTTGCGTCGGGGGAAGTGCCAACTTGAGGCACGTACGTTCTGCTGTCGCGAAGGAAAATCAATGAATCAATTAAAATCTTAGACGATATAGCTTTAGAACAGCTAAGTCCCAGGTTGATTGAAAGCTGAAAGGGAAGATCCATTGCGGGTACTTATCGTGGAAGACGAGCCTCGCCTTGCGGAGAACATCGCCCAGGCTTTAAGGGATGGGCCGGGCTATGCAGTGGACGTCGTAGACAATGGTGCTGACGCAGTGCACCTCTGCGAACAACGGCACTACGACCTGGTACTTCTTGACCTGATGATTCCGCAACTCAGTGGCAGGGCTGTACTGATGCGTCTACGGTCTGCACAGGACACTACCCCTGTCCTCGTGTTGACTGCGACTGGCGAGAAGGAATCGACCGTGGAACTGCTTAACGCCGGTGCGGATGACTACATGACGAAACCATTCGACTTAGGAGAGCTCATTGCGCGCGTTCGTGCGTTGATTCGAAGAGGGAAAGGCGCAGCACAGTCGACGCTCAGTTTTGGAGTAATCAGCATGAACGTCGCAGAGCAATGTGTCTCCAGCGCAGGTATTTCCATTGATCTTTCGCCGACGGAGTATCGCATTCTGGAATACCTGATGCATCGCCCTCGCGTCGTCGTTTCAAAACGAGAACTCCTCGAGCACTTGTATGACTTCACCTGGGAGCATCATTCGAATGTCATCGAAGCACATGTCTCGAATCTGCGAAAGAAGTTGCGTCTCAAAACTGCCGAAACTTTGCTTGAAACTCTACGCGGTAGAGGCTATCGCCTAGCAGCGCCAGCTCGAGGAACCTGGTGAGTTCCAATTCGCTCACGCGCCGGACGATCCTGGTCGTCCTTCTGCTGGAATCGCTCTGTGCCATTGCATTCTCGACGATTGCTTTAGTCCATGAACGGAATATTCGTTTCAGGGCGTTCGATGTCATGCTGCAAGGCCGCTCCGATTCTTTACTGGGTGCGGTTCAGGACGCGGAAGACCCTGCTGACAATGTGTTGGTCGACCCGAAAGAACTACAAATTCCAGAAGAGGATGTCTACGCCGTCTATAACTTGAACGGCCGGAGATTGGGCGCTTCAAATGCGACGCCTGCTTCACTGATCCAGCTTAAAGGAGATGGCTTCAGAGATGGCAGCGTTGGTCGATATCGCTACAGAGTTTATGAACGTCACGCAATGCGCGTCATTGACCGCGAGGAGAATGGCGGAGTCGGCCTGCAACGGCCGATTATCATTCTTTACGCAGCACCGTCCGCTCATATCTGGCATGAAATTGTTGAAGCCGCCAGCTTCTACGGACTCGTAAGTGTTGCTCTGCTTCTTGTCACCACCCTGATCATGGTTGTGATGCTGCGACGCGTCCTGATGCCGATCAATGAGCTGGCTGCTGAAGCTGCGAATGTGTCAATGACGTCCCTTCACTTTGAGCCCCCGTCTGCGGCGCTGCACCTCCATGAGCTAAGGCCACTCGCTGAAGCGCTCACCACTACGATTGGCGCATTAAGGCTGGCATTTGAAAAGCAGCATCGCTTTGTCAGTGATGCTGCACATGAATTGAAAACGGCTGTCGCGGTTGTTCGATCCACGATCCAGTTATTGATGATGAAGTCGCGAACACAAGAGGAATACGCAGAAGGACTTGGCCGTCTTCTGACTGATAACACCCGAGTTGAAGAGCTTGTATCCCAGATGCTCCTGCTTGCACGCATTGAAGAAAGAAAAAAAGTGGACTCAGCGGCGCATAACATGGCGGTCAGTACCCGCAAAGCAGTGGCCAACCTGCAAAGCTTCGCCGAACAACGCTCGGTAGCATTGACGTTGGATATTGCGGACGATGTACGAACATCTATGCCTGCCGATCAGGCAGAAATTCTGGTATCCAACCTTATTGTGAACGCAGTGCAGCATAGCCCCGGCCATTCTTGTGTCAGGGTGAGTCTTAGTCGTAATGAAGGTTCGGTAGTGCTCTGCGTCAAGGACGAAGGCGCAGGCATTTCACCAGGAGCACTGGAACATGTCTTTGAGCGGTTTTTTCGTGAGGATGCCTCACGCAGCCGGGACGCGGGCGGCGCGGGCCTCGGCCTCGCGATTTGCAGGTCAATCGTAGATTCCGCGGGTGGTTCCATAGTCATCGAGAGCACCCTAGGGCAGGGAACAACAGTGTTGGCAACCTTCAGTCTGGCTTAATGTTTAGAAGCAATACTCTAGCTTATTAGAAGGAGATCTAATGCTTCATTCTGCTGCTCGTACTTCCATGTTCATCATCGCGACGCTGTTGGGCACGAATGCATTAAGTTCAGCCGCTCAGCAACCCTATCGTGTCATCGATCACTGGAACATTGGCGGCATGGGTGGATGGGATTACCTGCTTGCTGATCCTTCTTCTCATCTGTTGTACGTCACGCATGGTCCACGCGTTGAAGTAATCGATACAAAGACAGGAAAGAGCGTGGGAGCGATTACAGGAATGAAGGGAACACACGGCATTGCGCTGGATCCGGAAGGTCGCTTCGGCTATATCAGCGACGGTGGAAGTAACAACGTGGTGATTTTCGATCGGAAGACGTTCGCAAGTGTCGCGACTGTACCGACAGGAACCAATCCTGATGGCATTGCCTATGAGCCGGAGACGAAAACAATATGGGCGTTCAATGGTCGCAGCAAAAACGTGACGGTCATCGACACGGTGTCGCGAACGGTTGTCGCTACCATCGCATTACCGGGAAAGCCTGAGTTCCCGCAGGTCGATGGCCATGGGCATGTGTTCGACAATATCGAAGACATGAACCAGATTGTGGCTCTGGACGCGAAGGCAAAAACACTGACTGCTACATGGCCTCTCACTGGTTGCGATTCGCCTTCCGGACTGGCGATCGATCGCCTGTATCAACGACTCTTTACTGTCTGCGACGGGAAGGCGATGGGCGTTGTAGATACGAAGGCCGGCAAACAACTGGCAGTTGCAGCCATTGGTGAAGGGCCGGACGCGGCTGCATACGATGCAAAGGATCAGCTAGCTTTCAGTTCGAACGGCCAGGACGGTACCTTGACTGTGGTCGATGCAGCTCACGGTTACAAAACAATTCAATCGCTGCCCACGAAGCTGGGTGCGAGAACGATGGCCTATGACGAAGCGACGGATCGCGCGTACGTTGTGACGGCGGATCTGGGCCCGCGTCCCGAACCCACCGCAGCGACTCCTCATCCGCGGCCAGCAATTCTTCCGGATACTTTTCAGGTGATCGTCATTGGGAGGAGATAGGGGCGCAACGCGCACGGCTCAGGCTGTATTCGAACCAGTGATGTTCGCTGCCGTAGATCTGTATCAATTCGCCCCGGCCTAGGTCATCCATCCCGCTTCCATCCTGGCACTGTACAGAATACTTGTTATCGGACATAAAACTCTTGTCCGGGATGGGCTACTTTCCACGAGTCTTTACTCCAGCGCGTGAGGACTACGAAGCAGACCAGGATTAAAGCTGCGGTGAGGCCGATCCACAAACCGCGCACTCCCCATGTATAGGTAAAGCACAGGATGTAGCCGAGCGGCAGACCGAACAGCCAGTAGCCGGCCATCGTTGCCAGCATGGGTAAACGCGTTTCACCGAGGCCTCGGAGTGCACCGGTGGCGACGGCCTGCGCGCCATCGAAGACCTGGAACGCCGCGGCGAGTGCGAGGATGGGCAATCCGCTACGCAGAACCTCCGGGTTGTAGGTGTAGACATGCAGGATTGGCAGCGGGATGGTGATGAACGCCACTGCCGCCAACGACATGAAGCTTACGCCGCACAGGATGGCGAGCCAGCCGACACGGCGCGCGTCCGCGAACCGTCGGCCGCCGATCGCGTGTCCCACCGAAACCGCCGTTGCAGCGGAGAGGCCAAGCGGAACCATGAAGGTGAGGCTGGCCCAGTTCAGCACAATCTGGTGAGCAGCAAGGACGGCGGGTGCGAGTCGCCTGGCAAGAATAGTGGCAGCGCCGAATGCGCCGACTTCAAGGACGATCTGAGCGGCGGATGGCAGGCCAAGTTTCAGAAGGCTGCGTATGCGATCCCACTGGAGACCAGGCCAGTGTGCGAACAATGGATGGCCCCGGCCACGCTCATTATGCCAGGAAGCGTATACCAGGACCGCAGCCATATAGACACGCGCCAGGCAGGTCGACAGCGCGGAGCCGGAAAGGCCCATCCGCGGCAGCCCGAGGTGGCCATAAATGAGCGCCCAGTTCCCGGCCCAGTTCACAAGGTTTGCCGAGACGAGCGCGAACATTACCGGCTGCACTTTCCCTACACCCTGCAGGTAGCGCCGGAAGCCTGCGTAGAGCAGCAACGGCAGCGTGCCCCAGTTCAGGATGCGCAGATAAAGCGTAGTCGCGGGCGCAACCTGCGCGTTTACATGCAAGGCGTCGAACGCAAATGGCAGCAGCCAGACGAGGCCCATGCAAAACGGAACGTAGAGGCAGGCCAGATAAATTCCTTGCGCGAGCCATCGATGACATTCGTCAAAATCGCGACGCCCGAACGCGTGCGAAACCCGAGTATCCAGGCCAAGCAGGATCCCTATACCGAGCAGTGCCGGCGAGTAATAGAACGCATTCGCGAGGCCGACAGCGCCGATAGCAACCGGGCCCAGCCGTCCGACCATGATGGTGTCGACTACACTCATTCCCATCCAGCCAAGCTCGGAAAGCACGACCGGGATCGCCAGAGCGAGCAAGGTGCGCAGCAGTTTTCCGAGCGGCGTGTAATCCGGCTGGCTGGTCAGAGCCGGATCCTCATCGATCAATGCGTGCCCTCGGGTTCATGCTTGTAGTGATCGTGGGCATTGACGCGGATAAGAGTGCTCATCTCCGGATAGCTTTTTGCGCCATTGAGCAAGGGCGACGGCTTCCCTTTCAGCGCCTGGTCAAAAAACTGTACTGCGTAGTCGCGGATAATGAGTTGCGCCAGCCGGGCATCGATTTCGCTGCCCCCCGATAGACGCTTGATCGGCGAAGTGATGGGCTTATCGATAAACGTCGGGTGAATGGAACCCTGCAACACCAACGCCTGGCCACCGTAGCGCTGCAGCAGTTGCGTAACATGCGGAGCATCCCATGCGCTGACGGCATTCTGAACCTCGAGCGGCGTCCACGAAGTCTTACCGGGTGCAGGATTGGATGGCGGTGCGTTGAACGAGTTATCCAACGACTCATACAGAAACAGTAGTGGATACGTTAACGCGTTGGTGCCTGATGTGCCGACTGCTGCTTTGGCTCCTTTGATTGCCTGGGTGCCGAACTGCCAGCCGTCCATATTGATTGCGGCATGGACGCGCGCGTCTGTTGCCCAGGTTTCAACCGAGACAGCTCCGCCGAGCGAGTGGCCGAAGGCGCCGGCATTGCTTGTATCCATGACGCCATGCCAGCGGCTTTCCTGTTGCTGATTCAGCTTTGCAAGCTCATTGAGGACGAACCGGTCGTCGGCTGACTGCTTGTCTGTTTCATGCATGCCGATGGACTCCAGCTCTTCGGGCGTGGTGTTGATCATCACTTCAATCGGAGGCTTGTGTATGGCCCACACAACGCGACCATCGGGAAAGGCGACGGGCTCCGAATTATAGGTATGGTCGATGGCGGCGACAATATACCCGTGGCTTGCGAGTTCTTCGGTAAGGAAAGTGTTCTGCGTCCGGCGGCCGGTCCAGGCCGGATTGAACAACAGTACGGGATAAGGCGTGCCTGCGAGCGCGACCGGCGCATCCACGCGCGAATTGGTAGGCAGGACAGCCTGGTACGTGGATTCGAAGGTGGTTTCTTCCTGCCGACGATAGGGGGCTACTTTGCCCTGCCCCGGCTCGGCCGGATACCAAAGCTGAACGACCAGTTCCCTCTTCGCGCCGCGAACCGGGGAGGCATCCTCAATGCGGCTGCCATCCACCATGTAGAGGATGCTGGTACCGACGGCATAGGGGCCAGTGGGTTTCGGCAGCCGGAACATCGGCACTGCATAAGAAAACATGCAGGAGACAGCCAGCAGGATGCATGCGGTCGCTGTGAGTAACCAGTGGTGCGCCGGGTGGGTACGGTTCGCCATACACACCAGGATGGCGGCAGGTACGAGCGCAGCGTAGGCGGCGAACATCTGCCAGTGCGCTCCTTCGAGGACAAGATGCAGCACAAGCGCAATGATTGCTGCCAGCAGGCTGAACGCCGCCAGTCTGGACAGCATACCGGCATGCTGCGCGCTCTGCCTCATTGCAAGCGCGCAGAGCAGAATGCTGGCCAGAACAGTACTGAACAGGATGATTTCGAAGGGTCGCATCGGTTTGGGCAGCACGTCCGCAGGGAGTCGCCCTGTCATCGTCTCACACCTGATTGCGCTTACCCGGGAAGACAGAGAGGAAGCGCAGCCAGGCGGGCTCGGTTACGGCCGAAGATGGTATTCTTAATCTCGCGGGCGGACGGAGAGATGGCCGAGTGGCTGAAGGCGCACGCTTGGAAAGCGTGTTTACCGCAAGGTAACGTGGGTTCGAATCCCACTCTCTCCGCCATTAATACACTTAAGCCAAGCTGAGCACCGCGAGGATAGGTGTCGCAAACCTCCAATGCAAGAATTTGAGTTAGATCATAGTCGCCAAGTGCGTCGGCGCTGACTTGTTCGCGCCCGAAAGGAGATCTATCACTCCGCCACGAATTCCTCGGGACGTTAGTGCGGTCGATTCACTATATCTTGGACCAGATCGCCTAACTGGCGCGCCGAAAATTGATTCCCTTCAAGATTTGCGCGGAGTGCTTGAGACTGATCGATGATCACGGTGTGCAGCGAATGGGTCAGGAACCCCTCATCGCGCCAGAAGTTCATGCCGAACATCGCCGCAATCTGCTTGATTTTCGGAAGCGGCCCGGTCAAGAAGTGCCAGTTGGCAGGATCCGCCTTCCACACGGCGGAATACTCGCGCAGGGCCTCGCCCTGATCGTGCTCCGGGTCAATGGCGATCGTGAGCAGGACAAGATCGTTACGGCCGCCGGTCTTGAAGCGGTCTCGTACCAGGGCAAGATTGTTGGACAGCCTGACACAGTAGTTGGGATTGGGGCACCGGGAATAGCCAAACGTAAGCAGTACGACCTTTCCAGCGAAGTTGGAAAGCCGAACTTCGCTTCCGGCCTGATCGATCAGCTGAAAGTCCGGCACATGGTCTCCTTGTGCGACCACTTGCTGAGCGGTGGCCGGGTGGAGCACCCCCTGCAGGGTGCTGAGCGCACCCGCCTGCATCGGCTCAGATTCGAGGTTGGCTGCGATGGACGTTCGCAGATGGTTCGCGTAGACCACGTGATCTTTCGTGACCATGGTGAAGCGCACCGAAGCGCCCGGGCGTATTGATGTCAGTTCGGCGCCGTTCCGTATGGTGAACGACATCTCCATGGCGCTCATAAAGCCAGGAATCTCGTCACACGAGACGACCATCGTATGCTTTGCCCGGTCGACGCGCAGGACAATTCCGGTGGCCGTATGTTCCTGTTGTGCGGGCAGAGGAGCAGCCGCAAGAAGGCCCGCGGCAAAGGCTGAGACCAGGCAGTTCCAGATCTTTCTCATGGATGCGCCACGCTGATGGTCGTCTGTACAGGCGAACCAGCGGCGCCTCCGACCTGGAAAGGCTTTCGGTCGAGTGTCGTGTAGGTCTTTGCTAGCTCCTCGACCGCTATGAATTGATTACTGGAAAGATCGGCGAATGTCTGGCGGGTCTGAGTGGCAGGCCACCACACTTCGAGACTCACGATGTGGGCATTTTGCCCCAGGCCGATGTGCTGCTCCATCGGGTTCGACCCGAACGAACTGGACTCGCCGATAGTGCGGAAGATGGAACGGGGCGGGCCGGTTCCGTCGACAACCGTTACTTTGATCTCAGCGCCGATGGCGGCACGATTTGACTTGACCCCCGAGAGCTTCACGTTGATCCAGTCATTGCGATTCATTGGACTCTTGAAAACGCGCATGGTGTGTTTGTCGCTGGGCACTGCCCCTCCCGTTTCAGCGAGGATGGACTCGTGTCCACTATGGTCCAGATCTGCAAACGCGATCCCATGGCCTTTATGGATTTCACCCGTTCCGGACGATGCGGTAATGTCCACGAACGACTTTCCCGCATCATTGCGCAATAGAACATGCGGCAGCATGGTTGCGAACGAGGGTGATCCCATGCCGAGGTAGACATCGAGATAGCCGTCGTTATCTACGTCGCCGAAGTTGGCGCCCATAGGCATGAAGACTCTGTCCAGGCCCACCTTGGCCGTCACGTCCTCGAACGTTCCATCATGCTGGTTGCGGTAGAGCTTCATCGTCTCGACGGAGACTGGCATTCCGATGTAGCTGCGCAGAATCTGGTCGTCGGTGTAGCTGTTGTAGCTGGTGACGAAGAGGTCCGGCCAGCCATCGTTGTCGTAGTCGAAGAACCATGTCGCAAAGCTCACCAGAGGTGCCTGAACACCGGCTTGCCGGGCTACATCCGTGAACGTGAGGTCGTGGTTGTTGTGATACAGCACGTTCGCTCCGTCGAAGTTCGAAAGATAGAAATCGACAAAACCGTCTTTGTCGTAATCGGCTGCAATGACACCCTTGGTGAAGGCGGTTTGATCGACGTGCGCGGCGTGGGAGATATCTTCAAATGTGCCATCGCCGCGATTGTGAAAGAGCTGGCTGGAAGCATTTTCGTTGCCAACAAATAAATCCAGATAGCCGTCATTGTCGACATCCGCCCAGGCGGCGGTCTGGGTCGGCCCCAGAGGGTTAGAGAGCCCGCTCTGCCTCGTCACATCCGTAAAAGTGCCATTGCAGTTGTTCCTGAGGAGCGAGTTACGCACTGGAAATTCCCAACCAGCACGGAGCACCAACACATCCATGCAGCCATCGTTGTTGTAGTCGGCCTGGATCAGGTTGAGGCCACCTAGCTGCTTTGTCAGTCCTGCCTGTGTCGTGCGATCGGTAAAGGTGCCGTCGCCGTTGTTGTGGAAGAAATGAAGTGAGTCGCACATGTCCGCGCTCGAGGTCATCACATCGAGCAGACCATCGTTGTCGAAGTCATCCGCGATCACCCCGCCGGCGGCCGAGAAGACGTTCAGACCTGCCTCACGGCCCACGTCAGTAAAATGCCCGATATCCTGGTGCGACCGGAAGGCATTCTGCGCGATAAGGTACTTCGGCGGAACGCCCTGGGGATACTGGCCCAGCATGACATAGGTCAGATTCAACAGCCAGCGAACTTGCAGGTCGTCGGGAGCCGCATCGAGGAATGCAGAAAAGTAGTTGAGAGCGAGCCGTGCATTCTCCGGCTTCCTGAAGGACACGGCGCCTGCGAGCGGCGGGAAAATGTCGATGGATCCAGACTCCCGATAGGCGCCATTCTCCATCTCAGCTAAGTGAAGGTACGATGTGCCCAACGCTTCCTGCAGGTATGGAATCGCGCCTGGAACGCTGGACCGGGCGATGTCATATGCGCTCTTCCACTCCTTGATGGACTCGTCCAGCTTTCCCACGAACGCCTGCAGTTGCGCGAGAACGATATGGCTCCTCAGTTGTTCCAGGGGCGAGGCCTTGCCGCCGGACGGCGTTTGGCCGCTGTTGAGCAAATTCTGCATGCGCCTCACGGCATCCGCGTGCGACAGCTTTCTCACCTCACAGGGCCGTTCCAGGTTTTGCTGCCAGTCGGAGGGCTTTTGGTACTCCGCAAAGACCGCATCTTCCTCGGACATCCCGGCAACATTGATCGATTGGCGAATGTGAGCAGCAATGGCGATCGATTGAATCTGTTTCTGGTTCAGGTCCTCGGTTCGTGGTGCGTTGCGGAGCAAGGCGAGAATCGCAAACCCTTCCGGGTGTCGAAGCGGTTGCGTAAATTGTCCTGGTTTGAGGCCGTGCACGGCATCCTGCAAGTCGATTGGAAGCTTCGCGACACTCTCGGGTCTAAGGTATCCCCCGTCGTTAGCGCTTAAGTCGATGGATCGCTCCTTCGCGAGGACACCGAAGTCCATACCTGCCTTAAGTTGCTCAAGTACGCCGGCGGCAGTGTCCCTGGTCCGCGTCACGATGATTGCCGTATTCGCTTTGGTCGCGGGAATGCTTGACTGGCTCAGGCCTGCGCGCTCCTGCATCAAAACCACGAGAAGCAAGAGGAAAATCGCAACTCTAACGGTGATCCGGTTCGGCATTCGGGGAGATACCTTCGCCCAGAAAGTATCCGCCTGAAAACGCGAGAGCGCAACACAGGATCGATTTCGCGATAGCAAGCACTCCTTGCGGATATGGAGAAGATCCCCAATGACCCTTCTCGATAGTGTTTCCAGCCAACTCTGCTGAACTAGGTGATTAGTCCGGTTGAAGGGCAGAAGAGGGTTCCGGGCTCGTCCGGAAATCGCATCATTATTGGCTACAACTCTCAGTTATTGAGAACGGGCCTATGCACTGATCCAGCCCATTCGGCTCGCTTCGTGCGTTGACGATTGAGCGGCCATGCACACAGGCTTCATTCAGGTAGGTCTTGCGCACGATTATAAGAGAGGCAGCTTTGAGTACATCGCCCGCATCAAGCAGCGCCTGGCGGACCAGGTGCCGGAACTCAGCGCTTACTTCTCTACCGGCAGCCTGGTGGATGCTGTGGTCAATATGGGAGCACCGGCTCCGATCGATATCCAGATCCAGCGGAGCGAAGTTGCAGGCGGACAATCGGGTAGCGCAATCGATCAGCGCCAAACTCCGGCAATCCTCTGACATGGCCGATGTGTTTATACTTCAGGATCTCAACTACCTTTCCCTACGTATCACAACCAACTGTGATCCAGCTTCTTTCGAACGTAACTCAGCTTTTCAATCTAAGTGCCGTGTGACAGCGTGGATCAGTGGCTACTCAATGGCGGAGACACGAACAAGGTTCATAGACCGTCCTGGTCTTGGCCGCCGTGGTAAAAGAGCATTATGTTCAGAAATCTGCGTTGGGTATCCTTTGCCGCGATTGGCTCAGCTGTCGGGTTGTGTTTACAAACGCCTTGCCTCGGTACAGCGCAGGTTGTTCCCGCACCAACTGCCTTCCCAATCCCTCTGCAAACGAACGTACCGCGATTGCCGGTGAACCAGCAGACAAGAATGGATCGGGATCTACTCGAAATCACCGTCCCTGGATTGCAGTTGCTCTACGCGAAACACCGCTACACCGTAGAACAAGTCACGCGTTGGAGTCTGGATCGAATTGCACGGTACAACGGTGTGTATCGATCCGTGCAGACCGTCGATGTCGAAGGCGCTCTTGCGACGGCTCGTCACCTCGATGGCGACAAGCATGAGGCTCATGGAGCGCTTTGGGGTGTACCCATCGTCATCAAGGCGAACACCGCCGTTAAGGGATTACAAGACACAGACGGATGGGCGGGCTTCGCCATCCCTGGCCATGCGTTCATCGCACCTAAAGATGCAATGGTCGTAAGCAAGCTCCGAGCCGCTGGCGCGGTAATTGTAGGTATCACCAACATGCCGGACTTTGCTGCAAGTGATACCAACCGTTCGACGGCTTTTGGGCGTACCGGCAACGCATATGACGTGCGATTCTCTCCCGGGGGCTCCTCGGGCGGAACGGTCACGGCCGTCACCTCGAATGAGGCAATACTCGGCACCGGAACGGATACGGGGAACAGCATACGCATGGTCGCCGGAACCAGCTCAGTCGTTGGTCTGTTTCCAACCCGAGGCCTGGTTTCCATCGCAGGCATAGCTCCATTGGATTGGCTGCTGGACAACACCGGGCCAATCGCCCGCGACGTGACCGATGTTGCCGTCGCGCTGGGCGTCATGGCCGGTGAAGATCCGCAGGACTTCAAGACAGCAGGCTCCGCTCAGAGAGCACAGCCCGGCCCATATACCAGCTATCTCAAGGCCGAAGCGCTTAAGGGTAAGCGCTTCGGCGTGCCTGCCTTCATCTTCCAAAGTAAACAAACACCTTTACAAGCCGAAACGAAAGCCATGTTGCTCCTCACCATCGACTTAATGCGAGAGGCCGGCGCCGAGGTAATCATCGACGATGATCTCCTGCCGCTGTCCTTTCTCGAGGCCGAGAAGAAGGTGGACACTGGACCCTATCGTCGAGATGGCGCCATGCAATGGCTCCACAGCTTCGGACCGCCGGAATATAAAGACGCTGTGCAATACAAGGCTGCTACCGGCCAAAGTTTGCCGCCGGTCTTTACCGGCGTGAGTGGCTCCCTCGACGACCTGGTCGACGCCTCAAATGGACCATTGCCGAGCACGCTGCCAGCTTCCCCGGAGGGCGCCCCGAACCGGTCCGAACACCATGGAGAACAGTCGCCGCAGACAATATTGAAGGACGACCCAAATGCTCAGAAGAATTACTTCGGGCCACGGGAAACGATGCTACGGCAGTACCTTGCTTCACTGGATCGTTTTCACCTGGATGGGCTGCTCTACCCGACAGCCCAGATGCCGCCACCTGATGAAACCATGCCGCAGGACGGTAAACTCTCCGGCGGTCCGCATTCAGAGACTGGGTGGGTAAACAAAATCGGCGTTCCAGCGATTGCGCTCCCCGCCGGGTATTATCCAAACGGATTGCCCTTCGGACTCGAGATCAGCGCCCGTCCTTGGCGGGATGGCGACCTGCTGGGCTGGGCCTACAGCTTTGAACAATCGACCAAGCTTCGACGTCCACCTATTCTAGTTGAGAGCGGCCTGACAACAGCTGGTCCTTACAAACAGTGAGCAAGAGCTCCTAAGTTAAAAATTCAGTCTCCAATTGCAGAGTTGATCAGAACCGAGAGCCTCGGCTTATCGTGGCTGGAGCTTCCGACGCAATCGCGGTGACTGGAATGGTGACATGAATAGACGTTCCCTTGTTTGGCAAATACGTTACCTGCACGCGACCTGAAAGTCTGCCGACTCGCTCCTCGCTACCGAGCAGTCCCTTACTTGTTCCGAAGCCGGGACGAACGCATGGCCGTTATCTTCAACAGTCAGCGTGAGCAAGTCGGTTTACCTTTTGGAAAAAGGGTGGGCAGCAGTGTTGCTCGTGCTCGGCTTGCCCCAACTCTTTTGAGCTCCATAGCCACACTTTCAATGCGCCTAAGGAGTAGGTCGGCGATGATGAAAAGCTTCTTCTTGCTCCATTCCTACCAGTCAAGCCGCAGCCATTCAGCGCTAATTAGGACTAGTCCATCGATCTTTTGTAACAAGTACGCGTTGACAATTCCATCTTCAATTCCCATTGTTCGCGCGATATTCGAAAGGCATTCGACATAATGCCAAATTGCTTCGTGACAGCAAGACGGCGCAGCTTCTTCGTTCGTAGACAACATGTTCCGTCTTCTTGCTTGGTATTTATGCAATGAACTATCGTGGCGCGGCTATCTCATCGGCGGGCGAGATGGATCAGGAATGCAAGCGAACCCGGTTTGCCGGCTGTCCGCCTCCGTCTCAATGCGGCGATCAAGCCCACATCCGCGAGCACAACCTCGATTTTCGTTGTTCCGCAGCAGGTACTTTCGTGCCGGATCAGAGTACATAACTGCTCGGACTTCCGGCATTTAAGCGCAGACCAACAGCAGCACCATCGCAGGATCTATCGACCCATTCCAGGTCCGCTTCGAACGATGGTCAAGCGAACTCTATGAGGGATTCCTGACTTGTGACGACAAGTGAATTTGCGCTTGCTAACGTTTGTTGTTCGCGCATACTATCGGGCGCGAAATCGTGAAGGAGCTGGACGGACCTGAAATCCACAACACAGCGTGCAGGCACGCGCTTATATCACGGCAGGTACATTTTCCGGAGGATTGAAGATGCAAGACGAGAGGCTACATGGGGGAAACTCCGCCCACTGCTCGCAAGGACTGCCCAAAGTTGTAAGGGCTTTCATTGCGGCAATTGTTGGCATACTGGTTGCTATGACCTGCGGCGCACAAGGAACTACGAGCGCTGTTTACGGCGTTGTGGCAGATAACGCGGGAGCTGTTGTCGTAGGCGCCAGCGTGACCGTGACCAACACTGCGACTGGTATCGTCTTTCATGCGACCAGTGATGGTGCAGGCGCCTATCGAGTCACGCAGCTGCCGCCCGGCCAATACACAATTGAAGTCACCAGCGCCGGCTTTCAGAAGGAAACCCTTCAGCCCTTCACTTTGTTTGTCGATCAGCAGTCTCAGCAAAACATTACTCTTGGTGTTGGGTCAGCCACGCAGAACGTGACTGTATCGGCTGCATCTCTGTTGCTTGATACCTCAACCTCGAATCAAGGCCAGGTCATCGAAAGTCAGCAGATCCAGGATCTACCATTGAACGGGCGCGATGTACTGCAGCTTGCGCAGCTGTCGGCGGGAGTGACGCCAATTATTGCTGGTATGAGTTCACCGGCGTCACAATGGACCGGGGCTCAGACTGTAGCAGTCGCTATCGCGGGACTGCGGGAGGATGATGTCAGCTATCTGTACGATGGCATCGAGACGCGTAACGCCTGGTATGGTGCGGAGGGTTTGCTACCTTCACCTGACTTCATCCAGGAGTTCAAGGTGGAGCAATCCGGAGCATCGGCGGCCTTCGGCGCAGGCGGCGGCTTTCTAACTTATGTCACTAAATCGGGAACGAACGAATTCCACGGCAATGCTTATGAATACCTGCGGAATAATGATTTCGATGCGCGTAACTACTTTGACCAGGGCTCCGCACCCGCGTTCCATCAAAACCAGTTTGGCGCGAGCTTCGGTGGGCCGATCAAGAAGAACAAGATGTTTTTTTACGGCAATTATGAGGGCTTCCGGCAGATTTCACCGCAGGATCAGTTCTACAACGTGCCGACCGCTGCGCAACGAGCGGGCAATTTCAGCGCGGACACAAACCAGCTCTACAATCCTTATGTGTTGGATCCGACGACCAAGTCGGGCTATGCGATCCTGCCCGGGAACCAAGTGAAGATGAGCCAGTTCAATCCTATCGGGGTGAAGATTCTGAATCTTTATCCTCTATCAAACGGTTCTTATGCTGGCGGCCAGAATTATTTCGATGTAGCGAATACCACGGATAACTGGAATCAGGAGAATGTCCGCTTTGACTGGTCGATTTCAAGCAAGGACAGCGTGTTTGCGCGCTTCATCAATCAAAACCAGACGACCAACGTGGAAGACATCACGCCCTCCAGAGGAATTATCTACCCCTCTGATCCAAAAAATCTCGCAGTGGGATGGACGCATGTGTTTTCGCCGCGGCTTGTCAACGATGTTCGCTATGGATGGGCGCATACAGCTGTTGGTGAGCAGCGGGCAGATGGATACGACGCCAGCAAAGCTAATCCCCTTGGACTGATCGGGGAGGTAGACCAACCTGGATCATACGGGCCGCCGGGCTTCAGTATTACAAATTATGCCAATCCGGGCTCGACGGAAGGTACGGATATCGTTCGCGAAGGTCTGAATATGTGGACGGATTCCATATCGCTGCAAAAGGGCAAGCACCAGATCAGCGCTGGCTTTGATATCCGCTACGAGCCAATCTTCATGTATGAGGATTGGGCCGCAACCTCAATATCCTTCAATGGTTCTTATAGCGGCGATCCGATTGCCGACCTGTTGCTCGGTGTTCCAAACTCAGGCTTCACCGCGCTGGGCGATCCCACCATGAATCTGCGCATGTGGTACCAGTCCTACTATATCCAGGACAATTACCAGGTAAATCGCCGTCTGAGTGTGAACTTGGGCGGTCGCTGGGAACATCTGAAGCAGCCGATTGAAACACATAATCGCGTCGGTAGCTTTGATCTTGCCACTAATACAGATCTTACCTATCCAGACACCAAAATCCTGGGTCTCGGCCGTGCGATGGTGAAGCCTAAGTATCTGAACTTTTCACCCCGCATCGGCTTCAACTTCATTCCGTTTGCTGATGGAAAGACCGATGTCAAAGGCGGCTTTGGTGTTTACTACCTGCAGGCGAATATTAATCAATATGAAGTTGAAGTGGATACGACAAAGCTTTACCTGATTCAGAGTTATAACAACTCCCCAGTCGGGCAGAAGCTTTCCTATAATGCCAGCCAGTTGTTCGGCCCCGGCGTTCCGGGCGGCGGCCCAACGGCATCCTTTATTCAGCCGAACGGAACGACGCCATATACCTACGAGTGGAACTTCGCTGTCGATCACACATTAAAGAACTGGCTTATGGAAGTTTCCTATCTCGGAAGTGCTGCTCATCACTATGAAGAAAGGCCGAACCTCGACCCACAGAATGCCGATGGCTCATTTCCGCTGCCTGGTTGGAATGGCGTCCAGGAGAATAGCCAGTCGGGAAGTTCTTTCTATAATGGATTAGTAGTTCGAACTGAGAAGCGCTTTAATTCTGGTTTCTATCTCTCTGGCTCGTACACATTTTCAAAATGTCTGGGTTGGCCTTGGCAGGATGTCTTCTCCTGGCATCCGCTGAACATGAGGCTTGATCGTGGTCATTGCCAGGAG
>CAXTNK010000018.1:30382-33223 GCA_964245665.1 uncultured Acidobacteriaceae bacterium
ATCTATGAGCTTCCCTTCGGCAGGGGAAAAATGTTCCTGAACGAGGGTGGACTATTGAACCAGGTTGTAGGCGGCTGGAAGCTGGTTGCCATCGCGGCGCTGCACTCCGGTCCGTGGGCAACGCTTGGCAGCAACCAGTCGCTCGGAATTTTTGTGAATGGACTGCCCGACGTGAGCGGTCCAGTTAACAATTCTTCTTTGAATGGAGGACTCGGCAAGCACGGTAAACTCGGACCATATTTCAATACCCAGAATGTACATGCCGTGACAGCGGTCGGTACGCAAGGTAATTCATCGGTGCAAAGTATTTACGGACCCGGCTACGCAGACTGGGATCTGTCCGGCGACAAGACCTGGAAGTATGCTGATCGTTACGGATTAACCTTCAGGGCTGATGTCTTTAACGCTTTTAACCGTGTCAACTTCAATGGATTGGATACCGGAGTGAATGACACCAGGTTCGGTTATGTACAGGCGGCAGGACCGGCAAGGCAGATTCAACTTAGTCTGCGAGTGTCCTTCTAGGCGGGAGATGTTCCACGCGGTACGTTCTATCGCCGGTAGGGTAGTGCTTCTCATCCTTGTTGCAGCCTGGCTAACGAATGGCCAGGCTGAAGCAGGGGTGTTTCTTTTGCCGATATCAGACAGAATGGCGACGACCTCGAAAGCAGCAACAGTCTGCGGATCACCGGAAGAGATCGTGCAATCGCTGAGCCATGCCAGCGAACTTGTACAGCAGGCACGTTTCACAGAAGCAGCGGGACTGCTCGGTCCCCTGGCAGATGAGCGCTGCGATCCGCGAGCTAACTTACTGCTGGCAGCAGCGGAAGAAGGCAGTGGAAACATCCGGGCTTCCGAGCGCACTCTGGAGCGAGCCCACTCCGCATGGCCGGCTGATAATAGCGTCGCAGCGTCACTAGCGCGCACCTATTTTGCAGAGCGAAAGATTGACGACGCGGCCAGGGCGCTCGCTCAGTTTCACGCTAATCCTGAGACGCCGTTGCAGGAGATGGAACTTGCAAGCGTAGTACTCCTCGCCGCCCACCGGCTATCTGCAGCACAGCGCATAGCTGAGCAGGAGTACAGCGCTTATCCTTCGGTAAAGTCCTTGCTTCTGCTGGCGAATACATTACAACTGCAAGGAAAATACAAGGAAGTCATTGCAAAACTTACGGCACTTCGGACAGTGTACGCGGGGTCTGCGCCGTTCCTGATAACTCTGTCAGAGAGTGAATATGATGCGCTTCTGTTCGATACGGCGCGCACGGATCTGGCCCGGGCGATCGCTCTCGACCCGAACTCCTACCAGGGCCACTTTCTTTTAGGTAATGTTCTTGTCAAACTAGGCAGTCAGGATCAGGCGATCGACGAATACCGCAGAGCGCTCGAATTAGCACCGCAGCAGCCACGCACCTACTATCAACTGGCAATTGCGCTTGAAGCAAAAGGTGAAGATTCAGAAGCTGAGCAACTGCTGAAGCAGGCCATTATCATCGATAAGCATTACGCGCCGGTGCATCTCGAACTAGGCAAACTGCTGCTGGGTCGAGACCAGACAGCAGACGCCGTAAGCCAACTCAATTTGGCGCTTGTCGAAAATCCTCAACTGGAACAGGCATACTTTCTGCTTGCGAAAGCCTATGCACAGATGGGAGAAGCACAGAAGAGCGAGGCCATGGCCAAAAAGCTGGGCGAAGTCAGAACGGCAAATCACCAAAGCTTACAAAAGGGTTTCGACAGCCCTGTAACTCCTTGATAGCTTTGCCGTCTAAAGCTTTGCTTTGCCAGAACCCTCAGTCAGAGTGATATAACGATCAATCGGAAGGCTGGAAAAGCGTTCTATAAGGCCGCTCGGCTGCGGCCACTTAATTTCTATCCAATCAATTTTCTCATGCAGACCGGCACCGAGTACGATACGCGGATCATGCGATGACAGAAAACTTCCACCCCCGTTCCTCGCGCGGTATCTTATGGATTCACCAATACTGTAAGTGATGCGGGCCCCAATAGCATCTCTATTGCATTTTCTTCCTACCAGCTTTATGCCAAGCCAGTGATTGCCAGAGGCGGCCGTATTTTTGAGAAGCACTGGCGCATCGTTGTTGACGCTTATTAGGACGTCTATGGAGCCATCATTGTTGAAATCACCAGTAGCGAGCCCTCTCGATGCAAACCGCTTCGCGAATGCTGTGCCGCCCTTATCGCTCACGTTCTGGTAGGCTTTGCCATCATTGCGAAAAAGCAGGAGTGGCTCTTTATATGTGACGTAATGCGATTCCTGATCAATAAGGTCATCGGGAAAGCCGTTTGAAAGTATCAGGTCCATGTTGCCGTCATTGTCATAATCAAAAAACTTGAGACCCCAGCCGCTCATCCAGTGAGTAGATTTCCCGATGCCGAGAGCCATAGCGACATCGTTGAACGATCCATCATGATTGTTCTTATAGAGAGAAAATATCTCTTCATTGATGTTCGCGACGAATGCGTCTATCCAGCCATCTTCATTGAAGTCGGCTGCGTCCACGCCCATGCCTGAACGGGTAAGGCCATCATTGCTGTAGCCAACGTTTGCGAGTAATCCAGTCTCTTCAAACCTGGAGCCGCGGTTCATGAATAGAAAATTTTGCACTGTGTCGTTCGAGACAAAGAGATCAACGCGGCCGTCATTATCAAAGTCCGCTGCTACGGCTCCCCATGTCTTTCCAAGTTGCGCGGCAATGCCTGTTTCTCTGCTGACATCAGTGAAGGTGCCATCGCCATTGTTGTGAAAAAGCTTGTTGGGCAAGGGCTTGAACATCCGCGGGATACAGTAGTGGCGTATACCTTCTGAATCTATCGGGC
>CAXTNK010000018.1:33233-57843 GCA_964245665.1 uncultured Acidobacteriaceae bacterium
TGTCATATTCGCAGAATTTGCCTACAAACAGGTCTAGCCGCCCATCATTGTCGTAGTCGAACCACACGGCACTTGTGCTCCACCCGGAAGCCCCTACGCCAGCCATTTCTGTCACATCCGTGAACGTGCCATCTCCGTTATTGCGATAAAGGATGTTTTTGCCGTAACTGGTGATATAGAGATCGGGCAACCCGTCATTGTTGTAGTCTCCGACCGCAACGCCCATTCCATAGTTCCTTCCCCCGCCGACCCCTGCCCTTTCCGTCACGTCAGTAAATGTGCCGTCCCGGTTATTGCGATAAAGAGCGTTTCGCAGCGGAACAGCTGGATTGTAAAAATCGCACTTGCCACTGTTGACGAGGAAAATGTCCATCCAGCCGTCGTTGTCGAAGTCGAGAAAAGCGCAGCCAGCCCCACTGCTTTCCGGCAAGTGCTTCAGTTTGGATTTGCCGGAGGTATGAACCCAGCTTATGCCGCTGCGTGCGGCGGATACTTCTTCAAAGAGGCCAGCGGGCGGTCGCGAGCTTTCAGCTGCAGCATTCCAATCACGCGTGAGCAAAAGCGAGCCGAGTCCCAGCGTGGATCGCTCGAGAAACAAACGCCGCGAGAGCAAGTTCGCTTTGAGCTGCTTACCTGAAATCTGAACCGTCACGAGTGATTAGAGCACAAAGGAGAAACAGTGGTTGGCTAATAAGCCGACGGGACCGCCAGCTTCCTCAGGCTATAAAAATGGAGCTACTTTCAATGGCGGCTCAAGCCCACCAATGATGCTTTTCGCGGTTTTCGATAGAGCGAGTACTGCGGCTGATCGAAGAAAAGTCTCTGGCCTACCTGCACCGTAAATGTTCATGAAAGCGTAAAAGTAGCCCCCTTGTCCGGTTCGCTCGTAACAACTACAGGTTTGTGACAGATTCAAATTCCCGGTTGTGCCGATAGTTTCTGTAGAAAACGAGCTGACTTGCTGTCGAATTCTGAATCGAGGCATTGTTTGAAATACCAGTCGGTAGAAGTAGGCCAGCGTCCTAGGTGGTTCCGGAGCGGTGGACCCGTGGAGACTTTGTTTCCTCGTGGGCGCCGGCTGCTGGTTCCATTCTCAATATTGCTGTGGTTGCTGGCTTTGATTCCTGGGATGCGCTACCTCATGGATTATGAAGTGACTCCTGGGACGCAGGTGACTACACGGCAGAAATGGCCTTTGGGCGTAGATGCTTTCCTCGATGTAAAGACCAATAAGATAGAGACTGCTGAGCGAGACCAACAAGAGGATGGAAGTGCATCGCTGCCCATGCTTGTGGTCGTCTTACATCCGCGCTGCATCTGCTCGCGCGCCACACTTAGAGAGCTTGAAGAAGCTGCAACCACGTTCGATCATCCGTATCAAGCTGTCGTGCTCGTGTTTCAGCCAAGCGGCGGAGACACAGCGTGGCAATCGACCGATTTGTATCATGATGCCCAGCAGGCGTTGCATGCGCATGTCGTCACGGACATTGACGGTGCTATTGCGGCGCAGTTTGGAGCACAGACGTCAGGACAGGTTTACCTCTATAGCGGCGCAGCAACATCGGCCGAGCGTCAATTACTCTTCGCCGGCGGTGTTACAGCCGCAAGAGGTGAGGTTGGCGACAATCGTGGATTGGCTTCGCTGGAATCAGCCTTCCACCAGGCAGTCTTGTTGGAACAATCGGGCTTCAAAACGGCGAGAGCACCAAGTGGCTTAGCTGAGCACACTCCCGTCTATGGCTGCGGCCTGTTCAAGCTGGCCAGTCTACAGCCTCGGAGGCGGGGATGAAAGCTCTGGCAGCAGGGCAACAGCGGTCCAAAGATGCATTCGTCCTCTTCCGCAACGAATGCCGGCGTGTCTGGGAGCGCACTGATCGTCTCTTCGCGCTTCTCATGTGCATCCAGTGGCTCGCTGCAATCGCTGCGGCGTTACTCATCTCGCCCACCACCTGGTCCGGCAGCGTCGCCAGTGTGCATCCGCATGTAATTGCCGCAATTTATCTCGGTGGCCTCGTTACGATCCCGCCGGTGTTACTGGCTTGCATGCGTCCCGGCATGATGTACACCCGCCATACGATCGCGGCCTGCCAGATGCTGATGTCAGGCCTGTTGATCCACATCTCGGGCGGCCAGATCGAAACACATTTTCATGTCTTCGGTTCGCTCGCATTCCTTTCCTTTTACGCGGACTGGCCTGTGCTGGTTACGGCTACGCTCACCATCCTGCTCGATCATGGATGGATGGCTTACTTCTATCCCGTCTCGCTTTTCGGGACAGCCATCCACTCCAACCTGCGCTTCGTCGAACACGTTCTCTGGGTTGTATTCTGCGACATCTTCCTGATTACTTCGTGCCTGCGCAGTGTGGCAGGCCTGAAGGCGTCGGCGAAGCGTGAAGCCGATCAGGAAGTACTACTGCACCAGGCTTATCACGATGCGCTGACTGGTCTTGGCAATCGCCTGAGCATGCAGGAAGTCCTGACAGAACTTCTTAGCCGCACAAACATGAGAGCCACAACATTTACTCTGCTGACCATCGACCTCGATCGGTTCAAGGAAGTGAATGACACTCTAGGCCACCAGGTGGGTGATGCGGTATTAGCAGAAGTTGCGGCACGACTGCGTAGGCTGATCCGCAGCCATGACACCCTGGCTCGCATGGGCGGGGACGAGTTTGCTCTGGTGCTTCCGCAATGTTCAGCGGCCGCAGATGCCCGATGCATCGGCATGAGAGTCGTGGAGTGTCTCGGCCAGGCCATGTATTATGGCGTACATACCATCAACATTGGCGCAAGTGTCGGCATCTGCCTCTACCCCGAAGGTGGCTCAAACATGATCGAACTCTTCCATCATGCTGATCTCGCCCTCTACAAGGCGAAGAAAAACGGGCGCAACGGCGTTTATGTTTTCGACAGCAAGATGCGTGACGAAACCTTGCTGCAGATGAGTCTTGAGCATCGTCTGAGAGCAGCGGTCATGGAGGAGAAGCTCGAAGTTCATTATCAACCGCTCGTGAATACTCAGGGCGCACTGCTAGGCTTTGAAGCGCTTCTTCGCTGGAATGACGAAGTACACGGCTATGTCTCACCAGCACAATTCATTCCGCTCGCAGAGAAAAGTTCGCTCATCATCCATCTTGGCAACTGGGTGCTGAAGCAAGCCTGCAGCCAGGCCGCGCAATGGCATAATGCAGGCAACAAGATTGTGAAGATATCGGTCAACGTTTCGGCTGTTCAGCTTGCTCATCCGAACTTCGTCGCAACTGTCTGCAATATTCTTGGAGAAACAGGTTTGCCACCCGAGCTACTTGATCTTGAGCTCACCGAAAGCGTCATCGTTGGAGATCATAACAACACGTTTTCAACTTTGAATTTGCTGCGCAAGCTTGGTATCCAGCTCTCGATCGATGACTTTGGTACCGGGTACTCTTCGTTCAGCTATCTACGAAATCTACCCGTCCACCGTCTCAAGATCGATCGCAGCTTTATCACAGATATTGAGTCATCAAACGAGGCACGATTGCTCATTCAAGGCATGATCGACATGGCGCGGTCTCTTCAACTCTGCGTGGTCGCTGAAGGCGTCGAGAATGCTGCGCAATTGGCCATTCTTGCCGAGGCCGGGTGCGATGTTATTCAGGGATTCTATATCTCGAAAGCTGTGCCTGGTGCGGCCGCAAACAGACTTATGGCTAACAAGAAGAGTTTGCTCAGCGGCGGCGCCGAGACGATGCGATCACCCATCGTGTTCGAGCCAATCGCTCGCTGATCCTGCTCCCACTCTCCGCTTGACCTTGAACCAGAAAATTGAAGAGGCTCAGGCACTCGTAAACACGAGTGCAAATGGTTACAACAGCGGCAGATCATCAACGAAATGATGTTCGCCGTCGAGAAATCCGGATGCAACCCCAGCCGTTGCAGACTCCGGGTCGCAGATAAATTGCCTCGCGCGGCGCGGGCTATCTATTCGAAATAAAAAGAAGACATTGTTTGCACCTGTTGCGCTCGCCCACATCTTTCAGAGATCCCATATCTTTTGGAGATGAAGACGGAGCGGCAGACCCGGTCGATTCGATCTTAGGAGTCCGTGATCATGCGGCGGCTAAAAGGCTCGACAGCGCGCGTGAACCAGTCGAGGATCGTTGCGTAGTGGGAGAATGCTCCACGCCACTGATTGGACGCTATCTTACCTCTTGCAGAATCGGTGAAGGTGTCGGAGCTAAGCAGTGGGTAAAAACAATGAAAATACCGTACCACTCCGGCCTTTGACCGTAGAGGTTCGGTAGCGTATCACGCCGCCGTGTTTTTCGATGATTCCTTTGCTGATCCAGAGCCCCAGCCCAGTGCCATTGTTTCCCTTTGTTGAGTTGAAGGCTTCGAAAATGCGGGTTGTCACCTCGCGACGCATGCCTGATCCGGTGTCGGCAATCGTGATACGTACGCCATGGTTGCCGGTCACAGCGTGCGTTGCCAACCGTTCCCGAACAAAGATCTTGCCGCCCCGTCTAGTGGCATCGAAGGCATTTGCAATTAGGTTAGTAAAGACCTGCCTGATCTCGCCCGGGTAGCAGGAGAATGGCAAGTGATAGATATAGCGTCGGACGACTTCGATATTAGAGGTCGCAAGCCTGCCTTGATAGAGAGCCAGCACTGAATCAAGAACCTCGGGAATGATCGCGTCGGCATGTGAATCCCGTTGACGATTGACCGTGAGCGTCTGAGAAGCGATCTCCGATACGCGAGCTAATTCCCTTTGTGCTGTTGCAACGTATTCCCTTTCGACGACTCCGATGTCGCAGTTTCCGAGGAGATAGAGAAGATTAGTGACAGCCTCGAGCGGATTATTGATTTCGTGAGCGATCGAGCTCGTTAACCTACCTACCAGAGCAAGCTTGTCAGCGTTTCTGAGGGCCATCTCCGACAGCACCCTTTCGGTGATGTCCAATGTAACTCCTGCCAGTCGTGCCGTATCGGTAACGAGCGATGCGTCGGATGAGAGTGGTTCACGCTCTAACACACGGCCGCTGGAAGAAACCCACCGTAGTGTGCCGTCACCCCAGATAACCCGGTGTTCGACAATGTAAGGAGTTCGATTCGCCATCGTTTCGGCAACTTTGCTTGACAGCGAAGGCCAGTCCTCCGGATGGACGCGACTCTTCAAATCGTCTGTTGTCAGAGCCTGATCAGCGGGCCAGTCGAAAATACGGCGGCATGTGGCGGATGCATCGAGGGATCCGCTCGTCAAATTGATTTCCCATGTCCCTAAACGTGCCGTCTCGATAGCTAGAAGAAGGCGATTTTCACTTTCACGTCGTGCTGCTTCGGCAAGATCGCGTTCGAGTAGAGTGTCGCGCACCTCATACTGCCGACTCCGCGATCGAAGGGCTGAGCGGACGCTGCTTATCAGCGTTGCCATACGAATCGGCCGCTCGAGCAGGGTGACGCTTCCTAAAGGAAGACGATCTTGTTCTCGTTGACGAGAAAGATTTGTCGATGACCCACCCAGGGTCAGAATCAAGACAGGAAGGTCCGACCAGGCGGGCTGCTTGGATAGTCCTTGAGAGAGGATATTGATCGAATCAGGGTTGAGAACTTCCTCCGTGGTGAGCAATGCGCCGATATTGCGATGGCCAAAAAGTCCGACAGCCGCGTCGATAGTGGACATTTGCTGGGTATGAAGGCCGGCAGCGCCCAAGGCATCGCGAATCAGCTTGGAATCCCGCCCAACCGGCGCAATGACAAGAACTTGTAGATCTATTTCAGATTTGGGCACGCTATATCTGACTAGCCGGGCTTTGACCGTGCCTCGGCTCCGGGCTGGTCCCTGGGTCTGTTTCAGGGTTCCCGGCAAGAATGCCGCGAAAGTTCACGAGCGGTTCTCCAATGCCGATTCCATGCTCTCCTAACGTGAGTTCGCGAATAGAAGTTTCGTGCGAGCCGCTGCGCTTTTTGATAACCGAAAAAGCTCGGCGTACGGAACCGCGTGTCTCAAAATAGCGCATGAGTACGACATTGTCGGCTAGATAGCTGACGTCTGCCTGTGTGCGTGTCTCACCCATAAATCCATGCTGTGTCATCACCAGAAAAGTCGCAACGCCGCGCCCACCCAGGAAGGTCAGGAGCTCGTGGAGTTGCAGAGGTAGCTCTGACTCGCCAGCCATGGCATGCAGGAAACCGTTTAATGAATCGATCACAATCACTCGCGCCTGCTCTTCATCTACTGCACGCCGTAGCTGAGCGACGAACTCTCCAGGACTAAGTTCGGCAGGATCGATCTGTTTCAGAGTCAGCCTTCCACTAGCGAGTTGATCATTTACAGGAAGACCGAGAGACGTAGCCCGTATACAGGCACTGCGCACCGACTCATCAAACGTATAGAGAGCAGCCCGTTCACCGCGAGCGGTGGCAGCCACAAGGTATTGCATCACCAATGAAGATTTGCCGACGCCGGTCGGACCGGTGATCAGCGTGCTCGAGCCACGATCTAGACCACCACCGAACATCAAGTCGAGCGCGAGCATACCGGCTGGCAGGAGCTGTTCGACGAACTCTGAAGGGTGCTCCGCTGCCACCAGACGGGGGAAGACCTCAAGCCCCCCTGCGCTGATGCAGTAATCATGCAGCCCCTCTCGGAAGCCAGAGCCGCGAACCTTGAGAACCTCCACCTGGCGCCGGGTAATGCCATAAGAGCGCGGATTCTTCTGCAGCCGGATGACCCCATGGGCGATCGACTGCAGTTGAACGTCACTCCCTTCACCACTTCTGTCGTCTAGCAGTAGAGTCGTCATGCCGCGACCCGCGAAGTAGCGCTTGAGGGCCAGCAGTTGACGTCTGTATTTCACGGGTTCAGCAGCTAGCAAGCGTAGTTCCGAGAGCGAGTCCAGTACGACTCGCTGAGCCTGGACCCGTTCGATCTCTTCAATCAATTTCTTTATGGTGCTGGCCAATTCGACTTCGTTGGGATGGAAAACCGTGTACGAATCCTCTGCATTGAGGGCAGCCTCTTCCGGTACGAACTCCACAATCTCAACGCCATCCAGCGACCAACCGTGCGAAAACGCTGCGGCCTCGAGTTCAGCCTTCGATTCAGACAGCGTTACGTAAAGAGTTCGCTCTCCTAAACTCGCCCCTTTGAGCATGAACTGGAGTGCGATTGTCGTTTTACCAGTACCCGGATCACCCTCAAGAAGGTACATCTGCCCGCTCGGAAGGCCCCCGCGAAGAATATCATCTAGGCCTGCGACACCTGTGAGCGTTCGGAGCGGTTCTTTGAGATTCGACATGTGACTCCCCAAAATAGTATGCATCAAAAAGGGCCAAAGCCTGATCCGTCCTGGCGCCTCTCGAGAGTCATTCGCGCACCGGCATCAGGAAGTACGACTTGCACTTTGCAGGATCAACAAGGGGCCGAAATGATCCACCAGGAAAACGACCAAAATAGCCTGTAAAGCGAATCGACTCTTCCTCGTAAACCATAGATGGGTCGTTGAGAGATAAGCCTTGAGATGCGCCGAGCACTCGAAACAGTTGAAGAGGAACTGGATCTCACATCCATTACTATCAAGTCGTGAAAGATCGTGGAAACCGCGAAGCAGGAAAGCTGCCGCCGGCCTTACCTACCACGCCAGATGGCCGCTACTTCGTCGTACGCGGCCGACTCTGGCGGGCGGCTAATCCGCAGTTGTCCAGCGAACAAAAGCAAATCCTGGTGAAGCAATTAATGGAAGCACGCAGAACGAAAGGCGCTGCCATGCGTTCGAACGACGTGCATGCTCGAGAGCGTGCTCGACAAGTTGTCGATGAGGTGAAACGGCAACTCGGCGAGCGTGGAGATGTTTGGTGGACAGATGGCAGCCCCGACTACAACAGGCATCTCGCGAAGAACACTCCCTATGCGGCCTGGTACGAGATGCTTTGTGCTCGTTGATCCACCTTCTGGTTTTGTGGCCTTGTCGCGCTCGTCACCATCGTTCGACACAGATACCTGGCAACTTCCCTCTTTTGCCAATCGCACAGCGCAGAACAAACGATTGCAAGCAGCTGATCTTGGACCTTGTTGGATGTTGAAGCTCTTCAAGGCGCGAGCTGATGAAAAGCAACTTTATGTACACCAAGGACCTTGAGGCAAACCTACATGACCGGATCCTCTCCAGCTTCAAAGCGAGTGGTAGCCGCATGAGGTATCTCTGATAAGCATTCATTCCCCTCACTCGGGTCCAATCTTAACGAATGGTCACCAGGGAGATGCCGTCCCAGGTAGACTTGCCGAGGCCTGGCGGGACCGAGTCGGACATGGGCATCACGGCGATCATGTTCGCCTGCAGGCCAAACCGTCTTTCGATATAACTTTGCACGATCGTCGCACGCCGCTTGGCTCGCAGGTACTGCTCACTCGGTGGACCTTGCACCGCATAGCCTTCCACCACCAGGGGACTGTTCGGCAAATATGGAACGAGGCTATTCATTGCGCTGTCGACCTGCCGCTGACCTGCATCCGTTAATGCCTCCCTGCCGTCAGGCCCGGAGGAGAACAGTTCTGTCGCACTCAGCCAGGCTCGCTCACTCGACGTGCCCTTCAGGAACTTGCTCGACCTGTACTGCGCCGGCGTCATGTGATTCAGGTCAAAGTAACCACGTTTTTTAAAGAATCCGCGCAATAGGAAGTTATGTTGGACTGCCTCGGAATCTGCTGCCAGGTTGGCCATGGTCGTCTGGGCGCTGGCCAGAGTGTCGCGCAGGTGTGTGGCTGCGGCTTCATCGCCTGGTGGACTGCTCGTGAAGCCGGTGATCGCCCGGTTCAGGTTCTCCGTCATCTGCCGGCTGTTATCCAGCACTGCCTGTGCGCGACCAAGCAAATCCTTCCTCTGAAAGTCGGCCAGCGTGTCGTTCGCGCGCGCGGTGGCGTTCTCCAAATTCAACGATGATTGACGCGCATTCTCTACCGTTTGACTGACAGAACCTGCGAGTTTCTGGTCCATCAACAGCTCACCGATGGTTCCCTGATCGTGTTGTAGCTGCGTTACAACGTCTCGCAGGTTCTCAGAGGTCTTTCTCGCGGCGGTCGCTGTTGCCAGCAGATCAGGGCGAGCGGCGGCGATGGTCTGGTCGGTCTGGCGTGCCGCGGAGTTTAGCGACTGGAGCGTACTATCCGCCTGCCCTCGTAGATCGTTGATACTCGCCTGCGTCGTTTTCATCAGGCTGCTGCTTTGCTCTTCGAGGTCAGAAATGTCAAAGGGTTCCTTGCTGGGCAGGGTCCCTCCGGAAGCGACTTCAGCAGCGTGCAGTGTCCCTTTCTGGATGTCGATGAAACTGTTGCCCGCCAGACCCATGGTCTTGATGGTTGCGACCGAATCATCTGACACCAACGGATGTAGATCTTGCTGAATGCGCAGCTTGAGGCGGAACTTTCCGTTCGACCGTGTGGGGATCTGCGTCTCCACCACCTCGCCACCCTCCATGCCTGACACATGGACCTTTGCCCCCTTCTGCAAGCCGTTCACTCGATCGAACTCCGCGTACACTTCGAAATTGCGATCGAAAAGCTTCTGACGGTTGCTGATAAACAAAAGGCCGATCACGAACAGGATCAAACCTCCAATTAGAAAGACCCGGGTCCACACATTATGAGAGGGGGGCATCAGAAATCCTCCTGGGAGATGAACTGCTTCACGAGGGAGTTTTCGCAATGCTCCACTTCGGTGATGGGACCGCATGCGAGCAAACGTCCGCCATCAAGCACGGCGATCTGATCGGAGATGCTTCGCACCGCAGAAATTCTGTTCGCGATGATCAACATTGTCGTCTGCCGGTTTTGTTTTAGATCGAGCAGCAGCTTGCGAATCGAGGCAGCAGTGGTGGAATCGACACCATTCCAGGGATCATCGAGCAGCAGAATGGCAGGGTCGCAGGCAAGCGCCCGTGCGAATCCAAGGAGCTTGCGCATGCCGACGGAAAGTTTGTCCGGCATCTTGCTTCCATCCCGTTCCAGGCCGACTTGAAGCAGGTGCTGATGAACCTTCCTGTCGATCTCACCTTTCGGCATGCCACTGTTGTAGCGCAAAGGGAGTGCTATGTTTTCGGCTACAGTCACGGAGTCAAAGACAGCAGAGTTCTGAAATACGAACCCGGTCGATCTCCGGACACGCAAAAGATCCGGAGTATCCAGGGTATTTACATCTTCGCCGTTAATCAGCACTCTGCCTTGATCGGGCTTCCCCAGCCCTATCGAGAGCTTCAAAGCGATCGTCTTGCCTGCCCCGCGTCGCCCGAGAATCGACAGTGCGGTGCCGCGTGGAATTGAAAAGCTCACGTCATCAAGGATGTGTTCTTCTCTCAGCGATTTGGAGACGCGATCGAAACGGACAGCCGCAACTTCATCCTGGCTCATTGGGTCGCCACCGGAAACCAGAGAGTCATAAGCAGATTTAGAACGACGCTAAATGCAATCACGAATAAAGAGGAGAGGACGACGCTGTGCATGGAAGCGCGCCTGACTCCAACTGCATTCTCTTCGACTGTGTACCCGAGAAAAGCAGAAACGGTGCCGATCAGAAAACCCAGGAGAGCGGTACTTAGCGTCGGCAGGATGTAATCTCCCCAACCGACCCTGTCGAAGACGCGCCCAGCGTAAAGCTGCAGAGGCATCTCTCCGTGTGCCACCTCCCACACGTAGCCGCCTGCAATTTCAGCGAAGCTCATAAGCGTGGTCAGGATGGGCAAGGCAAGGATGCACGCAATGACACGGCTGACGACCAGGTATCGGAAAGGGTCGATGGCGAGGGCATCCAGTGCGTCGATCTGCTCCGTAATACGTAGCACAGCAAGCTCGGCGCCTATCGACGCGCCCACACGTCCAGAGATCAGGAGGCCGGTCATCAATGGTCCCATCTGTCGAAACATCGTGCGTGACAGCTCGGCGGGGATAACAGAATCAACCGCACCAAAATTCACAAGCGCTACCCAGACCAGTTCAGCGACAACAATGCCCACCACCAGCCCGGCGATAAGGATGAGAATGGCCGAACGCCAGCCGATTTCATAGAGCTGTCGAGAGATTTCTTCGATGTCCCATGGCGGATGAAAGAGCTCGCGCAAAGTACGCGAAGTAAATCGGACGAGATTGATGGAGTCAGCCCACAATCGGCTGATGGAGGATGCCTCATTCACGGGCTGGCTCGCATCGATCGGAGTGCTTAAGCTCGGCGACATATAGGGTGTGCCTCAAGAATGGAACTAAATACGCTAAGGACAGAGGCAGACCGGGATATGCGCTCAGCCGGAAGGCTTCAGTACGTTCCGGTAAAGGGTTGATCTGGCAACGCCAAAGCGCGCAGCAATTTCAGTGAAAGGTGTTTCCGAGGATTGGAGCAAAGCACGGATGGTTTTGATTTCCTCCGTAGAAAGCTTCGACGGGCGTCCGCCTTTGCGACCACCAGCGCGGGCAGCTGTGAGCCCAGCGACGGTCCTCTCTCGAATAAGGTTCTGTTCGAACTCGGCGAGGGCAGTAAAGACGTAAAACCCAAGCCGGCCCGCTGGTGAAGCAGTCTCGATCTCTTTACTCAGCGATTCGATATCGATCTTCCGGTGGTCCATGCCGGCAATGAGCCGGATGAGATCGGCGAGATTCCGACCCAGCTGGTCCAGTCTCCATACGACCAACATATCGCCGTTACGCAGGCGCTTGAGGCAGCCTTCAGGTTGCGGCCTGCCAGCGTCCTTACCTCTGGCAGGGTCATCAGAGGCTTCACGACATCGGGCCCGTTCGCATGCCTGTCTTTGCAGATCGAGCGTCTGATCGTCTGTTGAGACGCGAGCATAGCCAATTCGCATGTCCTGAATCTTAACAGGCATCGGGTCTATCGAACACGGGTCAACAGAGTGTCTGTTTTGGTGAGACTTCTTCACGAGGTTGAGCAAATCGGTCAGGCTCGCGGCATCATCATGTTTCAGCAGCGCGGGCTTCCTGGCTTACAAGATCAGGCTGCCGACAACCGAAAATTAGTTCAACACATAATAAGAATATTCAATAAAAACAGGTATCCCGAGCGAGAGGTTGGCTGGCACAGAACCGGAAGAGGGCATCACGCCTTGTCCTGATTCAGCTTCGAAGCAGGTGACTTCACCGAGTTCATAATGAGCTGGCGCAGCTTAACGTAAGCCTCTGTCAGTGCGAAAGGGTCGGTTCCCTTTCGTGTAGCTGCAAGGGACTTCTTTGCAAGGACCAATCCTGTACGCCGCTTGATTACGTTCAGTAAGAGCGCAGGAGATCCACACACCCTGCGGATCCTGATCTGAGGTGTGCTTCCCATGAGTCTGCAAAGATTTCAAGTAGTTTCCTGTTCGTACGACACTAAGCATCGTTCCATCTGCATGGACTGCTATCAGCCACTCATGTCGAACACTCGAGAAGGATTGAGTTCCGTGCAAGAAACGCATCGATGCAGCGTGATCGATCTTTCCGTTTCTGGGGAGTTTCCGGAGCCTGCACCAGAAGCGACGGCGTTTGGCGGAGTGTTCCATTTGGAGTCCTGAAGGATCAGCATCCCGAATCCGGATTGTGGCTTCTTATTGCGTCATCACGCAATCAATGTGACTCCTTGAATCGTGCGTCATAACGTCCGACATTATGCGGCGAAAATTACGACAGAACAAAAGGATTCAACGCGATCGTCGCCAGACTGATGGAGCGCATTGCCAAATGCAAAACACACCAAACCTAATGCACAAGAGATAGATTGTTCCGTCACGCCAGGTAACTGTTCAAGCATTGTGAATGACCTGGCTCCTGCTGCGCATAGAAAGCTGCACCAGGCGTGCTGAGCCAAATGAGAAATGACAGGCCGAAATTCCTTCAACGGATCCAGCCTACTTCCGGAAGTTCTTGCCTGCGAGCTGCGATGGTCATCCACAAAGCTGCAGCAAGATGTGCACGAGCCCCACCCGATATTCAAGAGATCGACCAAGAGGACACGCTGAAGCTCATCGGATCCCTTCGCTATCGCGGCAATGCTCCGCTTACCATCAGCAATTCAACTCTGTTTGACTTTAAGACTTGCTTTCGCAGAGCTTGACGCTGGTTACGTCGTCTTTGTCAGGGCGCTCGATCATCCGGTCGCGCCTTGCAGCAAAGTAGCGCATGGATCGTCTATCGTGTGCACTACGGCCCCATCGATGCAGGCGTGCAGGTATTCCTGCCGAGCGATTGATTGCTCACGGGAACGGGCGGGAGCGGCGGCGTGGACCAGGGAACTCCGTTGAAGTCGAAGAAGTCGAGAAGATTCGGCTGTGCCGCATCGCGAGCCGTCAGATGCGCTGAGGGGCCGATAAAGCGGTTTTCCACAAACTTGATGACAGCTGTGTGGTCCATCGGTACATGTGAAACGTAATGCTTCCGGGTGAACGGTGAGATGACGATATTGGGCAGACGGAATCCGAGCTGGGCAGCAAAGCCCTTCTCTGCAGCTGCATCCCCGGCGTGTGCACCGGGACTGCTGGCTCGGAGATCGCAGTGAGCAGTGGCAGGCGACACAGCCGGCACGCATGGAAGATAAGCGTCCGCGTTCACTGAGATCGAAGCAATATCTGGTATCATCCCCAACGCGGCATCCGTATTGTCATTGGAATGTCCAGGCACCGGCGGAACGTGATCGTAGGGCCCACCACCTTCGTCGTAACTAAAGAAGAAGACGGAGTCCTGCCATGAGGAACTATCCATGAATGCATTCACTATCTTGGCCACTTGCGTCTGTCCAAGCAGCACAGGCTGGAACGATCCGGGATGCTCGTCATTGATACCGTAGCCCGGCTCGATGAAGCTGAATTTGGCGAGTGTTCCATTCGCGAGGTCGGTGAAGTAGTTGGCCAGCGGCGCCACGTGATTTGGATCGATGCAGAAGTAGTTCGAGGTATCGCCGACCACGCTGGACGGTTGCGTGGGTGCGACACAGGTCGCATGCGTCGAATTCACATAGAGATACTTTCGCGAATCGATGAGATAGCCAAGAGTAGTTGCAGGGAATGCTCCGGCTCCCGTGCCACACTCGTCTCCGCTGGCGCATTCTGCAGCAGTGACCGTGTAATAGACTTTCCAGGAAACGTTGGCGCTATCGAGTTCCTGGAAGATGGAGGGGATGTTCAGCGCGCCGACTTTGTCATCGTAGCCTGGATCGTAAGCCAGGCCTCGTGTCGTGCCGCCAGTGAGCGTTGTAATGCGGTTGGGATTGCTCTTGCTCGAAAGCGGTGAAAACCAGCGATCAGAGACGGCGAATTGGGACGCCATGTAGTAGTAGTAGTTCAGATAGTCCTGATCGTAGTAGCCCATGGCACGCTGACCGGCTGTGTCCGTAAAATCTCCGGAACATGCAAGGGTCAAAGCGCAGTTCGTCGCATACCCTTCAGCGCTGTGGACGAAACCGTTCTCCTGGATAGGACGAGTGGTTAAAAAGTCAAATCGGTTCACGTCTCCATAGCTGGCCAGCCAGTCCGAGGAGGCATCATCAATGCAGGTGCTCTTTAGTTTGAACAGCGGAAATGAAACGCCCTCGGCATTCTGATTACTGGTATTCAGCTTATCGTCGATCCCGTCAACATCGTAGGTGTTGCCGTCATCGCCGATATTCCACCCATGCGACTGGCGATATGGATTCAACATACCGAAGTAGTTGTCGAAGGTATGGTTTTCCTGAAGCATGAAAATGACGTGGTTGACTGCTGACACGTTGCCGGCAGGAGACACATTAACTGTCGCGCTCGCAGAGACAGTTCCACCGGCGCCAGTGGCATTGGCAGTGTACGTCGTGGTGGAGACGGGCACGACAGATTGGGTGCCACCGACAGCCGGCAGACTATAGCTGCTGCCATCGGATCCGGTCACTGTCACAGTGGTGTCCTGTGTTGCTTTGACGGTCAAGACGGAACTGCCGCCAGCCGTGATCGACGTCGGGCTTGCCACTAGGGTCACAGTTGGTGCGGGAGGCGCAACGACGACTGGGACAACAGTGACGGTAGCGTCAGCAGAGGCAGTGCCTCCGACGCCGGTAACCGTAGCCGTGTAGCTGGTTGTCGCGACGGGGCTTACAGTTTTCATACCTCCAGTTGCAGTCAGGCTAAAGCTGCTGCCATCCGAACCGCTTACCGTGACACCTGTGCCATTGGTTGCTACTACCATAAGGGTCGATGCACTGCCTGCGGCAATGTCGGGGGGAGTTGCCGTAATGGTGACACTGGGTGCGCCCGGTGGTGCTGCCGGCAGAACCGTGACGATAGTGGAAGCAGTCACCGAGCCAGCGGTACTTGTGGCGGTGACAGTGTAGGTAGTTGTGGCAGCTGGTTTAACCGCTTGCGTCCCACCCGCGGACGCAAGCTTGTAATTGCTGCCATCAGAGCCGGCTATTGCCAGCGTGGTCGCATTCGAAGCAACTACGGTCAGTGTCGACGTGGCACCCGTCGTTATGGATGCAGGGCTCGCGGCCATTTTGACTGTAGGCGGCGGCACGACAGCGGACACGGTCACGGCCGCGACAGCTGAAGCTGTGCCTCCTGCGCCATTGGCGGCCGCTGTATAGGTCGTATTGCTGGTCGGGCTGACGGACTGAGAACCGCCTGTCCCTGGTAGAGCGAAGGAACTCCCGTCGGATCCGGTGACAGTTACCGCACTCGCATCAGTTGCCGTAACCGTCAACATCGTCTTCCCACCAGCAGCGATGGTCGTCGGACTCGCGGCGATGTTCACCGTTGGAGTGACCGTAGATGTACTGCTGACGCCTGTTACGCCGCACCCGAAAAGAATCGAGAATGTAAAGAGCAGGCAGATCGATGCCAATGGCTTGGCAATCCAGCAGTGAGACAGGCGGGTGCGTACCTTGATCACAAGATATCCTTCCAGTGTATGAACGAGCTAAAAATCGACTATATGCGGGGATCGAACAATACTCACTAAAGCAGAAAGTGTGTCGCAATTCCGTTCTCTTTGGAACGGCAGATTTATAAAGTGCACCGTACGCGTCTGGCGAATACCTCTCGCGTGAAAGAGTCGCAACGAGAACGCAAAGTCGTCACACAAGAGGTACTGTAAATGCTTTGAGTCCGTCTAGGTAACTCTCAATTTCGAATATTCCTCAGTACCATCATGTGCGAACTTCCGTTAGTTACCACTTCCTCCCCGGAAGCACTAACCAGTCGAAAAAAATTCGACTTGGTCGTCTTCGAGGATGGCATGCTCACAATGAGCGGGAGTGGCCCTGCCTGACACTGAATTCTACAGATGACCACGCTCAGCAACCGTTCACGATCCGGAATGACACGCGTAATCTCGCCTTGAGGATCAGGAGACATTGAAGCGCGCCGCGCTGTACGCTAAGTCCGCTATGGCGTGATTAGGTGATAAGTCGGGATGGTGGCCTGAAAGATTTCGTGTGTTGATCTTGAAGCAGGCTCTTACCCAGGAGAAAGCCGCCGCCCGATTAGCTGCCGCCCGGAGTTCCATTACGATGCTTCGCTCACCTTCCCTGTCTTCTCTAAGCCTCGTCATGATCGTTGTGCCCGGTTCTCTCAAGCTTCAGCCAGTCTTGCAACCAGGATTTCGAAATCCCCTGTTTCGGGTAGCTATCTTCTTGCCTAGGCAGTGGATGTAATGAACTGGTAGCTCCCGACCTCCTACAAAGTGGCATGAATCCTCCGTAGCAAGGATAGTTTTCGGTTAGCCCGGCAATGGAGAACACACCCTTCACGTGTAGATGACAGCAACTAAGTGTGCCACGCAAGATCAGATGATCAGCCGGTTGTTATCATGAGATTTCAAGGGCCATGGTAAAGCGGAGATGATATTTTGTGTCGGGTGGAAACAGTCGACCGACGTTGTTGCTCGATGGTTGTTGCTCGAAAAAAGCGATGCAAATCCGGAGCGCAAAGATAATCGCGGCTGGATTGGCCAGTGGCGTCGGGTGTGCGGGGGAAGGGGTGCTTGATGCGGTAATCTACTTTGCGGATATTGACGACTGATTTGGGACCACTGCACTCAAACTACATATCGGCATACATTTTGCGTAGCCCGACATCACCAGAGATCGACATATGTTTCCTGGCGGGCGGTGCAACAGTGGCATCGCGGGCATGGAAAAGGCTCTGTGGGCTCTAACAGGAACCATTGCGCGGGTGGTGCTAAGGGCGGATCGCGACAGGAAGTACACGGCGGATTCGAGCAAGACTCTCGAAACATCGCTGAGTCTCGCAGCAGGAAGCCGTCCGTTCAAGTTCTACGGGATAAATACGGCCGACTCTAACCGCTTAGTGCACAATTATCTTGCCAAGGTGAAAGGCCATGAATTTTCGACGGCCGCGAAATGCGCGGAGACTTGAACCTCATCTGGGATGTAAGTCCCAAGCCGGCCTGCCAGGTAGACAAAGTTCATCCCGTCTGCGTACTAAATATGTCGCTGTTTCAGAGCTCTGAAAGCAAGGCATTCATAGGTACCGTGCGGCCGAAGCTATCCTTTATGTTGATGAAGTCGAGTTTTCGTCTGTCACAATGAAGCCGCCTCTGGACAGAAGAATACCGTCGATGACTTCAGACCCGGATCCACTGACGCATGAACTCGGCTTTTAGCATTTGACTTCAGAGCAGCAGGTACAACAGTGTTGAGTGGCATCGAACTTCTGACATTGTTTTTTGGGTTTACGGGTGCCTTGACGACGATGTTCACGCACGTTTATTGTTGTGGTTTCGCAACAGAATCTTTGTTGTCTGGACAAAGCGGCCCTGCCATGACCCATATCCTGATTCTTCTTTTTCTTGGACTCATCCTGGCCATCGGGCTGTACTGTTTCCGGCTTGCTGTTCGTATAGAGGCTCGTCATATGTCTAACTAAAAGCACTGGTACTCATGCTGCTTCAGGTCGCTTGCTTGGATCTGTAGTGTCGCATCGCTTTAATAAAGCAGGCACCTTAGTCTGCCCGTATCGCTCGAATGCGTGGTTGCGTCTGTTCTCAGCATCTTTATGGAAGATGAGAACGCCGTCCAACATTCTCAAATAGTTCCAGCAAGTGTGCAAAGCCTTTAATGCCACTTAGCATTCGTTTAGAGCATCTTCAACCTGCTGGTAGCCAAAGAAAGCTCTTCACCATGAATGCTCGCGGCAGAGTCGAACCAATGCTGTTTTTCCGATGATAGGCCCAGGACAAACTCGCTACCATAAATTGAGCGCTCAGACTCGGACCCTTGAACACAGACCATCCTGACAATGCTTTGGATGGGTGTCACTCACGATCAACACCCATCGTCAGAGATCGTAACCATCGTCGGTCGCGATGAGTTGCCGGGACAGTCCATACAGCCGATCAACCTCCCTACCCCCGGAACTGCACCCTAATGCGCAGGGGGCAGCCCTTTGAGACGTGAATAGCGGCGACGAAATGAACGCGACTTCTCTATCCAACTGCCAGGGCCACAATGTGTCGCGAGGTTCCTCTCGCGACACATAAGCAGCAAGCAGTTAGAACTCACATGCGCTTACCAGCGGTAAATTTGCAACTGGTCAGTGTATACGGTAGCCGAGCCACTTGCAGGACTAGCACCATCCAGCTGGAAATTGAGCAGGAGGTCGCCAGCCGCCCAGTTCAGGCTGAGAGCAGAAATGCCGGTGGCATTTTGAAAGTCGCTATATGTGCCGTCGACATTCACCCAGTCATAGGTCACAAGACCAGTAGCGTCATGATGCGTAGCGATTTGTATGTGGTGCCAGGTGTTTGCCAACCATTTAGTCGGATCACAGGGAATATTCGACTTGGACCAGTGAGTACCGCTGCTACTTGTCGTCGTGTATTCCCACGTCCCGCTCCCACCTGCGCATTGCGTTCCCAGGATCACGGTTTGGCCGTCAGCTATGACCTGGTTCATATCCATCTCTATATTTTGCGTTTGAGATGGATCAGTCAGATAGACGTTGACGTCATACACAAAGTGAGTCGCCAAAGCGTCCCGACCGAATGACAGATGATATATCTCGCCGCCGTGGTCGGAATACGAGAACGAGTATTCTCGTGCTTTACTGTCCATCGACGGTGATGTTACCGGGAACTGACTGGATCCGACCGAGTTACCGGGAGTGCCTGGATCATGATTCCATTCCCACTTGGCCGAGCCTTCCAGAAAGCCGGAAGACGTTGCATCAGTAGGTATAGAGTGCGTATTAAAAGTGACGACGGCGTTGGCAGTGACTTCTCCGTTACCGCCAGTCGCTGTCGCTGTATAGGTAGTGGTTTGCTTGGGAGTGACCACGATACTGCCGCCGCCGCCGGCCATGACGTAGCTGCTGCCGTCGGAGCCGATCACAGCCACCTGATTAGCCGAAGTGGCGGCGACGGTGAGGACCGAAGACCCTCCCGACGTGATTACACTGGGGCTTGCGATCGCCGTGACAGTAAGAGGTGCTTCAGTGACAGTTAGTGTTGAGTCTGCGGTAGCAAGACCGCCTGGCCCCGCTGCCGAGGCAGCATAGGTAGTGGTTTCTTTTGGACTGACAGATAGCGTTCCCCCGGTTTTCGCCAGCGTATAACTGCTGCCATCCGTGCCGGTTACCAGTACTGATGTCGAACCGGTCGCCGCCACGGTCAACAGCGAAGACTTTCCGGCCACGATTGTCGTCGGGCTGGCGGTCATGGCGATGGTAGGCGCAGCGGTTTTGACAGTGATGGTGGTGACGGCCAAAGTGGTCCCGCCAGATCCGGTGGCTGCGGCGGTGTATGTGGTACTTTGCGTCGGATTGACGGAAATACTTCCGCCGTTCCAGGCAACAATATATTGGCTGCCATCGGATCCGGATACCATTACCGACTGAGAACCAGAAGCGGCGACCTGGAGTAGAGATGAGTTACCTAATGTGATCGTTGAAGGACTAGCGATCACACTTACAATCGGCGCAGCGGGCGTGACAGTAAGGACAGTGTTGGCGGAGACGCTGCCGCCGCTTCCGACAACGACTGCCGGGTACGTGCTACTCTGTTTGGGCTGGACTTGAACGCTCCCGGGGGCCGCCAGAACGTAAGAGCTGCCATCCGACCCGGATAGTTTCACTTGTGTCGCATTCACCGCAGAAACTGTAATGATCGAGGATTTGCCGGAAACAACGGTGACGGGACTGGCGACCAAGTTAACTGTCGGTGTCAATGGTTTCACGGTCACGGTGGTACTACTCGACCCGCTGGCGCCTAACCCGGTCGCGGTTGCTGTGTAAAGAACAGTCTGGGTAGGATCAACGACAAGAGTCCCGCCGGTGCCTGCCATCGAGTAGCTGCTGCCATCTGAACCGCTGACCTTTATTTGTGTTGCATTTGATGCTGAAACAATGAGCGTTGCGGAGCCGCCGTAAGTAATGGAATTAGGGCTGGCACTTAGAGCAACGGTTGCTGCAGGCGCCACCGCCTGGACATCTACCTTGGTATAAGTGGCCCCTCCGCAATGATCCCACTCCTCAACCACGGTATGATGATGGCCTGGGGCAAGAGTGATGTTGCCAGCAAAGCTTGACCCGTTTTGCACTGAGACCAGTACGTTATCGACATATACGCCCATCGATGCGGCACCAGCCTTGCAGGTGCTCGAAGATGAGGTGGCCAGGTAGTGCACGGAGGTTCCAACTGTAGCCCCATTTGCTGGTGTAGCTACAGACACTGTTGCCCATGCGGAAGAAGTAAATGTAATCAGTAATACAGATAACCAGGGAAGAAAGTTCACGCCGCACCTGTTTCTTGTAAATAGCCTCAGCGCAGAGGCCTTTTATCTGCAGGAATCCCACGCTGCTCTATTCATCGACAGTTTCAGATTTTTCTTCAGCCCTAATAACGGCTGCCTGCACTTGAGTAATAGAATTCGCTCAAACGAGAACAGGCTTCGACGAAGGTGTCGTTATTTGTCAGGCATTCGACGAAGGTGTCGTTATTTGTCAGGCATTCCTGGTGGGGCAGCCTTAATGGATATGCAACCTTACGGGCACCATATTTCTCTTCGAGGTGCCTCTGCATACTCAAGCTGCCGCAAGGAGGCTTGTCTGGTCGCTACCAATAGCCGCTGGCACCGGCTTCTGTGCAACCAATCAGCTTGACCTGAGAACCGGAGCAAATGATACGGAATTACGGGAACGCAACTTTGGACAGAACTCGTCGCCTCGCGCGCGAGATCCGGGAGGGGGAACCATTTGGTCAGTCCAACGCTTATGGGATTTTAAGATAGGGTTTCGGGATCGTCGGGACGCTTAGGGTTGCAAGGATCCTGGTGCAGTGCCTTGCAAAGGGCTCCAGAGAGGAGTCAGCTTCCGCCGTACCCTTGTCCACAACAGAGTGAGGTACGGAAAACAACGACCTCGAATACACTGCGGCAGGTTCGAAACCTGGACGACATCCCTGTCAAGCAAGGTGCCAGCACTCGACAGAACTACTCGCCTGTGGAGATGCCGTCCGCTCTTTTCGAAAAAGGTTCAACTCACTAAAACACCTAGGTTGCCTAGGAACTGTGCTGCGTCATCATCAGCACTGCGAACAAAGGCACCAATATAACAAGCGCGATACAGCCGATCAAAAGAAGCCTTAAAGCCTGGCCTGACATTCTCAACCTCGTTGATCAGATGTTAAGGCATCATGAACAAAAGGTGAAAAATCGTTCGTTATCCAATGCAGGGTCCGGCAGTAATCTGGTAACCACGCGCAAGACAGCATTGAGCCACGGCCTTGATGAATCGCTGTAGCTATTTGTTCAGAGCCTGCCTTCAACCTTGAGGAATACGGGCATGTCGGTGCCGGCTCCAATGTACTTGTCTCATTGCTACCAGCGATACACAGTGAGTTTGTCCGTGTACGCCTTAATGGAGCCACTGTCTTTGTTGGCGCCATCGAGCTGAAAGTTGATGAGTATATCTCCGGCGGACCATCCGAGGGATAGCACAGACGGTAGGCTTGCATCCTTGAAGTCACCGTAGGTACCATCGACATTGATCCAGTCGTAGGTCGCATTCCCGTCGCTGTCGTGATGGGTAGCAATCTGTACATGATGCCACGTGTTGGCAGTCCACTTCTCAGGACTGCATGGAAGACTAGAGGTATACCAGTGGCTCCCGCCTTTGTGGGAGCCGGTATATTGCCATCGACCGCTGTATGAGGAACACTGGGTGGCGAGTATGACTGTTCTGCCATCCGCCATCACATGATTCATATCCATTTCAAGGTTCGCTAGTTGTGAGGGATCGGAGATGTACACGTAAGTGTCATAGACAAAGTGGGTTGCAACTTTGTCATTGGCAAAAGACAGGTGATAGATCTCGCCTCCATGGTCCGCGTACGAGACTTTGAACTCACGTGCTAACTTGTCGATTGAGGGGTCGCTCACTGGATATGAGGTCGAGCCGACAGACGTACCGGGCGTGCCCGGATCATGATTCCATTCCCAGTGACTCGATGCGTCCATTCCAGTCGTAACCACCGCGTTGGTTGGGATGACGTGATTGCCACCAGGACTCGGAGCCTGGGCGGCTACAGTAAAGCTCAGGTCGACCACCGGGCAGATACCGTCTTTATTCCAAGACTTGAAGTGAATCGTATGCTTGCCAGGCATGATCGTCGTGTCCGTTTGATTGATTTCATCCGCCGACGTACCAAGCATTAGCTTCTGCTGATCGTCTACCGAGTAGCCAAAGGAGATTGGGGTCAGCCCATCACAGCCGTTGTTCAGGGCTTGTACCAGAATCGGATATTCCGTGAGTTGGCCGCCGACTGTAATGTCCTCCGCATGGAGAGGTTGAGCGCTCATGAAAAGGGAAAAAGCGGCTGACAGGACAAGACTTGTAACTTTGGACATATTTGTAACTCCCTAGTGATCAGGTATAGGGGCGTTACAAACTTTTCGATATCGCACATCAGGGCCAACGGAACCCCACTTGGAGGCTACGAATTATTTCTATTACACTCACTGGGCAGCATGTAATTGTTACTCTCTCGGGTGGTCCTGTTACAGGCTCCAGCCTGATGAGCGCCCCCACAACCACTTGGCCTGGGTATGCCAAACGGGTTGCTGGAGCGCTCCCATTAGACCAACGCTCATGGCTTCTAAAAGCGGCCCGGGCACCCACGGGCGAGCGCTCGCTCAACCCGCAGCTCATTCAAGCCCTCCTGCCACAGCGAATGAAGCACGAATTCTAATTCTTGCTTCTTTCGCGGCAGATTGACCTTGGTGTAACAACGGATGGGTACTATTCCTCATATGGGTAATACGGAGATGCTCGAATTGATCGACGGAATGCGCCCGCAGCAGGCAAAGGAACACGCTACCCTCAGACTACTCACACCCTCAGACCCAAGCAGTCGCTGCCCCCCGCGCAAGCAGAATCAGAAACCCGGCGTCATGTCCAGGTGCCTGGATCGCTGGGATGCCATTTATCTCAGGTTGAATCCGTGGGCCGACGTCCACTCTCCTCGACGACGCCATTGACTCTGTGAGCTGTCATGTCTTTGAGACGACCGAAGATTCAGGTGCCATCCGACGTGCGGAAGCTCTTCCCTGTTTGATAGCGGTCGTCGGCGCATCTAGTTTGTGATTCGCAATCATGTGCCGCGGGCCTGGGATGAATCAACGAGTCGAAGGATTTTAATTGAGCGAAGCACAAAACAAAAGCGGACTGATTTGTGTCATCAGCCCGCTCAGCAAATCGACATACTTGGGTCTCTACCAGCGATAAACCTTCAATTCATCAAGGTACATGGTGACCGATCCGCTGCCAGAGTTTTCGCCATCAATCTGGACATTCAGCAGCAGACTGCCTTCCGCCCAGCCCAGCGCCAGCGAAGCAGGTCCCGAGGCATTGGAGAAGTAGCTGATCTTCCCATCTAAGTTCACCCAGTTGTAAGTGGCATTCCCGCTTGAGTCACGCTCTGTAGCAATCTGCACATGATGCCAGGTATTCGCAGCCCAGTTTCTGGGATTACAAGGTATGTTGGAGGTAGTCCAGTGCGGCGACTTTCCTGATACTTTCACATATTCCCAGGTGCCAGATATGCTCGAGCACTGCGTGCCGAGGATGACGGTACGCCGATTTGCAGTCGTAGCGTTCATATCCAATTCCAGATTTTCAACTTGCGACGGGTCTGCTATGTACACGTATGTGTCGTATACGAAATGAGTAGAGCTGGCATCAGTTCCGAAAGCCAGGTGATAGAGCTCGCCACCGTGGTCGGCATAGGAAACATAGAATTCGCGAGCTTCCTTGTCTAACGACGGGCTGCTTACCGCGTACTTGCTTGAACCCACAGAGGTGCCCGGGGTGCCGGTGTCATGCTCCCACTCCCAGGAGCCGGAGCCTGTCAAACCACTCGATACTTTGGCTGTCGAGGGGATAAGAGAAGTGTTGGTTGACGTTTTCACCTTAAGATCACTGATCGCTTTGTAAGTTGCACCTCCACACTTATCCCACTCTTCCACCACCGCGCTGTGAGTGCCTGCACTCATCCCGACCGAGCTATTGAGAGTCGGAGCATCGACGACGGTAGTCAATTTGTTGTCGATATAGACCCCCATCGAAGCGACGCCTTTCGAGCAGCTGCTTGAGGAAGAAGCAACAAATTGGACCGGAGA
>CAXTNK010000018.1:57943-59496 GCA_964245665.1 uncultured Acidobacteriaceae bacterium
TGCTTGAGGAAGAAGCAACAAATTGGACCGGAGATGTCAATGTTGCGCCAGCAGTCGGTGCGCTTACGGAGACGCTTGCAGAAGCTGCTACGAAGGAAAAGGTTGAGAAAGCGAGGAGTCCGACGAAGCGATAAACTGCCATTACAAATTACCCCATAAATCTTTAGTAGTTCTTCCATCCCACACAACGTCCCTGGCGGATGATTCCGAATATTGCAATTTACACCTAAGTCTTAACGACATCTTCTCGCAAGTCTCAGGCGAATCTGATCTGCCGCTTAATGTCTCAGCTGGATCCGACTTACTTAGAAAGTTACAGGGTTATTGGTGTATGCAGGAATTTATGGATCTTCATGCCTCTTACGACTTGACTTCAAGATTATGTTCCTTGAAGGACTGCCTTAAAAAGATGATACAAACTTTTAGTAGATTTGAAAGCACTTTATGCAAGATATTTTGAATATAACTTCTTTTGAATAGCTAACTTAGAAGACCATGCAAGTTATTCATTGCAACCGAATTATTTACTTTGGGTCCGAGTGTGTCGGACCGACTATTTACATTGTTTTTGTGGGAGAGGCTAACTGGCTAAGAAGGGATGCAATCGAAAGCCCGCAGGGGCGTAACTAATTATTTGGTAAACAAAGCCACTCACTCGTGAAACAGGAAGCGACCATCTAAAAGTACCGGCGACAGACAATTTAGTTGTTATGCCCAGCACGCGCTTCCGCAAACTTAGTAGAAGCACCTATCACCAACGGTATATCTTCATTTTGTCGATATAGGCAGTGATGGAACCACTGTCTGCCGAAGCGCCATCCATTTGAAAATTCAAAAGCAGATCTCCTGCTGTCCAACCGAGCGCAAGCGCTGCTGATCCTTTGGCATCCGAAAAATAACTGTACTTACCGTCAAGATTCACCCACTCGTAAGTGACAACACCTTCACTGGTGCGACTCGACGCAATTTGTACATGATGCCACTTATCCGCTTCCCAGTTCTTGGGATTGCAGGCAATGTTAGAGACATTCCAATGTGGTTTTTTGTGTGAAACGGTTACAAATTCCCATGTTCCCGAGTAGCCGGAACATTGTGTGCCGAATATCACTGTTTTTCCATCGGCCATGACCTGATTCATGTCCATTTCCAAGTTCTTCAATTGCGATGGGTCGGCCAGATAGACATAGGTGTCGTAGACAAAATGAGTAGCTGCTTTATCATTGCCAAATGAAAGGTGGTAAATTTCTCCACCATGGTGGGAATATGCTACATGGAATCGTCTCGCCAACTCGTCGATCGATGGACTCGTGACTGCGTATGAGCTGTAGCCTGTGGATGTGCCTGGAGTGCCCTCGTCATGTTTCCACTCCCATCGACTTGATCCAACTAGATCGCCAGAAGAGATAGCTGTTGGCGGGATAACAGCAGCGGATTGGGCGAAAGCGGGCCCGGCAGCCAGGCCGGACAGGAGGAGGGCAATTCCGAAGAGCTTCATGAACTTCTTACCTTTAAGCGAAATAGTGGAGCCCAGGGTCAAAAATCATCACTGCTTC
>CAXTNK010000018.1:59506-66771 GCA_964245665.1 uncultured Acidobacteriaceae bacterium
CTTCAGTGCACAAGTCCACGAAGCTACTTGAATTTCGTGCTCTGCTATGTTCACCACGTTGAACGATTCGAACGCGGATGCTGAGCGATCGAAAATGACGCTGAGGCTTGTTGCAAATCGTTGTTAGAAAGACAAGGACTCGGCGTCGGCCTTGTAGTAATGGCAGCATCTAGGTCAGTGTGTAGATCTCTGTACCTGTGCTTCTCATGTTTTGCGTGATTCAGGCAGGAAGTAATTCATTGCTAAGACGGATAGTACACAAGTCGTACACCGCTATCAGCAGGTTTTCGCAGATTTCTGAAAGAAAATTTGTGAGCAGGCAACCAAATCGGAAGTTGACGTAAATTGTTCATCCCACAGGGAAAATCGACGCTGAGGATTGGATGGTTTTACACACTGCAGCGGAACATCCATGCTCGACGCTTGACTCAGAACTTCGACCTGCGATCCGTCTATGGACGTGGTGTGACGCACTTCGCTCGGGGAGAGTGAACGCGCCGACCGGATTCATCTTCATTGATGTCTCTGAGAAGTGCCTTGATAGAGTCCTCGCGAACGGGCGGTGATTCCCTGCTATCTTGCGGGGCGCAGCAAAGAGCATCTGCAGTTCCGGGCCAATCTCCTACTTGAAGGAATCTACGATGACCATCGGGCCGGATGAAAGAGTCCATGTCGTTCAACCTGTAGCTTCGTGATCTTCGATCACTACAAGGCAGACTGAAAAGAAACCTAAATGCGCAACCTGGTTAAGAACAAAAGTGATTCGTAACTGAAATAGGTGCATATTCCGCAGTCTCCTTCAGAAGAAAAAAGGATTGGACCTTGCGTAGCGCGCAAACCGCACCGATGGCTGCCGTGCCTGGCCTCTATCAACTGTGCTGCGGCATGAGTGCCACAATCAGGCCTCTCTGCCGATCATTGCAATAGGGCAAAAGAAAACCCCGGCCCAACGACCGGGGTTTTATATTGCTGTGTCTTGTGCTCTAGGATTGGCACTTTACGTTGCCGTTCATGCCCATGGGGTAGAAGCCGCCTGCGCAGTTGCTGCCACCGTAGACTATGTCGAGAACCTGCGCCGGTGTCCGTGGAATGCTCAATGCGGTAGATGAAGTGACATCGTATGGATGGGATGAAGTGGGAGGAACGTCAAGCTTATCGACAGCCGGGCTGCTGACGCCGTTCCAAATGCAAGCCAAACGAATCGAACCAGAGTGTTGCGCCTCTGTACTCAGAATGGCCGCTGCTGCAGCCAGGTAAGTACTGCTGCTGATGAGCGGTGCTGCTCCCAGGTACGCGCTTACACCGACATCCTCAAGCTGACGTGCAAGCTTCAAAAAGCTGTCGACACTCGAGAAACCATAGCCAAGCGCATTCAGGTTGATGGCGGGCTTCTTCGCTGCAGCTGAACCTAAAGCTTTACGCAGGTAAATGACATGATCAATTTCATTTGTCCGCAACCCGGTCGCGACATACGCCACGGGTGATGAGGAAAAATTGGGAACTAAGTTGCCGCCGGTCGTTGGGCCGGTCTCATCAGCCGCTGTAAGTACCCCAAGCTTGACCAGGTTCGCGCCGTAAGTAGCCATGGCGTAGAACTCGGCTTCAAGATACTCAAGATTGAGAGCGAAATTCAAAATGTCAGCGTCTGTCAGTGAGGCTGCTTCAACTCGCTGCTCGCGATCCCCCAGTTTACTGCCGATAACTGCAGCTCCTGCGAGTCCCAAGCTGGTCATGCCGGCGGTCTTCAGAAAATTGCGGCGGTTAGCCGAAGCTTTTACCAATTCTTCCTTGTTCATTTTAGGTCTCCGAAGTGTTGATCGTTCGTTGATTGAAATGCGGAAGCCTGGCCGATCGGCGAACGCGCACGATGCTATTCAACTTTCTGTGGGAACGCACTTAAACCGCGTATTTAGGCAGAATTAGTCCCTCAACAAAGATAGTTCTCTAAGTGATGTCTGCCAGGTAACCGGCGTTAATTCTCTGGTAACTGCTTTAAATAGTCTCTTAATAGAAACAAGCAAGATAAATCCAAAGAGCATTTCTCTTCGTATTGCTGGCTGCTCGTGGACCATAACTAAGAGCAAGCCGAGTAACGATTTGGAGTGTTGTAAGAAATAGTGCGCACGCCTGACCGCTGTCCAGCTTCGGAAGGAGCACATCGGGGGGTGCGTCGTGTAGGTGGGGTTATGTAGGCGGGATGGCCCTGTTGCACAGCATCAAACGATCCATAAAAGCAAAGTCGCTGCATTGTGGATTTCACCAAAACAGGATCGCTTACACAGACGAGACGAATGGCACTTCAGGATCTACGGGAAAACGCTACGGGCGGCGCAACACGGTTCAAGATACTATTCTTGCCGACCATACGCACATACAACATATGCTTCCCTGAAAACGCATTGCCGAGGAGCGAAAATGTCCCGCTCAAGGCAGCGGGCATGTCACCTAGCAAGACGAGGTGCCGGCCATCTCGTGAGTCATAGATCTCGATATGAGACACAGTCGACACGCTCGCGAAAGGGTTATTGCTTGAGTCCAAATTCCAGACGAGATTGGAGCCTTCGATGCGTGCACTCACGTTAAAGCAGTTGTCAATGCCAGTTTCTATCTCGGTGCCTTCGTTGTAGTCATTCCAGGTCGCGATCTGCAAAAAGGGTAAGGGGCTCGCGGTATAGTACCTGTTGCTTTCGGTCAAAGACTGCAGCCAGAGTTGACCGCATTCCTGATCCATAATCCTATTAGGCCCCCACTGGGAAAGAGAGCTGTTAAAACCTTTGAAGGCGCCGCCCCAGATTGAGTAGTTGGGGTGTTGCAGTGCGGCCTCGTAAAAATTGTCGAGTGACCCTTCACTGGCCGCTGGTGAAATGTTGGAGATAGCCTGATCTTTTTCCGGATCGGTCCCTGCCGGCTTCAGCCAGTAGTATGCTCCCGAGGCAGCTGCGTGGGTAAAGGCTCCAGTATTCTCAAAAACCAGCAGAGGCACTCCATTGTCAGCGTTGTAAGGTGGCACGCCGCAGTTACCCGGCAGATCGCGGTTCCATTGCGCCAGATGAATCCACACATCTTCCCAGGAAGGGGCCGCTCCTTTTTCGGGAATGACGCCTTCCTCGGGGAAGATCTGTAGGACTGGTTGGCCATTCAGTTTCTGATAGGCATTGTTGCCCCAGTGCTTTCCGTTTAGATAGCACATGTCATTGCGCATGTGTGCTATGACACAATTCTCATAATCCGCACCACTTTTCTGCAGGCAGCTGGTTCCTGTCGTGCCGGAGATTCCAGTGGGCGTCACCGTGTAGCCGGTGGATGGACCGTCATACATGATGAAGTACATCGGACTACAGCTTTGAGGATTAACGCAGTCGTTCGCGTTCAGGTAGTTTTGAAATTTCAGAGCGGCAGCATCCTCGCTGGTGCCCGCTCCTTCCCAGGTCAGGATGGCGCCGTCGATATGGCGTCGCCTGATATCCGCCACTTGCGCCGCTACCGTCTTGGCATCGTTCGAGGAATATCCAACCTGCACATTGTTATGACAGTCGCCACTCTCTGAAGTAATGCAGAAACCGAGCATGATGTTGGCAAAGATTTTGGTCCCCGATCCTTGTGTTAGATAGGGGTGCGGATCCTCATCCGAAACATTGCCGGCAGGAACATCGAATTGCGGAGTCGCGACCAGTGGCCGGATATCATCCTGTCCCCCGAATATTCGGTGACAATGCGCTGGCAGTCGCCCACTGGAAGGGCAAGCCGACGTATTGTTTGCATTCAGTGAGGCGGGCGTTTGCTGGGCCAACGCGCGTGCGAAACAGAAGAATACGCCGAAGAAGCAAATGAACAGGAAGGTGACTTTGAGGATGCGATTCTCGATCGGTATACCTCGAACACTATTCAGGTTTTTGGAGCGTGCCTGGGTCGACCCCTTCGGTCAGAGCAAGCATCGATCACGCGCTCTTTCTGGCATCATAATCCAGTATCTGGATCCTTTTCCACGTTGCGTTATTGTACGAGATTCCCATAAAGCAACGAGTCGTTCTCGCTTGAGGCTGAGCTTACGTGGAAGAAGATCAGGCCGGAACTCGACGCATTCGCTCTTGGCGAGGAAGCTCACATATGCAACGAACCGGCAGCAGACTGTTCCCAGCGAGAAGCAGTATCTCTGTCTTTCTAGTAACACAAACAACCAATGTTGCAACGCCGCCTTGTCTTTTCTTGAACTTCAGTTTTCGTGCCAGCAGAAGTACTTTGCGCATACGCCTTTATTCGTACTGAATTTGAGCGACCACGATAGGAATCTCACGCAAATCTGCCGTTTCAACTTTCAGTCTAAGATGCAGTCTGGTCTCTATCTCAACCGCTGCCATCTATTTTGCTTGTACCGCCCAGGCTCTCGCTGTTTCATGCACCACGCAATCGGAGATGACAAATCCCCATCGCATCGCGGTTGTCGCGACGGCCCATAACCTTGCGCAGAAGACAGCGTCCAGCGATATCAACGGCGTAGAGGCCGCTACTGTCCCCCTCTGTAGCCGGTAACTTTTCAGGCATTGCCAGCGCCATCCAAAATATTTCGCCACTCATCGCCGACGCCACTCTCAATGTCACCTCCGTCTATGATCTGAATGCGACGGATGCGGCTGCTGGACAGGATGAAGTGCAGTTTTTTTGCGGAGTTGCCGCGAACGCCGCGCACGTCACATTTAACATTCCGCAATTACCGCCCGGCCACCACGCGTTTGCTTCGGTTGAAGCCAGCGGCGTCAAAATTCCCCAGCGTCTGGCCTTGCTCCTGCAGCAGGCTCATCAACCGGCACGCACCCGGGCACTGGCGGGTTTCTTTCCGCGTCCCATGGTTGCGGCCGGGCATGATGGCGTCTGGTATCGGGAGCGCGCACGCCATTACGCCACGGCCAAGCAGCCATGGAACGCCTACTTCTACTTTCAAACTGCCGCGCATCTGCTCGTTCCGGCAGCTTTCGTATTAAGCGCGAATCTGGAGAAGCTTGTACAAGAGGAGACAGCGACGACACCCCAGGCTTGCCCGGAGCCGAGCCGATGATAGTCAGTGCTCAGGGGACGCAGTTTTCAGTTACCGACCTTCACTCCGATGTTTCCTTCGGTGGCCTTGACCTGGTGGTTGGTTTCACGACGAACGATGTCAGCGATGCAGCCGCCGCCCGAACAAGGACAGTAGCGCTTATGAAAGCGCTACTGGTGCAGCATCCTGAATGGAAAGAAGCCTTTCGCGGGCTATGAGTTTTCGCCAATGCTCCCAGTCAGCGTCCCTTTGCGCTGGAGTCGCCAATGACGGAGATCGCCAGCCAGCCGTGAGGCAGACTCAGTCGCGCGGTGTTTTCGGCTGCACGATAATGCTGAGCGGGCTGCTGATCGTATAGGGAGAACCCGGTGCTTCCGTCACGCTCGTAGGCGTCACCGTAAACACGTAAAGCTTGTTGGTAAAGGTGCTGATGGCGTACAGGTGATTCTTATTGTCCCAGAACATCTGTTCGATATCGTTCTTCGTCAGCAATGCAGTGTAGTGGGTGATCGGTGCGCTGCCGTTAAAGTGAAAAATTTGTAAGCCATCTGAACCACCCACAGCAAGCAACTTGCCGGAAGGAGACATTTTCATATCGAGAATGCTGAGCACTGAAGACTTCGGCATGTTCTCCCGCGTGCTGCTGGTATTCAGATTGCCATTTCTGTCTGCGGTATAGGTCGCCAGCTGCGGGGTGTAGAGGCTCTCATTCTGGGTTGGTTGAAGAGAGATGGCAACGTGGTTGGTCGGATCAGCAGCTGCAAGCGATGGGCAATATTTGTATCCGCTTTCTGCTTCCGGCACTGGAGCGCTGATGTTGATGTGGGTCAACAGGCCATTCTGATCCCGCTCGAATCCATAAATCTCCGAATTAGGACCGGGAGGGCTGGTAAATACGTCACAGACTGCTGAATAGGCAAATTTATCGTTGCCAATGAAGCTTAGCGCCCCAACCTGCCATTGGCTCGAAAAATTGTCCCCTAGATAGCTGAGATCTCCGGTCTGTTTCTCTACCTGATAGGACTGATAGGTGTTGTCTCCGCAGGAGGCTCCATTGAAGTAGAAGTCGTAGAGGGACGCGCCTGAATGGTCCAGAAACAGCGAAACTGGAGAGCCACCCGAGCATGCAGATTTTCGCTCCGCATCCGTCCTGACCGTCGATCTCAGAGCTCCGTCCGCTTCTATTTCGAAGGACAGGATACTCGTCCCGTAGGTCGCCCCAAACAGGTACTTGCCATTGACTGCCAGGCTCTGCACGTTGCTCTTGACAGGACCGCCTGGAACCTTCGCGAGCTTTCCATCCGCTGTTGCTGCAAAACCTTCAATCCCATTGGTTTTTCCGTTGTTGCTCGTGACATACACGAACGCAGCAGGCTCCGACTGGGCGCTGACTGGCTTACCGAGAGACTCAGCCTCGGGTGCCGGCTGAGCGTAGGCGGCGATAGTGCAAAGCTGAATGGTCATGCATGCGGCTAGGGAGAGAGAGTGGCGCATTGGTGGCTTCCTTTAATGAGAGAACGTTTTGAAAACTCCAGGGTGCTAACCGCCTGGACGGCTGGAGCAGGTTTGCCGCTTGCACAAACCTTATGCAACTCAACATACATCTTTAGCGCGTAAAAAATACACTAAAAGTTGTAAATTTTTTTTACTAGGGTAAAAGATGCGTTACTGGTGGCATGCGTTGTCCCGTTTCTGCACAAACTCAGCGCGCGGAGATCGGTTTCCACCTGAATTGCGAGTCATTGGTTGCGGGAGGCGCTGCAGGTCAGCGCCGCTGTAGGCACCGTGGGAACAATCGAACATCAAGCCGTGGACATCACGCCATGGTAAGGATATGCAATGGCCACGAATCGCTAGATACAGGAGCTGCAGTTCCGATCAGGCCACCGGGGCAGCCTGATCCTCTAGAACACTGCGCACACCAGCTTCCCCATCGGTCGATAGAAGTGGCCAGTTGCGACGCATCACCTGGTCGAGCCATGCACCAGCCATCTGGGAGGTCAGCACCGCAGTCAGGACTAGAGTCGTGTAAAACTTCGCACTTATGATGCCCGCGTCGAAAGCTACACTGGCCAATACAATGCCTGGTCCACCCCGCGCGTTGGTCGTGATCGCAAGATTGACAAGATCCAGACCACGAAAGCCCGCCAGCCGCGCGGCCAGGGACACCGAGAGCAACTTCACAATGCAGCTTCCGACCAGAAAAGCCGCAAACATCCAGAGCGAGAAGCCA
>CAXTNK010000018.1:66781-74226 GCA_964245665.1 uncultured Acidobacteriaceae bacterium
ACTTTACTGATAGCTTCCAACGCTTCGGCGAAGATCCGGCGCTTCTTGTGAACAACCGCAAACCCGGCCAGAAACGCAGCGAAGACAAGACTTACGTCAAAGGTTCCGGCGACCACGCAATAACCCAGCAGTACAGCCATGGCGTAGCCGGTGGGCGACTGCTGGGCAAACACATTCAGATGCGACTTGTTGATTCTCTTGATGATCCTGGGAACAATGGTGAGTCCGAGCACAAAATAGGCGACAGTGGCAACAAGATGGAAGGCCAGTTGACGCGGCTTTAAAGCAGTCTTCTCCGCCATCGCGGTAGCGACTGCAAGCGCCAGCCACAGGACAATATCTTCAAGCACGGCCACGCCGAGGACCAGGCGTGCAAACCGGGTCTGGAGAATTTTAAGGTCGGCAAATATTTTCGACACGACTGGAACGGACGTCACAGCTACAGCGACTGCCAGCACGATGATCAGTGAGCCCTTGTTGCCATTCGGACCTGCCAGTGAGGGCTGAACAAGCCACGTTCCGGCCGCGAGAGTCAGCAGAAACGGAATCCCAGTACCTAGAATTGTCAGCCAGCCTACTTCGCGCCGCTCATCACGACTGAACAGCTGGCGTGTTTCGGCGCCGGACAGAAACATCAGCAGAAGCAATCCCAGCCAATATACAAAGTTGATCAGACTCGCCTGATGTTTGGCAGTTGCCATGATCGGAGCAGCGAGATGCAACCGGCCAATCAGTGCGGGTCCCAGGACTACGCCTGCCAGGATTTCGCCGCAAACCCGCGGCTGACGCAGCTTTACAAATAGATAGCCCAGTATGTGAGCCAGCCCTACAAGAAGGAGAAGGAAGAAGAGGATCGAGGTAAGGTCGGCATTTGTCATCTCTGCTGTTTACTCCAACCAGAGCTCGCAAAGTCTGGTCTTTCATTTGTGAGTTTGGCTGGTAAAGCCGGATAAAGTGCAACCGGATACCGTCCTCGATCGTTGCTGATTCTTCTGTATACAGGAGCATCCGGGCGCTTGCCAGTTTTTACGGGCAGGCAGATGGGCTTTGGAACACCTGAGTGCGCGCATTGGTATCTCGTCTTGATCTGGGGAGAAACCAGTCCGCCTCTGCGTTGGTTACTTTAGGATGACACCTCGGTGAGGTACAGAATTCCACTCCGGTCATTTTTCAGGGCGGTTTCGTGGTGCGGTGGAGTAAAGTTTAAGGGTGGGTAACCAGCCAAAACCAGCTATGTCAGCGACTTTCTCCTCCAGATCGCGCCGCTTTAAATCTTTGCTTCTGCTGACTGTCCTCGGTGTCGTTTGCGGAAGGGCTTCGTTGGATGCACAATCGCCGGCTGCGACTCCCGCGCCAGCTCCGCCACTAGCGTCAGCCGCTTCCGTAAAGCCTCAACAGGCGCCTCCCGTCCTCATGGAGCGTGATCTCACAAAGCCTCAGGCACAGCCGGATCTTTCTGTTGACCATGATCCTGTCCTTTCACCTGATCCTGACGTTACTGACGCAGTCATTCCGTCGCCTTCAACTGGAAATCAGGCAAGTGGAGACACACTCAAGAAGGAAGGCGATGGTTTTACGCTGCGCCGGGACGTAAATGAAGTTCTGCTGAACTGCACAGTCGTCAACGAGCAGGGACAACTTGTCAGGGATCTTGATAAAGCAGATTTCGAGGTCTGGGAAGATGGCGTTCCGCAGAAAGTCGCCTCTTTCCAGCATCAGGATGTCCCCGTCTCCCTCGGTATCCTGGTGGACAATTCTGGTTCGATGCGCGACAAGCGTGCAGCCATCCGTGATGCGGCGTTGCATCTGGTCAGGGAGTCAAACCCGGACGATTCAGCGTTCGTGGTGAACTTTGCCGACCGGGCATACATTGACCAGGACTTCACTTCCGACGCCGGAGCTCTGGAGAAGGGTCTGACTCGCGTCGATTCAAGAGGCGGCACTGCTCTTTACGACGCTGTAGTTGCTTCCGCCAACGAGATGACCCGGCATGCCAAGCAGCAGAAGCAGGTATTGCTGATCATTACAGATGGTGAGGATAATGCGTCGAGGTTAAGCCTGCAGCAGGCAATCCGCCGCGTACAGGATCTGCAGGGTCCGGTCGTCTATACAATCGGCCTGCTCTATGAGGATTTAACCAAGGAACAGGCCCTGAGTGCGCGCAACGAACTCGAAGCCCTCTCCCTGGAGACGGGTGGCGTCGCCTACTTCCCAAAGTCACTCGAGGATGTGGATGCAGTCGCGCTGCAGGTGGCCCGCGATATCCGGAATCAATACACCCTGGGATATCACTCGACCAAGATGGCCAGTCTGGGCGGCTATCGCTCTGTTCGCATAGAGGCAAGTGCACCGAAACACGGCAAATTGACGGTGAGAACAAAGAAGGGCTACGAAGCCCGCTCGGTGTCCGCTCAAACTGCGTCAGCAGCGCCCTAGTTCGAATCCGATAGTAGAACAGGTGCGAACGGAGTGTTCTGCGTACTCGCGCATCACTCCGCCCACGCCTATGTACAGACATAAAAACAGGTAAAGACGCGAAAAGCGTTTCCATTCCGGAACGAAGAAGCGGCTGGATACAGAAGATAGTTATCCTCTGCATCCAGCCGCTTCAAAGTACCACTAGAGCCGGTTGCTACCAGATGCCTTTGTCGCTTCCGGTAATCTTCTGCCCGACGAAAGCCGCTGTTGCAAGCCATGGAAGAAGTCCCAGGCGGGCACTGCTGGTAAGTTCGCGCTTGCGGAGCAACCCGCCGAGTTGAGAACGGTAGAGGCCAGCGGATTGCGGCAGGATCGGCACGCGGATAAAACCGCGGGCGTAGAAAGCATGGTCTCCGCCAAAGCGAGCTGTATTGATGACGGATTGTGGAAGATCCAGTCCGACGCCCCTGTATTGTTTCACGTAGTCGGATACATAGAGCAGGTATGTCGCTGTGCCTTCCCAAATTCCTGCTTCAGAGGCTGCTGCCTGCAGGTCCGCATAATCGATAGCCTTCGTTTCGATCAGCTCTCCTGAGTCGACAATGTCGCACAGACGGAAATAGAAGTGGCGATACATGCGCTGCAGAGTCGAGATCAGCAGACGATCGGTGATAGATGACGTACGGAACTCAAAGCCGCCCACATTGATTGTCCGCGCTCTCGCCGCAATGCGGGCGGCAATCGCAATCTGCTCGCCGGTCTGGCCTAGACGCCCAACGTGAATCTCAACCGCCTCGGGCAGCCCGGGAATTTCGAAGTTCCATTTGCGCGCCAAGCGATCGCCCCAACTGCGCGCCGAAATAGAGGCCTTGAAGCGTCGCTGCATCAGGTCAAGTACCTGTTCCGGCTTGGCGCCTGTAAACAGATCAAGATCGCTGCCGAGATCCGGCCAGTGATCAAGCGATTTGATGACCGTAATGTCCAGTCCTTCTTCTTGAAAAGCTTTGCAGATCGAATGCAGAACAGGGACAGCGACCTTGATCCGTGCGAGTTCTGTGTCGATGGCGGTGGTGGCCCATTGGGCGCGAACTGCATCGCCGGCTTCAAGAACGATCTTGCGGAAGACCTCGAGACCGCGCACGACCACATGGTTCAGGTCAGCGAGAACCACCAGTTCGTTGAAGTCCTGCTGGCTGATGCCGGTGAACTCTGTATGCAGACTTGTATGTGCACCGCTACCTGCGACTGGCGGGAACAGTAGTCGCGAGAGAAGAACCATAGACTTCTGTGAAGGATAGGAAGGCGTTTCAGTTGACATGGTGCATCCTTAATTGGATTGGGGAGCCTGTGGCGTGGTCGACGCTGCAGGTGGATTTGTTGATGACTTTGGAGCTTCGGGCACCGTCGGAGCGGCAGACTGCGGAGTGGGAGACGTATCCACTGGTGTACCATCCCGCCGCAGCAATTCGATGTCGCCGGCTGGCTCTTTCTCTCGACGAAGCCGTGCTTGATCGATCTGGGTATTGACCTTCGTATCGCTGTCCGCAGCGACGGCGACCAGATGCTGGCCCTCTGCCGACGCCTGGCTGGCGAGGCCTATGCGCGTTCGTGCATTTTCAGCTTCCTGTGCCTTGAAGTAGAAAAACTGGGCTGTCTCCATATCCCCGTCATGTTCAGAGACGTAGCCGAGGTTGTTTAGCGAGAAAGCACTGTGCGGATCGAGAGCATAAGCTTTTAGAAAATCCGCTCTCGCTGCCTGCCAATCGTTGCGGTTCGTTTCGGAAACCCCACGCACACTCAGCAGCGCCGCGCGGGCCTCATCTGAATCCGTGGCCTTCAGCCGTTTTTCGAGCTTCTGAACACTCTCAGCTGCCATCTGGCTGACGGGTTTGCCGCGCCATGACTTGTCGAGAGTGATGACGACCGGCTCAGTCGAGTGGGACTGGGCGGCGGCATCGTAATTCTTCAATGCATTGTCATAATCACCCAGCGACTCCTCAGCGACCCCAAGATTGTTCAATGTGAATGAATTCGCAGGATCCAGCGTCAACGTTCGGCGAAGCAATGTATCAGCTTCTACATTGCGATTTTCTGCCAATAGCTGGATGGCTTCCACGTTCATGTGGTTCACCTGCATCGGCTTGTCTTTCAGATTGTTGAGGGCCTCGGACATCGGCCTGCCCTCCAATTGCCGGGCATTGCTGCGATCAATGGATGCATCAGTTCCCTGCTGCGCCGCCAGCTTATAGAAGTTGAGAGCACGCTCAAGGTCACCCTGCAGCTCAGAGACATAGCCGAGATTGTTCAAAGTGAACGGGTCGGCAGGATCGTAAAGATAAGCTTTTAAAAAGAAGGCCCGCGCTTTGTCGTATTGCTGCTTACGGATGGCTTCGACGCCCTCACGGTTCAGCTTCTGGACCGGGGTCAGCTCGGAGTGCTTCGGAAGAGTCAGTCTCAGGTCGTGCGCATCCGCCCGATGCAATGCCCCGCAGGCAAACACCGTTGCGACTGCGAGTAATCTGAAGTATGTACCGGCCATTTCATCCATCCTGAGGATGAGCCTGGCAGCCTGTGCTCAGGGCCCATCGACACTTCATCATAGAATGATTCAGTTGCATTGCCCATCGAAGAAAGCAAATTGCAATGCGTTCCCGGGTACTTCTAACGGTAACTATCGATACTTCACACAAGCATCGGAATAGCTGACAATCGAAGCAACGATAGAGGGAGTCCACATGTATTTTCTTCTTGCGCTCGCGATGCTGGGCAACATGGTATTGGTCCAGGATGCAGGATCGAGCGCGCCATCCGGTAACAGTTCAGCAACTCAGGGCGCTACAACCCAGTCGGAAGCGAAGCTCAAATCCACGCCGGATACGCTTCTTGCCATGCCGGAGGGTAAAAGCACGGTAATCGGCGGTACTCTCTCCGGGGTCAATCCTGTGCTGGATCAGTTGACGCTGAAGGTTTTCGGCGGCCGGCCCATGAAAATCCTCTTCGACGAACGAACTCTCGTTTACCGCGATGGCGCAAAAATGTCCCTGCGTGATCTCCACAACAATGACCATGCGTCCGTCGAGACGATGCTGGACGGGACGACTGTTTTTGCGCGCAGTATACGTATGTTGTCAAAATCACCGGAAGGTGAGGCACAAGGCCAGGTGATGGATTTCAATCCTGCCACCCACGAACTTACCATTAATGACTCGCTCTCACAGCAGCCGCTCAAGCTGCAGGTTCTCGATACGACCGTATTTCGTCGCGAGGAACAGGCACACGTCGCCGACGGTTCTTCAGCTAACACGAGCCAATCAGCGGCTGCTTCCTCTGATCTTGCCAAGGGAACCCTCATCTCGATCCAGTTTCACTCGGACAATAAGGGACAGGGTGTCGCCCAGGCGATAGTCATCCTGGCAACTCCCGGCTCTCAATTCAAGTTCGGCGGCACTCTTTCGTTCCTCGATCTGCGCCTGAACCGTCTGGTTGTCGTTGATTCCAGTGATGACAAAAGCTATGAGGTGTTTTTTGACTCTGCGCGTCTTCCGCAGATAAAAGAGCTGCACGAAGGCGCTAATGTTGAAGTGACGGCGGAGTTCGATGGTAAGCGGTACATCGCAAACTCCATAAGTACCAACGAAGCTGTACACCAGTAGTCCTGATAGCACATGGTTGATCGTCGGCCGATACCGCCAGGACGGTGTAAGTATTTGTTAGATTGCGCGAATTAGGGCAGGATCGTTGCTTGTCGCAGAGGGTTGAGAAATGGATCGCAGAGAGCGGCGCGCGTTTCTAAAGTTGTGTGCTGGATCCTTGCCTGCGCTTGCATTTCCCGGCCTTCTCCACAGTGCGCACATCTCCACTTCTCCCGTGCCACAATCCGGCTCCCTCGGACCCGCTGCCAGGCGTGGAACCACGATCAAGCCGGCCGAGGTGGATCGGTTCATCGACCCCCTTCCTATCCCTAAAGTGCACCCTGGGAAACGCATGCGTGACGGCAGTGTCGAGTATCACGTTCGCATGATGGAATGTTCGCAGAAGATGCATTCACAACTCCCGCCGACACGCTTGTGGGGATATGAAGGTCAGTATCCCGGCTCGACCTTCGAGGCCGAAAGGGGCAGGCCGACAATCGTTCATTGGGAGAACAGGCTGCCTGTTCAGCACCTGTTCGCGGTCGATCAGAACATCCATGGGGCGATGGCTCCATCGCCTGCCGTTCGTACGGTTACTCATCTTCACGGTTCAAAGACCAGCTCTGACAGCGACGGTCTACCGGAGAAGTGGTTCGCCGGCGGTGGTTCAGCGCGCTTCACCTATCCAAATGACCAACCGGCTTCTACTCTGTGGTATCACGACCATGCTGTCGGCATCACCCGCCTGAACGTCTACGCAGGATTGTCTGGCTTTTATCTGTTGCGTGACCAACAGGAGCTCAGCATGAATCTGCCAACCGGCGACTACGAGATTCCTTTGCTGCTGCAGGACCGAACGCTGGATGATCATTCCCAGCTGGTCTACTCTGCCACCCATGAAGACGGTACACTCCTGCCGCCCGGCATGTGGGGCCCAATGTTTTATGGCGAGCTTGCAGTTGTCAATGGCAGCCTGTACCCCTACATTGAAGTTGAGCCGCGACGCTATCGCCTGCGCATGCTGAACGGCTGCAACTCACGGTTTCTTCATATATCCTTCAATCTTGCCAAAAGTCCGACTGATCCGCCATTGCTCGTTCCATTTCATCAGATCGGCAGCGACGGTGGCTTTTTGCCGTCTCCCGTTCAACTCACCGATCTAATGATCGCCCCAGCTGAGCGGGCAGATCTGGTACTGGATTTCTCTTCCGCTGCGGGCAAAATTGTTACTCTCTCCAATAATGCCCCTGCGCCTTATCCAGGATGGGAGATGGGTAATGGCATGCGGCATGCCCTTTATGAATTCATGCAATTCAAAGTAACCAGGCCACTGGTGAATGACGGCAAGACCTATAGTCTGCCGACAGCTATGCCTTTCACCAGGTTAGAAGAGAG
>CAXTNK010000019.1:0-7585 GCA_964245665.1 uncultured Acidobacteriaceae bacterium
GTTAGGCACGCCGCCAGCGTTGATTCTGAGCCAGGATCAAACTCTCGTTTGAAACTGTTTGGTTCATCCAGGTCGACGGAGGTCGACGGGATAAACCGGCTTACCATTCCACAACATAAGCTGTGGAGCTCGATAAGCACTTACCTTGTGAGAATGTTCAAACCAACTTCCTACATTCTCACGACTGGCACGTTCAACCTGATTTTCAAAGATCCTTGAAGAAGTTCCGCCTGAGCGGTTTCTCTCTGGATCGAAGAGCGCAGCATCACTGCCGCACATCCTCGAACTTGTTGTGCTTCCCGCGTCCACGTTGCCGTTCAAAGCAATCCGCAGGCACTTTCGGCGCACCTTCTAAGACTACAGAAGATTCTGGTCTCTGTCAAGCGCAATCTGCTATCGCTTGAATTAGCCGAAGCTGACTAGGAAAGCAGGTTCGCTTGCAGTAGAGGATGATTCACTCTCTGAAGATCCAGCCTGTGTGAATTCAACAGGCGCCTGGCACTAAACTTTTAAAGAAAGTCTCTACGGCGGCAACGCCGTATTCGAGCGCATTTGGCTCGAGGAGGATATCCTCCGACTTGCAAAGGGGTTTCGTTTGATTGAGGCCTTAGGCCCAGTCTCACGTTGCTTCAGCCTTTGTAACTCACAGGTTTAACGCCTGGTGGCTATCAGCTGTACATCCCACTTCGTTTAAGACAACTTAATTACATTAGCAGGAGACTTTAAAAATTGCAAGCCTCAAGCTCTTTTCTATTCATGGCCGGTTCGTTCTGCATGTTGCGCCTTCGCGGCGGCTGTCTGCATATCGTTGCGACAAGATGGATACTAGCAACCGCCCGTCGCCAATGCAAGGCGCCGGTTTGTTGAAAAGACCTCTTCCCTGTTGAAATTCGGCTCTACCCTACGCCAATCACGGAGTACCGGTTCAGGAATATCTCTACTCCTGTGTCGGTTTTATGCCAGCGACTCTGAAATGCGCAGGTGCTTACGCACTATTTCGCGATGACGCCGAGGTCGGTGAGGCCATTTACGAAGAACTGTACGGCCAGGGCGACCAGCAGAAGTCCCATGATGCGCACCAGGATGCGAATACCGGTCTCGCCCATAAATCTGCGGACACGGTCCGCACTGGCCAGTACCCAGTAGCTGATCCAGGCTGTGAAGGCGATGACGCCAACGATGGTCGCCACCTCCCAGAGCTTGGCTGCCTGGCCAACGAGGACCATAACACTCGAGATAGCTCCCGGCCCCGCCAGCATGGGAATGCCGAGTGGAACGATGCCGACGTCCTCTTTTTCCGAAGCTTCTTCGGCGTCGCCGGAGGTTTCCTGGGTGGCAGAGCGCTTGGCCTGCAGCATATCCAGGCCGATGAGGAGCAGGATCAGGCCGCCGGCAATCTCAAATGCCGGCAACGTGATGCCGAACATGCGGAAGATGAATTTTCCAACCAGTGCGAAGGTGGTGAGCACGATAAAGCAGGTGATTGAGGCTTTGCGGGCCATCAGTTTGCGGCGCGGCGCGTCGAGGCTGGCGGTAATGGCGAGGAAGGTGCCAATGGCCGCGAACGGGTCCACCAGGAAAAAGATGGAGCTGAGCGCGACAAAAAGGAAGGTCACATAGCTCGAGTGCAAGGTGTTCAGGGCGACCGTGGCTGCCTGGCCGTAGAGCAGAATCATCTTGAAAATCTCTCTTTCAAAGGTGTGAGTACTCGCCCGTGGCGGAACTCTGTTTCAATGCAGTGTGCCGCTCGTGGCGTGCAAAGATAGCCATTTTGCTGGCTTATAAAGCCTAAACACGTATCTGCCGCAGTTATCGGTCGATGCTGCAGAGGCTCCGCGATCCCTGCCTAGTCGTTCTTGCGGACGACCCAGGTAGTCATACAGCGTTGCTGCTGCACGATGGTGGTTTTCAGCGGATCGAGCAGTTGTCCGCCTAACTGCGCGGTCACAGACATCAACAGGGATTCATCGACGCCGAAACGTTCTGCGCCATCCGGGGACAAATAGCGTCGCCCACCCAGGTGCTGGTGGTACAAACCCGGCTCATGCATCCCTATGATAGATGCCAGGCGACAGAAAAAGACGCTGCCCGGCCGCAGAACCCGCCACATCTCCTGCATCATTGCCAGAAAATGAGACTCGTCACGCGAGAAATGCAATACGGTGTTGCTCAGCACGACGTCGAAGGAAGCATCGGGGAAAGACATCGCCTCTACCTTCTCAACGCGAAAGTTAGTAGCCGGCAAACCTGGATACAGGCTCGCCACTAATGCGCGGGCGGACGCTACGGCTTCGGGATCGGCGTCAACCCCGAAAACTTCATAGTCCTCGCGCAGCAGGTAGACGAGATTGCGACCATACCCGCAGCCAGCATCCAGAACACGCATGCCAGGAGCGATGCGACCCTTCAGCAGCTGGTCAAACAGGTAAATATCGATCTGCCCGAACTGCTCCTGGAGCGTGGCCATAGCTCCAGCATAAGACTATGCCTCAAGCGACGCCTACGCCGCATGCGGTGTTTGCAACACGGGCTTATTTGCCCATACGGCGAGTATCGCCGCCGCGCGGAGCCCGCCAGAAGCAGGTCTTGGCTAGACCGAGACTCAACCCGGCATAATAGAGGCTATGCCTTTGAATTGTGGAATTGTCGGATTGCCGAATGTCGGCAAAAGTACTATTTTTAACGCTCTTACGTCGGCCAAAGCTGTGGCTGCGAATTATCCGTTCTGCACGATTGATCCGAATGTCGGCGTGGTGACGGTCCCGGATAAGCGGCTGGACCAGATTGCCGAGATCATTCATCCCAAAAGCCTGGTGCCGACCACGATGGAGTTCATCGACATTGCGGGACTGGTGGAGGGTGCGAGCAAGGGTGAGGGGCTCGGCAACCAGTTTCTCGGTCACATTCGTTCCACAGATGCGGTGGTGCACGTGGTTCGCTGTTTTGCCGATCCAAACGTGATCCACGTGGCCGGCGGGGTAAATCCGCTGCACGATATTGACGTGATTAATACCGAGCTGCTGCTGGCTGATCTCGACACACTCGAGAAGCGGTTTGCCAAGGTACAGAAAGCCGCGAAAACGACGACGGATGCGAAGGTGAAGTCGGAATTTTCCGCCCTAGAGAAGCTGCTGGAAGCCGTGCAGGCGGGGCGTCCGGCGCGTACGGTCGAGGTGACAGAGGACGAGCAGGTGTCGGCGCGCGACCTGCACCTGATCACTGCGAAGCCGATGCTTTATGTCGCGAATGTAGACGAGGCCGGGCTACTGACTGGCAACGAGTGGACGGCCGCAGTCGAAAAGCGGGCGCAGGAAGATGGCAGCCAGGTGGTGCGCATCAGCGGCGCGATGGAGGCCGATATTGCGCAGCTCGAGCCGGAAGAACGCAAGGAGTTCCTGGCGGAGATGGGACTGGAAGAGCCGGGACTGAATCGCCTGATCCACTCGGCGTATAAGCTGCTTAACCTGATCACATATTTCACGGCAGGCGTGCAGGAAGTGCGTGCGTGGACAATCATCCGCGGGACCAAAGCGCCGGGTGCGGCAGGGGTAATTCATTCTGACTTCGAGCGCGGCTTTATCAAGGCGGATGCGTATCACTCGGATGATCTGTTCAAGCTGGGCGGTGAGCAGGCTGTAAAAGAAAAAGGCCTGCTGCGTTCCGAAGGCAAAGAGTACATGGTCAAAGACGGCGACATATTATTCTTCAAATTCAACGTCTAGTACTGGCCGTACGGGGATGCCGCCATGCCGCTTAGCTCCCGTTGGTCGCCTGCTTCCTTGCTATCCCGGGGGTTCTGGCTCATTAAGGGATCGGGCTGACTACTCTGCGCGGAGGGCGGTGACTGGCTGAATGGATGCTGCGCGACGGGCAGGCAGATAGCTTGCGAGCATGGCAGACGCAGCCAGCGTGAGGGCGACTGCGCCCAGGATGCCGACGTCCCAGGTCTGCACACCGAAGAGCAGGCTGCGCAGGAGAGTTGCTGTCGCGAGTGAGCATATGGAGCCAGTGAGGATGCCACCCAGTGCCAATCTGCCGGCTTCCGTGAGGACGAGGCGATAGACAGAAGATCGTTGTGCACCGAGCGCCATGCGGACCCCGATCTCCCGTTCACGCTGGCTCACGGAATAGGCGATGACGCCATACAGACCGACGACGCTAAGCAGGAGAGCAAGTGCTGCAAACCCGGCCACAATGCGGGCAGACGACCGGTGCAGATAGGCAGTCTGAGAATCGGCTATGCGCGCGGCCATACTCATTTCGTCACTGACGCCGATGCCTTTGTCAACCTGGCGAATAGCAGCTGCGAGGGTCGGAAGTATGGACTCTTCTGACGGGGCAGCGCGGACGATGACGGAATAAAAGCTGTTCGTATCCTGTGCGATGGGATAGTAGACGGTGGGAACAACTTCAGAGTCGAGCGGACCCTCTTTCAGGTCATCGACAACGCCAACAATCTGTTTGATTGACTTTGGATCGAGGGCCGGGTCACCGAATTGCCGCCCGACCGGATCCTGGCCGGGGAAATACTTTTTGGCCAGCGCACTATTGACGATAGTAACGAGTGGTTTATTTGAAGCATCCTGGTCGGTAAAGAAACGGCCACGCACGAGTCGAGTGTGCAGAGTTGAGAAATAGCCTGGACTGATGTCGCGCATCGGCACTTCAATGTGATTACCGTCGTAGGGTCGGCCGAGAAAGCGAATCCAGTCGGTGTTGCCATTGGTGGTGACGGGAAGAAGACTCGTGAGCGCCGCCGATTGGACACCGGGCAAGCCCTGGATTCGCTCGAGGAGCCGCTGACTGACAGCAGAGAGTTGGTCCCCGGTGGTGTACGTGTGCTCACTGAGCGCAACGGAGAGCGTGGCAAGGTGGTCAGGCTGGAAAGCCAGGTTTACTTCGAGAAGGCGATAGAAGCTTTTGCCCAGCAGTCCTGCGCCTGCGAGAAGTACAACAGCGATGGCCAGTTCAACGACAACAAAGTGCGCGCCGAGGCGACGCCAGGCAAGACCGGCACTACCGCGAGCACCCTCGGCCAGGCTTTCCCGCACTTGCGTCGATGGCATTCGAAGGGCTGGTGTCAGCGAGAACAGCACCAGGCAGAGCGCAGACACTGCGGCGACGAACAGGAGGCAGTGAGCATTGAGCGAAATGCTGCGCAGGAACGGCATGCCCGCGAGCATATCTTCCGACACCAGGCGGCCAAGCATCTGCATCGCGACACAGGCAGCGGCCAGGCCTATAAATACAGACACTATTACAATTAATGCAGCCTCTGTAACGAATTGCCTGACGAGGCGGCGGCGGGAGGCACCGAGAGCGTCCCGGACCGCAAACTCGCGCCGACGGCCCTCCGAGCGAACGAGCAGAAGACTGGCGACATTGATACATGCGATAGCGAGCAGAAGACTGGCTCCGGCGAGCAGTGTTTCGAGGATGGGACGGATGTCGCCCACGATGAGGTCCGATAATGGTTCGACACTTGCCTTCCGGCCGCGATTGTCACCCGGATACTGTTTCTCGAGCTGCGTTGCGATCGCCTGCATTTGTGCAAGCGCAGCCTGCTGTGAAACGCCGTCTTTCAGGCGTGCAATGCCATCCAGGTTGTGGCAGCTGCGGCGGGCAGCGCACTCCCCCGCAGCCTGCAGTGGATACCAGAACTCTGCATGACCACGCGGGGCGAACTGAAAGTCTGCAGGAAGAACGCCGACGATGGTGTACGTGAGGCCGCTCAACGTGATGGCGCGGCCGATGATGTCATTCCGGCCGGCGAACCGCTTCTGCCAGGATGCGTACGTGATGATTACGTTGTTCGGACCACCCGGGATATCTTCGCCCGGGTAGAAATCTCTTCCCAGTACTGGAGTGACGCCGAGTGTTTTGAAGAAGGTGTCGCTCACCCGCGCGCCTGGAACCATGACTGTTGCATCTTCAGTCGTGAGCAGAGAACCGTTGCCAGTGAACACGCTGAACGAACTGAACGCAGTGTTCATGCGCTTCCAATCCAGGAAGTCCGGGTAGGACATATTGGCGCGGCCGATGATGGCACTGTGCTCGGTGACGGCTACAAGCCGGTTGGGCTCCGCATAGGGAAGCGGCTTAATGAGTGCGGCGTCGACAAAACTGAAGATGGCTGTACTGGCGGCAATTCCCAGGCTCAGCACCAGCACGGCAACGATGGTGAAGCCGGGATGGCGACGGAGCTGTCGGATGGCGAAGCGCGTGTCCTGAAAGAATGAATCGATGAGCGGGAGCGTGCTGCGATCGCGAATGGCCTGGCGGGTTTGTTCAACGCCGCCAAGTTTGATTCGGGCGTGGCGTGCTGCTTCTTCCGGAGACATGCCGGCTCGGAGATTATCATCTGCATGAAGTTGCAGATGCGATTCGAGTTCGGCGTCCAGTTCATGACTGCGCTTGAACAGGCCGCGAAGCCGAAAGCCGAGGGCACGCAGATTTTTCATGCTTCCTCCGCCGGCGCCAGGAAGCGCGCGAGGATTGCAGTGGTCTGCTCCCAGCTGCTCGCTTCTTTTTGCAGCTGCTTTTTGCCGGCGCGCGTGAGCTTGTAAAACTTGGCCTTGCGATTGTTCTCGGATAAGCCCCACTCAGACGCGATGGCGCCTTCCTGTTCAAGCTTGAGCAGAGCAGGATAGAGCGTGCCATAATTCAGCGCGAGTAGATTGCCGCTGGTCTGCTCGATGCGTCGCGCGATGCCATAGCCATGTAGAGGGCCTATCGCCTCCAGTGTTTTCAGCACCATTAGCGCCAGTGTTCCCTGCCACACGTCTTTCTTGTCACCCATTGCATTCCACTCTTGCCTTCTCCCTGTTGTTTAGCCATAGGAATGCTCGCACATCTCCTATTGGATAGCAATAGTACCTCTCGTACGGCGAAAAGCGATTCGCGCATCTGCGCGAGATTTCTGCTCGTCTGTTGGGCTAAAGCTGAGACTGTGGTTTGGGTAGTTTGAACACCGCCGCGTGGTATCTTGCTGGCATGTTTATTAGTCGTTCGATCGCGCTTGGCGCGCTTTTACTAGGTGGATTACTGGGGATGGACGCCGCATTCGCGCAGGCACCCGCTGTTTCGTTTCAATGCAATGCTGTCGCGGGTGAGGCGTTCCCGGACAAGGCGAATCGGTTCCTGCTGGCCGGATTGAACTATCAGCCGGTTGAGGCGACGCAGGCCGGTTATCACGGAGATACGAATGCTCCCCTCGATGCAGAGCTTGACGACAGCAGCGCTGCGACAATCACTGCGCAACGAGAGCTGCTCAAGAATGGCGAGGGCTGCTTCGCGCATACGAAAGCTGCATCTCCGGAAGATGCTGCAGACCTGGCGCTGCTGATCGACAATATTCAATCGAGCCTGTTCCAGTTGGATACGTTGCAGGGCTACAAGTATCGGCCACAGGATTATGTGGAAATGATCGGATCGGGGTTGTTTTTCCCGCTCACATCGAACAATGGAACGGAAGAACAGCGGCTGACGTTTGTGCTGTCGCGAATGGAGCAGGTACCGAGAATTCTGGATGAGGCCAAGGCTAACCTGAAGGAAGCTGATCCGGTTTTTATAGATACGGCACTCG
>CAXTNK010000019.1:7595-12960 GCA_964245665.1 uncultured Acidobacteriaceae bacterium
GAAGAGAATGATGGCGACATCGGCGTCATCACGCGGGTGGGCGGCATGGTTCCCGAGGGTTCGAAGCTGCGGCCGCGTTTCGATTCGGCATCGAAGGCTGCGACTGCTGCGCTGCAGGCGTACGCGGCATGGATGAAGGATGATCTTGCGCAGCGTCCGCAGAAACGCACTTGGCGGACGGGCGCAGACGACTACGCGAAGATCTTCAAGTATGCGCTGGGGCCGGGTACGAAAAAGACGCCCGGTAGTGTGCTGTCCGCTGCTGAAAACGACCTGGCGAAGACCCTCGCGGAGATGTATGCAGTCGCTCTGCCGCTGCATGCAAAGTGGTTTCCCGATCACAATACCCATTCAGACCTGACAGGGGACGCGCTGCAAAACAGGATCATCGGCGAGGTGATTGGGCGCATTAACGAAGACCACGTTGAGCCGGGAGAGTTGCTCGAAAAAGTTCGCGCAGAGGCGGGAGGAATTCGTGCTTTCATTCTGCAGAAGGACCTGGTCACACTCAGTGCTCGTGACAATATGAAGATTGTGCCGACTCCTGAATTTCTGCGCGGCGTGTATTCGGTTGCGGGATTTCATTCTGCGCCGGCACTCGATCCGACGGGTGAGGCAGAGTACTGGGTGACGCCGATTGATCCCAAGATGCCGAAGGAGCAGGCCGACTCCAGGCTGCGCGAATACAACAACTGGATGCTCCAGTATCTGACGATGCATGAAGCACTGCCCGGCCACTACACACAGTTCGAACATGCAAATAATCTGCAGCCAGTTTCGCGAAGAGTACTGCGGGCGTTGCTCGGCAGCGGCAGTTACGCGGAGGGATGGGGCGAGTACGGGGTAAGGGAGATGGAAGACGCCGGCTACGCGGACCATGATCCGAGATTTGTGTTGATGGTGCAGAAGATTCGTCTGCGCGTGATCACGAATGCGATTCTCGATATAAGTATGCAGAGCCGCAATATGACTGACCAGCAGGCCGTTGAGCTGATGGAGCATAAAGCTTTCCAGACGCCAGCTGAAGCACAGGGCAAACTGAGACGCGCGAAACTGACTGCGGGGCAGTTGATTACGTACTACGTCGGCTATCACCAGTGGATCGATCTACGTGAGCGCGTCCAGAAAGAGCAGGGCGCGAACTTCAACCTGAGGAGATTCAATGACGCCGCGCTGGATGAAGGCCCGCTGCCGATCCCGCTGCTGCAGCCGCTGCTTGAGGTCAAGCTGGGTATTCATTGACCGGCAGAACCCAGGTCTGAAACGAGACACCTGATCAAACCGGCCGCGACCAATGGGACGGGGCCAGCTCTCACAGCTTCTGAGATTGGCAAAAGCACCCAACATCCCACCAGATATAATCGGCTGAGAATCGAAAGGAATTGCAATGCCTATTCAACCAACGGCAAAGATCTGGCACAACGGAAATCTCATCCCCTGGGAGAAAGCGCAACTGCATGTGATGAGCCACGTGGTCCACTACGGCTCATCGGTATTTGAAGGGATTCGCTGCTATGGCCAACCCGATGGCGCGGCGATCTTCCGGCTGCCGGAACATATGCAGAGACTGCTGGACTCGGCGAAGATCTACCGGATGGAGATTCCCTACTCACTTGATCAGTTGTCGAATGCGGTTGTCGAGCTGGTGGAAGCAAACGGCGTGGCGCCCTGCTACATCCGCCCGATTGCGCTGCGCGGGTATGGCGAAATCGGCGTGAGCCCGAAAGGCTCGCCAATCGAGGTGTACATGGCGAATTTTCCCTGGGGCAAGTACATGCCAGTCGGTCAGGGTGCCGATGTGTGCATTTCTTCGTGGAACCGCCTTGCGCCGAATACCATGCCATCGCTCGCTAAAGCAGGCGCCAACTATATGAATTCGCAGCTGATACGCATGGAAGCCGATATGCATGGCTACGCGGAAGGCATTGCGCTGGACGTAAATGGCTACCTTTCCGAAGGTTCGGGCGAGAATCTGTTTATTGTGCGAAACGGAGTTTTGTACACGACTCCACTGGCCAATTCAGTGCTGGCAGGAATCACGCGTGACTCGGTGCTGACGCTGGCCAGGCATTTCGGGATTCCGGTTATCGAGCAGGTGATGCCGCGCGAGATGCTGTACCTGGCCGATGAAGTGTTCTTTACCGGGACGGCTGCCGAGGTTTCGCCGATTCGCTCAGTCGACAAGATTCTGGTTGCGGATGGCGAGACGGGTCCTATCACGAAGCAGTTGGCAGAAGAGTTTTTCGGCATCGTGAACGGGTTGCGCGCCGATCGCTTTGGATGGCTGACGCCGGTGAACGTCCGGGCAGAGCAGACTGTTCAGGTGTAACGTCGCCTGGAAAGTCAACACAAACAGGTCCGGATCATGTCCGGACCTGTTTGCATTTGGGAATTAGTGCGCGGCTTCAGTGGGCGTGAGAAGAGGAGCCTGCGGCGCCGGCGTGTCTTCAGAATCGGCTTTAGCGCCGTGATCCATGGCTTCATCCGGTGATGGACCAGGCCCGACCGGGGGTGAAGTGTAATCGAGCGGCGGCTTGGCCAGGAGCGGGCGCGCTCCACTGTGCAAACCCCAACCGGGCAGGTTCTGGTTGCCGGTAATGAGCCGTGCGCCGCTGCGGTAAAAGACGTAAGTCCACGCCCAGGTCGCCATCACGCGGAGACGATTGCGGAAGCTGACGAGGAACCAGAGATGGACGACGAGCCACGTCATCCATGCCTTGACGCCGCCCCAATGCGCCTTGAATGGCCATTTAACGTCGGCGACGGCAGCGAGCCGGCCAATGGTCGCCATATCTCCCTTGTCAAAATACCGGAACGCGGTACGCGGACGCTTTTCGAGGTCAAGGCGGATTAACCTGGCGGCGTGCGTGCCCATCTGCATAGCAGGCTGCGCGACACCGGGGACCCGTCTGCCGTCCTGTTCGACGTGGCTCAAATCCCCGCAGACGAAAACATTTGTGTGCCCTTCGACATTCAGGTATTTGTCCACCAGGACGTTGCCCTTTTTGTCGACCGGAACGCCGAGAAGCTTGCCCAGCGGTGACGGCGCGACGCCTGCTCCCCAAAGGGTGACAACGGCATCAACGTGCTTGCCGCCGACGACGACGTATCCGGGCTGGATATCTGTAACCTCTTGACCGGTGAGGATTTCGACGCCGAGTTCGTGCAGTTGATCGATGGCCATCTTCTGCAGGTCTTCAGGGTAGGAAGGCAGAATCGCCGGGCCACCTTCGATGAGGAGCACGCGGCTCTTGCCGGGATCGATGTGACGGAAGTTTTCGCGCAGGTAGAGCGTGGAAATGTCGCGTAGAGCGCCAGCGAGTTCTACGCCAGTAGGGCCTCCACCGATGACGACGAAATTCAGTTCCGGGTGTACGCCAGTCTCGAGCATCTCCCGCTCGGCCAGTTCATAGGCGAGCAGGATGCGACGACGGATCTCGGTGGCATCTTCAAGGGTCTTGAGGCCGGGCGCGCTGTGGGCCCATTCGTCGTGGCCGAAATAGGAATGTGTGGCGCCAGTAGCGACGATGAGGTAGTCATACTCCATCTCTGATTCACTGCGAAGAAAGACGATCTGCCGCTCAAGATCGAAGCCAACTGCCTCATCCATAAGCACTTCAACGTTTGTGAAGTGGCTCAGGATGCCGCGGATGGGCTGAGCGATGTCCGCGGGAGACAAAACAGCGAGCGCTACCTGGTAGAGCAGTGGTTGGAAAACGTGATGGTTTCTACGGTCGATGAGCGTCACGTCGACAGCCTGGCCACCGAGTTGTTTGGCGGCACTGATGCCAGCAAAGCCGCCACCGAGGATAAGAACGCGTGGACGCTGCCGCGGCGTTGTTCTTACTGCGAGGGATGTATCCTGCGGGGTTGTTGCTTGCGCCATTGCACGCTCCTTGGAGAGAAGTTCTCTAACGAGAGATGCAATCCCGTGACAGATGGACACACGAAAGCTTTATGTCACTTGGGTTCGCGGAATTTCCAGCAGCTTTTTGACTATAGATTTCGATATCTAGCGGGATTGAGGAGGTAGAACCTGCTGGTGCCAGTCCGTTCTTCGCTCGACATCGGTCCTTTCGATATGAGGATGAATGAGACGGGACCATTCGCCAGTGCTGATCCCGGTGAGAGAGATGGCTTCGAGATCGTCCTGGACGCATGACTGGCCAGCCTTCCAACTGTTGATGACTTGGAGTTCCTGGACCAGCAAGTACGCCATCATTGACATCACCACGAGGCGCACCATAATGGGAAGGCCAGACAAAACTATTTCCGAGCTGCCGCGTTCTGGCAGCCTTAACGATCTAGTCTAGATTTCAGGGTAGAAGTCAAAGAACGCATCGATGCTCTGCCGCAACTGGGCTTCGATCTGTTCTCGTGATCCCTCAAGCACATGCATGGTCACGTGCGCTTCGTTGCCGTTTGCGAGTTGAACCGGCGCCTCACCAACACTCTTAACTTCTTCGGCTGGAAGGAGCCGCATGCCATAGACCAAAGTCAAATTCGCCATAGATCTGATGATACTTGGCTTGCGGACAGGACGTTCGCGCGCTGAACAGCGACAAAAAGGGTCGACTGCATCTTGGAGGTTCCCGGTAGAATCGAAAGACTTACTATGGCAGACGAAATTCGCGACACGGTAATTCTTGGGTCCGGTTGTGCCGGGCTGACAGCGGCAATTTATAGCGGGCGCGCCAACCTGAAACCCCTTGTGCTGGAAGGTCATGAGCCCGGCGGTCAACTGTCTATAACTACCCTGGTTGAAAATTTTCCGGGATGGCCTGAGGGTATCCAGGGTCCCGAACTGATCGAAAACATGCGGAAACAGGCAGGCCGGTTCGGGGCCGAATTCAAAATGGCTCACCTGGCGTCCGTTGACTTGTCCCAACAGCCATTTGCGTTGAACATTGGGTCCGAAACGATCAAGACAAGGACATTGATTATCGCGAGTGGCGCTTCTGCCCGGTGGCTGGGATTGCCGAGCGAAGAAGAATTGATCGGCCATGGCGTCAGTTCGTGCGCGACCTGCGACGGATTCTTCTTTTCCGGTAAAGAGATCGCGGTGATTGGCGGTGGCGACTCGGCGATGGAGGAGGCTCTCTTTCTTACCCGCTTTGCGACCAAGGTCTACCTGGTCCATAGGAGTGATAAATTCCGAGCCTCTCAGATCATGCTGGAGCGCGCAAGGGCGCACGAGAAAATTGAATTTCTCCCAAATACAGCGGTTCTCGAGGTGCTGGGTACCGAGGTCAGGGAGGTCACCGGCCTGAGGCTGCGCAACAACGCTAGCGGTGAAGAGTACTCACTTCCCGTGAGCGGAATGTTTCTTGGCATTGGCCACGAGCCGAACGCCAAGATGTTTGAA
>CAXTNK010000019.1:12970-20416 GCA_964245665.1 uncultured Acidobacteriaceae bacterium
TTGAAGGGCTGATCGATCTGGACGATGATGGCTATGTGAAGACCCGTGACTTCGTCTTCACCAGGGTGCCCGGAGTTTTCGCTTGCGGAGACGTCCAGGACCGGCGCTATCGGCAGGCGATTACGGCGGCAGGCTCTGGCTGCGCGGCAGCGCTTGAAGTCGAGAAGTATCTTGAGGAACATGGCCGATAGCGCGTTTTCAAGTCCCGGTAGGGCTACATTGGCGTGCGCTCTATGACAACTACGGCGCTTGCTGAGAATTATGCACAGGTTGAAGAGTCAATCTCCAACGCCTGCAGAGCAGCGGGCAGGTCTCGCGGGGAGATCACTCTCATTGCTGTTTCTAAGATGCACCCGGCAGCACTCGTTGAAGAGGCGCTGTCGCTGGGGCTGACACATCTTGGTGAAAACAGGGTGCAGGAGTGGCAGGCGAAACGGCTTGAACTCACCGGCACTGCGCAAGCCGTGGCAGATGTCCATCTGATTGGTCATCTGCAATCAAACAAGGCGGCTAAGGCTGTCGAGATTTTCGACGCGGTTGATACCCTCGATTCTCTGAAGCTGGCAGAACGCTTGAACGCTGCGGCGACGCAGGCGGGTCGCGTTCTGCCCGTCGTGCTCGAAATTAAACTGAGTGACGAAGAGAGCAAAGAGGGCCTTGATCCGGACGGAAACGAACTGCAGCAGATATTGGAAAATTTAACAGGAATGGCCGGATTGAAGCTTCGCGGTGTCATGACGGTGCCTCCGTTTCTGGATGATCTTGAAGCAGTACGTCCGTATTTCCGGCGTCTCAGAGAGCTCAGGGACCGTTTGGCACAGGCGCATCCGCGGCTCTCGTTCGAAACGCTATCGATGGGCATGAGTCATGACTTCGCGGTCGCAATAGAAGAAGGTGCGACGGAGATTCGCATTGGCACCGCATTGTTCGGTTCGCGAAAATGATCGGGCTCCGCGAAGGCGAACTCGGCATCAGTTTTCCGGTAAGAGTGTTGCCGCGCGCAGGACGGACTGGTGTTCGCGGTCTGTTTGGAAGCGGCCAGGAAGCCGCCTTGAAAATTGCGTTGAATGCGGCACCAGTCGACGGACGCGCTAACCACGAACTCATCGAGCACGTAGCGGACATGATGGACGTTCCGCGCTCTGCAGTAAGTGTGATCGCGGGAGCGCGAGCACGAAACAAGCTGATACGGGTGCAGGGACGCACTCTAATTGAAGTCGGCAACCGGATTGCATCTTCGCTCACTGACTGTTTATAGCCGTAGCAGGCAGGTTCTTATTTTGCCGGGCGAACAGGTACACTGGCGCCTGACCACACATGAGCCTTCTCTATCCGGTTGTTCTCGCTGTCATTGTCGTCGTACTGCTCTCGGTATCTTTGTCGCGCCTGCGCGGCACACAGACGAAGGCTGACTACCTGGTAGCTGGAAGATCGCTACCGGCGATCGTGCTTGTCTTCACACTCCTTTCTTCGTGGATAGGCTCTGGCTCACTACTGGGCGGCGCGGAAAATGCCTATAAGCACGGTATGGCAGCGCTCTGGCAAGGAGGGGGTGGTTGGGCTGGACTGCTGCTCATCTACTTCATTGCGCCGCGTGCGCGAAAGTTTGCGCAGTTCACCATACCCGATTTGCTGGAAGCGCGATACAACCAGGCTGCGCGCGTGCTTGGCGTCATCGCCATCCTGTTTACGTACACGGCGATCACAAGCTACCAGTTAATTGGCGGCGGCGATATATTGCACCTGGTCTTCCCTGCTGTCATCAGCGCGGACATGGGCAAATACATCATGGCGGCATTTGTGATCGTATTTACCGCGATCGCCGGGATGGCCTCTATTGCCTACATGGATTTGTTCATAGGCATACTGGCGACCGTCACGCTTATCGCCGCGCTTCCTTTCGTGCTGCACGGCGCAGGCGGCTGGAGTGCTGTCCATGCAGCACTTCCCGCGACACACTTTCAAGTGCTCGGCGACTTCAAATTCGTTCAGGCTCTGGAATTGTTTTTGCCGACGATGCTGTTGATGCTCGGCAACCAATCGATGTACCAGAAGTTCTTCTCTGCAAAGAGTGAGCGCGATGCGAGGAACGCAGTTGTCGGCTGGATTATTGGAACAGTAATCCTCGAGACAATTATTGTTGTGCTTGCAGTGATTGCCTCTGCCCTGTTTCCTTCAGGAGAAGTGCACGAAAGACCGAGGGAGATACTGGCTTACACGGCGTTGCATGGATTGCCGGCATGGTTGGGCGCGCTGCTGATGGGAGCTATCTTCGCGAAGATCATCTCGACAGCTAATAACTATTTATTCTCTCCAGCAACTAACCTGGTGAATGATGTTTTCTCGCGGTACATTGCACCGAAAGCTACCGATAAGACCGTGCTGCTTGTTTCACGATCAATGGTCGTACTACTGGGAGTATGGGCACTTTTCCAGGCTTTAAGCACGACGTCCGTTCTGGCAAAAACACTCTACGCCTATACCATTTATGCTGCGGCACTTACACCGGTAATTCTTGGAGCGTTTTACTCCAAGCGAGTTAATTCTTATGGAGCAGTGTCTGCTATCGCCGCTGGTACATTCGTCACCGTGTTCTGGGATGGCATATTAAAAGCGCATATGCCTCCCGTGCTGGCGGAGCGCGACGCCATCTTTCCAGCTTTGCTTGCAGCTGTGTCCTGCCTGATTGTCGTGAGCCTGCTGACGCCCAGACCAACGGAAGAAAAGCTGGCGCCGTTTCTGTAAATAGCTTGCCGGGAGAGTCGTTGCTGAAGCTATTATTCGCGCCAGCGGAGGTATCTATGCTTTCACCCCGCCCATTCCTCTTGCTCATGGCAGCCTGCATGTCGACCCCAGCTATTACAGTGGCTTCAATTTGAAAAAGCAAAAACATAGGTGCTTACACAGACTGCCCCGGCCGGTACTTCACCAGCTATAACACTCGATGACTCTCTATTGACCTCAGGCGTTCCCGGACTGTCGTCTAACGACGCCGTTGCCTTAAAGAAAAGGCTGAAGGCTTCCATGGAACAGAAAATCCAGTGCTATACGATCCGGAGTTACAAACTTAAGCGAGAGGGCACAGCAAGCGATGAACTGCGGCCATCCGGTGGATCGACCTGCGAGTCGGCTTCCATCTTCAGCTTGAAGGATGCTGTTATCTCCAAATAGCCGTCCGGGAAGAACGTACGCGACGCCAGTTTGTAGTGGCTCTCAACATCTTTGGCAATAGATTGATAAAGCGCAGCATTGTAAACGTGCTTAATGTCAGGTGAAGATCGTGGTCTGATATACGACGACGTGGAGTTGTCTGTGGCGACCACATTTGGCGAGCTAGCGGACGAAAGGCAAGCTGTTCAATACTTTATCGAGAGGAACTTGCGACTTACCTTAATCTGCTATTTGCTAAAGAAGATCAGAAGGCTGTGCAGGCCCATTTGACCGAATTCCAATTCACGTGGCCTTACGCCATCCCGCTCAACAGGCAACGACAAGGCGCTTTCCATCGAGCTCGACCCGGTCAACATATTCGAATCAAGGCGGCCGATTGTTGCGGAATCGCAATAACCGAACTGGAAATAGCAACGGGCCATCAATGCACCTTAGTCAGCAGCAAAACTGCGGCATATGACTACCATGCGCTATGAAGAAACCATTCCTCGGGCGATCGCCGATTCTCGTCCTGACCTGTAAAGAAAAATCACTCATCGAAGTAGATGTCGTCTCCGTATGACGGGCAGCCCTGATCCCGTTGATCATTGCACCCGGTGAACGCGCCACCGATTTGTAAGCTTTCCTGGGTGAACGTCAACAAAAAACAGACCCTTCACTTTCATGTCCTTTTCAGCGGATTTTTTTGCGATGATGAATGATTGCATGTAGCCTTATTTTTTATCATTAAGAAAGTGGCATTTCCCTGGAGGCAATTTGCATTTAGCTAGAATTACCCGGCATGTAACGAACTATGGGCTGTTCTTGTTGACGATGACTACGTTCGCAATGAGCTTCCTGCCGACTGCTGCGCTTGCCGTTACAGCCAAACCCGTCATAGCAGCTTATGTTTTTCCGCGCGATACGGTGTTGACTGAAGACCAGGTAGATGCCCGGAAGCTTACACGCGTGAACTATGCTTTCTCGAACATCAGCGAAGGCCGAATGGTGGAAGGCTATCCAGAGGATACCCAGAATTTCGCCGTGTTACATGCTCTTAAACTCAAGAATCCGCAATTGACTGTCCTTGTTTCTGTCGGTGGATGGCTCTGGTCGACCGGCTTCTCTGACATGGCATTGACATCAGCAAGTCGAGCAGTTTTTATCGAGAGCGTGGACAAGTTTCTTACGCGATATGAGTTAGACGGACTGGATATCGACTGGGAATATCCCGGCCTCATCGGTTCAGGACATCCTTTCAGACCTGAGGATAAACAGAACTACACCTTGTTGATGAAGGAATTGCGTGTCCGTTTCCAAACGATGCAAAAGCGGCTGCATCGGAAGCTTTACATAACGATTGCAGCTGGCTCTTCTACCGAGTTTCTGCAACACACGGAAATGGGCGAGGTGCAAAGGTATGTCGACACCGTGAATCTGATGGCCTATGACTATTACGAGCCATCAGACGATAAGATCACGGGAAACCATGCTCCTCTGTTCACAGACCCGCTCGATCCAAAGAAAGTGTCCACGGATGAGTCGGTGATGGAGTATGAACGGGCAGGTGTGCCCGCGAGCAAGCTGGTACTGGGCGTTCCCTTCTATGGTCACGTCTGGGGTCAAGTACCATCAACATCCAATGGTCTCTTCCAGCCAGGTCAGCCGTTGCCAAATGAGTACGCGAATTATGCCGCCATCTCGACAACAATGATCGATAAAGGCTATATGCGCTACTGGGATCAGGCGTCTTCCGTTCCCTATCTATATAGCGCGGAGAAGAAGATATTCGTTTCCTACGAAGATACAGAGTCGCTTGCACTGAAATGCAAATATGTCTTGAATCACCATCTCGCTGGAATGATGTTCTGGGATTACGGCAGCGATCCTTCGGGAACGCTTCTGACAGCGATCGATGACGGCCTTGATAGCTCAACTTCCGTAGCCTCAAGAAAGTCGGCCAGCAAATGAGCACCGTATCGGAACCGCTCTCGTCCGCCGAGAAAACGCTTGTGCAGCCAGTACGCATAGCTTCGATTGATGTCTTCCGTGGGCTCACGATGCTGGTCATGATCTTCGTGAATGATCTGGCAGGGGTTACTGGACTGCCATGGTGGACGTACCACGCGCACGAGCAGCAGGATGCCATGACTTATGTTGACATGGTCTTTCCTTTTTTCCTGTTCATCGTAGGTATGTCCATTCCATTGGCCGTGGCCCGAAGGCTAAGTAAAGATCCTTCTTACTCTGCATTATGGCTGCATGTCGGCCTGCGGTCCCTGGGCCTGGTTATTCTTGGTTTGATATTAGCGAACGCGGAAAAGGGTGACCCTCTGCGCATGGGACTGCCGCAGGCTGCATGGGCGCTGCTCGGATTGGCGGGGGCTATCCTGCTTTGGCTAGTACCTGATCGCAACAAACATCATGCAAGATACTACCTCGGCTTACGCGTTGTCGGGTTCGTGCTGCTGCTGGTGATTTTCGCTATTTTTCGAAGAACGACGCAAGGCGGCACCGCGGGTTGGATCGACGGATCCTATCCGGAAATTCTTGGCTTAATCGGCTATAGCTATCTGGCGGTGATGATCCTGTACATACCGACGCGTCGATGGCTGTGGGCTTCCTTCGGTTGGTTTGTGTTACTCACTGCATTCTGCGCCTTACTGATAACTCAGTTCATTCATATGCCCAGACATCTTCCACAATACCTCTGGCCTTTCGGGACAGGAGATTCGGCGTCCATCACAATGGCAGGCGTGGTGACGTCCACGATCTTCCTTGGGGCTCATCGCTGGCAATCGCTTCGACAGAAAATGTTAATCGCTCTTGGTTTTGCCACCATGTCACTGATTGCAGCATGGTTGTTTGTACCGCTCGGTATATCGAAAATCCGTGCAACACCAACATGGTGCCTCGCCAGCATTGGCGCAAGCGTACTCGTCTTCATGCTTCTTTACTGGATCTGCGATGTCAAGGCGCATACGCGATGGGCAACTCTCGTAAAGCCTGCAGGGCAGAACACGTTGCTCACTTATCTGTTGCCAGACATCTACTACTACTTTACTGTTCTGGCTGGTTTCACTTACTTTGACCGGCATTTTAATTCAGGGGTCGCAGGCGTCATAAGTGCCATGGTATTTACGCTTGTGATTCTAGCCGTCGCTGCTGTGTTGACAAGACTACGGATCAGGTTACAGCTCTAGCGGAGCCGACTTCTGCGCATGTAGGATAGCTATCAACTCATAATCGACATCGCAGCCGGCTTCATGCGATAAGTGTATTCAAGTTGGCAGGTATGGCGTGGTCGCAATCTATTTGTTCTGAGCGACGCCAACGCAGTGACTCCGCTGCCAGCCAGCCACAGCCAGACTATTCGGAGTGTGAAGAGGGGGAATAGAGATTGGCTTCGGTTGCTCCTCCGCATACGCTCGCTGCATGGGACATTGCCATCGTGTGCATCTACCTGGTCGGCGTGACGTTGTTTGGTTTAAGTTTTCGCAAGCGCGACCGCTCGCTCAAAAGCTATTTTCTGGCGGACCGTACTATTCCGTGGTGGGCTATCTCCCTCAGCATTGTCGCTGCGGAGACAAGTACCCTTACCATCGTGAGTGTGCCAGGCCTGGCGTATGCCGGAAGCTGGCTCTTCCTCCAACTGGTGCTGGGCTATCTTCTAGGTAGAATCCTCGTAAGCATCCTGTTTTTGCCGCGCTACTTTCGCGGAGAACTACTGACTGCTTACCAGGTAATAGGAGAAAGATTCGGACCCAGGCTTCATCAGATGACCTCGCTTCTATTTCTCATCCTGCGCGCTGTGGCGGAAGGAGTCCGGGTATTTGCCGTATCTATTGTCATTAGTATCGCGATAGGTACGGGGAGTACCCTTTCGATAGGCATCATCTGTGCGTTAACCCTGCTGTACACGTTCGAGGGTGGCATGCCCGCGGTCATCTGGACTGACGTCATCCAGATGATGCTTTACATAACTGGAACTCTGATTGCAGTTGGATTGCTCGGCACCCACGTACCCGGTGGGTGGCGCGCCATACACACAGCTGCTGCCGTTGCCGGTAAGCTGACGATATTTCATTTTGCACTGAATGTAACGGAGGCTTATACCTTCTGGGCAGCGGTGCTCGGAGGCAGCTTTCTCACCATGGCGAGCCACGGGACCGATCAACTTATGGTGCAGAGACTTCTATCCGCGCGTAATCTCCGCGACTCGCGGCTTGCCCTGCTCTCGAGCGGCCTTGTGATCCTTTTTCAGTTCACACTTTTTCTGGTGATTGGAACAGGACT
>CAXTNK010000019.1:20426-30075 GCA_964245665.1 uncultured Acidobacteriaceae bacterium
ATCAGGAACGCCCATGGTCCCCGACAGAGTATTTCCGCAATTCATTGTGAGTGTAATGCCGGTCGGAGCTGCTGGACTTATTATTGCCGCTATCTTGGCTGCAGCCATGTCTAATCTAAGTGCCGCGGTCAATTCTCTGAGCTCTTCGAGCATGGTGGATTTCTACCTCCGCTGGCGCCCATCAAGCAGTGATCGTGAAAAAGCCCGGGGATCGCGTCTGCTCGCAATCTTCTGGACAGCACTACTCTTTTTCCTTGCGCTGTTGTCGAATGGCGGCGGCCACGTAGTAGAAGTTGGATTATCGATTGCCTCGGTGGCCTATGGCGCCCTCCTTGGTGTCTTTCTGCTGGGTACGCTCAATGGACGATCGAATGAAACGGGGGCGATGATTGGGATGCTAGGCGGGCTCATGTTGAATATTTTCATATGGCGGCAGAGTCGGCCCTTACATTTTGCAATCGACGCTCTTAGCCTGACTCTACCGAAAATTGCATGGACCTGGTATGTATTCGTCGGATCTGGCGGCACCTATGTACTGGGAAGCGCGGCGAGCCTGTGCTTCGCGAATCCTAGAAAGAAGGTGCACAAATGAGCTACGCCCATCTGCGGCACGAGACTTCATTGCCCGCGAGCCGACTATTTCGGCTTGCCCGGTTGTCGACTATCGGAGTTATAACACTAGCTGGTCTTTCGCCAGGTTTGCCGCAGAATGTTTCATCGCACGAGCATGTAACTACGGCTCGTGGAAGTTCTCCTTCTGTCATACGAGTTAAGGGTCGCATCAATGCAGAAGCGATCAAGTCCGCGCTTGATGCTGCAATCCAGGAGCATCGATTGCCAGGCGCGGTCGTTCTCGTCGGCCATCACGAGCACGTTGTTTTCCGGCAAGCGTATGGCATGCGTTCACTGGAACCGCGCCAGGAGCCAATGACGCTCGATACTGTTTTTGATATGGCTTCCCTCACCAAGCCCCTGGTGACTGCTACAGCTGTCATGCAACTTTTCGAGAGTGGTAAGCTGCGCCTGGATGATCCGGTAGCTAATTATCTACCGGCGTTTGCATCTCACGGAAAGGGTGAGATTACTATCCGTAATCTACTTACTCACTACTCTGGATTGCCCGCCGATCTCGATCTCCGCGAGATTTGGTCGGGAAAAGACGAAGGCTATCGTAGAGCCATGGACAGCACACCGGTGACTGCGCCGGGCGTGCAGTTTCGGTACAGCGACATCAACTTCATCGTGCTTGGCGCATTGGTGGAGAAGATTTCCGGCGAACCTCTACAGGAATATGCTGAAAGACATATCACCCGGCCGCTTGGTCTGCGGCACACAGCTTTTCTGCCAGCACTTGAGCAGCGTAATTCGATAGCGCCAACGCAGTATGATGAGCAGCACAGGATGTTGCGAGGGGTCGTCCACGATCCCACCTCGCGCAGGATGGGCGGCGTTGCCGGACATGCAGGCCTCTTCAGCACGGCTGACGATGTTTCTATCTACGCTCAAAATCTTCTAGACAAGCTCGCAGGAAGACCTAGTAAATTCCCGCTGCAACGATTGACTCTTCTCAAGATGACCACACCAGGCACCCCTGCTACAGCTACGGCTCTGCGAGGATTAGGCTGGGATATTGAATCACCCTTTTCGAGCAATCGTGGCGAGTTGTTTCCTGTCGGCTCCTTCGGGCATACCGGATTCACTGGAACGTCGCTATGGATCGATCCATCAAGCGATACCTATGTCATCTTTCTATCCAATGCTGTTCATCCCAACGGCCCTAAGGGAGTTACTTCAGTCCGCGCCAATATCAGTGATATTGTGGCGACCAGCTTCGGTATTCGTTCGGACAGCGGAGCGCTTGCAGCCAGGCTTACTGGCTATAACGAATCGCTCACCGGCATGCGGCGATGGAGCGATCGTAATGCGACCGTGCTTAACGGCATTGATGTGTTGGAAGCCAATCATTTTGACAAATTGGCGAAACTTGCACAGACGCATGGTGGTCAACTAAGAGTCGGTCTGCTCACAAACCAGACAGGGATGGATCTAAATGGAAATCGAACGATTGATGTTCTTGCGAAGGAAGCGGAGAAGATAGTACCGGGGTTGAAGCTGGTTACACTCTTCAGCCCCGAGCACGGCCTCGCGGGCACACTCGATATAAGTGGGATCGCTAACTCAAAAGACATAGCTACGGCAGTTCCGGTGGTGAGCTTATATGGCGCGACTGATGCTGAAAGGAGGCCCTCGCCTGAAGAGCTAAAGAAGCTTGACGCAATCATTATTGACTTACAGGATGCCGGAGTCCGCTTCTATACCTATGAGACAGTCGTGCGATATTTTCTAGAGGCTGCTTCTAAAACACACACAACCATCATCGTGCTCGACCGGCCAAATCCTCTCGGCGGATCGTTCGTACAAGGTCCACTCTCTGACCCGGGGACAGAAAGCTATGTAAATGTTGCTAGTATTCCCGTCCGTCATGGCATGACTCTCGGGGAGTTAGCAGTCTGGATGAATGCAAAGCTTGATCTTCAAGCTCCTTTAAGTGTCGTGGCTATGAAGAATTGGCAGCGCGGCGACTGGTTTGATTCGACCGGCGAGGAGTGGATCAATCCTTCGCCAAACCTGAGGAGTTTGAATGAAGCGACACTCTATCCTGCTATTGGCTTGATAGAAACCACCAATATCTCCGTCGGGCGCGGCACCGATACGCCCTTCGAATTGGTGGGTGCGCCCTGGATCGACGGGCGACAACTTGCGCAGAAGTTGAACGCTCGCGACTTGCCTGGCGTGCGCTTTGTGCCTGTCACGTTCACGCCGGATAAACCCTACCCGTACGCGGGGCAACTATGTCATGGCATTAACCTGCTCGTTACCGCGAGAAATGATATCGATGCCCCTGAACTTGGCCTGGAAATAGCATCCGCTCTGCGGAAGCTGTACCCAAACGACTTCAAGCTGGAAGGGATTTCCAAGTTGCTTGCCAATAAGAGTGTGCTCGATGCACTAAGTGCCGGAACTGATCCGCTTCGCATAGAGGAAGAATGGCAGGTGTCATTGAACAAATTTGAAGATGAACGCAAATCCTATCTTCTATATGGCGTTCCGGAGTAACTGACTACCATTTCACTTTCCTGCGACACTGGAGAAGCGAAACTGCGGCACCGGGGCGGCTGGATTGAAGCAATCGAGCTTGAACCGAGATTTGTGAGCGTCCATTCTTTCCAGATTTTCTTCTACAATTCTCCTGACGCCGGAAGCCGTTCCTGACGCTCGAAGATTCAGAACAAATTCATGGTCGGAACAGGGCGAGGCATCAAGATTCCCATCGATATTAGGCGCTTGTCTGTTCTTAGTAATAGCGGCTTTCACAAAGCCTGTGGCGCATTGCATGATTGCTTTCATATGCACTATTCCTAGGCCTGCGCTCGCTAGGTCCTCTGCCAGTTGGTCGAAGAATGGACCCAGCAATGCCGCCGGAGTAATTGGCGGCAACACCTGCAAACGCACCCGAAGATTCAGCCACGCAAGGGCAGCTTCCGCCATTGCATACTGCTGATAGTCGATATCCAATATGCGACTCCCACTCACGATTACTCCCGATAGCACTTCATCAAGCCATGCAGCAACTCCTTGCCCGGTTTTTGCACTTAGTTGACGCGTGGGAGCTATATTCACAAGCGCGGACAGCTCAGGAAAAGTCGAATGTATGTCTGATTTTGTAAAGCAGAGCAAGTCCGCCTCTTCAATTTGCTTCTTAAAGAGGTAACTGAGGTTCCGGTCTGCATCTTTGCTTAAGAGTTCACGCGCCCGCTCCGGATCGATCAACACTGTAAATGGAGCTACTCTGTATGCCGTATATGCCTGGATAGGTTGTAGAGTGGTCGCCGATATGTCTGTGCAGCTGCCCACTGGCTCGGCGAAGATAACATCAGGCGAAAAGGCGAGCAGTTCCTCGAGAGTTTTCTCAAGATCCAAAAATTTACAGCAGAAGCATCCTCCCGTCACTTCTCTACTAGTCGTTCCCTGAAGGGCCGCCAACTCGGAATCAACAAGGGAATCTCCTTGATCATTCATGATTATGGCGCAGCGGATCTTCATCTTATGGAGTTCCTGCGCTGCGGCCAGGAGAAGAGTAGTCTTGCCTGCACCCAGAAAGCCGCCTACGAACGCAACGGTTGTAACTTTGGCGGCGCTATCAGTAGTCATGTGAGCAATTCCAAATTAATTGCGCTACCAGGCCCAAGGATCAGGTCTTCATCCAGCACTAACATAGCCCGACCTTCGTAATAATTCGTCGTATGTGAGCGCTTCTTACTCTGAAACGCGACAGCGGTTGAAACGCCAGTACCGCTCATCTCGAACGAGCGACAGGGCAGGTTTCCAGCGAGCACCTGAATACTGAGGCGAGAGCCATTAGGAGTAAGTGGGGCGTAGGAAAAGCTGCCCCAACCGGTGCCCGTGGACCAGAAACATTTGAATGTGCGGTGTGGGAGCCTTGGTATCGCGATCACTGCCGAGCGGGAACCGTCATACTCAAATCCACTTAGAGCTACGACACTCGTCCAGGACGCCATGGCGCGGGCATAATGATGACCGCATTCTGCCTCATCCCACGGATTTCGTTTTATACCGTCATATCGGCTACGAAGATTTTCAATGTATTCGATTCCCTGTGCAGGCATACCGCTGTAAAACATAAGTGCTGCGACTGAATACTCAAGTCCTGTCCATGCTTCCGCATAGTAAGGGAATGGGATTACAGGGCGCTCAGCCTTACCGTAATCGCAAACCACTACCGCAGCTTCGTCATTCAAGGCGTAAGTACGCTGTACTGAATCATGATCTACAAGCGTGCGTTTGTAGTTATACCGATGAATTGATTCGAGCGTTGTGCGAATGTTTGTTGATGACACTAGCGGGCCTAATCCACTGACGTATGCCAAGTACTGACCCAGAAGCTGATCGATCAGACAGCCACCACCAACCTGGTACTCCGGCCTCTCTGTATTCTCACTCCCGAAGCCGCTAATAAGTTGCGGAGCAACCTGGTCTCTCCTAAAGCCACGCACATGCTGCAGGTAATACTCTCCTTGAAACAGGTTGCCATCGATCCACTTACTCCCCTGCAGAAAAAGCCTTCGTGCGGTGGCTGCCGATTTCTCATCTCCTACAGCTTTCGCCATTTCTTCTACAGCACGAAGAGCGCCTAGGTAATAGATCCCCCCCAACGGATTGGGCCCATAAAATTCCACATCGTAAGTCGTGTGCTGGACACCATTCAAAACGCCGCTGCGTGTGGGGTCCCAGCCATCGGAGATCCATGAAAACTCGATTGCATTTTTTACTCGCGGCCACATCTTTGTGAGCCAGGCCTTATCGCCACTTACCTTCCAGTCTAGATACGCATGCAGAATTTGGCCCATCTGTCCGTCTGCTGCAACAATTTTCCAGCGCTCTTTTCCGTCGGGTAGAAGTTGACGAAATCTCATGCCACCCTGTTCGTCCATGCTGTAACCAAAGGCGGCTTCTCTAAGCGAGCGTGCAAAGGTTGGGAAGAGGAACGTGGTCGCCGTTTCGTAATTCCACACATGCGTGCAGTTACCAAAACAGCAGCCTCGCTTGTCGTCAGAACCTTCAAAGCCGTGGAACTCGCCATCCGCAGTACGAAAACAAGTGGTCGATGCGAGGGTCGACAGATTCGCACTTGCTGCTTCCTTGACGGAGTCGGGGATGGTGCTATCGGCGAATGCATCAGCGAATGCGCGTGTGCGATCTTCAAGCTGCGCTAGATTTGCAGCAGCATAATGCGCCGCATCCCAAGCATCTTTGAAGCGAGTGGTGTAGTAGTTGCCGATGATGGTATCGGCAGTGCCATCCGGCGATTCCCATCCGCACCAGCCTGGCGTGCGGTTAGGAAAATGCCATGCCAGGATAAAAGTGATGGTGGCCGACGCTCCTGCAGGAAGTATCTGCTGCTGACAGAGAGCGCCCACCTGACCGCGTACTTCAGGTTCATCCGACAGATCACCATCACGCGAAAACTTATCCCAGAAAAGCATCGGCGCATTCCACCAACGCCCTTTTGGCCAGCCGCGCCAACTGGTGGTATGGGCGCCTGCTGCTGGTAGAACACCTATCGCAAAGCTACCTTTCCTGGGGTCGCTTGCTGCGATACCTGGATTACTCATAGCTAAGCCTTGCAACTTATCACCTTGACGAGACTGACTGGTGCGAGTGTCAAGCTTTGACGAATCGCCAGAAGCTCGAGCCTCATCTTCGACAGGATTATCGATGGAAAATGCGATACTTACCTTTGCTGTTTGTTGACTCCGATTATTCATTCGATAGCGGAGGATGGCGATAGGCAACCCAGATTCGTCAGGATCGTGGGGTATAAACGGAGAGAATGCTTCCAACTCAACGTCTACTGGTAAATCAGAATCAATAAAGCGCACGTGCGCGAATGGGTAACGGCCAGTAAACTCGGCGCTTGCGAGACGACTTAGACCAGGAGCATTATTCGACCCAAGTCCATCCTGACCTTCGTAAGGCGGAAGAATCCGAGCTTCGAGTACACGGGCAATTGGTTTGTCGTTGCCGCTTTGCACCCAGATCGAAGGAAATGCATAGGCCGGCGAGTAGCCTTTGTTGGGCCGATTAGCAATCTCCCAGTCACGAAGCTGGCCTCGTCCGCCGAGAGCAACACTTCCAGCAGCTACTCCACCGAGCGGAAAGGCCAGCATTTTGAGAGCCTGTCCTTTAAACACGCGAGGGAAACTGATGGCGCTCGCGATCGTTTCAGGTTGTTTTTGCTTGTCTTCGACCTGACTTGTCTTGGCTGGTTGTGTCAGGGTCGGCCAGGCGCCAGTCTGGACAGTACCAATGACCCCTGCGGCCTGCTTGAAAAAGCCGCGCCGTCCGCTGTCAAATTTATCAGCCATGCTTTGTCCTGACTTATATCTTATGCGGAGAAGCGATTTAGGTGCACTTCTGAAGAATATGCTTGTGATCCGAACTCATTAGAGTACACGTTGAGGATCAAACGGTTGCACGGTCTAATCAGTGGATATCCGTGACGATGCGATACAAACTTTCATTAAATCTGGATCAGAACTCAAACCGCCCACCGATCTGGAGGAATCGGGGATAGCCTGCCGTTGAACTCTGTCCGAAGAAAGTCAGATTTGTATCATTTGCGAGCGGTCCAAGGTTGGCGCGGTTGAGTAGATTCGAGGCTTCACCACGTAGCAGGAAAGACGATTTCTCTCCGTGGAACCAGGGCAGGACAAATGCTTTAGATACATTGCCGTCCACAGAAAAGTACCCGGGGTTGCGGAAGGAGTTGACGCCTTGATCGCCATCACCTGGTTGCAATGGAAAGTTAATTGGAGCACTAAAATCCGTGGCCTTGTTAAACACACCGACTCGTGCTTGATCGCGCGTCCAGCCGCCATGGTGATTGCCTTTGTAAGTCGGAATGCCGAAGTTAACGCCGTCCGCCTCATAGCCTCCGCCGAGCGGAGCAGCGGCTGTCGGCGCGGCAAAGGACGCGCTATTTACCACTGTAAAGGGAGTGCCTGATTGCGCGATCGAAATGGCTCCCAGTTGCCATGATGAAATCTGGTTGATCCATTCATGGCTCGATAGCTTGGGAATTGCATAGGTAGCAATGAGCGAGAAGACGTTCGTCCGGTCGTAAGCAGCATTGCCGTAAAACTGCGTTGGCGTCGACACTTCTGTAAACAGCTGCGTCGTTGTCATATTGGCCTGGCCGGCATTTGGGGCTTCCTGTAATGCGTGCGACCACGTGTACGACGTTTGCCAAAAGAGGTTCTTGTAGTTCTGGCGCAGCGAGAAGGCTACACCATTGTAATTGCTGGTAAGTCCATTGGTATTGTAGTTAATCTGTCCCCATTCGGAAGTTCGGCGCTCCTGCACGCCATCATGAATGATGAGGTCTCCTGGCAAGAGGTTCCAGTCTCCACCGTAATATAGGTCATAAGCGTAGCTTCCTAGATATGAGACGGAATAAACTATATTTGCTGGCCCCTGTAATTCAGTTCCAAGTGAATATTTAAGTATTTTCTGAACCTTCAGGCTGCGGTCGAAACCATTAATGCCGGAAGGATAAACAGCCGATTTTCCTGGATTGGAGTATACATTCCCGAACGGATCAGTTCCGTAGGTGGGTACTGGAGGGTAGACGATGCCGAAAGGAGCAGTCGTGGTCTTGAAATCGCCATAAGGCAATGGATCGAGAAATTTACTGAGTGATGGATTGGACGGGGTTGGGGTAAAGGTAATGCGATTCGGCGGGTTGGTCGGCAGGTTCACAGCTACCTGCGAAGGAGTAACCGAATCCTCATACAGTCCAATTCCACCGCGTAACAGCAGGCGGTTGTGTTCATGTTCAGGAGTCCAGGCAAAGCCTGCGCGGGGCTGAAAGTTGAAGTCCTGGCTACCGGAAAAAGCATTCGTGCCAAGGTGGGTACTTGCACCAATGACCTGGTCGAGCAGCGTACTGCCACTGCCTAGAATCAGCGGATAGAAAGCTCCCGAGTTATCTCCGTACTTGGATGGATTGCCGAAATCGTCATAGCGGATGCCAAGCGTCAATGTCAGATGCGGACGGACTTTGTACTGATCTTCTATAAACACACCATTCCAACTTACCTTGGAGCCGTAGACCTGAGGCGTGTATTTACCATTGCCGCCGATTGAGTAATAGCCAACTACGCCGGCGTCTGCATTGTCCTGAAAGAAAGGAAGCGGGCTGGTAAAGAATGGTATGTAGGGACGACCATAGAGGGCTGAATCATCCGTCACGGAATCACCGCGGAAGTATTGATAGCCGATACGTACGCTGTGCGCACCGAGATTCCACGAAAGTGTGTCGCGGAAGTTATAAGTGTGCTCGCGGCCGACTGCGCCAAGAAAATTGGTGGCGACAGTTCCACCTGCGAAGATAATCGGCTCGACGGGCGCGGAGTATGCATCGAAATTGTTGTATTGCGTGGAGTTCCAGGACCTGGCCGCTCCGAAATGCGCTTCGTTGACCAGCCGCGAGTTGAAGACATGCACGTAATTGACTGACCAGTACCAGTTATCGCTGGGACTGGCACCGTCGAAAAAGCTTCGATCCGATAAGAACCCTTGGCTCTGGTCGAGATGGATGTACTGGCCGTAGAGGCGATCGCTGCCACCGCGCAATACCTGGTCAAGGCGTGCGTTCCATTGCGTGCCATTGTAAGGATTGTTCTGCTCCTCTTGGCCCACGTCGAGCAGCGGCAGATCGCATGGTATGAAGGAACTTGCGGCCGTACCGCAACCAGAAGCACCAGAGGTTCCACTCGCCGGCATGAACGGATAGAGCGATGAAGCGAGTTGTGGTACGCCATTGAAGACACGCGTTGGGGGCGCGAGTAACAACATCTTCGGGCCATTCGCCGTGGGGAAAGCACCGTGCGCCCATGCCGCAGCTTCAGGCGTGATCCAGGTATCCGTACTGCCGCCTGCACCGGCTGAGCGGAAGATCTGTATAGAGCCGAAGAAAAAAGTGTGGTCCTTCCAGACCGGGCCGCCGAGAGCCCCAATGATGGTCTGCCGATGATAGCCGGTCGTCGACGGGGCGAATTCCTGGTTA
>CAXTNK010000019.1:30085-51384 GCA_964245665.1 uncultured Acidobacteriaceae bacterium
TTAAGTTAGGTCTGCTGATCCATGAAAAGTATTTGCACCGGACTTAGTGGTGAAAGCCGTCTGGATAGATGAACTCTCACCGTTTTCGACGGAGTAGGTCTGCGTCTGCAAAGACACTTCCCCGATCATGTCCGGGTTGGGCAGAATGGTGACGCTACCCTTATCTGTCGTGCTCATCACTGGCAGATCGTCGATCAGAAACAGATTGGACGCTCCCGGAAGTCCGCTTGCATTGATCGACGTTGTGATCGAGGAGTTATTGCCTCCCGGCTGGTAGACACCGGCGCCGAAGATATTTGACCCGTAGCCGGCTCCATTGCCTTCATCCACATAGCCCGAGGATCCGGGAGCCAGTTCCAGTAGCAATGTCGTGTCGCGGTTCGGCAGAGGGAGCTTGTTCAACTGCTCACTGGTGATGGTATTTTCGACGCGCGTCTCTTCCGGGTTGAGTTGTGAAGTAACTGCCTGGACAGTGACATTCGAGTTGGCTCCGGCAACCCGGAGCGCGATATTCAGACCGCGAACCTCCTGCGTCAGCACGGCCACATCAACGGCAGTTTTCGCAAAGCCGGGCGCTTCCACAATAACCTGGTAGCTCCCTGGGGGAATGCTATTAAAGGAATAGGTACCGGAAGTAGAAGTCGAAAAGCTATTGTCAGAGCCATTTGAGACATTGTGAAGAGTAACCCTCGCGCCACTTACAATAGCTCCCGACGTATCGGTTACTGTTCCCTGCAGGGAACTACTGAACTGTGCGTGAGAGACCGCGGCACAAGCGAAGGCGATGACAGGAACAGCAGCAATTCTTAAACGTTTAATCGGCCGAGACATCATTCCCCCGTTCGCATGGGCAGCCTTGCAAAACGCGACGCGCTCGCATACAGTCGCGATTCCTGTTAACCGTTAATCCCGGGAAAGTACGCCGCGGCGGGGTTGACTGTCAATACATTTGGTTCGAAACCCAACCTGCGGTTGAATTCCGGGATGAAAAGGTTCTGCCGTACTTATTAATTTTGTCCGCTTCCCTGGTGCTCTCCCATTCGTGTGCCGTATGGCGGCTGTTCTCATGCCCGGGTCCTCAAATATGGCATGATCCGTTATGATCGTGCTCAGTACCCTGAGGCCCGATCAGCGCGGGACAACGGCTGACTTTCCCCATGCGGCTATTCTCTCTTCTTCTCGTCCTGCTGTCCTGTGCCGCCGCAATTCCTGCGCAGAGTCAGGGCTCGGCGGATAGCGCGCAAATTCCGTCGTCTTCTGCAAGCCTTGTTGAGGCCAATCGCCTGCTCGCTGCAGGCCAGTTGGACCAGTCGCTGCTGCAACTGGATAAGCTCGCAGCGACACAGCCCGAAGCCGCAGGCGTAGAAAACCTGCGCGGCATGGTTTTCTATCAGCAGGGGAAAATGTCGGAGGCAGCCGAGGCTTTCGGCAAAGCAGTTGCGCAAAATCCTAAGGACTTCGCTTCCATGCAGATGGAAGGCGTGAGCCTTTTTCGCCAGGGAAATGCGGCAGGTGCCATTCCCCTGCTCGAAAAGGCGCATAGCTCTATATCGACGGCTAACGTCGATCCGAATTACGTGCTCGGCCTCTGCTATATGGACACGCGCCGCTATGATGATGCGCGCCATGCCTTTGCCGTCCAGTACGGGTTCGGCGTTGATTCCGCGCAGGCTTATCTGCTGGCCGCTCGCCTGTTTCTCCGCCGCGAGTATCTGCCAATTGCCGAGACCTCGGCACATAAGGCACTCGAACTTGATCCAAAGTTGCCGCTCGCTCACCTGCTGCTCGGCGAGGTCGCCCTGGCCGGTTCGAAATCAGATGAAGCGTTGGCAGAGTTCAATCAGGAAGCTGCCATCAACCCGCTCTATGGAGGAGTCTATGAGCGGCTTGCCGATGCTTATTTACACAACGGCGATTATGATCACGCGCTTACATCGTTGAACAAAGCAGTCCTTCTTGAGCCTTCATCAACAGGCCCGTATATCCTGCTTGGCAAAGTCTTCCTGAAGCAGAAGAATCCTCTCATGGCCAGGCTCTATCTCGAACGAGCCGTCAGCATGGATCCGGGAAACTACATGGCTCATGGCTTGCTCGGACAGGCTTATCGTTCGCTGGGAAGGCCCGAAGATGCTGCCCGCGAGATGCAGAAAACGACAGAGATCCAGGCTGCGGCGACACCGAAGTTCGAGAACCCTAAATAGAATTCACGCGCATGCATACATGGTTGCGGAAACGGGTGCGGCGAATGACAGCAACGCTGCTGGCGCTTTGCTGTATCTGCGCGGCGCAGACCTCTGCCACTCACAAAGCTGCTGGAATAACAGCGGAAGATCCTGACGCGAAGTGCGCTGGCTGCCATCAGCAGATCTACGACCATTACAAGCAGACACCGATGGCGCAAGCCAGTGGCCTGGCCATTGATGGCTTGCTTGCCGGCGAGTTTACGCACGAACCGTCGGACGTTCACTACAAGCTATCGCTGCAGGATGGTAAGGCATGGCTCTCGTACGAGCGCCCATCCGCTGATCCGACACGCGCGCTCAAGGGACAGCAACAGCTTCTCTACTACATCGGTTCAGGAAAGCGCGGGCGCACGTATCTCTTCGAGCGTGACGGCTTCTGGTTTGAAAGTCCCGTGAACTGGTACGCAAAGAAGCGACTCTGGGATATGGCGCCGAGCCAGATCGGCTCGCATGAAATGCCGCTTACGATGCTGGTGAGTTCGGGCTGCCTGCATTGCCATGCGAGCCAGGTCCAGGAGTCTCTGCCGGGAAGTCGCAACCACTATCGTGATCAGCCATTTCTGCAGACCGGCATCACCTGCGCGTCGTGCCATGGCGATGCGACCGCGCACCTCGCCCAAAATGGTAAGGGCCCTATCCTCAACCCTGCGAAGCTCGATGCAGAACGGCGCGATTCGATCTGCCTGCAATGTCATCTCGAGGGAGAGACGGCTGTTGCTCGCTTGGGGTATTCGATGAGTTCATTTCACCCGGGAGATCGACTGTTCGACCAGGCAGTATTTTTCGCTCGCGACAAAAAGAGCGACGGCTCAGCACGCTCGACCAGTCAGTGGGAGGCGCTGCTGCTGAGTGAGTGCAAACGTAAGAGCGGCGACCGGCTTACCTGCTCGACGTGTCACGATCCGCATGCATCGCCGGCACCCGAGCAGAGGGTCGCATACTTCCGGGAGAAATGCCTCACGTGTCACGGAAGCCCTGCCTTTGTGGCTAAGCATCACCCTGAGCAGCAGGACTGTGCATTATGCCACATGCCCGCGCTGACGGCCGCAAACGTTGCTCATGAACAGGTAACGGATCATCGCATTCTGCGCCGGCCTGAACTGCAATTGAACGATCTGGCGAGCTCCGTGCAGAGCAATCCAAGTGAACATGAATTGAAGACCATCGGCGGGGTTCCAGCCAGTGATCGTGAATTCGGACTTGCGTATGCGCAGCTGGCTGCTGGCGGCAATCCGGATCTGATACCTTCAGCCGTCCATCGATTGCTGGCTGCCGAGAAGTCTGAAGCTCACGAAGCTACCGACTCAACCCTGCATACCGAACTCGGATTCGTCGAGCAACTGCAAGGCGATCGCAAGTCGGCTGACCAGCAGTATCGCAAGGCATTGCGTGCTGACCCTGCAGACAGCGCGGCCGCTGGTGATCTTGCACTGCTGCTGGCCCAATCAGGCGACTTCGCAGCAGCTGCGCAGCTTTGGCAAACCGTCTTCACCAACGATCCAACCCAACTGGCAGCAGGACTGAACCTGGTGATCGCCGAGTGCAAACTGGGCAACAGTCAAGCTGCGAATACTGCGCTCGAACGACTGCTTCAGTTTTCGCCGGATGACACGAAGGCGCGACAGCTCAAACGCGCAATGGAATTGAAGCCGTGCATCGCCAGATAGGTGCGCCTGGATTGCCGGATAATTGACTTTCTGACCGCGCGTTCAGTATTCTTCTCGGGCTGCCGATACCGGCGGAGATACGGCCTGCGAGAGCCCACAACTCCCGTGCGTCCGACAGGAGTACATGGATGACCTTGCTGACCGAATCAGCGCCCCGGAACATGTCAGCCGCAGACCCGAACAAGCGGACAAACAGGAAATACAATATCCGTCGTGCGGCGATCCTGGGCGCGGGCACAATGGGGGCACGCATCGCTGCTCATATAGCGAACGCCGGCCTTCCAGTACTACTCCTCGACATGGTTCCAGCAAGCGGTGATCGCAACAGCCTCGCAATGCAGGCCCTCGGCAGTCTGACGAATGCAAAGCCTGCTGCGTTTTCGTCTCCGGGCATTTCGCAGAACATCACCATTGGCAACTTTGACGATGACGTATCGAAGCTGAAGGATTGCGACTGGATCATCGAAGCAGTTGCAGAAAATTTCGAAATCAAGCAAAGCCTGCTCAGCAAGGTTGCAGCGCACGTTCACGCAGACGCTATCCTGACGACGAATACCAGCGGCCTGCCGGTTGCAAAAGTCGGCGAGCAACTCCCTGAAAATCTGCGCCGCCGATGGTTCGGCACGCACTTCTTCAACCCGCCGCGTTACATGCGTTTGCTCGAGATCATCGCTACTCCTGATACCGATCCAGAAGCTGTCGCGGCGATCTCAGACTTCGGGGATCGGCAACTCGGCAAGACCGTGGTACCAGCGAATGATGTTGCTAATTTCATTGCGAACCGCGTCGGGACATTTGCGCTGCTGAACACTTTCAAAGTGATGCAGGAGCAGGGCCTGAGCATTGAAGAAGTGGATGTGCTGACCGGTCAGGCGATCGGCTGGCCTAAAACCGGAACGTTCAGGCTTGCAGACATGGTCGGGCTCGATGTACTCGGCAGCGTGGCGCGCAACTTTACGGCTGGCGCAAAAGATGAGCGATCAGATGTTCAATTGCCCAAAGTCATCGGCCAGATGATCGAACGCAAATGGCTTGGTGACAAAACAAAACAGGGTTTCTACAAGAAAGAACGCGATGCAGAGGGGAAGGAACTTCGAAAGGTTCTGGATGTATCCACCTTCGAGTACAAGCCTTCGACAAAAGCAATTTTCCCATCGATCGAGTTGGCGAAAAGCAACGACTCAGTCGAAGCACGACTGAAAGCTTTACTCGCCGGGAATCCGGATAAGGACAAGGCAGCTAAATTCTACTGGAAAGTACTGCCTGAGCTATGGGCTTACGCGGCAAACCGTATCGGGGAAGTTACCGAGACGCTGGTCGATATCGATCGCGCCATCACAGCCGGTTTCAACTGGGAGCTTGGACCTTTTCAGCTCTGGGATGCTGCCGGTGTTCCTGCAGTCGTTGAAAAGATGCGCGCCACTGGCATGCCTGTTCCTGAAGCCGTAGAGAAGCTACTCGCTTCGGGCGGTACTTCCTGGTATCGCGCGAATGGTACGGAATATTTCGATGTGCCATCGGGTTCTTATCGAGCAATTGCGCGGGATGCAGCTCTCGCAACTGTCGCCAGTTACAAGCTTTCGAATGGCGTATTTGCCGGCAACTCCAGTATTTCACTCGTCGATATTGGCGACGGCATCGCCTGCTTCGAGTTCCACTCCAAAATGAATTCGTTAGGCCAGGACATTGTCACGTTCCTGCGTAAAACGCTTCAGCCGGACAGCGAGGCAATCAGGAATTTCGACGGCTTCATCATCACCAGTGATGCGCAGAATTTTTCAGTCGGCGCGAACCTGATGCAACTGCTTCTCGCCATTCAGGACGAAGAGTGGGACGATATCGAGATGATGACGAAGCAGTTTCAGGCGATGACGCAGGCCATAAAATTCTGCCAGCGTCCTGTCGTCACTGCTCCATTTGGTATGTGTCTCGGAGGCGGGACCGAGATCCTCATGCACTCTGCGCTACGCCAGCCGCACCTCGAACTCTACACGGGGCTGGTCGAAACAGGTGTTGGCCTGATTCCCGGCGGCGGCGGCTGCAAGGAAATGGTCCTGCGCGCGACGGCGGCCGCGGATGCAGTGCACGCAGATGCGCGCGGGGAATCGGTTGAAATTGTTGAGACGATCAAGAATGTTTTCGAGACGATTGCATTGGCGAAGGTATCCACCTCTGCTGCTGAAGCCCGTGCCATGCGCATCCTTGAAGAGATCGACACTGTCACCATGAACCGGGCGCGCCTGGTAAGCGACGCGAAGGCGCAGGCGCTCCGCCTGGTACGCTCAGGCTATAACGCTCCAGTTCCTCGAACGAACATTCCCGCACCCGGCGAAACAGTGCAGGCCACTTTGCGCCTCGGAATTTACTTAATGCGCGAGGGCGAATACATCAGTGATCACGACGTCAAGGTCGCCAGGCACGTTGCGCGCATCCTGACTGGCGGCGATGTCACACCAGGCACCCTTCTGAGTGAACAGATGCTGCTCGATCTCGAGCGCGAAGCTTTCCTTTCTCTCTGCGGAGAACCGAAGACACTTGAACGCATCGGCTTCACACTCAAGACGGGCAAGCCTCTGCGCAACTAGCAGCAATACCTTGCTGCACAACGCCATGGATCACCGGCGGAAGGAATAGGTCATGAAGGAAGCATTTGTTGTCAGTGTCGTTCGCACCGCGGTCGGCAAAGCCCCCAAAGGCACGCTGCGTTTTACGCGGCCCGATGATCTTGGCGCGATCGCCGTGAAAGGTGCAGTCGAGCGCGTACCCATGCTCGACCCTAAAGAGATAGAAGATGTCATCATCGGCTGCGCGATGCCGGAAGCCGAGCAGGGTATGAACGTGGCCAGGCTCATCTCGCTTCGCGCCGGCCTGCCCATCGAGAGCGCGGCAATGACAGTCAACCGCTACTGCGCTTCCGGACTCCAGACCATTGCACTTGCAGCCGAGCGGATTCGCGGCGGTGGTGCTGATGTGATTGTTGCCGGCGGTGCTGAGTCGATGTCCTACCTGCCCATGGGCGGCAACAAGATTGCGGTCAATCCATGGTTGATGGAGAATCATCCATCGGCGTATATGACGATGGGGCTTACCGCGGAGCGTGTTGCGAAGCATTATGGCATCACGCGTGAAGAATCAGATCAGTTTGCGCTGGCGAGCCATCAGAAGGCGCTGGCCGCTATCGCAGCAGGCAGGTTTGAAGATGAGATTGTCCCCGTGCACGTTGTCACAACCGAAGCGAATGGCGACGGCAAACTGAAGCAGCACGAGCAATCCTTCAAAGTGGATGAGGGGCCTCGCGCCGACACATCGATCGAAGCTCTCACAAAACTGCGCGCCGTCTTTCACGCGCGTGGTGTCGTGACGGCCGGCAATAGTTCGCAAACGTCCGATGGTGCCGCTGCCGCAGTTGTGATGTCAGAAACACGGGCCAGGGAAATCGGTGCAACGCCGCTATTGCGTTTCGTCTCGTTTGCCTATGCCGGCTGCCTCCCGGAAGAGATGGGCATTGGCCCGATCTATGCCATTCCCAAGGCGTTGAAAATGGCCGGGCTCACGCTCGACGATATCGACGTGATCGAATTAAACGAGGCGTTCGCAGCGCAATCCCTCGCCGTGATCAAGACGCTGGCCATGGACCCCTCGAAGGTCAATGTGAGTGGTGGCGCCATTGCTCTCGGCCATCCGCTGGGCTGCACTGGCACAAAACTTACAGCTACCATTGCACGCGAATTGAAGCGTCGCGGCGCAAAGTATGGACTCGTCACGATGTGCGTAGGCGGCGGCCAGGGAGCTGCCGGCATTTTTGAAAATCTGCAGAAATAAAGCGACGTAAGGGTAAATGGTCTGGAGGATTTAATTGCCAATAGACCTGTCGCGCGTTGACAGTCCACGCTCTGCTCGGTAGCGTTAGTCAGCGCCGATAACGTTCATGACTTCTCTCAAAGAAACCACGTGCACTCCGGGCACACTCAAGCTCATTCTCACGGATGCGCATTTTCTCATCCCATTCGCCGTGCTACTTCTGGGGATCGCCCTCCTCTGCACGTTGAAATAATGAACGACCAACAGAGCAGCAGCCAACGTACCATGTCATCGCGCCACGGCCTCGGAGTAGCCTGCGGGCTCGGCGCCGGCGTCTGGCTGGGCGCAGCGGAAGCCCCCACCAAGCTCGTTAACTCCGGCCTGTCTCCGTTTGCGATTTCGCTATGCATGGTCCTGGGTGTTTTCACTGCGCGATGGACATTCCCCACTTTACTCAAGGGCACGCGCTACGTTGCCGCTGACCTGCTCGCAAAGAAACACCTGATTGTCTGGGCAATTCTTGCGGGCGCGCTCTGGGCCGTCGCGAATACGCTCACCGTATTTGCCGTGAGGGATGTAGGCCTCGCTGTCGCCTTTCCTTTGTGGAATGCGAATGCCCTTTTCGGGCTGCTATGGGGACGCCTACTATTCGGCGAGTTGCGCGGAGCTACAACATCAACGATTGCCCGGGTCACCATCGGCACACTTGCCATTATCCTCGCGGCTGTTCTTCTCGGCTTCAGCACTATGCATGGTAGCGGCAGCACACCACATCATGCTGTCCAGGGGATTATCGCGGCACTCGGTGCAAGCCTGCTCTGGGGAACGATGTATATCCCTTATCGCAAGGCCTACATTAGCGGCATGAACCCGCTGTCGTTTGTGACTGTATTTACAATCGGAGAGATCGTCACCATATTGACGCTCGTACTCACGCTCGATGGCGGAACACACTCTCCCGTCTTTCATTCCGTGCTTGTACGGCCCCTCCTTTTCTGGCTGTTCCTGGGCGGCTTCGTGTGGGTCATCGGGGATCTGCTGCAGCAGTTCGCGACGAAGTATCTTGGTATTGGCCGGGGCATTCCGCTTTCGAATACCAATCAATTATGGGGACTGGTATGGGCCGCGCTCGTCTTCGGCGAGTTGAAGCAGGCCTCCGCCACGCAACGCCTCATGGTGGTCGGCGGTTCGCTCATCATGATTCTCGGGGCTCTCGCCATCAGCACAGCCGTTGCCGGTCAACGCGAGCAGACGTCGACTAACGTCGCACTCAAGCGGGAGTGCGATCGTTACGGACTCAACTACTTTCGCGTCCTGGGCGAGTACTCCGGCTCCGAATTTGACGTTCGCGAACAGAAGCGCGGCTGGTGGGACTATCTGATCGTGGCGTTGGCCGTTGGGGTCTTTATCGCTCTGGCGAGAATGGCAGCGCCTCCCGCGATTGCCATGAACCTGCGATGGGTGAGCGCGCTTGGCGTTTTATTAGCGCTGACATTGGCGGGCTGCTGCTGGGCTCTTTACAGGAAAACAGGATTCTCCTGAATCCCACGTAAACTACAAGTCAGCATGGTCATACGGCTCCAGGATATTGCGGATGACGTCGGCGTTTCGAAAGTCACCGTTTCGAAGGTGCTGCGCGGCAGCCCGGACGTGGGCGAAGAAACACGCAGGAAAATCAAGCAACGCATGCTTGAACTGAACTACCAGCCCAACTACCAGGCGCGTGCACTTGCAGGCGGCAAGACGTTCAGCATTGGCCTGGTCGTTCCGGATCTCGTGCATCCCTTCTTCGCCGAGATAGCAAAAGGGATAAGTGCGATCGTGCGCGAGAGCGGCCGCGTGCTACTGCTCGGCTCGTCAGAAGAAGATCCACAGATCGAGCGGCAGCAGATTACTGCACTTCTGCAAAGAGGAGTCGATGCGATTCTGGTCGCGTCCTGCCAGAACAGTCTGCAACCTACTGAGATACAAGGAAAGTCGACGCCCTGCGTCCTGGTTGACCGTAGTCTACCCGGCAGGAAACTCTTCTTTGTAGGTTCTGACGACTACCGCATTGGCACAATCGCCACAGAACACCTCGTTGCCATTGGTCGCAAACGTCTTGCGCATATCGGCAGTGATGCAGCCAGCACAGGCCGCGAACGACTGCGCGCCTTTCACGATGTGATAAAGTCAGCCCGCTTGCGAATACCCGAACGCTTCATTGTGAAGCGAGAGCGGTTTGAGGAAACAGGCGATCGTGCCGGCTATGAGGCTATGCGGCAGCTGCTCGCAAGCAAGCAACGACCTGACGCCGTGTTCTGCTATAACGACCTGACGGCTATCGGCGCCATGGCGGCCACAATGGCAGCCGGCCTGCGTGTACCCGAGGACATCGCATTTGTCGGCTGCGGCAATTTTCGCTATGCGGACTTCCTGCATGTGCCGCTGACGTCTGTGGATCAATCGGCCCAGGCCATTGGTGCAGAGGCTGGAAAACTCGCGATGCACCTGATTTCCGACGCTCCCGCAGGCAAACGCAGGATACTGATCGAGCCATCCCTGGTCATTCGAGGCAGCACCGTCAAACAAATTACATCCTCAATGCCTGGTTACCTTTAGGGCCTTTACTCTATCTGGAGCGTTGCATCGTACGCTGTCTACCTGCTACGTTACCGGTAACGTAGTTTTAGCGTTTTCAAAATGCACTAGGAGTTTTGCCATGAGTCTGCCCGTCCAGGAAGTCGCAGCGCCGCTGTCCCACCTAGAAGACTGGGATGAATTTTTAGAAGGTCGCTACAAGGAAGGCAAGACCGAGACCGAATTCCGACAGTACGATGCAGAAGCAAATCCAGGCGTCGCAGAGTTCTATCGCATTAATCACCAGATGCAGACGGTCGATTATGTGCTCAGCAAAGAAAAGCAGTACTTTGGCCTGACGCGTGGCTTGAAGACAGTGTGGGAAGCAGCAGAGTATCTCAATACCTTGGTCGATGACAGCGATCCTGACACAGACCTGACACAGATCGAGCACCTGCTGCAAACATCAGAAGCGATCCGCCGCGATGGCCATCCTCGATGGATGGTACTGGTAGGGTTTATTCACGATCTCGGCAAATGCTTATGCCTGTATGGTGAACCACAGTGGGGAGTTGTCGGCGACACCTTTCCCGTCGGCTGTGCCTGGTCAGACCAGGTGGTCTTTCCTGAATACTTCAAAGCCAATCCAGATCGTCATATCGAAAAATACCAGTCCAGGTACGGTATCTACGAGCCAGGCTGTGGCCTTGAAAACCTGCATCTCTCTTTCGGACATGACGGCTACATCGCCGAGGTGATGAAACCCTACCTGCCCGATGAGGCGTTGTACATGCTGCGCTTCCATTCCTTCTACGCGTGGCATCGCCAGGATGCCTATAAATACTTTGAGAACGACAAAGATAAAGCCATGCTGGAGTGGGTGCGCAAATTCAACCCCTATGACCTTTACTCCAAGGGGCATACCAAGCCGGATCTCAAACAACTCAAGCCGTACTACGATGACTTATTCGCAGAATTCCTGCCTGCAAAACTAGCCTGGTAATTCTTAGCTTGTGAAAAATCAGAGCCGGCGGGCAGCCGGCTTTTTTCATGCGCGAAACACTCTATTGTAGTTAGCGGGTAAGCAGCTTCAGCACGGCGTCGATCACCGCAAGCGGGTGATCGCCTTCGGCTGGTGCAATTCGGTATCCTGAATCAGGCATGGAAGAAAACAGCGTCTTATCCGCGTCCTCACTTAGGCCAATCGTAATGATTGGTGGGGGTGGAATCGTTCGCGCAGCCCATCTGCCCGCTTACACGAAGGGCGGTCTTAGGGTCACGGCCATCGTCGATCGCGATGCAACGCAGGCAGCCAGTACTGCTGCCGAATTCAACGTGCCGTGGAGTGGCACCTCGATTGCCGAGGCACTCCTGCAGAGTCCGAATGAGGTCATCTTCGATATAGCCGTTCCCGCGCACGCGATTCTAGGTGTCCTCGAACAATTGCCGGATGGTGCGGCAGTGCTGATTCAAAAACCTATGGGCGAGACACTCGCAGAGGCAGAAGCTATTCTTGCGCTCTGCCGCTCGAAAAGGCTCACGGCAGCCGTGAACTTTCAGCTGCGATGGGCTCCCAATATGATCGCAGCAAGGGCATTGGCAGACAGCGGCAGACTCGGCAAAGTCCACGATATGGAAGTGCATGTGAACGTGCACACGCCATGGGAACTCTGGTCATTTCTGAAGACTGCGCCGCGACTTGAAATTTTGTATCACAGCATCCACTATGTCGATTTGGTGCGTTCCTGGTTCGGGGAGCCGCAGCGCGTATTAGCTAAAACTGTTCGCAACCCCGGAACTGCGGATCTGGCCGCGACGAAGAGCGTCATCCTTCTTGACTATGGAGATTGGATCCGCGCATACATCGCCACCAGCCATACACAGCGCTTCAGCCCACAGCACCAGCAGAGCTATGTACAGTGGGAAGGGACAGAAAATGCGATGCGCGCGCAGATGGGTCTCAACCTCGAATATCCGAAAGGATCGCCAGACACACTGGAGTTGTTCCACACACCAGAAAGCGAAAGCACGGCGTCGCCGCTCTTCAAAGGCAACTGGGTGCCGGACGCTTTTCTTGGCTCCATGCTGTCTCTCCAGCATTTTGTCGCAGGTGAGGCGAATGTGCTGCCTACGAGTGTAGAGGACGCGATCAATACGATGCGTGTCGTCGAAGCAGCCTATCGCTCATCGATTTCAGGTGGTGAACCACTTACGCTCGCATAACTGCCTGGCACGTGCCCTGCATCAAATAAACTAATTCGGCCCCGGGAAGAGTGAAGATAGATGAGCGTTCTGGATTTATTCAAGCTGAATGGTAAACGAGCCGTCGTGACCGGCGCGGCGCAGGGTATAGGTTTCGCCATCGCCCAGGCTTTCCAGGAAGCGGGCGCCCAGGTAGTCGTTGCGGACATGAATGAAGAACTGGGGCAACTGACAGCCACAAAATTGGGGGCCACATTCCAACTGCTGGACGTGCGTGAACCGGAGAGCGTGAAGCATGCGGTGGCCGTTTTGAATGACGTAGATATCCTCGTCAATAACGCAGGGATTGTTCGTAACACTCCCGCTGAAGATGCGACCAATCAGGAATGGCGCGATGTCATGGGCGTCAATCTGGACGGCGTTTACTGGTGCTGCCGTGAATTCGGCTCACGGATGTTGACACGCGGCAGAGGCAGCATCGTCAACATCGCATCCATGTCCGGTCTTATCAGTAATTATCCGCAGCCGCAGGCTAGCTACAACGTATCCAAGGCAGGAGTTATTCATCTAACTCGATCGCTGGGCGGCGAATGGGCGAAGCGCGGCGTGCGTGTGAATGCAATTGCGCCGGGCTATACCGGCACAGAGCTTACGAAGAAAGGCCTTGCGATTGAAGAGTGGAGCCGAGTGTGGCTAAGTGCGACGCCCATGGGCCGCGTAGCCGAACCAGCCGAGATAGCACCGGCAGCGGTCTATCTTGCCAGTGACGCTGCCAGCTATGTCACTGGCAGCGTCCTGGTTGTAGATGGTGGCTATACCGCCTGGTAGGGCGATACTCTTCTCTTAGTTCAGTTCCCTAACCCAGATATTGCGGAAGCTGATCGGCTCACTGTGATCGCCATGCGCCTGCAGTTTGATCGGCGCAGCATCATATTTTTTATAGAATGGCTTGCCAATATAGCGGGTCTCGCCTTTCAATTCGAAATGGTTCTGCACCAGCACGCCATTGAAGAAAACCGTGACATACGCGGGTGACTTGAGCGAGCCGTCGTCATTGAACGTCGGTGCAGTCCACGCCACATCATAGGTCTGCCACTCGCCTGGTTTGCGGTTTGGATTTGCCAGCGGAACTGCCTGCTTGTAAATGCTTCCTGCCTGGCCATTCGTGTAAGTCTTGTTGTTGTAGTTATCGAGTACCTGCAACTCGTAGCCATCATCGCCCGGTCCCGTTGACGCAAGGAATACGCCGCTGTTTCCGCGCGCCTGCCCACTGCCGGTGATGTTCTCTGGGATTTTCCACTCTATGTGCAGTTGGTAATTCTTGAAGCTCTGCTTGGTTTCGATATTGCCTTCGGTCTTACTTACCGTCACGATCCCATCATGGACGATCCACTTAGCCGGCGACTTGTCCTTATTGGTGACCCACTGGTCAAGATTCTTGCCGTCGAATAGGATAATGGCATCCGACGGCGGCGCCGTGCATGTCGCACCCGGCGTTACGACTGGAGGTACCGGCTCGTAAATTTCCGTATCCTCAGGCTTGGGTGCAGCGCTTGTTGCGGCGGGGCCTTGTGCAGGAGCCTGTGCATTCGCGAATGGTTGAGCGAACACTGGCGTGGCCAGAGAAATCAGGATTGCAAGTGCGTAACGTTTCACAGGAGTCATCCTCATAATTCCAAATGAGGATACACCGAATGCAGCATGGTCTGGGTGCCGGTAATGCGATTTTGCCGCATGGCGGCCGCAACTTTACCGATTCTTCGAGGAGGTTGAGCCATCGATCTCTGAAGCTTTCGCGAACTCGGCAGTGGCCTGGCTGGTCTTCCCCTGCTTCCGGTAGACCTGCCCGAGTTGAAAATGAACGGACGCAGATTTGGGATCGATCGCAACTGCCTTCTCGAATTCGTCCTCGGCGCTTTTTAGATTTCCCTGGCGAAGAAATAGTTTTCCAAGCGTCGCACGAGTTTTTTCATCATTGGGCGCAATCACTTCTGCTTCCTGCAGCAAGGGCTGAGCGTCGGCTATCTTGCCTTCATCGCTGAGAAGAATTCCCAGGTTCAGAAGAGGCTGTTCGCTTTTATTTGCCGCAGCTGCCTGCCACTCGATCGCCTGCCGGTATGCACGAACAGCTTCGTCTTTTTGGTTCAGACCCTCGTAAGCCAGTCCCAGATTATTTTCAGCCTTTACCAGGTTTGGCACCATCACGAGTGCCTTCTGGAATGCAGCGATAGCTTCGGCAAAGCGGTTCTCCTGGTACTTGATGCGACCCATCTCATACCAGGCTTCACTGTCGCTTGGATCCCACTGCAGCGACTGAGTGATCCACTTATCAGCATCGGTATAGTCCTGCATCAATACATAGTCGAGAGCGACCCATCGCAGGTCCAGGGCAGTCGGCCTCTGCAGTTGGGCTGCGTGCGTATACTCCGCCAGTGAATCTTTAGGATTGTCTTCGCGAAAGAGAGCAAAGGCGAGCAGGTAGTGCGCTTCGGCTGAAGCAGCGTGGTCTGCCAGGTAACTTCGCAAAAGTCTTTCTGCATCCTGCCAGTGGGCCTCCTGCGCAGATTGCTTGGCTCTTGCCAGGTCATCTTCGACAGGCAGGGCGCCTATCTGCGCCCGCATGATCGAAGCTGCCCACGCAAGGCAAAGAATTGTAAGAAGAGGTAACACTCTTATACGAGAGCGACTGTGCATAGATGTTTTTGCGACCCGGATTTTTAGAGACTAAGATTCAACTTCAATTTTCGAGGATCATTAGGCTTTTAAAATAATTACTCCACTGCAGCTGCGGGATCTCCTGCTTTCTACGGCTGGCACTTCCCGCAGTTGTGCATTTGTCACAGCACCTCTGTCTGCCATTGCAGCTTCTCCTCGTACTGCGTGCAGATAGATCCGGCGTTCTGTTCAGGCATCCGTCGGACTTGGTTCGATTGATGGATGCGTCTCCCGTGGATCGCGGTCGGCAAAATCTGAGCCGGCTCCAATGGGTGCAGACCGGTCGAAGAGTTCGCGGTCAGTATCGTCAAGCCAACGATCGACTGTCACCAGGTGCATGCCAGTGCGGGGAATCGTACCCAGCAAGGTTGCTGTTGCGGAAACGGTGCGCCGTCGATCTGTGCCCATCTTCAAATGACCGCCATCATGCAGCAGAACATTTGTGCTGTGATTGCGATTTTGGTTGTGGACGATGCCGCGTTCCACGCTGATTTCGATTGCACGCGCGGATTTAGCATTCCAGTCAAATCCTGTCACATTCCACATGACGGGGGTAAGACCAGCCTCTCGGGCTACGCGCAAGACCTCTGGCCGTCGCGAGCCGAAGGGCGGCCGGAAGAATTGAATAGCTTCACCAAGGATGTCCTCAAGAAGTGCATTGGCATCCTGAATTTCCGACTTGATGCGGGTGCGTGAGCAATACATCAGGTGAGGATGCGTCATGGTGTGGCTACCGATCACATGGCCTTCATGCCGGACAGCGCGGACGATGGACGGATGCATACGCGCGTACTTGCCGATCATGAAGAACGTGGCGCGAACGTTATAGCGGGCCAGGACTTCCAGCAGTTGCATGGTATAAGGTTCGTTGGGACCATCGTCATAGGTCAGCGCGAGTTCCGCTGCGTCTTCGCCGGCAATCATCGTCCGCCCAAAAAGCTGCGACTCCGGCCAGAGAGCAGCGTAGTGATAGCCGCCGGCGGCAAGAGTGATTGCCGCGCCGCACATGACGAAGGGCAGGTACATATACGGCTAGTTTAGTGCACCGGGCTCGTAAGTCGGGTGTTTACGAAGTAGACGGGTGACTGATTCAAGTGCTGTCCTCCTGGTTCGCTGGCGACACTAGCCAGTGCATAGCCTCCGACCTCGTGACAGACGAGCATCTTGAAACACCAAGGTGAAACCTCGAATTAAACTGGTGCTCAGAGATATGCTTCATGATATCTTCGTATTTCATTCGCCCATCTTCCCCATGTAGTTCATCTCAGGAGGCAGTTGATGCCCTTGCTCGAAACTCCCCGCTACATCGCGTTCGAAGGTCCCATTCGTGTTGGAAAAAGCTCGCTCGCGAAAGCACTGGCGGAAACGCTGGGCGCAGCCCCCATCGCAGAGCCGAGCGGCAATCCGTTTCTGGACCGCTTCTATGCCGGCGAGGCGACTGCGTTCGCGGCGCAGATGTGGTTCCTTGAAGCCCGCACGCAGCAGCTGCAGGCTATGCCGCCGGAAGGCATTGTGGTGGCTGATTACATCTTCGAAAAAGATAAGATCTTCGCTTTTCTCAACCTGACTGACCTGGAGCTGGAGCTCTATAACCGCTTCTACCAGCCCATGCATGCGCGTCTGCAGCCGCCAGACCTAGTTGTTTATTTGAAAGCGACGCCTGAGGTACTGAAGCAGCGACTGAAGCGCAAGAACCTGCCGGAAGAACGTGAGATCAGCGAGGAGTATATCGAGCAGATTGCAGCCTCCTATGAGCACTTTTTCTCGCATTACACCGGCGGTAACCTGCTGGTGGTGGACACGTCCGAGATTGATTTTGTGAATAATCCAGCGGATATGCAGGCCCTGCTGGCGCGGTTGCAGGAACCGGTGCGGGGTACGCAGTACTATGTGCCGCTGGCCGGGCCGCCGGTTCTGGCCGGTGGTTCATCGCTGGTCGCTGGCTGATTTCGCCTTTCCGCGCAGAGGCGTATACTCAGCCGGTAGCAGGTGGCATCCCAGCCGGGTTAAACGGGGGAGCTGCACTGGAGACGACCTCATGAGTGTTCCGCATTTCCGCAATGCCGATGTACCGGCTGGGTCATCCGCGGCCTGTCCTCCGCAGCCGAAAGTTACAGTTGCATCCCTTCACGAAAAGAAAATCAACGCGCAGCCTATCTCGGCTCTGACTGCTTACGACTACGCGACAGCCCGTCTGGTGGACGAGGCCGGCATCGACATGCTGCTGGTTGGTGATTCACTGGCCATGGTCGTAATGGGCCTCGACAGCACTCTGGCCGTAACCGTGGACGAGATGCTGCACCATACGCGGGCCGTTCGACGCGCAGTAAAGCGGGCTTTCCTGGTGGCGGACATGCCTTACGGCTCCTATCACGTGTCGATTGAAGAGGGCATAGCGAATGCTGCCCGTTTCATCAAAGAGGCGGGAGCGGAGGCAGTGAAGATCGAGGGTGCACGCGCGGAGTTGGTACGGCGACTGGTCGAGGCCGAGATTCCCGTGGTCGGACACCTGGGACTCACGCCGCAATCCGTGCACAGGATGGGCGGATACAAGGTGCAGGGCAAGACGCTCGATGCCATCGAACAGCTGCGGCATGACGCGTTGGCACTTGAAGAAGCCGGGGCCTGCGCGGTCGTGCTGGAAGGCGTGCCGCGCGAGGTGGCCCGCAGAATCACGAGTGAGCTGTCGGTCCCGACGATCGGGATTGGCGCCGGGCCTGACTGCGACGGACAGATCCTCGTCCTGCATGACCTGCTGAATCTAAGCTTCTCTCACCAGCCAAAATTCGTCCGCCAGTATGCGGATGCGGCAGGCATGTTCCGCGAGGCGATCGGTACCTACCGACGGGATGTGGAAGCGCGGAGTTTTCCAGCAGAAGAAGAAAGCTATCACCTGCCGAAGCAGACCCGCGAAGCACTCGAAGAGTTGGCTGGAGAGACAGGCAGCCGTTCATTGAAGCGTTAACACCAACCGCTATGCGGCCTGCAATGGGATCGTTTTGCTGGATAGTCAGGAAACGCTGATCTCTCCGCTGTTCTTCGCTTTGGTCGAGATGACAATCTTTGTGGAGTTGCAGATTGCAGATTGAGACGACGATTGCCGGATTACGGGCCGCACGTCGCGAGTTGACTGGAACAGTCGGACTGGTGCCCACCATGGGCGCCTTGCATGAAGGCCACCTGTCGCTGGTACGCGCGGCAAAAGCTGCATGCGACCGCGTGATCGCGACTATATTCGTCAACCCGACCCAGTTCGGTCCGAATGAAGATCTCAGCAAATACCCACGGACCTTCGAGGCCGACTGCGCACTGCTGGAGCACGAAGGCGTCGACCTGTTGTTTGCACCGGGTGTGTTGGAGATGTATCCCGAGGGCGAGACGACGCGCGTGATGGTAGGCCCGGTGGCTGAGCGGCTGGACGGGGTGTCGCGGCCCGGGCATTTTACGGGTGTCGCGACTATCGTGGCCAAGCTGTTTCACATAGCAGCGCCCGACAAAGCCTTCTTCGGACAGAAGGACGCAGCACAGGTGGCCGTGCTGCGGCAGATGGTCCGCGACCTCAATTTCGCCGCAGAGATTCTTGTCGAGCCCATCGTTCGCGAGCCGGACGGCCTGGCGATGAGTTCGCGCAACCGCTATCTTTCGCCGGAGGAACGCGAACAGGCCCTGGCTCTGTCGCGAGCACTGGCGGCTGTCGTCTCTGCTTATCAAGGCGGCGAGCGTAATGCGGTCTCCCTGCTGAAGCGAGCACAGGCGGTCCTGCATGCGGAAAGCGGCATTCGCGTTGACTATGTCGCATTGGTTGACGCTCAAACGCTGTTGCCGTTGGAAGAAGCAGTGCCGGGCGCATTGCTGGCGGTCGCAGCATTCGTGGGGTCGACCCGGCTCATCGATAACCGGCTTTTCCAGCTATAAGGAAGTCCGTTCTAGCGATCCACGGCGATCAAGGGCAGAAAGAGAGTGAACACGGTGCCGTGATGCTCAGGTGACTGACTACTGCGCATACGCAGATGTCCATGATGCCGGTCGACAATTTCCTTGCTGACCCAGAGTCCCAGGCCCGTGCCGCCGATTCCCTTGGTCGTGAAAAATGGGTCAAACAGCCTGGCCTGAACCTCTTCGGCAATGCCCGTGCCCGAATCCGCAACTGTAACAAGGATACCGCTGACGCCGCTCTTCCAGTAAGTGGCCTCGCGGCTACGGAGCAGCAGACGCCCCCCATAGCGCGGCAGCGCGTCGATCGCATTACTGACCAGGTTGCTGATGACCTGACGGATCTCGCCTTCAAAACAGCGGATCGGGGTGCTTGCGCGCAGACGTTTTTCCACCGAGACATGAGCGTTCACGATACGGCCCTGGTACATCGAGATTACGCCATCGATCAGCGCTTCGAAATGAATGTTCTGCGGACTGGAGGACTGCTTGTGGAAGCGCAGCGTCTGGTTGCTGATGGCGGAGACACGGCGCAGCTCGATCTCTGCCGTATCCAGATAGTCATGGACCTGGTCGAGGCTTTTACTATTACGCGCCAGGAAGAGCAGGTTGGTCACGGATTCGAGCGGGTTGTTGATCTCATGCGCGATGGAACTGGCAAGCCGGCCAACAGCCATGAGCTTTTCGGCCTGCACCAGTGCCTGTTCGCCTTTTTTCTGATGAGTGATCTCAAGAGAGGCGGCAGTAATTGCCTGGACTGAACCATCCGACCCGTAGACAGGAAAGTAGCTGACGGTCCAGTAGCGTTGTTCGCCGGGGCTTGTCGGAAGCTCTCCTTCGAGTGGGAAATTGATGACAGGCTCGCCGCCTGCGACACGTTCGAAGAGCTCTCGAAGACCTTCAATAGGCGCCATCTCGGTTAACGTCCGCCCCACGACCTGTTCCGGCGTGAGACCGAAAAACTGTGCCTGTCTGTCATTGAGCCGGAGATAGCGAAACTCCTTCGTATCGAACAGGGCGAGCCCGATCGGGGCCGTACGGTAAACAGTCTCTATCTCCGAAAGCTGGCGTTCGGATTCTTCGTTCTTGATGCGCAGGCTTTCGCGGTCCAACCGCTCCTGCGTGACATCCCGAAAGAAAAGGATGATGCCATCGCTTGATGGATAGCTGTGTACATGGAGCCAGACATTGAGTGGTTCGGGATAGAAAGCTTCGAATTCACCCACTTCCCCGAGCTCCATACTGCGATGGCAGTTCTCGACAAAGGGAGAATTGGGATAGACGGTTTCGGGGAAGTACTCGAACAGATTGGCGCCGCGAGCTTTGCCATCGGGCGAGATGAGTTGGAGAGCACGGCGATTGAGGAATGAGATCCTGTATTCCCGATCGAGAAAGACGATCGCGTCGCTGGTCGCATCGAAGAATTGCGCCATCCGATCGATCAGGACGGCTGGTCCCTGACTTGCCAGCCTAAGGGCGTAATTCAACAAAGTTGTTCCCCTTCCTGGCCCGAAAACACGTTGCTTCTCAGCCTCCGCATTCGAACGGCAAAGCGCAAGTTTTAACTGGTCCTGCAGGTTTCGTAAGGTAAATGCGCGCGGTTACCGGCGTAACCTTCACCTGCTGCAAACCTTGACGAAGTTAGCATGACAGTTGCAGGAAAAACCGTGCGCCCCATCATCAATCCTTTAACCGGTATTTTCCCATGTCAAATTCTTTCAGCGCATGGAAGCGGCCCCTGGAAACGCAAGGATGGTCAGCCACGGTGAAGCGCAGGAGACGCTCAGCCGCCAGGCGTATGCCAATGCGCGGGGTGTTGCAGACGGCGGGAACAACAAAGTCGTCCTCTTGAATCTGGAGATCAGAAGCTGAACTGGTGAGGTCGATTCCGTTATGGTGCGCGCGCGTTATCGCCAGCGCCTGGCAAAGGCGTCCAGGGCCCGCAGTGAGAGTCGAGGGTTTCGCGCCGGCCGGCAGTTTGCGGTTAACCGCCATGCTGGCGACACCTTCGACCGGTTCCAGAGCCCGGATCAGTACGCAGCCTGCCTGGCCCTCCGGTTCGCAGGAGACGTTCAGGCAGGAATACATGCCATAAATCAGGTAGACATAAGCATGACCCGGTGGACCGAAAAGGACTTCTGTACGAGCCGTGCGGCCGGCTGCAGAATGGGCAGCAGGG
>CAXTNK010000019.1:51394-53297 GCA_964245665.1 uncultured Acidobacteriaceae bacterium
CACCAGTGCCAAAGTAAGCCTCTGTTTCGACGATGCGGCCTGTGAGACGCTCGCCGTCTGCTGTGCAAACCAGCAATTTTCCCAGCAGCAGCCGTGCCAGCTCATCCGGAGGGGCAAGGTAATCCTTTCGCGGCACCAGTCGTGCAGGATTCGCGCTCATACGGCGGCAGGCTGTGTTGGAATAGAAATGTGACGCGGGTGCTCCCAGGCAAGCCGGCCGACGCGTTGGAGAGGATTGTTCATGCAAAAATCTCGTGTGTTCATTGCTTCCTGGCTTATTGTGCCCTGCATGGCGATGTTTGTGCCTTCCCTACACGTTCTGGCTGAAGACACGGTTTATGCGCCGGGCAGCAAGATCATGGTGCGTCTCAACCAGCCACTGAATTCGTCCACCGCCATCCTTGGCCAGGCGTGGGATGGCACCCTGGTCAATTCTGTTCCCATCGGCAACAGGGTGGCAGCTCCCGCCGGCTCGTCTGCGGACGGCATCGTTTCGGGTGGCAAGCGGCCCGGTAAATTGAAGGGCGCCGGGAGTATCTCCCTGATCCTGCTGCATGCGAACGGCATTGCTGTCACTTCTGATGTACTGACCCGCGATGGCGAAGGCCATGTGAAGAGCAACTCAAAGATCATCGGCAGCACCGCCCTGGCCGGCGCCGGGATCGGCGGCCTGGTTGGCGGCGCCGGTGCATTGATCGGCGCCGCCGCCGGTGCTGGCGCTGGAACAGCCGGCGCCGTCGCGACCAGCCAGCATAAAGACGAACTAAGCGCCGAATCCGTCCTGACCTTCACCGAACAGTAGGTACCGCACGTACGGCGGAGAGCGCTTCGCGCGTCTGCGGAGATATCGCTTGACATAGCCTGATTCGGGAGTTGTGGTTTGGCTGGAGCGGACCATCCCGCGCTAAGACAGCACCCTCAAGCAGCTTTGTGCTCCTTGACCGCAGCCAGGACTTCTTCAGCATGACCTTCCGGCTTGACCTTGGGGAAAACCTTGAGCAGCTTCTGGTCAGGGCCAATGAGGAACGTTGTGCGCTCGATGCCGATGACCTTCTTGCCGTACATATTCTTTTCTTTCAGCACATCGAACTGCTTGCAGACGACTTCGTCCACATCCGCGAGCAGCGTATAGGGCAGTTCGTACTTCTCGCGGAACTTCTTCTGTGCCTTGACCGTGTCGCGTGAAATACCAAGAACAACCGCGCCGGCATCCTGTATTTTCTTGAAGGTGTCGCGAAAGCCGCAAGCCTCGATGGTGCAGCCGGGCGTATCTGCCTTGGGATAAAAGAAGAGAACGACGGGTTTGCCGGCAAGGTCTTTCAGGTGAAGGGTGGTGCCTTCGTCGGTTTCGAGCGCAAAATCAGCTACGACGTCATTCACTTCCATACCAGTCTCCTTGGAGCTGCAGCGGTTTCTGTGCTGCGCGCTCATCAAAAGATTACCTGAAAGTCACCACCGTGGACTACGCGTCCGAATGGTTCCTGCCGCGTCTTATATCTGGGTAAAGGCGCAGTGCCGTTTTGGGCCGCGTCCCGCTTTTGGTGCTTTTGCAGGAAGATGCGCCTTAATGCTTGACCGTGAAAACCCGTTTTTATTGCAATTGGGGTGAAGATAGGAAGTATGGAGCATTCTTGGAAGCGAAGCGCCTGGCGAACGATACTGACGGCGTTATTGTCCGGCTGCATGGTCCTGGCTCCCACGTCGGGAATCCTTGCGCAGTACCCGGGACACATCAGTTCGACCGTAAAGGCAGGACCGGTGCTGCGTTCGATCGCGGTGCTTGAGTGGACAGGACAACCGGGCAAGCCGAGTGCCAGCCGCCTCATCCCCATTTCGGTGTTCGAAGATGGCGCATACCAGGCCGGAGGTTTGTACCTCGCGCGGCCGGCGCCCATGGCCCTCG
>CAXTNK010000019.1:53307-54566 GCA_964245665.1 uncultured Acidobacteriaceae bacterium
CAGTTGCTGCAATCCGGCAAGCCCGAGGGGCTGTTTGATGTCGGCACGGCCCAGCAGATTGGCGGTGACTGGATCGGCTACGGAGCATGGAAGCCGCTGCCACCTCCCGAGCCGTTTCACAAGCTCAAGCCTTCGAAAATCGACCCTGAAGTCGTGGATGGCGGCAGCGACCGAAGGCCGCATTTCCGTAAAGCTTCTCCAGATGCGGATGCCCCTGGCAGAGGCAGCGCGGCTACCCCTCCCGAAGACCCGGATCGTCCCACACTCCGTAAGCGCGCCGGAGGGGCTCCCGGATCTGGTGCGGATACGGAGACTGACAACTCTCCGGCTGCAACCAACGGCAGCATGGAAACAGCCACGTCGGGCGGTGACCCTGACCGTCCCAAACTGACGCGCGGCGTCCCTAAAGATCAACCAAAAGCGGCACAGCACCTGGAGGGAACGCCACCGAACCTGGAACAGATGGTTGCCGTCTCCGATGCAGTCACGCGGCCGGAACACTCGTTTGCGTACAGCTGGGCGAGTCCCGACGATGCAGCGAAGATGCAGACGCAGTTGGAAGACATTGCGAGAAAAGCAATCGCCCAATATGCAGCTCCCGGTTCGCCGGCTGCCAAACCAGTTGCGGCGATGACACTACGCCAAGCTGCTGCGGCTAGGTCGACAGTGCCGCATACTACTGCTTCGATCAGGAGCTCCAGCACGCAAACGCCTTCCTCGTCGAAACCGTTGACCCCGGCACAGGCCGCTGCGCGTCGCCGTGCCCTGGCCGCAAAACGCGCAGCAGCGAGAAAAGCATCGGCTTCACCCAAGCTGGTGCTCACTGATGTTCAGTTTCATGCATTTGAGCTGACCTACTCCGGCGGCGCGACACTGGTACTCAGCGCACGTACTGCTGATGAGGACGACAAAGCGCGATACGTAACAGTGATCGCACAGCCCGACATTTATGGCGTGCCGCAGGTCCTGTTTACCCAGGTGACAAGTGCCGCAAGCCTGGACGCATCTCCACGGCTGCGCCTGATAGACGCCGTCGATGCAGCAGCCGACAATCGTGGCGAACTATTGTTTGAACTCCGCGGATCAACAGCGCGACAGTTTGCACTGTACCGCGTAGCAAGCGGCCGCGTAGACCAGATGATCGCCACCGGCCCCCTGGCCCTGGGCCACGGCGTAGCCGAATAAGCCTGCACTGCCCTCTACGGGTGCTTCGGCAGTTGCGAGGTGTCCCAGCCGCCGCCCAGGGCTTTGACCAGTTG
>CAXTNK010000019.1:54576-62523 GCA_964245665.1 uncultured Acidobacteriaceae bacterium
TGCCGTACTTGGTCACCATCGCGCGCGCCAGCTCAGTTGCCTGCGCTGTGATGACTTCCAGGTACGTGGTGATGCCGTCTTTGTAGCGGCGGGTGGAGACGGCGAGTGAACGCTGGGCATCGCGGACAGCAAGATCCTGCGCCACGGATTCCTGGTTCAGGATGCGCAGCGCAGCAAGCTGATCCTCAACATCCTGGAAGGCCTGGAGAACACTCTGGCGGTAGTTTGCGACCTGGCCATCGTAGCTGGCGCGTGCTTCGTCGGTAATGGCGCGCCGACGGCCTGCGTCGAACAGCAGTTCCGTCGCAGAACCACCGAGCGACCACAGGTTACTGGGCCCCTGGAACCATGTCCCAATCTGGCTGGACTGAAAACCGCCGCTGCCATTCAGACTGATAGTTGGATAGAACGCCGCAATCGCCACACCAATCTGTGCGTTGGCCGCATCAGCGCGGCGTTCGGCGCCAGCAACATCCGGCCGTCTCTCGAGAATTTCGGAAGGAACACCTACCGGTACATCGGGCAACGCGAGGACCAGCGGTGCAGTTGCCAGGTTAAAGCTCGAGGCGGGCACACCAGTGAGCGTGGCGATCGCGTGCTCATACTGCGCCCGCGCAATGCCAACATCGATCAACTGTGCTTTGGTCTGGTCCAGCTGTGTCTGCGATTGGGCCACATCGACTTCAGTCGCAACACCGCCTTTGAAGCGGATATTTGTCAGGTCAAGATAGCGCTGGTATTCGGCGACGGTGTTCTGTAGGAGCTGCTGTTGCGTATCCAGTCCGCGCATCTCAAAATAGTCCTGCGCAAGTTCGGAGTGCAGACTCAGATCGACGTTGGCAAGGTCAGCAGCAGAGGCCTGGGCATTGGCGCGGGCCCCTTCGACGGTGCGGCGAACGCTGCCCCAAAGGTCTGGCTCCCACTCCGCCTGCCCGGCGGCAATAAAGTTGTTGTACTGTTGATTTTCCAGTGCCGTATTAAAGTTCGGCTGATGGGGTGAAAGTTTCGTACGCGCCGCGCTCGGACTCACGCTGACCGTCGGGTAATAATTAGCGCGATATTCGCGGACAGTATCGAGGGCGCGACGATACTGCTCATACTGCGCTTTGAGTGTCTGGTTGGAAACGATGATGGTCTCTTCCAGCTTGTTCAACTGGGTGTCGCCATAAATCTCCCACCACTTGCCGCGCAGCTTATCGTCGCCGGGTTCTGCCCGCTTCCAACCACCGTTGGGAGGATTGGGAGGCGGCGTTGCCTGGGCGATCGGCGCATCTTCCTTGAAGGCCGGGGCTGTCGGAGCGTTGGGCGTATGGTAGTTCGGGCCAACTGTACAGCCGACCAATGCAAGCAACGCAACGCTGGCGATGGTCGCCCCTAGACTGTAAGCGCAACTGGCACGAATAGTCACTTGCTGCCGCCCCCACTGCCCTTCGCAGAGTTATTGTTGGAAGGAGCTGTCTGATTCTGGCCAGGCTGGTTCGGAACATTGCCCTGCGGTTGAACGATGTGGACCAGTTCATGGTCCGTCAGCGAATCAGGCGGATTGTTGATGACCAGTGAGTTTTGATCGAGGCCGCTGACCACCTGCACAGTCTTGCCGTCGTCATGCCCGAGAACGATGCTGACGAGCTTCACGCGATCGCCATCTGAGCCATGAACGATGGTTGCGACCTGCAGTCCAGGCGATTGAAAAATAAGTGTCGCGACGGGCAGTACCAGCGTCGGGACGGTGCGGTTGACCTTCAGATGAACGACAGTGTAGGCGCCGGGAACGAGCCGGCCATCCCTGTTGTTGACATCGATTTCCGTAAGCAGCGTACGCGATGCGGGATCGATTGCGCTGGCGTTTCTGACCAGGGTTCCGGTGAATGTTTCGCCGGGATATTCCGAGAATTCTAGTGTCGCCTTCGCGCCCTTGATAGCATCGCGCACGTAGATCTGCGGGATATTCGTGTAGACGCGCAACACATCCGTCTGCGCCATGTGAAAGAGTTCGCGATTTGCGCCGGAGTCAATCAACTGACCTACATCGATGGCGCGCGACGTAATGGTGCCGCTGAAAGGTGCGTAAATCCTCTCGAACGAGGTGAGTGCTTCGATGCGCTGTACGTTTGCCTGCGCGGATTTCACAGCCGTCACGCTCGAAGCGGACTGCGTCGTAAAGTTTTCTGTATCCTGGCGCGAAACCGCATCGGATTTCAGAAGGTCCTGGTAGCGCGTCGCAGTCGTTGCGGCAAAGCTGGCATTTGACTGAGCAGTAGCCAGATCGGCTTTTGCCTGCGCGAGTTGCTGATCGACTTCCGGAGAACTGATGACGGCCAGCAGTGCGCCCTTTTTTACATGAGCGCCAATGTCGTAGTACCACTTTTCAAGATAGCCGCTGGTACGCGCATAGATGGGCGAGTCCAGGTACGCGTACATGTTGCCGGGAACAACCACCTCCTGATCGGGTACACCCACGGTGGGCTTCTCCGCGGTAACGTCAGGCGCAGCAGTAGCGTCGGTATCGTTCTTCAACGTTGTGCGCGCGCGGACACGAGGGATGACGCCGGCAACCACCACAACGATGGAGACGATCAGTAACAGCACGAGCACCAGCATCGCTGTGCGGCCGGTGATGCGCTTTTCAGGCGCCCGGTCATGGGCATCGTGGTTGCCGTTTTGTCGATCCTGCTGCTGACCCTGGGTTTCGGTCTGACGAGGCTGCTCCATTAGAGCTGTTCTCCTGTTTCTTTCACTACGCTGGAAATCTTCGAGGCGGCTGGCGGCGCGAACCCTTTCCGCCGGCACTCAAGTTCGTTGCTCCGGGAGATGATCATGCGAAGTCTCCTGCTCCCTCTTCATCATTCTGCGAGTGGCCGCGTTCCTTGTTTTCCTTCTCACGTTTGCGTTTCTCGAGCGAGGCATGGACGACGCTGAAAAAGGTCGGCACGAAAAAGAGTGTGGCCGTGGTAGCGAAGAGCAGCCCGCCGATGACAGCGCGTCCTAGCGGGGCATTTTGTTCGCCACCGTCGCCCAGGCCCAGTGCCATCGGCACCATGCCGATGATCATAGCCAGGGCCGTCATGACAACTGGCCGGAAGCGCGTGAAGCCGGCATCGCGCGCAGCCTGGGGCGCATCCCCGCCATTACTCTCCAGTTGTTCCTTCGCGAAGGAAACGACGAGGATCGAGTTGGCCGTCGCGACACCCATGCACATGATCGAGCCGGTAAGCGCCGGCACGCTCAGGTGGGTACCGGTGATAAAGAGCATCCAGACAATGCCTGACAGCGCAGCGGGAAGTGCTGCAACGATGATGAATGGATCAAGCCAGGACTGGAAGTTGATGACGATGAGCAGGTAGACCAGCAGGATCGAGAAGACCAGGCCGGCAAGCAGGCCTTCAAATGACTCGTTCATCGTCTGCACCTGGCCGCGGATCACGACGCGCGATCCCTTCGGCAGATCCTTGCGGGAGCGATCGACAATCCTCTGGATCTTGACTGCCACGCTGCGTAGATCGGTTCCCTGGACGTTGCCGTAGATATCGATGACCGGGACAATGTTGTAGTGGGTAACGACCGCCATTTCGCTGCCGCGCGTGATCGAAGCCATGTTGCCGAGGATCTGGATCGGCTTGCCGCCCATCTGGTAGGAGGCCGTCAGCGGCACCGTACCGGACGTACTGGAGCCAGCTGCAGACGGGCTTGTGCCTGCCGTGCTCGGCATGCCGGTGGTCGTCGGAGCATTCGTGGCCGATGCCGCAGTGAGCGGAATATTCTGCAGCTGCTGCAGTGAATCCAGACCATACTGCGGGGACTGGACAGCTATGTTGTATTCCACACCATTCTTTGGATCCAGGTAAAAAGTGGGTGCCGTCTGGAAGCTGCCACTGAGCGCCGACAGAACATTGTTGGCAATGTCCTTCTGCTGCAATCCAACGGTCTGAGCCTTGACGCGATCGACGTCGATAAAGTAGCGCGGCAGGTTGAACGGCTGCTGAATACGAACGTCGACCGCGCCAGGCACGTACTTGATCTCATTCATCAACCGCGTAGCGAAGACGTGGTTCGCCTGCATGTTCTGCCCGATGACCTGGACATCCAGCGGCGCGGGCAGACCGAAGTTGAGAATCTGCGTGGTCATGTCGACGGGCAGCTGGTAAAACTCGGTGCCCGGGAAAGCGGCGCCAAGTTTGCTGCGCAACTGCTCAACATAGCCATTGGCGGAATGATGTTTTTCGGCGAGCGAAACGGTGATGTCGCAGTCGGCGGCGCTGACCACGCCGGTATTACTGTAGGAAGTATTCAGGCCGGAGTAGGGCAGTCCGATGATGTCAACGATATTGGCCAGTTCCGCCCGTGGGATCGTCTGGCGCATCACGTTTTCCACTTCGTCAGCCATGCGGGCAGTTTCTTCGATACGCGTTCCGGTGGGCGCACGCATGTGAATTTCAAACTGCGTGCCATCGACTGTGGGGAAAAAGTCCTGGCCGAGAAAGCCATACAGCAGCGCGAATGAACCTACGCAGAACGCCATGAAGATGATGAGGAAGATGATCGCGTGATCGATGGCAAGTGAGAGCAGGCCGTGATAGAAACCACGCAGCTGTTCGAAGCGGCGTTCAAAGGCCAGCTGAAAGCGTGTGAAGGGATTACGGCTCTTTTTATGCTCTTCTGCCTGTGCCGGATCGTGCTCCTTGAGCAGGTAGAGCGCCATGGTCGGAACGATGGTACGGGAGAGGATATACGACGCGAGCATCGCGAACACCACTGACTCGGCCAGCGGCACAAACAGATATTTGGCGACGCCGGAGAGAAAGAACATCGGCACAAACACGATGCAGATCGACAGCGTCGATACGAGCGCAGGAACAGCAATCTGTGCGGCGCCGTCGAGAATCGCCTGCTCAATCGCTTTGCCTTCTTCAAGGTTACGGTTGATGTTTTCGATTTCGACAGTCGCGTCATCAACCAGGATGCCGACCGCGAGCGCCAGCCCACCCAGTGTCATGAGGTTCATCGGCTCGCCCAGGGCGCCAAGACAGATCAGCGACACGATGATGGCCAGCGGAATCGATACAGCAATGATGATGGTCGAGCGCCAGCTGCCGAGAAAGACCAGGATCATGAAGCCGGTGAGACACGCAGCGATGAGCCCTTCACGGACGACACCATTGATGGCGCCGCGCACATAGATCGATTGATCCGAGAGCGCAGTCATCTTGAGGTTGGAGGGAAGCTCCTGCTGCAGTTCAGGCAGCTTCTTGAAGACGTTCTCGATAATCTTGAGCGTCGACGTATGGCCATTCTTGAGGATAGTGATCAGCGATGCCCGCTGGCCATTGACGCGAACGATATTGGTCTGTGGCGGAAAGCCATCACGCACATGGGCCACATCGCGGATATAAACCATGGCGCCATTCACCTGGCGGATGGGAATATCATTCAATCCCTGGATGGTGAGCGGCGCCGAGTTGGTTTCAACCTGGTACTCGTAACCACCATCTTTTAATGTGCCGGAAGGCAGGATGAGGTTCTGGTTGCCAACGGCCGTCACCACATCCTGCGGGGACAGGCCTTTCGCCTGGAGAGCCGACGCGTCCAGATCGAACTGCACCTGGCGCTGCTTGCCGCCGTAGGGGTAAGGAATGGCCGCGCCTTCGATCGTGACCAGCTGTACGCGGATAAAGTTCTGGCCGTAGTCGTTCAGCTGCTGCTCGGAAAGGCCTACACCGGAGAGGCCAAGCTGCAGGATCGGCACACTCGATGCGCTGTACGTAATGATGAGCGGCGGCGTGGTGCCGGCCGGCAGCTGTTTCAGCTGCGTTTGCGAAATAGCAGTGACTTGCGCAATGGCGTTACCAATATTCACCTGCGGTTGAAAGTAGATCTTCACGACAGCAATGCCATACAGCGAATTCGATTCGAAGTGGTCGATGTTATCGACGGTCGTGGTCAGCGCACGTTCAGTAATGGAGACGATACGATCGGCCATATCCTGCGGGGAGAGACCGGCATATTGCCAGACCACGCTGACAACAGGGATATCAATGTTGGGGAAGATGTCGACTGGTGTCGTGAAAATGGAAACTGGTCCGAGGATCAGGAGGAGGAGTGCGAGAACGGCAAATGTATAGGGGCGCCGTAACGCCAGTCGTACGATCCACATCCTTTGAAACTCTCCTCTTACCGCGCTTCGCGCTGCGGCTTCGTTGGGACCTCTCCTCAAGAATGGGAGTCAGCCAGGCGTTCACGGTTTCGTCGAATTGACAGCCTCCAACGAGGTCTGCATTCTTTCAAAACCGGTGCGAATTGTCAGAAGTGCACTATTTGACGGCCGAACAAAGGACACGGCCTTCGTAATGATGGTAAACGACGGCGTAGAGCCCTGCTGGAAGACGCCTACTATCAACGTTCCAGCTTTAAGAGACGTCGTTGACCGGGTAAAGGATTCACAATGCTGCCAGAGCTGGAGTGCGCACTTTTTCACAATAAATATTGCGTCCATGCGGCAAAACTCATGGCAAAGGGCGAAGCAGGGCGCGTGCCGGAGCTCCTTCATGACCGACGATTTTGAGCGGCAACACGATGATTTCGTAGTTGCCCGGAGCAACATTGGTGAGCCGCAAGCCTTCAACCACAGCGATGCTGTTGCCAAGCAGAGCGCGATGCGTGCGGGGTTCATGCTGAAAACCTTCTACGGACAGGTAGTCGACACCGACCATGGCGAGCGGCTCGGTCGCCAGCAGTTCCGCAGCATCGGCGGCGATATAGGCGTAATCCTGCTGAAAGCCTGGATTGACGAGCAGATCGCGGGAGGAGTTGCGCGTCTTGAACAGCAGGCGATCATGGCCTCGCCAGGAATATTGCTCAAGGATCGAAGCAGTCAGGCAGGCAGCTTCGGCTGGGATTTCGATAACCACGGCAGGACCGATGAGGCGGCCAACATCGACGCGGTCAACCGAAAATCCTCCCTCGAGAAAATGAAGGGGGGCGTCCACATGCGTGCCACTGTGCGCACCGAGCGAATATTTCGAGAGATTAACGCCATCACCGTTGCTAAGTTCGCTGGTGTATGTAAAGACAAGTCCGAAGTTGTCAGGATAAACCGGCGCGGTATCAGGGTCGAGCGGCATCGAGATATCGATCCAGCCGCCTGTGAGCGATGCGGGTGGGGTAAGCGGGGATGCGGATGGATAGGACATCAGAGCCTGCGGGTCGTGAATTATTTACTTCGTGCCGCTAGTGTGATGCGCTTTCCAGGAGTGACGCTTAAAACCAGAGACTTGTCGCCCCTATGTGCCTTCCCATCGCAACCAGGATTGTCGTTCAGCCCTGAGAATTGTCGGCCCAACCACGATTGTCACCCCACCGAAGCTCAGGATGACAAGTTGACCGGTCGAATAGGAATGCGCGGAAACGAGAAGACGGCACTCCCGAAAGAGTGCCGCCCTTTTCTGCAACTATTTTAAGATGAACTAGGAATTTCCGCCCGACTGCCTGGCAAACGTCTTTTCGAGCACGTCAGCTGTGTAGTGGACTTCCTGCTCGGGGTAGTAAGCGTTGACGAGGTACTGCTGCAACATGCGCTGCGTGTTGAAGAATGTGCCGTTATTCGCGATGCAGGTGCCCATCATCCTGTTCCACTCCGCACGGTTGCGGTAATACAGCGGAAGGATGGCGGTCTCGAGCTTGCTGTAGAGGTTGTGCGCTTCCTGTTCACTCGATGCGCCGTCCTCGATAGCCCAGCCGGTTACGCCCTCGATGCAGCCCTCGATCCACCAGCCATCCAGGATGCTGAGGCTGGGAACGCCATTCAGCGCCGCCTTCATCCCGCTGGTACCGGAAGCTTCAAGCGGCCGTTCAGGGTTATTGAGCCAGATGTCGACGCCGCCGGTCAGCAGGGCGCCCAGCGTCCACTCGTAGTTCTCGAGGTAGACAATATGCAGTTTCGCGTCGGTAAGC
>CAXTNK010000019.1:62533-72100 GCA_964245665.1 uncultured Acidobacteriaceae bacterium
GGTAAGCTTTGCAGCTGCGGCAAAGACGCGCTTGATCAATTCTTTGCCAGGCATGTCATGCGGATGCGCTTTGCCGCCATAGAGTATCTGCAGGCCGCCGAACTGGTCGGCGAGGCGTGCTACACGTTCCGGATCCGAGAAGAGCAGGTCGGCGCGCTTGTAGGTGGCTACGCGGCGGGCGAAGCCGATAGTGAAGATGTTCTCATCCAGTTCAAGGCCGGTACGCTCTTTCACGACTCCGAAGAGGGTCTGCTTCTGTGCCAGGTGTGCCTTGGCAATGTCAGCGCCGGGAATGTCAATGGCATAGCGAAGATGGTTATTATCAACGCGCCAGCGAGGGAAATGCTTGTCGAACAGTTCCTGCATGGCAGACGAAACCCAGGTCGCAGCATGCACGCCATTGGTGATGCCTTCAATCGGCACACCGGGGAACATCTCGCGCGAAACCTTCATATGCTGCATGGCAACGCCGTTCATGAACCGGGAGAGGCGCATGGCGACATAAGTCATATTCAGCATGCCGTCGTGACAACCGCCAATACGTTCAAGCAGATGGACGGCGTCAGAACCGAGGATGCGATACGCCTGCTCCATCGAGAAGCGGTCATGGCCGGCAGGAACGGGCGTGTGCGTGGTGAAAATGCACAGCTGACGGACGGCATCGAAGTCCCGATCGATGGCACTTGAGAAAGCGCCGCCATTGAGCTGTTTTTCAAGTACAGCCACGGTGAGGAGGGCCGCGTGGCCTTCATTCATGTGGTAAACATTCACGTCGTAGGTCAGTGCTTCGAGCATGCGGGCGCCACCCATGCCGAGGACGATCTCCTGTGCCAGACGATAGTTGTTATCGCCGCCATAGAGGTGATCCGTCAGGGCGCGGTCGCGCGGGTCGTTCTGCTCCAGATCAGTATCAAGCAGGTAGATCGGCAGGGTGTGGCCGGTCACGCCTTCCATGTCATAGCGCCATGCTCGGACGAAAACGTTTCGGCCTTCAACCTGGACAACAACGCGCGGCTCTTCGAGCGTCAGCGTCGCTTCCGGCGACCAAGGCTGCTCTTCTTCACGCTGCTGGCCGCTGGCATCAAGAAACTGACGGAAGTAGCCTTTGCGGTGAACAAGGGTGACCGCTGCCAGTGGAACGCCAAGGTCAGCGGCAGCGCGCAGGGTATCGCCGGCCAGTACGCCGAGTCCACCGCTGTATGTGGGCATGCCGGGCTGAATCGCGATCTCCATAGAGAAGTAAGCGGCGTGACCCTGAATATTTGAAAAGTCGTGGATGCTTGAAAAGTTGCGAGCGTCTTTGCCCGTCTGATCAGAGAAGTACATGCAGGTCTATCCCTCCATACTGCCGGGCCGCCGGTGATGCACCCTTCTTCCGGGCCTATCCGCCTGCAGTCGAGCTTCCGGTTCTAGATCAGATCAGCGACAAGCCTGAATCTGAAAGCGGGCCTTGTTGTGTAGGTGCTCCAAAGGCACTATTCGCCTGTTCTGTCGAAATCGGAACGTGCGCGTAGTGTACCAAGGACATAGTGAAGAACCTATATGTTCCGTTACGACTTCAGTGTCACCTATAACTTGTCCTTTTGCTCGTCAGCGTCCCCCACCTGGGCATGGACGGGCGGCCCGGTTCGTGCGCCTGATCGCTAAAGCCTTCAAAACATACGGTTAATGACCCTGACAGTGCACGTTCCCGAACTTTATCAAGGTTTATTGGTCCACCTGATGCGGTTATCGGCGGGAAGAGCGCTTCGATTAGAACTATTTGCCGGCAGTTACTACTTCGTTACTGCACGAACCGCTTCCGATAACAATCGGTAGATTTCCGGAAGCCATCCGGAGTGCTCCGGTTTCATCAGCACCGACCGCAGGCAGCGTACATGGGTCACGCCTGCGGCGCCAAGCCAGGTGTTGGGTGAAAAAAAACGGATTGGCAACAAGGCTAGTGCGAGGTGCAGGTTACGGGACGCAGCTTCGTCGAAAACGGCTTGAGCGAGCCTGCCGGATTCCTCCGGCGTCGCCGCGCGAACGGTCCAGAAGACGATGTCCAACTCCGGCGGAAAAGCTGTGACGAAATGCGTATCCGCTTCCAGACGCCCGAACAGGTCACGGGCGGCTCTGAGCGAACTGTCCAAATCCGATGCGAACAAACCGCCGGTCACCATGGGCAGGTACTGCTGAGTCGCCCACAGAGCCACCGCTGCAGCGCCCGCCCGGGAGCATTCCAGGCTGATTTCGCCAAGGTGCAGTTCAGCCGAGGAGAAGTAAGTATACGGAGAATCATGCTTATACAGCCGGCCGACGGAGGGATCGCGGAACAGGACACAACCGCATCCATAGGGCTGCAGCCCATGCTTGTGAGGGTCTACCACGATCGAATCCGCTTTTGCGACAGCGGCAAAAGCAAGAGCTGCATTCGTTTGCAGCTGCGAGGCGAGGCAGAAATACCCGCCGTAGGCTGCGTCGACATGAATGCGGAATTTGTAGCGGCGGGCGAGTTCCACGATCTCCGACAGGGGATCTACCGAGCCCACGGCAGTCGTGCCGAGGGTGGCAACCACGGTACCCACCCGCCTGCGTTCGCCGACTTCGGCCTGCTGCAGGCGGGATTCAAGGGCTGCCATGTCCATGCGGCCGTAGTCGTCAGTGGCAATCGTCTCGAAATTGAGCTTCAGGACGGACGAAATGCGGCTGTGCGTGTAGTGCGCCTGGTCCGATGCGAGGATAGCTGCGCCCGGCGTCAACTGGCCGGCAACCCAGAGGGCTTCGAGATTGGCAAACGTGCCGCCGCTGGTCAAGTGGCCAAGGTGCTGGGGCAGGCCAAACATCTTTGCGATTACGTCGACGGATTCAATCTCCATTTTCGAACTGGCTCGGCCGCCGTCAAGCGCGTGGTTATTGGGGTTGATGGCCATGGCCATGGCGTAGGCTGCGCGGGCGACAGGGTGCGGCGGTTTGAGCATCTGGCCGGCGTAGAGCGGATGAAAATACGGGAAGTTGTCGGCCAGCCTCTCGGCCACCAGCTCCAGGACTGCGGCCGCCTCGAGCGCGGGAGAGTCAGGTTCTGCCGTGGTTGAAGCAGGGGGCGGTGGGAGCTTGGCAAATTGCTGATCCAGACAGGCAACGCCTTGAGAGAGCAGCTGCATGAATTCACGGTTTTTCATCGATACTGCTGTCCTTTTCCAACTGTCCGGCTTTGCCCCGGTCGGTCTGCAGGCTGCGTGGTACAGCCGTGATTTCTTACCTCAATCGGGTGTATGGGGAACAGTGGTTGCTTCTGATAAACTGTCGGCGCGCTCGAAAGGATTGAGCCTGCTCCGGGCCGTCGTTGAGACCCGGCGCAAAGCTTGATCCAGTGGTTTTCGACTCCTTGGGGTCGAATTCACTTTAGCGCAATTCAACTCAGGAAATCGCACCAATGGAACAAGGCACAGTGAAGTGGTTTAACGATGCAAAGGGTTTCGGGTTCATCTCGCGCCAGAATGGCGAAGATGTTTTTGTGCACTATTCGGCCATCAGTTCCAGCGGCTTCAAGAGCCTGCAGGAAGGCCAGGCAGTGCAGTTCAACGTGGTCAAAGGACCGAAAGGCTGGCAGGCAGCCGACGTACAGCCTCTATAATTTCAACCAAATTTGATCTGGTAAGTCTGCAGGTAGAAGACACCTCCTCCGCTGTTTTCTACCTGCGCAGTTTGCAGCGTGATGAAAGCGCAGGTCCTTCGACTTCGCTCAGGATGGCTATCTGTGGGATATCAAAAAACGCAGATCTCTCCACTGCGCTACGCTGAGGTCGAGATGACAAATTGGAGATGACGGTTCAGTCGAGATGGCAAGTGGAGGTGGCGCTTCGACCTGAATGACACCTCAGGCGCGGTTTAATCTGCGATCGCGTTCTTCGATCTTTGCGTCGTTGATACTGGCGATCCGCCGACGCATGCGCCCGTCGAGGGCAAACTCCCATAGTTCTACTCCATAAGACCGGTACCACTGGCCAGAAGCGTCATGGCTTTCATACTCAAAGCTGACGCTGATGCGGTTCTCATTGAAGGTCCAAAGCGTTTTGCGCAGCGAATAGTCGAGTTCCTTCTGCCATTTGCATTTGAGGAACTCAACGATCTCAGCACGACCTTTGAGAAATTCATCGCGATTGCGCCACTCGGAATCCTCCGTGTAGGCAAGTGCAACGCGCTCGGCGTCGCAGGTGTTCCAAAGTGCTTCCGCGGCCTTCACTTTCATGGCCGCGGTTTCTTCCGAAAATGGCGGAGCAAGTCTGGGCGAAGGAATCTGCGCTATCTGGGGCACTTGTTCAAGGGGCATCGGCTTTTCCTGTCTCGTTTCCTGCCTGGATAATGTCTTCATTTCAACATGAGAGAGATGTGCAGGGCGACCGAATAGACTTGTACTAGATGCGCACTCTTACCCGTTCCCGCCAGTTGCAGTTGCGTGCCGAGGGATTTTTGCCCGGCGGTGTTGATTCTCCGGTTCGTGCTTTCCGGGCTGTTGGCGGAGATCCGCCGTTCATTGACCGGGCGCTCGGAGCCTATCTGTGGGACGCGGACGGCAACCGGTATATCGACTATTTCGGTTCGTGGGGCCCGATGATCCTCGGTCACGCGTGGCCCGCGGGGGTTGCGGCGATTCAGAAGGCGGCGGCGGGTTCGGCCAGCTTCGGGGCGTCCCATGCAGCAGAGGCAGACCTCGCTGAGCTGGTGCGGCAATGCTACCCGGCCATGGAGAAAATGCGGTTTGTCAGTTCCGGGACCGAAGCGACCATGTCCGCGATACGGCTGGCGCGTGCCTATACCGGCCGCAAATATTTCATCAAGTTTGAGGGCTGTTATCACGGCCATGCGGACGGCTTGCTGGTAAAGGCCGGGTCAGGTGTGGCGACGTTCGGCATTCCAGGATCAGCAGGCGTGCCAGAAGAGATTGCCCACTTTACGCTGGCGCTTCCCTACAACAATATTGGCGCAGTGAAGGCGGCATTTGCAGCCAGGAAAGGCGAGATTGCTGCCATCATCCTCGAGCCGGTAGCCGGCAATATGGGTACGGTCGCGCCGGCGCCGGGGTATCTCGAAGCACTGCGGACGATCACGACCGAGCACGACGCCGTCCTGATCTTCGATGAAGTGATGACCGGCTTCCGCGTAGCCCTGGGTGGCGCGCAGCAGCGTTTCGGCGTGACGCCGGATATGACGACGCTGGGCAAAATTATCGGCGGCGGCTTGCCTTGCGGAGCCTTCGGCGGCAAAGCTGAGATCATGAATATGCTGGCGCCGCTGGGAGATGTCTACCAGGCGGGAACGCTGAGTGGCAATCCCCTGGCCATGGCGGCAGGGATTGCGACGGTACAGTACCTGATCGAGCACCAGGCAGATGTGTATGCGCAGCTCGAAGCGAGTGGCCGATGGCTCGCTGATGGCATCGCGGATGCGGCAAAAGCTTCCGGCGTGCCGGTAGTGACGAACCGCGTGGGCGCAATGGTGACATGGTTCTTCACGCGACAGCCGGTCATGGATTTCACGACGGCTGCACAAGCAGATACAGTTACGTTTGGGAAATTTCACCGGGCCATGCTCGATGCCGGGGTGTGGCTGCCGCCTTCGCAATTCGAGGCAGCATTCTTTTCGACTGCGCATACGACGGATGATCTGGATGCGACGATCGAAGCGGCACGGGATGCGTTTGCTGATTTAGTGGGGTGAACCCAGGTCTCAAGTACGAGGCTTGAGACACCTCTTTCAGGGTATTTTGAGGCCGAGTGCTTCCACAACCAGCGGATCAGCAACGCGCTTGCCGTTGACATCAGTGACGATGCCGAAGTTGGCGCGATAATCCCACATTGCCCAACCGATGTTGTTCGCTTCAAGAGCAGTGCGCATGTCATGGATCCAGGCAGCGCGCATGGTCGGGTCAGCGTGGTCGCGGAAGACTCCGAATTCTCCGCACCAGACCGGCACGTGGTACTGCTCACCCCATTTACGTGCGAAGGCAATTTCGGAGGCGATGTGCGCGTAATTCCAGTTAGAAAGGCCGTATTCATTCAGCCAGAACTGGTCTTCGAGGGATGGTTCTTCCGCAAGCTTCGGCGCGATATTGGCTGCCGTCGACGGATATGGAATCTGGCTGAGCGGTTTCACCTGCCGGCTGGCCCAGGTCGCGCCCTGGTGGGTGAAGGCGAAAGGATCGTAGTCATGAAAAGTGTAAATCACGTTGCGATCAGACACAGGCTGGAAGGCGAGCAGGTCGCGCAGGCCGGAGTAGTGCGCGCCGGTCGCGACAATGGTGTGCAGAGGAGCGGCCTGGCGGATAGCGGGTACCACCTGGCCCTGCAGGTTCGCCCACAGGGCTGCGTCGCTGATCTGCGGTTCGTTACAGATTTCGAACAGCACTCGTTCGGGATCGCTATCGGCGTAGTGCGCGGCGAAGAGGCTCCAGAACTTCACGAAGGCCGTCCGTGCCTCGGAGTCGTCGCGCAGGGCTTGCTTGTAGTCGTCTTCAGGATGAATATCGAGAACCACGTTGAGGTGATTATCGAGGATTTCTTTGACCGCGTCGTCGAGCAGGGCAAGATGCACGGCGTTCATGCCATTTGTGAGTGGGGGTTTCAGCAGCGGTGCCGGATCAATCGATAGTCGGACGTGATCGAAGCCAAGTTGGTGAATGAGTTTGAAGTCGTCAGCCGTGATGTAGGTGGTAAGACGCTGGGCCGAGTAGTCTTTCGAGGCTTGCGCAAACCAGATGCTGGCATTGATACCGCGCTTGAAATGGGCTGCGTGTTGGAAGGCAAGGTCGTTCGCTGCCTGCGCGTGTGCATGCGGCGAGGCGATGATCGCGGAGGCCAGGAGCGAAAGTATTGCAGCAATGACCACGCTGTGTAGAACTGCTCCGGCGAGGCGCTTTAACCGCGATGGATGAACGTTCATACTGGGTTCCTCGTTGGGCTTGCCTGAATCTATCTTCGCAGCACTATGAAATAGCCAGTGCCCCTGGTCTCAAAAGCCTGACCCTGGGGCACCCGGCTTTCTGGCTGATTCGATCCTGTTGGAACGCTGATAATCGAAAGGTCCTTATGCCTCTACCTGCCGCGCCGCATGCCCACCAGATTTTCTCGATCGTCGAATTTTCCGGCGTGGTCGTAGGTGCGCTAGGCGGTGCGCTCGAAGTGCGCCGCAACACGACCTATGACTACGACGTAATCGGCATGTTCGGGCTGGCATTCCTGTCGGCACTCGGCGGCGGTATTCTGCGCGATGTTCTGATCGGCCATGGGCCGCCGCTGGCTCTTACGGACACGCGCTATCTGCTGGATGCCCTGATCGGCGCATTGCTGGGACTGTTGCTCCTGCGCAATCGCCGCAACTTCGATTCGGAAACAGGCGAAGTGCGCGGACACCTCGGTAGCCTTTTCATCTGGATCGATGCGCTGGCGCTGGGATTGTTTTCAGTTGCCGGAGCGACACGAGCGGTCAATGCAGGATTGACGTTCCTCCCGGCGCTGCTGCTGGGTGTAACGACCGCCGTTGGCGGCGGGTCGCTGCGCGATGTGTTCAGCGGACGGACGCCGCGCGTGTTCGAGCGGGGCGAGCCGTACGCACTGGCGTCGGTGTTCGCGGTGGTGATGTTTTTTATCTGCGAGTGGCTGACGCTGGACCGGACAGCATCGACCGTGGTGGCAATCCTTGGCGGCCTTGCGTTGCGGATGTTGTCGCTGCGCTATAACTGGCGGACGCCAGGGATGCGGTGAAAGGCGGTCAACAACCCCTTGCTGCTGAAGAACGCATCCAGAATTTCGCACCGTGTTCGCATCGGGCACCCAGGAACCGATGCGTATGGAGAAATCTGGTCCGTCGACTTCCCTACGCTCCGCTCAGGATGACAGATGGAATGGGGCTTTGTGACTGGATCGAACTGCTGGTGCGACGGTGCGGCAAAGAGACGAGGCGCGATGCATCCCAGCTTTTAAATCTAGAAACACCATGAGGTTGAGGATGGCAGAGGAGCAGAAGCATTTTCATTGCAAGGACGTTGGATACGATTGCGAATGGTCACTGGTTGGGACGAGTGAAGAAGAGATGTTGCCTGTGATCGAAAAGCATGCGGCTGAGGTGCATAACCTGACGTACTTCAAAGAAGAGGCAGTCGAGCATGTAAAAGAGGCTATACGGAAGAACGGCTAGGTCTTGTTTGACGAAATGCGGCGATCGAGGAAGTAAATGTTCGGCAGGTAGGACCCTCACCATCTGGCGTGAACCGGGTCCGGATCGTCGGAGCCGCGACTGACGCTTTAAACTATGCGAGCTTACATTGTCGTTTTGATAAGGTGAGTGAGGAAATGACTGCCAAGTCATAACGAGGCCACCTCGGGATTTAATGAACCAGGTGGCCTCGCTCAGATTGTTTCTCTTACCTTCCGAAATGGAACTGTTATTCGGTCGTTTGTAGTCTTCGGTCGTACCTAGAACGAATACTTCAAGGACAGCTGGATGTGGCGTTCTGTTGAGTTGGTGCTGGTGATCTGCCCGAAATTTGCATCGGTGACTCCACTATCGGGCTGGCCATAATCTGCGATGTTCAAGAGGTTGAAGAAGTCCGCCCGGAAATTAAAAGCCTGCTCACGCCAGATTGGAAAAGCCTTTTCGACGGACATATCGATCTGCTCGTATCCTGGCGCGCGCAAAGATCCTGGACGTACATCTCCGAAAGCATTGTTGGGTTGTTGACTGTACACGCAGGTTCCATTGTCCTGGTTGGGTCCACATGCAGCCTCCGACCCCGACTGTACTGACGAACCATAATAATGCTGTGGAGAACGGTCGCCGATTACAAGTGGTCGATTTTGGTTTGGCCTTGCTGCACCAGTAAAACCAAAGACGGCGCTCGAGTAATTAGCCGGGGAACTAGGCGTCACAGGGAAACCGCTGTAGGTTACATCCGAGGCGCTCAACTTCCAGCCGCCTATTGCGGTATCGACAGGATGATTCCAGCCCGAACCAAATCTCTTGCCGCGACCAAACGGCAGCGCATAAGTTCCGGTGACGTTAAGTGAATGGCGAACATCGAAACCGGCAGGCCCCCACTCTCCAGCCAGATCGTAGGCATTCTGCTGGTAGTACTGGCCGCTGCCAACGTTACTTACGCCGTAGTAGCCGATGTCATCTGTTAGTGACTTCGAATAGGTATAGTTCGCAGTCAGTTCCAGGCCTGCCCGCAAACGCTGCCGGATTGTTGTCTGCAAGGCGTTGTAGTTGCTTGCCGAATCCGAGGCGGTCACTTTGACGACACCCGTCTGTCCAACCACATTCGCGTAAGGAGCCGGCGCTGTTGGGGATGTGAGCTGGTTTGCAAAAACAGGATCGACCAGGTGGTGACCGAGGATACCAACGTAGCCGGCACTAAGAGCGGTAGTCTGTGTTAGTTGATACTCGTAGGTAAGACTGAATTCCTGAGTAATGGCAGGTTTCAGATTTTTCTTCCAGGCATAGAAAGTCGTCGTGGGAGGAATAGTAGTGGGGAACCCTGCACTTGTCGTAAAGAACTGCCCCGGCGAGTAGACACCACCTGCCGCGGAT
>CAXTNK010000020.1:0-2364 GCA_964245665.1 uncultured Acidobacteriaceae bacterium
ACCAGACGCTTCAGCTTCGCGTTCTCCTGCTCCAACTCCTTCAGCCGCTTCGCCTGGTCCACCTGCAACCCGCCGTACTCCTTACGCCAGCGGTAGTATGTCTGCTCCGTGATCAAAGCTTCCTTGCACGCCTGAACCGTCGTCTTACCGTTCGCTACAGCCACTTCAATCTGTCGCAGCAGGTTCACCACCTGCTCCGCTGTATGCTTCTTGCCCTTTGGCATATACCGCTCCCTGTACTCAGTCTCTATCACTCAAACTGGTACAAAAAACACCGGGCAGACCATCATGAATAAACGTAGTTCTCATGAGGGATGTAAATGACTTTGCGCTGATGGCTGCTTACAACCCTGTACATGCAGCAAGATACTTTCGCTTGCCGATAAGGTCATCACTTCACAATGGCATTCCGATTCGACGTGCTGGCATCGGTGCTTCTAAAGCTATCGCGCCCTCCGATGATGTCATCAGCCATCTCTGGATCATGCTGCCGCGTGCGCCCACGCACTTCACTACGCATGTAAATGATTTGTTCTTGACATGTTCATGACCCCGCAATATACATAGGCATTCACCAAAATTGAAACGTTTTAATCTCCGCCTCGAGGCACGACCCTTGCGATCAAACGGCCATATCTTCGCCTCATTCCTGAAGAAGCTGATCGCGCTGAGCTTTTTCACGCTTACTCTTCTCCCTATCTGGTCACAGGGTGGTCGCGGCGGCATCAGCGGAACTGTGCAGGATGCGACCGGCGCCGCCGTGCAGGATGCGACCGTCGTTCTTACGGATGTGGATAAGGGAACAACTCTCTCCACCGCCACGACGGGGGGAGGCGTGTATTCTTTCGTGTCACTGTCGAGCGGGCGCTACCAGGTGACAGTGACACACGGAGGCTACGACACGGCGGTGCAGAACAACATCGCCGTTACGGTGGATCACACCAGCACCATCAACGTGAAGCTCTCACTGGCCAAGGTAAACGAGACGGTGACGGTGGACGCGTCCACTTCTTTAATCGATCCCAGTAACTCCATCGTGGGCCAACTAATAGGAGCTGAGACAATCGATCGTGTACCGCTGGTGGATAGAGACGTTTACCAGCTAGTCCAATTGAGCGCAGGCGTGATACCGGCGAACGGAACACCGAACTCCTCGGACTATGGCGCGATTTTCAACTCCCGCTCGCTCATCGACGTTTCCTCCTACACCATCAACGGATCACTGCAGGGCAGTGTTTACTACCTGCTCGACGGCAGCCCGATAGGTGTTGCCGAAAATAACGCGGCCGCCGTTTTACCCGCGTTCCAGATTCCTGAAGACGCAGTCGATGAGTTCCGGGTGGAGACGCAGAATACACCCGCAACCTACGCAAGTGGTGGTGGCGGTGTCATCAGCCTGGCGACCAAGTCCGGCACAAACCATTTCCATGGGGATGCATTCGGCTTCTTCCGGCCCAATGCGCTGGATGCGAACGACTACTTCTTCAAGCTCTACAATCCGGGGCAGGCGCCTCCGGACTTCCATCGCTATCAGGAGGGCGGTGCGATCGGCGGTCCCATCCTGCATGACAAGTTGTTCTTCTTCGGAGACTATGAGGCGACCCAGCAGACGACGCTGGAGTCGGGCGGCTTCACCGTGCCGACGGCGGCAGAACGCAAGGGCGACTTCTCGGCTGATCCTTTCACTATCTACAATCCCCTGGTCGCGGATACCGGGGTTGCGAACGCAGATGGATCGACTAATCGGACACCATTCAGCGGAAACAAAATTCCGCAGGGAGATCTCGATCCGGTCGCGATGGCCTTTGCAAATAAGTATCCGGCACCTAATTATCCAACCGATCCGACTGACCCATATCACACAGGAAACTATAGGTCTTCCGGTCTGGACCCGCAGAATGCGCAGAAGTTCGACATCCGTCTTGACTATGCACAATCTGCGAAGAATCGCATTTTCGGCCGCTTCTCCTACGGTCGCCTGGACTTCGGCAATGCGGACCTGTTCCACAACGGATATGACCCTTACTACTATGTCAATCTTACAAATACTCGCAACGTCCTGGTTGGCGACGACCTGACACTGGGAAAGACTGCGGTACTGCAGCTGCGCTATAGTTTCACTCGACACTACGAAGATCAAACGGGAGCGCCGACTAACAACAACTTTGATATTTCCTCGGTCGGCTTTCCGGAATCGCTTGCTGCCCAGGTCGTTTATAAACAGATGCCGGTATTCAACCTGGGTCTGACCGCGGCAATAGGCGGCACTGGCAATGATGATACGTTCCTGTTTGCCAGTGAGAACAGTGATGCGAGCGCTACCTTGAGTAAGACTCTCGGCAAGCACGAACTATCTGTGGGATT
>CAXTNK010000020.1:2374-10712 GCA_964245665.1 uncultured Acidobacteriaceae bacterium
TTTATGAATATAGGGCAGCCGGATTCGCCGGCCGGCCAGTACTCGTTCGACAACACGGGCACCAGTTCAAGCACCTATGCTCAGAACGGAAGCGACTTCGCGGACTTTCTGATTGGTATGGGATCAGGTGGCCAGCTAACCAAGGACATTATTGCCGCCGAAGCTGATCCTTACTACGCGAGCTTTGTGCAGGATACTTACCACCTCTCGCCGAAGCTGACTGTGAACGCCGGACTCCGTTGGGAGATTTTCGGCGGACGAACAGAGCGCCACAACCGGCAGGAGTGGTTCGATCCTGACCTGGCGTTCACAACAAACGGGGTTTCGTTGAAGGGTGGAGAGCGTTTTGTCAGCAGTGGAAATCGCAGTGCCTTCTCGACGAGCATGACAGACTTCGCCCCGCGACTCGGTATAGGTTGGCAGGCGGCGAAGAACCTGGTCTTTCATGCCGGGTCCGGCATTTACTACGGTCCGAGCGTGAAGATGGTGGCCAATTCCAGTCTGAATGGCGATGGCTTCGGCAGCTATACCGGCTGGAACCCGACGACCACGCTCGCGGACAATAACACCACGATATTAAACCCGCTGCATAATCCATTTCCTGATGGCGTGATACAGCCGACCGGCAGTTCCCTTGGACCTGCTACCAACCTTGGCACAGGGTTGAGTACAGTGCTGCGTTCACCGCGCGTCCTGACCACCTACAATTTCAACCTTGGCATGGAGCTTGAACTCCCGGGCCGTACAGTATTCAGCCTGTCCTACGTTGGAAGCCGTGGATTATTCCTGCCTTTCGGGGAAGTGGACCTGAATAATCTTTCGCTGGAGACGATCCAGCAGCATGGAGCGCAGATCTGCCCGAATAACAATCCTAGCTGTCCGCAGATTCCCAATTACCTGGCGCCGGTACTTACACCTAATAACTATTTCTATGGTTCACCAACGCTTCCCTACTACTACTCGCTGATGCAGTATCCGCAATTCAGCCCCGGCTATGACGGTGGTGTCGGCGTCAATGGCTATGCGGGCGGCGATTCGGAGTACAGCTCGCTACAGACAAAACTGGAAAAGCATATGAGCCACCACGTAAGCTCAATCACATCGTTCACCTGGGGAAAGATCATGAGCGACGACTCTCAGTCGCCGCTGGGTTTCGTCGGCTCTCACGCCGGCGCTCCGCAAGACTGGCGCGACTTGAGGTATGAGCACGCAGTCAATCCGCAGGACGTGAAGTTCCAGTTCAACAGCCAGATCTCTTGGGATCTCCCTATCGGCAAAGGCAGAGCGCTCAACCTGAATGGATTGTCGAACAGCCTGCTGGGAGGATGGACGATTAACGGGCTCGTGTTCCTGAGCGATGGAAATCCGATAGCACCACCCGTCGGCACAGGCGACACCTACTTCAATCAACGTGTTGACATGACCTGCGATCCTGCGCAAAACGCGCGGCACACAGTCACGCAGTGGTTCTCGCCAGCTTGCTTTTCGCAGCCGAAGAGCTTTCTACTTCCTGGAACAGCGCCTGCGTATCTCTCCAGTGTTCGGACAGCAGGAGCCCATGACCTGGACACATCTATTTATAAGACCTTCGCGCTACCGCACGAGATGAACGTCCGCCTGGAGGTGGCTGCGTTCAACACTACAAACTCAGTACAACTCGGTGCGCCTAACGTGTTCTGGAATAACAATGCTGCGACGGATCCATCGGTTCTAGCTGGATTCGGTCAGATCTTTGGCGATACGAACCAGCCGCGGCAGTTTCAGTTTGCCGCGCGATACTCGTTCTAAGCAATTAGCATGATGAGGACAACCAAGATAACTGCGAAACGTAACAGTAATCTGTCAGACGGACATGGCTTACTACAACACTCCGTAAATTCAGGATCAGGTCAGCTCGCGGGCGCAATGTCTATCCATGAGTTCGCTACCAGATCGAACAGCGAAATGAAAGATGAAGTAATTTCGCCGGATTGAAAGTTTCAATATCAAACATCAGACTGCGTATGCAAAGTTGTTTTAGTGGTACAAGCCGGCGCGATCTTCTGAAAGCATTTGTTGCATGGACGATTACCGTGCCTGCTTCTTCACCCGTCCCAGCTGCATCTTCTTTTATCGAAAAGAAAATCACACCGAAACCTGCTTTCGCCAGCTATGTTCCGGGTACTGCCAGGCGCTTGAGCCAGGTTACAGGAGACGTTGATCCGACGGATCTGCCACATTGCAATCGCACATCGACATGGGGCGTCACCGGAACAGACATGGGCTGCCCTGTCGAATTCAAGGGTAGGCTTTATTTACTCTTTGGCGACATACCCACAACAAGCCCAGTCGACTTAGATCCTATCTGCTACACCACAGATAAAAGCGTCACCTCTGGCAACCTGCACCTTTCCTGCGTTACCCGGACTTCGGGAGAGTTCAGCGCATTTAGAGTAGATGGCAAGACTCTGGGAACAAATGAGACGGCAACTGGCGCATTCAGCTTTAACGACAAGCTGTATGCTTTCGTAGTTCGCGGGAATAGTAGACCCTGTTCTACACTGGTCAGCACAACAAATCCTGAAGTAAGCACCGACTTCACGGCCCAATACGACATCTCCGGCCCGGAGGGAAAATTCTGGCAGATTGCACCATGCGTGGTCCGGAATGCTGATGTCCCCGGGCTCCCTTGTATGCAGGGAGAGGGCTTACTGATGTGGGGCCAGTCTGGCCGGGCCGTGTACCTTGCATGGATGCCGTTGCTGCCGGGTCTTCACCCGCCGCGAGGCATGCGATTCTATGGCAAAGATGGACTGTGGCTTGCGGATCAATCTATGGCAATACCTATCTTTGCTACTAACGGTACCACGCAAATCTCGGTAACATGGCTCGCAGGCCCTCGTAAGTGGATATGTCTTTATACACGCGCATCTATCAAGCAACCGGATGAAAGTATTGTGGCGCGCATTGGGGAGAACCCCTGGACCTGGTCAGACGAAATCGTCATTTTCAATCCTGACCGCGAAGAAGCCTGGGGTAAATATTTGCACAAACCTGGCGGGGACTCCCTTGACTCGTTGGAACCACCGCGTGCGGCCAGCCTGCCCGGTTATGCCTACTCGCCGTTCCTGCTCAGTCGGTATACAACATGGAATGCGGCAAAACGTCATATCGCTTTGACTTATCTGATGGCAACCTTCGTTCCTTATCAAGTCATGCTCATGCAGGCAACACTGCAACTTAGCGAAGTAGCATAGCGTCCGCAGTTAAGATACAGGAGAGTTGAAATGAAACAATTATGGAGATTTCTGCTGTGCAGCCTGTGCCTGGCCGGAATTGCTCATCCGCAGCAAAGTTCATATAACGGTTTGGATAATTCCCTCGGCAACTTGAGCCGACTTTCCTCCGCGAAGTCGTTCGCGATCACCCCAGAGAATGTGACTGGCGAAAGCGGCAAGGGCGGCATAACCGAACAGGGCACAGCTGCAAACGCTGCTCGTGAATTGGGAAAAGGCTGGAAGGAGAATCCCTTCTTTGTCATTCAGCCCGGCCAAACATTGACGCTGGCAGAGATCAAAGGCGCAGGCGCAATCCAACACATCTGGATGACGCCGACCGGCGACTGGCGCCTATCGATTCTGCGCATGTACTGGGATGATGAGTCCACGCCCTCTGTTGAAGTGCCAGTCGGCGACTTCTTCGCCCAGGGTTGGGGACGTTATGCTCCCATCACTTCGATGCCAGTCGCCGTGAATCCGGGTAGCGCGTTTAATTGTTATTGGACGATGCCTTTTCGCAGATCCGCGAAAGTAAGTTTGCAAAATCTCGATACGAAGCCGATGACGATCTACTATGAAATCGACTTCACCCGCACTACAGTGCCTTCAGACGCAGCCTACTTCCACGCCCAGTTTCGCCGGGTTGACCCGGTTCCCTATAAGCAGGTCTATGCCATCCTCGACGGAGTAAAAGGTGCCGGTCAGTATGTAGGCACTTACCTTGCATATGGTTCGCACACTACCGGATGGTGGGGTGAAGGCGAGGTGAAGTTCTACATCGACGGCGACTCCCAATTTCCAACTATCAATGGGACAGGCACCGAGGACTACTTTGGAGGCTCTTATAACTTCGAGAATCAGCAAACTCATCAATACGAAACGTTCACTGCTCCGTTCACAGGTTTGGCTCAGGTGATTAAGCCTGACGGACTGTACGATTCACAGCAGCGGTTTGGCATGTATCGCTGGCACATTCCAGATCCTGTCCGCTTTCAGCAGGATTTAAAAGTCACCATTCAGGATCTGGGCTGGCAAAGCGGTGGCCGCTATTTACCCCTGCAGGATGACATCGCTTCGACTGCGTTCTGGTATCAAGCTGAGCCACACGCGCCGTTTCCAGTTCTTCCCGACAGCGATCATCTCGCGTATAAGTAAGCGCACTCTTTCGATTACAAGCTGGCCGTAACACTTGTCTCGCTGGTGTATAGAAGAGGAGCAAGAAATATTGCGGTTTTACTGTGCTTGGACCTGGCAACTAATGCGGGTGGACCCGCAGCGACGATCCGGCCGCCCTCATCGCCCGCGCCGGGACCTATGTCGATGACCCAGTCACTCATAGCTACGATCTGCATGTCATGCTCAACGACTATAACGGTGTTGCCTGCGTCGACAAGATTTTGTAGCTGTCGCAGCAGACGCTCGACATCAGCCGGATGAAGCCCGGTAGTGGGCTCGTCGAGGACATAGAGGGTCTGGCCGCGCTGAACGCGCTGCAGCTCAGTCGCTAACTTCACGCGCTGCGCTTCACCTCCGGAAAGCTCGGTGGCAGGTTGTCCCAGTCGCAGGTAGCCGAGACCGACTTCCTGTAAGACCTTCAGAACATGGACGATTTGCGCCTCTTCCGCAAAAAAATCTACTGCAAGGTCGACAGTAAGATCGAGAACATCGGCAATACTTTTCTCGCGATATCTGACTTCAAGAGTTCTCGCATTAAAGCGAGCGCCGTGACAGGTTGGGCAAGGGCTATAGACGCTAGGCAGAAATAGAAGTTCAACAGACACAAAGCCCTCGCCGGCGCAGGTTTCGCAGCGGCCTTTCACTACGTTGAATGAGAACCGACCAGCATCATATTTGCGCGCTTTCGCAAGTTTTGTGGAAGCAAAGAGCCTGCGGATGTGATCAAACAGGCCAGTGTAGGTAGCCATATTCGAGCGAGGTGTTCGTCCTATCGGTTTCTGGTCGACAACAACAAGGCGTCGAATGTGTTCCATCCCAGAGACGATGGTTCCGCCTTTGGTCAACAGGCTTGTTTGTCCAATATCATCGGCTTCGATTGCTTCTTCCGATGCAAGCTCCTGACCGATAAAGTCAGCAACCAATTCAACGAGTACCTGGCTGACCAGTGTTGATTTACCCGATCCCGAGACACCGGTCACGGATGTGAGCACACCAAGCGGAATCCTGGCGCTAAGACCATCAAGATTGTTGCGTGTCACATTGCTGAGTTGCAACCATGCCTTTGGCTCTCGGCGTTTCATAGCAAAGGTGTGCGAACTCGGAAATAGATATCGCCGCGTTTGTGATGCCTCAACATGTTGTAAACCAGCAGGCGGGCCTGAATAAAGGACCTGGCCTCCGTTTACGCCGGCGCCCGGGCCTACGTCGACGATCCAGTCCGCGCGACGCACCACATCCAGGTCGTGCTCAACAACGAACAGCGAATTGCCGGATGATTTCAGAGCGTCAAGTGCATCGAGCAACGCTTCCGTATCGGCAGGATGAAGTCCCGCGGACGGCTCATCCAAGACATAGACGACGCCAAAAAGATTGGAATGCAATTGTGTTGCAAGGCGAAGCCTCTGCAATTCTCCGGGGGAAAGGGTAGGGGTACTACGTTCAAGAGAAAGGTAGCCGAGCCCAAGCTTCAGCAGAACCGTAAGTCGTCCGACGAGGTCTGCGGTGATGCGTTTAGTGACCTCCATCTTCTCAGGATGCGTAAGGTGTGCAGAGCCTCCAGACAAGACGAATGGCTGTAATATCTCACTAAGACGTTTGAGGGATAAAGTAGCAATGTCTGCTATGTCATAGCCTGCAAACTTCACAGAGAGTGCTTCGGGACGCAGTCGCTTGCCTCCGCACGCATTACAAACGACTGAGAGCATGTACTGAGCTACTCGCTTTTTCATCAATGCACTTTGCGTGTGCGCGAAAGTGTACAGCACATGGCGCTTTGCACTGGTGAACGTGCCCATATAGCTGGGCTCCATCTTGCGTTTGAGAGCCTGCTTCGTCTCCGCTGGCTGGAAGCCGGCGTAGACAGGTACCTGCGGTTGATCATCAGTAAACAGAATCCACGCGCGGTCTTTTTTCGCCAGGTCGCGCCACGGTATATCGACGTCGAAGCCAAGCGAGACCAGGATGTCGCGCTGGTTCTGTCCGCCCCACGCAGTCGGCCACGCTGCAATGGCTCGTTCCCGAATAGTGAGCGATGGATCAGGAACCATCGATTCCTCAGTGACTTCGTATATGCGTCCGAGACCATGACACTTGCTGCAATCTCCGTCGGTAGTGTTTGAGGAAAAAGACTCCGCGTAGAGCAGCGGCTGAGCAGGTGGATATTCGCCCGCCCGGGAGTAGAGCATGCGCAGCAGATTCGAGAGCGTGGTGACGGACCCGACAGATGAGCGAGTGCTCGGAGCTCCGCGTTGTTGCTGTAGTGCAATCGCAGGCGGCAAGCCGTCGATCGAATCGACTAAAGGAACTGATAGCTGATGGAAAAGTCGACGCGCATAGGGCGAAACAGACTCAAGGTAGCGGCGTTGCGCCTCAGCATAAAGCGTTCCAAATGCGAGCGAGGATTTTCCCGAACCAGATACTCCGGTGAAGACAATGAGAGCATCTCGAGGAACGTCTACGCTGACATTGCGCAGGTTATGCTCACGTGCGCCTCGCACCCGGACCATGCCGCCATTTCGTACTTTTAATGTGGAGTCCAATCGTCAGCCTTGCGAGTTGGATGCTTGTTACTCAGCAAGCGTTCATGCACTTAAAATTCATTCATCTGATACAGATCGGCAGATTAAACTCATGGAGCCTTATGGTCGGGACGTTACCGTGCAGTTGATTAGAGCGTGCAACTGCCTGGAAAGTGCAGTTGCGGCTTGCAAAGATTGCCTATAAAAAACATGGCGCCACGTGGATTGCTCGTGAATGAGTCAATCAGAACGTGGCGCCTGAACTGCACTTTAATTAGCTAGAAGGAAACCTTCAAAGCCATTTGCAGAATGCGAGGAGCCTGCGCCGAAGTGATCGTTCCAAAGGCCCCTGGCCCGTCACCTAGGTTCTGATCAGGCAAGCCAAAGTTCACGTTGTTGAAGACATTGAAGAACTCGGCGCGAAACTCCGTGTTCACGCGTTCAGTCAGTTTGGTGTTCTTGACAAGTGACGCGTCCGTGTTGAAAAGCCGCGGTCCGCGGAGTGGGTTTTTTCCTGTATCGCCGAAAGTGCCGACCTGATTCGGTTGGAAATCGTTTGTGTTGAACCATTCACTGGTTAGATTCGCATGCGAACGTCCGTTACTGAGCACTGCAGACTTAATGTTTGATACGGTCAGGTCGGCACGATCCGCACCCATGCCGCTGAGGGAATTATCATCGCCGGCAAAAACGGTGAAGGGAAATCCTGTCTGCCAGTTATTGATAACGCTTAGATCCCATCCATTCACCACGCTATTCAAGAAGCCCTTCAACGGCGCTTTTGGAAATGCATAGTCACCGGAGATCCTGAAAACCTTGTTCACGTCGCCGCCATCTGGACCATAGTCAAAATAGCGTCCGCAACTGCAGGTGTTTGTGTTGTAAAGACCGGGCTGACCGTTCGGCCCGAAGTCGTCAAGAGACCGTGACCAGGTAAAGTTCGACAGGAAGCTGAGTCCATGATTGACGCGTGACTGGAAAGTGAGAGCGACAGCATTGTAGTTACTGTTCACCCCGGCATTGATCGAGTGGACAAAGCCGAAGTTGGGATTTGGACGCCTTTGTTGTTCATTGGCTTGCGTCGCCCCCGGCTGATAAACCGGCGCGTTGATCTCAAGCAATCCAGATTCCTGATCCCCAGTTCCACTTAGATGATCACCCTTATTTCCGCTGTAGGCGGCACGAATGAGGAAGTTAGCTCCGAGAGCTTGCTCAAGCGTGAGGTTGTACGAAAGGATCTGCGGCGGCTGGTAGTGGCGATCGAAGATCTCCTGAAAAGAGATATCCGCCGGAAAAGATGCATTCGCAGCAGTAGTGTTCGAGGGGCCAAATTGGGCTGGGAAGGGATTGGGGACACTCGGGCCGCCGTACTGAATGCCATACGGG
>CAXTNK010000020.1:10722-31773 GCA_964245665.1 uncultured Acidobacteriaceae bacterium
GTTCAAGAGCGGCTGAAATGGGGGTATGCCGACAACATCCTCAAACGCCACCAGGTTTGGGGGTTCGTAGTAGTATCCAACTCCGCCACGAAGACTGCTCTTACCGCTTTGATTCAGCTGGTAAGCAAAGCCTAAACGTGGCCCGAAGTCAGTCATCTTGTTATAGATCGATGAATTGGGACAGCCCGCATCATGCTGACTTCCTCCGAAGATGAGGCCTACCGGCGCATTTGGAAAACGCGTGGATTGGGCGCCAGGCACATAGCATCCTACTCTGCCTTCGCTATCTGTGTAGGGAGTAAATGGGTCCCATCGCAAACCCGCATTCAGCGTAAGCCGGGGCGTCGCATGCCAATTATCCTGCAAAAACAAGCTCGAGTTATAGCCGGTGAAGTTGAGATACAAGCCGCCACCTTGTGCAAAGCTCGAAGCAACGCCCAACATAAAGTCGGCTATGTTGTCGCCACTGTAGCTTCCGGCGAAATTGTAATTACCATCCGCCTCGTAAGTGTTCCCCATAGGGGCACGAACGCGCCTCACTTCCCCGCCAAACTGTATCTCGTTTGTCCCTTTGATGAACGTCGCAATTTCCCTCAAGGAGGAGTCGCCGCGGTTCCAGTTGCCAGATGCTGGTTGATCGCCGATATCAAAGTCGCTGCCACCATTTACGGCGATGTTCAGAGTAGGCTTGAAATTTGTAGGTTGAGCGATTTGTGCACCAGCATCTGCAATTGTGAATGGAGCCGCAGATAAAGTATCTCCGGTCTGGCTGGTCCAACCGAAATAGCTGTTCAGCAGAATATTGGGCGAGATGGTATAGATGTCGACGACACTAACGTTCTTCAGCTTCAAATTCTGCGGCAACTCGGGATTGCCCGCAAGCACATTGGATGCAGGTGGAAGAATGACCGGGATGTTGTAATTGAGCTGGAAGTAATGGGCGCTCAGGTGGTGCTTACCAATGTTGTAATCGACCTTGCCCAGATACTCATCTGTATCTTGAATTGTGGGTGCGCCGTTGTAAGTCAATTGGCGACCGGGTCCATTTGGCAAAGGTATGTGCTGCAACAGGTAAAGAGCTGTCTTGTCAAATTGAGTGGTCGGTACCTGGTTGTTCACATAAGGAACTCCGGTGACCGGATTGACAAGCTGAACGGGCGAGGAAGAGTTGAGGAGGTCAGCGAAATTTCCCGCGCGTTCGGTGGCAGTTGGTACAAAGGATACCAGGCCATTATTCGCGGAGTTTGTCCTCGTGCCCTGGTAGGAACCGAAGTAGAAGAGCTTGTCCTTCAAGATGGGACCGCCGACGGTTCCACCAAATTGATTTTGCTTCAGCGGGTCTGGAGATGTAGCGAAATAATTCTTCGCGTCCATGGCATAGTTGCGGAGGAATTCGAACACGTTGCCATGGATATCGTTGGTGCCTGACTTGGAAACAGCATTTACAACGCCGCCCGTCGCATTGCCATAACTGGCGCTCATGTTCCCCGTTTGAACGCTGAATTCTTCGAGGGCGTCAGGACTCGGGAACGGCAGGTTGGTATTGATGTAAATGTCGTTGTAGTCCACTCCGTCGAGAAGGTAGTAGACACCATTGGCGCCGCCGCCGCTGACCTTTGCATCCTGTTCGCCGGGCAGAACACCGCCTTCACAATTCTGCAGGCAATTCTGTGAAGAGACGTCAACCGCGTTAGGAACAAGAAAAACCAGCTGCTGTACTTCGCGCCCGTTCAGTGGCAGCCCCTCGATGCTTTTCTGGTTTACCAACTGACCGATCGTCGGGTCGTCTGTCGTGACCAGTGAGGCATCGGCATGCACAGTGACCTGCTGGCTCACGGAACCGACGAGCAACTTTACATTCACGCTGGCCGCCTGATTGACATTTAGCACGATACCGTCTTGAACGTAGGGAGTGAAGCCGTTCGCTTCAACATTCAGCCGATAGGTACCGATCGGAAGGCTCGGGAAAAGGTAATCTCCGGAAGCTCCAGTTTTAGCGGTCTGCTTGTAGCCGGTGCTGACCTGCAATGCTGTGACGGTGGCATCCGGCATCGCTGCGTTTAAATTGTCCGTTACGACGCCCGACAGCCGCGCTGTCGTGAATTGCGCAAGAGCTCTGTTCGTCGCTGTTGACAGCGCAGCTGCAAGGAGCAGAAACAAGATGTAATGGTACACAGAGTGGCTTCGCGAGGGTTTCTTCTTCGCGGGCTGTGTTCCTGTTTCTTGCTCGTAAATGCTGCTCAATTTCGAAACCACTGGTCTGCCCAAGTTACGCTTCATTTCTTTTGCCTGCACTTTTAATAACGTTTTTAATCGTATTGAAATTAATAGGAGCTAGTGACTATTCCTGTCAAGGCTCGAATGCCACTTGCTAGACAGTTCTAGCAAAGCTACATAATGTTGCGATCAACGCTCCCTCGCCTCTGTGCTGCCGGTAACGTTACCGCTAGATGCTCTTCGCAGTTGAGATCTGCACATCAACAATTTCCTCTCGAGCTGCATCCCAATACTGCCTTTTGCCCGTCCAGTAAGCCTGGGCAGCCATAATGCAAACGATGGAATGAGAGAAGCCATGGTCGACCGTTGCGCTTGGCTGCCGACGCGTTTGCATAGCGTCAAGCCAATCCACCAGGTGAGCAAAATCATCGTCATCTGGGCCAAGAGACGTAGGCGCCTCGGCGCCTTTCGCCTGCACCGTTACTGGCTGATCCTTAGGCGGCGCCTGCAAAGGAGCCTGCTTATAAACAGGACCTGACTCCCACGGATCGAACTCCTGCCGACCGCCTTCCGGAGTAATCACGAAAAGGGACGCACCTTCACCACCATAGTTTTCGATGGTCCCATTGCGACCGAGTATCCGCGAAAAACTGCGATAACTATTTCCAAACGTGGTCTTGTACATATAAAGAAAGCCGCTTGGATACGTCACAGCAGCCACACACGTGTCCGGGTTTTCACGACCATCGGGCCAGATATAGATGCCGCCGTTCGCCACTACACTTACCGGGTGGCTCTGATCAGTGTAGAGATGGACAAGGTCAGAGCCGTGACTGAGCCACTGGTCGAAAATGCCCGAAGAAAACTCTTTGTATAAACGAAACTCTAGGTAAACGTGAGGGTCAAACGGCCGGTCGGGCCTGCCCAGCAGCCAGCGTTTCCAGTCGGTATCCTCTTCGCGAAGCTGCGATTTACGACCATAAAGCCAGCTCTTCCATTGCAGCTTTTCGTCCTGGAGCATGGTGGAAGATATGCCAGTGTCCACGCCGACAAACCGCCAGCGCTCTTCATTTACATTCCACTCCTGCTCAATCTGTACAACGCTGCCTATCTTTCCCGATCGAATCATGTCACGGACGGCCAACTGATAGGGCTGACTGCGATGCTGTGTCCCCATCTGCACAATCTGCTTTGAAGCTTTCGTGACATCGCGTGCTTCCTTTGCTTCCGCCAGCACGTTCGCGAATGGCTTCTCGACGTAACAATCCTTGCCTGCCTGCACCACTGCAGTGCAGAGTTTGGCGTGCTGGTGATCTCCCGTTGCGATCATCACGCCGTCAATATCTTTTTGTGCGAGCATCTCTTCCGAATACTTGTAGCTTCGTGGCTCAGTTCCGAAGCTCTTTCTAACCTGCGCGGCGCGGCGCTGCCTGGCAAGGCTCCACAGGTCGCATACAGCCACCACTTCAACAGGAATCTGTTTCGACGCAAGTTGCGCCATGTGGACATGGCCCTCGCTCCGGTCCCCGCAACCCAGTTGTGCCAGGCGGATCCGGTCATTCGCGCCGAGTATTCGGGCGTATGACTTCGCATCCATGCTCGCCGCAACGACGACTCCGCCCGCTGCTTTAAGGAACTTCCTTCTATCGATTGCGTTGGGTTCGGTCATGCTTCCTCTGCACAGAGTGTTGTGTGAATTGTCGGAGGTACTTGTAGAAGGATTTTGCGTTGGAGGCCGGTTACGCCCGCTTGGCCTTTCGTTTGCTTATGGTATATGAGTTTTACCATCTTTTTACAATTTGGTGACAGACATTTCCTGCACCGAAGCATTGCGGTTCACCAGCCACCATTTCGCGTCGGACGAATGAAAAGAAACAAGCATATGGTCGCGGCGACAGGCAGCAGACCTGCTGCAAGAAAGGCGGGGCCATAGGAGAAGCGGTCAACTGTGGCACCTACAACGAATGTGAATGCTGCGCCACCGAGTCCCGCCGCTAATCCACTGAGGCCGGTTACCGTGGCCACTACGTCTTCTGGAAACAGATCGGAGGGTAAAGTCAGTCCCATCGTGGACCAGCTTGCATAACCCCATAAGGCGACGCAGATAAGAGCCAGAGCAGTGTATGCGTGATGAACATAGGCCGCAGGAATACCGGCAAGGATGGGAAGGCAACTCGCCGCGCAGATCCATGTGCGTGCCCTTAGAACGGAGACCCCGCGGCGGATCAGGTACCCGGAAACCAGACCGCCGGTAAAGTTACCGATGTCGGCCGCAACGAACGGTATCCAGGCAAACAGGGCAATGCGCTTGAGACTAAAGCCCCTGGCGTCGCTCAGGTATTGTGGCAGCCAGAACACATAGAACCACCAGATCGGATCCGTGAGGGAACGGCCAAGAACGATGCCCCAGACATTTCGATCTTTCAGCAGCTGCACCCATCGGGCGGCTCCTGACAATTGCGTCGAGCGGGTTGCGGGCTTATCAGCTTCGATGAAAGCGACTTCATCTGGCGTTACACGCGGATGGCGGCGGAGCGGATGATAGACGCGTAGCCAGACAATCAGCCACAGGAAACCAAGCATTCCTGAAAAAACAAAAGACCAACGCCAGCCAAAGGCCAGCGCTATCCAGGGAATCATCAAGGCCGCAAGCGCGCCGCCAACGCTGGATCCGCTGTCAAAGATCGCAACGGCCAGACTGCGCTCCTCGCTCGGAAACCATTCTGCGACTGCTTTGCTTGCTCCTGGCCAGTTGACGCCTTCTCCAATACCCAACAGGAAACGAAAGACTACGAAGCTTAGAATCGAGCTCGCAAAACCGGTGCAGATGTTTACGACCGACCAAAACACGACAGCGACAGCAAGTCCGATGCGCGTACCTACCGCGTCTAGAAAAATGCCGCCGAGCAGCCATGTAAGAGCGTAAGAGATCTGGAAGGCGCCAAGAATCCGCGCCAGGTCGGAATGACTGAGATGGAGTTGTGTCGTGAGTAGTGGCGACAGAACCGAAAATGTCTGACGGCTAATGTAGTTGATGACGGTCGAGAAGAACAACGTCCAGACTATCCACCAGCGTGTTCTTCCGAGCTTGTTTTCTTCGCCTGCATTGCGAGCCGAGAGTTCGGGGCGTCCAAATGGTCTCATCTCTACTCGCGAAAAATGCGTAGATTCAAAATTCACCACTTACAAATTGAAATATTTTTAGTTGAAGCAATCATCCAAAGCAGCAGAAGAATCCTGATCGAGATAGACAGTAACATTGGGATGAGAACGCAGAATCGTCGATGGGCAGGACGTCGAAATGTCTTCCGTGATTGTCCGGCGCATGATCTGCGCCTTACGGCTTCCCGGCACCGACACAATAAGACGAGGTACGCGCAGAAGTGCGGGAATGGTCAAGGTAATCGCTCTTGCCGGAACATCTTCGACAGTTTTAAACCAGCCCTCGGCGCACTGTTGCTGACGGCACATCGCATCAAGTTCGACGACCTTTACATCGAACGGATCTTGGAAGTCGGCAACCGGCGGATCGTTGAAGGCAAGATGTCCATTCTCCCCGATGCCGAGCAGGCACAACTGCGGCTGAACATCTCGAAGCTTGTCCGCATACCAGCGACTGAATGCATCAGGATTGTCTGTCGATCCATCCACTTCGAAAAAATCTTTCATCGATACTTTTCCGGTGAGCCGTTCGCGCAGGTAACGCCGGAACGACGCCGGATGATCAGGCGAAATGCCCAGATATTCATCCATATGAAAACCGCGGATGCGATCCCACGGCAAGCCGTTCATCGCCGTCAGCGCGGCTAGTGTATCGAACTGTGACGCTCCCGTGGCAAAGATGACACCTGTCACATCTTCTGACGCTAGTTCGACAATGGAGTCGGCGGCAGAACGGGCGGCCGCCTGACCTGCTGAGGCGCGGTCAGCGTACACCTCGACATTCATAGTGCCCACCTGCATCTGTCTTACTGGAATGACTTCTGTCTTCATGCGACTCCGGTTCCCTCTCGAGCAATGTGTTGCGTCAGAAACTTATCTACAAATGCCCGGTCACGAAATGCTTCTGTTCCACCCGGACGCAGAGTTGATAGCGCCCCGGTGGCATTTCCGTAAGCAGCTGCACTGAACGCGCTCTCACCGCGCAGCCACGCATTTAGAAATCCAGCGTTAAAGCTATCGCCAGCACCAATCGTATCTACGGGTTCTACTAATCGCGGAGCGATTTGAACACGATGACTTCCTTGCTGTACCAGCGAACCGTTTGAGCCACATTTAACAACTATCAGCGGCACACGTGTTGCGAGTGCATCCAGCGCCTCTTCCAGCGATTGTTTTCCAGCGATGCGCATCAGTTCATCCTGATTGGGCAGGAGGATGTCGACAAGGCTGAGGAGCGGCTCTAAAGCGGCTGACCATTGATCGTCGGGGTCATCGTTGGTGTCAAGAGAGATGGTCAGGCCTGCCTTCTTCAATTCTCTGAGAAGATAAGGCAGATCAGGCTGCATCGCTTTTTGCAGATACAGCGATGAGAGATGGAAATGTCTTGCCGAGCAAAGATACTCCAGGTCAAGATCGTCAACGCGCATCGTTGCCATTGCTCCGAGGTGCGTCAGAATATGCCTTGTCCTTCCATGCGGCAGCAGAATAGTGACGCCCGTGGCAACATCATCGCGATGAATTGTCCTCGAAAGATCGACGCCGCTCTCTGCCAGGCGTTCAAGCGCAATCCGCCCCGAGTCATCATTACCAGTGCAGGTCACAAACCCGACCCGCGTTCCCAGAACGGAGAGGTTGTGCGCAAGGATCGCCGATGAACTTCCTAACGTCATTTCAAATCCGGAAGCGAGCAGTTCGCGATCGACGGACATCTGCTCCGGTAACCCGTACAGTATGAGGTCAAGATTTATTTCTCCGGCAATCGCGATATCGAACCGACGAGCGTGCAAGGTAACCCCTCTGCCACAACATTTCCTTTACTTATGTTTGGCTTCCTTTTAGATTGTAAAAGTGGATATGGATTGATGCAAAAGGAAAATTTTACGGTAAGCCTACTCGATATCGTTCACCTGCCGCGCGATGAGCAGATTACACGCGGCCTGCTGCACACACCGAAAGAGATTGCACAACAGCCAGAGACCTGGCACACAACGTTTGCTATTTTTGCACGTGAGCAGGAGAGGCTCCGCCTTTTTCTCGAGAGCGTAGGGGTCACCGGCAAGCCAGAACAGCGGCCCGCGGTCATGCTGGTCGGCGCCGGAACCTCCGACTACATCGGGCGCTCACTCACGTTATTGCTGCGGCAAAAGTGGGGCTGTGAAGTGACGGCCTGCGCCAGCACTGACCTGCTTCCGAATCTTGACGAGTATGTTGTCAAAGGTCGTAATTACCTCTGGATATCATTCTCCCGGTCGGGCGATTCCCCGGAAGGCGTTGCCGTGCTTGAGCAGGCTGTCGAAAGGTATCCGGAGATTGCGCACCTCATCGTCACCTGCAATCCAAAGGCGCGCATGATTGACATCTGCAGCCGGCATCAACATGCCGAAGCGATTGTTCTGGATGATGCCGTAAACGATCGCAGTCTGGCAATGACCAGTTCATTCACCAACATGGTCGTGATGGGTCACTGCCTGGCGCATGCATGGTCGCTTGCCGAATACGAGGCCTTGCTGCCACAGCTGAGAACGGCTGCTGCTGCGCTGCTGATCAGTGGCTTTCCTCTCGCCGAAAAGCTCGCCGGCCTCGGATTACCGCGGCTCTGTCTCGTTGGCACAGGGCCCCTGGCTGCGGTCGCGACCGAGTCCGCGCTCAAGGTGCTCGAGATGTCTGCCGGGCAGGTGAAAACGATGTCGGAGACGACTCTCGGGCTCCGGCACGGACCAATGGCTGCTCTCGATCCCGAAACCGTCTTCATCTGTTTCGTATCCAGTGACGCAAGGCGCATCGGCTATGCTGCAGACCTGATGCGCGAGATCAGTACGAAGCAGATTACCGCCGTGCGCGTGATCGCAGGTCCGCAAAGTGCAAGGACGATGTTTGACTCGCTTTGCGATGAATATCTGCCGATCGAAGCAGAACTACCGGATGCATACAGGCCGATCGTCGATGTGCTCTTGGGTCAGATGCTCGGGCTTTGCACATCCATGCGCTACAACCTGAAGCCTGATTCGCCGAGTCCAGGTGGCGTTATTAACCGCGTCGTTCAAGAGTTCGCGATCTATCAGTAGGCAATGTGCATCGTTTACAGGATTATCTAGCATCGTCTGCAGAGGGCACACGGGGCATATGCTCCGTGTGTTCTGCACATCCATTGGTCGTTCGCGCAGCTGCTGAACAGGCAGTTGAAGACGGATCTCCGCTGCTGATTGAAGCGACCAGCAACCAGGTGAATCAATTCGGTGGCTACACCGGCATGCGGCCCGCTGGGTTCCGCGCGTTCGTGGAAAGGATTGTTACTGACGCCGGACTACCGCTCGATCGACTTATCCTGGGCGGCGATCATCTAGGACCCAATCCATGGCGCAACCTTGCGCCTGAAGTTGCTATGCGCCATGCAGAAACGATGGTCGCTGAATATGTAGCTTCGGGATTTACCAAGATTCACCTCGACGCAAGTATGGCTTGTGCAGGTGATCCCGCTGCCTTGTCAGACGACATTGTAGCGATGCGCGCAGTGCGACTTGCCGGGGACGCAGAAAGTGCGCGTCTGGAAGATGAGGCGCCGGTGTATGTCATCGGTACCGAGGTGCCAACTCCCGGAGGCGCGACCCATTCGCTTGAAGGACTGCAGGTGACTTCACCTGCGGCTGCGCAGCGAACACTCGAGGTTCACCGGCAGGCCTTCGCATCGGAAGGACTGGCGGCTGCGTGGAACCGCGTGCTGGCCATGGTAGTCCAGCCCGGCGTGGAATTTGATCACGATTCTGTTGTCGAATATGACGCTGAAAAAGCGCGCAATCTTGTGGCATGGCGCCGTGATGCACGGGTTCCACAGGTATTCGAAGCTCACTCGACGGACTATCAGCTCAGCGAGGCCTATAAGTCGCTGGTGAAGGACAGCTTCTCAATTCTCAAGGTGGGCCCGGCACTTACGTTTGCCCTGCGTGAAGCGCTTTACGCCCTTGCAGATATCGAGCAGCAGCTTGTGCTGACAGCAGAACAGTCGAGGCTCGCAAGCGTGGTTGAAGAAGCGATGCTACAGGAACCGGGATCGTGGCAACCGTACTACCATGGCGATTCTGCTGAACAGAAGCGTCTGCGCGTGTACAGCTACAGCGATCGCATGCGCTACTACTGGCACACACCGAGAATTGCACAAGCTGTAGATAAGCTTATCCTCAATCTTGAGGGAGTCGGCATCCCCGAGACCATGTTGAGCCGCTATATGCCGGAGCAGTATATGAGGGTTCGCGACAGGCTCATTAAGAACGAGCCTGTCTCTCTGGTCGTCGACAAGGTTCGCGATGTGCTCCGCATTTATGCGGCGGCTTGCATGGATCGATCCTAAGGGAACTGCTAGGATCTATCCTTATCGACCGATGCTATACTTCGGCAGATGAAAGTGGATCGACATCCGCGGTGTGGTGTTTACGCCGCAACCAGTAGACGATCAGCCCGATCACGATCCAGGCAGCGCCCAGGATCTGCGCGTTCCTGCCGAGATTGAGCCAGATGAATGCACTCACCAGCAGGCCGAGCAATGGCGCCAGCGCGGGTAGCACCACCTTCTCCTGCGAACGGAACTTATAGTGAACGAGCGCCGCCGCATTCACCCCCATGAATGCTATGAAGGCTCCGAAATTCAGAAGCTCTGCTCCCCGTTCATAGGTCAGCAGAAATACGCCGACCAGCGTACACGCGCCTACCAGCAATACATTGTTGCGAGGAATAGCAGTCTTGGCACTCAACGCACCGAAGAATGGCTTTGGCAGCGCATTCGCCCGGCCCATGCCGTAGAGCAATCGTGCCGCCCCGAATTGCGCCGCGATGCCCGAGCCAAGATTCGCAATCAGAAGCGTCGCATTCAGCAGGTGAAACAGGAACTTGCCGCCGATGCGCATAGCCACCTGGACGTAGGCTGTATCGACAAGCGCCTCAGGAAACGAGCCCTTGTATGGCCAGGCCAACTGCGCAACGTATACCTCAATGGCAGAGAGCACCCCGATGAGCAGGCACGTAAAAACTGTACCCAGCATGATGTTGCGGCGCGGATTTTCCACTTCCTCTGACATTGTGGAGATGCCATCGAAGCCGATGTACGTCAGAACTGCGATCGATGTGCCTTGAAAGAGCCGTGCCGGAGAAAACGTGGCGGGATCATAAAACGGGACAAGCCACTGACCGCCGACAGGCCGAGCTACGAAGGCAAGATACTTGACTGCATATGCAAGAAAAATGACAACGACCAGGCTCATTCCAATAGCAAGCACAGCATTGGTGTTACCCGAGGCTTTGACTCCCCGCAGATTCAGAAGCGTGAAGAGTAAGACGAATGCGACTGCCCACGCAGGATAGGGGATACTGGGCAGAATGTTCCTTGCTGCAGCGCTGCACCAGATTGCACAGATGATCGGGTTGAGGAGATAGTCCATCAGCATGGACCAGCCAACCACATAGCCGGCTATCGGATTTAATTCTTTACCCACATAGGTGTAGGCTGAACCTGCACTGGGATAGACCCGCGCCATGCGTCCATAGCTGATGGCCGTGAACAGCATTGCAATCATGGCAATCAGAATCGTGGTGACCACATGGCCACGCGCCACATTGCTGACAACACCATAAATGCCCATCGGTGCCGTGGGCTGAATGATGATAATTCCGTAAACAATAAGGTGCCAGAGCTTTAAAGTGCGCTTCAACTGCGGCGCGCTTGCCCCGGGTTGTGCCTGGTCGATTGCCGTCACTATTTCCCTGCCTACCGCGAGTGCGGCTTTCCTATGGCTTTACCGGATTAAGGATTCCAGGAATCCATCGTACGGCATTGTCATGGTAAAGCTTATGCAACACAGACTCAGGTAAATGAAGACCATCGACCATACGACCGTCGTAGTTAAAATGATCAGCCGTCGAAAAGTAGCGCCAGTCCAATGCGAGCTGGTTCTCATATTCAGCGACTGACGGCTTAGCCTCCTCCGCCTTCAGCACATCTATGTCCGTCCCGTACAACACGCGGTCCTGATATTTGATCAGGAATGCTCGCACCTTTTTAGATGGCTGCAGCGTAAGGTGTGGCACCCTTGCTGCAGTATCGATGGCGAAGTTTGGATACCGGTCGAGTCGCTCTGCAACAAAGTCGACATTCGCTTCCATGCTGCCTAGATGGGCGCCAACCACGCGGAGGTCCGGATTCAAGGCTAGCAGGTGGTCACGCGCAGCCAGGATAGTGGCCTTCCTGGGCACATCCGGCCGTTTCTGCATATTCCATTCCGGGTGCTCGGCATAATACGAATTATCGAGTGCCTTTGGATCAGCCGGTCCCCATGCCACATCCGGCTCTGCCTGGTGCGCGACTAACGTTTTATTCTGTGCAGCTATATCTTTGAAAATAGGCTCCAGCCGGGGATCGTCAACCAGTACGTAGTGGCCCGACGTATCTTTGAGCTCCATGCCGACGTTCTTCCAAACCTTCACTGCCACCGCGCCATGGGCAAAGTCAGCGTTCAAGTCTGCGATCGCTTTCTGTACAAAGTCAGGGTTAGAGAAACCAAACGGATCAAACGTAGTGCAGAGTGCAACATGTCCAGGCGCCGAGTGCACGAAAGCGAAGGCCTTCGCCCGCTGTACGTCCAACTTGCCTCGGACGGAATCCTTATCATCGACCACAAGTATGTCCATCACATGCAGGTTCCAGCGCACAAGCATGCGTGTGATTGCGGGATCTGTCACCAGAAAATGAGTGTGCGCATCTATCGGCTGCAAAGCTGATAATGCTTTCAACTCGGCTGTCTGCAGCGCCTTGTCACTGGCTTCTGCTGGAATGCTGAACGAAATACCCGAGCCGGCAAGTAGCGACAAAGTGAGAGCGGAGAAAATAACTTTCTGCAGACTAAACATGTTTATTGCCGATCTTCTGACGAAACATCCGAATAGCGTCGAATGTCCTCAGGAATGAACTTGGTGTTAACAGCGCCGGTGATGGTGACGGGGAACGTCTTGTCCGCGGAAGCTCCGCCTATACCAACGCTGTGAGCGTGCACTGTGTAGCTGCCGCTATGCGTGTAGGCATGTTCGACGGACATGCCGTCGAGAGTCACTCCATCTCCAAGGTCCCAAGTAACGCGTAGCACAGGCACATGCTCGTCAGTAGCACTGGCGCTGAAGGTGAGCGTTTCTCCCGCCTTGCCGGAGCCGGGTGCCGAGCCTTGTATGACTGGCTGCGCCGCAGCGATGCGGGTATCTATGATTTTGAACATACGCGCGGAATGAGCGGGCTGATTGAAGTCAAAGCCTGCGCCCATTTTCTTTTCGGCTTCGCCTGGCGCGAGTATCTCCCTGACGGTGTAATCTCGACTCGAATCGAGGCCCAGCTCCTCTCGCGAAAGCTTGTGGTCGCGTGTGCCTTCCGTCCAGTTAAATACCGTAAGGATAGATTGCCGAGCATCTTCATGCAGCAGGAAGATCGACGGCTGGTGATCCGCGGCGGCATAAGTCATCAGGTCAATCGGGGTGGAAGATCTTCCCAGTCGAGCAATGTCGAGCAGATCCGGATTTTCGACAAGCGCGAGACGGTCAGCATCTTCTCCGAGCGTCGGCAGGTCATCACCAATCTCATACATACCACCCGAAACAACCGTAAGGGCGATCGACGCCTTCGCCTCATCGAGAGTGAGGGGCTTCTGGCCACCGTGCCAGCTCTGGTCATCCACAGTCTGCTTGGAAACGGTAAACGCATCCGGATCAGCCACAAAATAATTCCGGTTCATGTAATAGCGCGCTGCCATTCCGGGAGCGGCATCCCTGGTTGAGGAAAAGGTATGCCCGGTATCCTGCGAGATGCGCCCCATATCCACGATGCCGACCGGATTCAGAAGTTCACTGCCATCCTTGTCGAGAAGTACGTGCTCTCCGACAGCATCACGGATCGTCTTCAGGCCGATGCGCTGCGCCTCAAGCGCAGTAGTGCCCGGCACATGGTAGTAGCCCTCGACAGCGCTGTCCTCCATGAAGTCCATCTTGATGTAGCGGATGCCCCAGTCTTTTGTCAGCGTCGTGTAAGTCTTGTGCAGATAAGCCTGTGCGTCCGGGTGAGTCGGATCGATTGCGTATAGCTGATCTTTTCCGTCTGTTACTGAACCAAGATGGATTGGCGCACCCTGTGCATTGTGGACTAGCCAGTCAGGATGATGCTCGAAGATCCAGGAACGTTCAGAAACTTCAAATGGCGCCGTCCAGATGCCAGGTGTCAGTCCTAGATCAGCGACGTGATGCTCGAATGGACTTACACCGTCAGGAAACAAAGCTGCATTTGGAGTCGCATACTCTCCGCGCGCATATTGATAACCTTCATCCATGTGCGCGAAGGTAAACCCGAGCGGTTTTAGATGCTGCGCGAGCCATTGAGCATTCGTGAGACCGGTTCCCTGGTTCAAGCCGAAATAGTATGCAGTCCAGCTCCACCAGCCCAGCGGAGTAGGTGCGGCAACGCGCGCATGATGCAGCTCACGAATCAGCCGACCGTAGGTCTCAAGCTGTTCATGGTAGTTGTCACTAACGCTGAAAAGCATTCGCTCATACGCAAGGCTGTCCCCGGCTGCTACCGACAGGCTCAAATCCACACGGTCGGCGGCGGGCGAATCCTGTAACGAATTTTCCTTGAGCAATTGGGTGGTGGCGGTTGACTCAACCTCATAGGACTTTGTGACCGCGGAATGCGCGGGTGCGTTGTGCAGCCGCAGCACGCTGAGAAATTTGTCAGAAGTAAGAGCGCCGATGAACCAGCTCTGATGCGTCTGCGGGTTATAGATCAACTGCGCACCAACTGCGCGATGCATCTCCTTCTCAGAGTCGGATAGATCATGCAATTGCATGCCAGGTCTATCTTCACTAAAACTGTCGTTAAGAATGCGCTCGGAAGCAGAGCTGGCGCCGAGATGAATAAGATCGTTCCCGGATGCTTCAATCAGGCGCAGTGCCTGGATTTCGATCGGCTTGCCCGTTGTATTTCTTGCGGTCAGTTGCAATTCGCCATAAGGCTTGGCGTTATACCTCCGAATACGCAAGAATAGTTCCGGCGCATCCTGCAACCCGGAGAAGCGCACCGTATCTTCATCGGCCGCTCCAAGCTCTCCGACAACGGACGAGTGCTCTTCTGTACAGGAGGGATAACTCCCTGCCTCGATCCACTTTCTTCCAACGCGAATGGCGGGCCGTGCTCTCAGGACCTCACCTTGAAACGCAGGCGAAGAAATCGTGTAGCTGCAGTTTTTCGTATCGACTGCCACAGTGAGGGCCTGGGGCGCAGCCATCGCAGACGAGCCGGCGGCAGAGAGGGCGAGGGCGCACAGGATGGTGAGGCGCGGGCGATTCACTTTAGTCATTACCCCGGAAAGGATGGCTTTCCGTTTCCGGATCAGCCCGAGTATCCAAAACTTTCGTATTGTTTCGGTTGATTATGTGTACCGTTCGATCCAGGCATTGTCAAGGCCAGAATCTCTCACGGAACCGCGCTAAACTTCAATGACCTTGATGCCCAGCTTCTGCATCTGCTCCCGGTAAACGGGTGCTAGATCCGTATCGGTAATAACTGTATGGATTCTCTGGGTCGGCACGATGTGGGCGAGGCTATGCCTCCCAAACTTCGTGGAGTCACATACGACGACTACCATCTCCGCAGAGTTCACCATAGCCCGATTGACGCGCGACTCGGGCACGTTCGGGGTCGTCACTCCGGTTTCCGGGTCAAAGCCGTCCACGCCCAGGAACAGGATGTCCGCATGAATTTCACGAAGTACTTCTTCCGCTAAAGGACCTACCAGCGAGAAGGAGTTCTTCCGTAAAGTGCCGCCTGTCATGATGACTTCAAAATCACTACTGCTCAACGTCGCGGCAATGTTAACTGCATTTGTAATAACGGTCAGCCTGGTAAATGCACGGAGAGCCCGCGCGATAGCAGTTGTCGTCGTTCCCGAATCGAGAATGATGCATGCTCCCTCCTGTATAAGTTTCACCGCCGCCTCAGCGATACGTTCTTTCTCTTTGGAGTGGACCTTTTCCTTGTCGGGTAGAGACGGGTCAAAAAGCGTGCCTGCCTGTACCGCGAGTGCACCGCCATGCGTACGATGGATTAATCCCATGGACTGCAGATGCTCAAGGTCTTTCCTGATCGTGATGCGAGAGATGCCCAGTTGATCCGAAAGCTCACCAACAATTGCGCGGCCGTCCCGCTGAATGCATTCCAGTACGTGCTGGCGACGCTCCTCAATCAACATCTCGCTACCGGCCAGCTTCTTCTTTTTTACCGCGCTTGACTGCATCTGCCACTCCTGGATCATCACGGGACGGATTCTACTTCCGATTCATACTACCCCGCGCCTGCCAAGCCAAGCTGCCTCGCTGCTTCAACTGTTATTTCAGGTGGGGCAGGATGCTAAGACCGAGCGGAGAGAATGCTCAAGCTACCTTGAGACCGGGTCGAGATGGTCGGCGGTCACGTCCCGGGTCAGGGCTCGCAATAAAACAAAGCCCGAAGATCTTTTGCCTTGACTTGAAGAAGAAGAGAAGCTAAAGATTACCCTACGAAATCAAACACAACATCAAAATTTAGAGAATGAGGCCAAGTGTGACCAGGTTATCCCATTGTCTCCGCAATATTTTGGTGCTCCTCGTTGCCTTGACGCTTGCCACCACGATGCACGGCCAGTCGAATGAACAAGGGCAGATCCGGGGTACCATCTCGGACAGCTCGGGAGCAGTCATTCCGCATGCGCAAGTGACTTTGACGAACACCGCCACGAACATTGCGAAGAAGACGACCGCGGATGGACGCGGTGTCTATGTGTTTACGACCCTGCCGGCGGCGAGTTATGGCCTGTTGGTTGAGGCACCGTCCTTCGGGCCGGTCGAGAAGGCTGGCATTCAACTGGTAGTCAATCAACAGACGACCATCGATGTGACGCTCACGGTCGGGAGTGCTGCTCAGAGCGTGCAGGTGCAGGCAGTACCCGTCCTCCTGGATTCGGACAATGCGACACTGGGCGCGGATGTGGGGGAACAATACCTGACGCAGGTTCCGCTCGAGAATCGTGACCCCTTCGGCCTAGTGTTCCTCGCGGCCGGCGTAACAGAGACTGCGGGATCCGGCGCGCAGGATTCATATCCAAGCGAGACCAATTTCGTCTCCAACGGACAACGGAACGCGACAGCCGAAATCAGGATCGACGGCGCTTTGACGACCGCGCCTGACCAGGGGGAAGGTGGCACGACGGGCGTCTTCTACCAGGCAACCGTGGAAGCTTTGCAGGAAGTAAAGGTGCAGAACAATAGTTACAGCGCTGAGTTCGGCAACAACGGCGGAACAATTATCGACGAGGTGATGAAGTCCGGCTCGAACAAGTTGCATGGGAGTGCTTATGAGTTCAATCAGAACTCGATTTTTGATGCAAGGGACTACTTCAATTCGGGTCCAAAGCCAGGACATTCCCAGAACCAGTTTGGAGCGAGCGTTGGGGGCCCGATCATCAAGGACAAGACATTCTTCTTTGCAGATTTCGAAACAGTCCTCGCCAGCAACCCGATCAATATAGTGGCGACAGTGCCGACGGCAGCGGAGATAGCGGGAGATTTCTCGCAGGCAATGACGTACGACGTCAACGGCAATCCTGTTCAAAATGCAATCTATAACCCGGCAACTGTCAATGCGGCAGGCGAGCGTCAGCAGTACGCAGACAATAGAATCCCTTCGTCGCAGATTGATCCGGTTGGGCAGGCGGTACTGAAACTTTATCCCGCACCGAATACGGCGGGAGATCCTGTCTCCGATGCGAACAACTTCCGCAAGGTCATTCTGTCCACATCCAAACAGACGCAGTTCGATGTAAAGATCGATCACCATTTCAACGAGAAATCAACGCTCACCGGCCGCTACAGCGAGGTTTTTGCAAATGGTAATACGCCGACAGTCTTCGGTGACGATGAATTTAATGACGGACTGGCCTATACAGAAAAAGTCTTCAACGACGGTCTTATCTATGCATATACTCCCACGAGTCACACGCTGTGGACAGTAACTGCCGGACTGGACCGCGTCTCTCAGCCGAGTCATACGAGCTATCCAAGCCCTACTTCGGTGGGCTTTCCCAGTTATCTCGAGCAGAATGGCTTGAATCGCATGCCGTCGATCATCATGCCGCAGTCGCCGTGGACATCCATCTACGATCAATGCTGCGTCGACACCCAGTTCGCTCACACGCTGGCCAATTACGCGTCGAACTTCTCATAGACGAAGGGGGCACACACCTTCAAGTTCGGTGGGGAGCAGCGCATCTTCCTGAATAACTTTTTTGAACCAAACTACCCCAACGGCTACTTCAGCTTTGCGCAGGTAGTAACAGCAGATTCTCCATTCAGCGGGAACACAGCGAACGGTAACTCGTTTGCAGGCTTATTAATTGGTTGGCCAGACTCAGGCAGCATCAATGTGTCTCAGTCCGTCGCAGATAAGTCGAGTGAAACCGGGTTCTACGGGCAGGACGACTGGCGCATCACGAGCAAGCTGACGTTGAACCTTGGCGTGCGCTATGAGTGGAGTAATCCATATACCGGACGGCACAATAATATCCAGTTTAGTGACTTTACCGGAAGCAGCGGGGTGGGCATCGGCTCGGCCGTCGATCCAACAGGAGCAGTGCCGATTGTTACTCCGGCTGTGTCGAACCTGCTGGGTACGACGACTTTCGCGAGCAATCAGCAGCGGAGTATCGACACCGACAGAAATAACATAGCGCCACGGGTCGGATTCGCTTACCTTGCAAACGAAAAGCTGGCGATTCGCGGGGGAGCCGGCGTGTATTACGGGATGAACGTTGCAACCAATTTCCAGTATCCCGGCACCGCCTTCACAGCCAGTCCCCAGGCTTTCTTCACTTATGACAGCTATGCCGATGGAAAGCGATTGACCACGCTTTCGAACCCCTTTCCAAAGGGTATTGAAAACCCGCAAGGTAGAACATACGGGCCTCTCGCCGAATGGGGACTGCAGAACCAGAACAACTTGAATACAGGTGTTGCCAGAAATGCTGAGATCTATCAGTGGAACCTTGGTATTCAGCAGGCATTTCCTTTGAGTATTGTTCTGGGAATTAACTACTCCGCAAACCGCAGCACACATTTACCATGGGGAGGCTACAACAGCACCAGCAACCGAAACTTCATTCCTTCTGCGATCCGGTCGCAGGAAACCAGCAGCGAATTGAATGAACCTTATACAAATCCATTTCAATCGCTTTTTACCAGTACTTTGAATGTGCCTGATTCTCGTTATAGTGGTCCAACACTTCCTTTGCTCAATCTGCAGCGACCGTATCCACAGTTCGATGGCCCATTTCAGGGATTGCCGCGCCTGACTGCGGATTCCTGGTACAACGCACTTCAGGTGGTATTTCAAAAGCGGGGTGGAAAGTACCTAAACCTTGAAGGCAACTACACCTGGTCGAAGAATATGGATGACTCCTCGACAGGCTTTAATTCCTTCATTGGTACCCTGAACAACGGCAATCCGCAGGAACTCGATAACCTCAAAGCGGAATGGTCAGTGAGTGCAAACGATGCGACCAATCGCGTGGTGCTTGCGGCTGTCCTGCAGGTCCCGGTTGGACGTGGCGATATGTTCGGCGCAAACATGAGCAGGCCGCTGAACGCGTTAGTTGGTGGATGGCAGCTGACGACGTTGACAACCTATCAAAGCGGTCAACCGCTTCCGGTATCCATGTCAAACGCCAGGCTTGCGGATGGGAACCAGAGACCGAATGTGACTTGTCCGAACACCCAGTCGCTGACGACAGGCATCTCGATTCGTGACGCTGGAAGGACCGGCGCACCTTACGTTAACTCGAATTGCTTTGCCGATCCCGGAGATCAGCAGGCAGGAAATGCTCCGCGCTACTTTTCACAACTCCGTTCAGACACAATCCACGACACTGACATCAGCGTGGAGCGGGTTTACAAGATGGGCGAACGCGACAATCAATTAGAACTTCATGTGGACTGTATAAATTGTACGAACACTGAGCGGTTTGGCGTCCCGAATCTGGGATACGGTAATTCGACTTTTGGAGTAATTAATTCAACTGCGGCGGGAACACTCCCGAGGAACCTGCAGTTAGGAGCGAGGTTCCAGTTTTGAAATTTTCCAGTTGGTGTTGCTTATCGTTAATGGCCTTGAGCGCGGCCGCTTCACATCCACAAACCCAGGAACAGGACTCACCGAGAGCGTGGTTGACGCATGTGCGTATTGGGGCGTATTCATTAACGCCTGACAATGCTGAGCAGATTGTGCAGCAGGCGCAGGCCAGCGGTGTGTATGGCATTGAAGTGGACAACGATATACCAGGACGTTATGAGAGCCTTGGCAATCCGGACGAAAAGCTGAAAGCTATAGAGCGTGTGGCGACGGCAGCACATCGCGTACATAACAAGGCTTACGTGTATGTAGCAGGATTCGAGTGTATCTCGGCCCATTCAGAGAGTCCGCACACGGTTGCCAAGGAACATCCGGAATGGCTGCAGAGAAAAATTGGTGGTCAGCCGGCAGTCTTTGACACCAAGGCAGCCTTCTGGATAGCGAAAGGTGAAGAGGATGCCTGGGTAAGTCCGTACGCGGCAGACTGGCGAAAGCTCTACATGCAACGTGTCAGGCAGATTGCCGCGACCGGCATTGATGGCATCTACGTCGATATTCCTTATTGGATGACCCACTTCACGGGCTGGGAAGATAGTTGGGCCAGCTTTGACGATGCGACCGTTGCCGCGTTCAAAAAACAGACGGGGCTGGATGCAAAAACCGACATTAAGCTTGGTGATTACGAGGACCCGGGATTCAGGAAATGGATCACATTCAGAATACAAACCATTACTGATTTCCTTGCGGAGATGCGTGCAAACGCCGTAGCTGTGAACCCTTCTATTTCATTGATTCCTGAAATTTATCCAGGCATCGAGGCAGAAGCTCCGAGAGTCGGCGCCGATGTTTATCAGTTGTACCCGGTAGTGGATGCGATTGCGCATGAATATGAATTTGGCGATGGAGAAGACCACACAGCAGCCTCGCGATCGCAGTTAGACTGGTTCCAATATCAGGTAGGAATACGAAGCTTTCGGGCCTTCGGCGGAGACAAACCGACCTGGATCCTGAACTATTCCTGGGACGGCGCAGCGCATGTGAAACCAAGGGATGCGATGTTGAACCTGGCGTCTTCAGAGCTGGTTGCCGGGGCGAATATATGGGATGCGCAGGGACATGTAATGTCCGGCTCGAATGATATGGCAACGCGTTCGGAGATTTTTCACTGGATTGCCTTGCACGACGATATCTTCGGTAGACATCGTGAGCCGGTGGGATCAGTTGGTGTCTATTTTTCGGACACAACCCGGAACTTCTATCCCCGCGACTTTGTGGACTCCTACCGCGGGTTGCTTCTCTTACTTATGCGGAACCATATCCAATTCAGGATTGTGACGCCAAGAACGATCAAAGCCTTCGACGGTAAAATGCTGGTGCTGCCCAACGTCCGCGTAATCAGTGACGATGAGGCGGCCTCTATGGGAGATTTTGCCAAACGACAGGGTGCCCTGATAACCACGGGAGACACGGATCCTAAATTGAAGAATATTCCGAAT
>CAXTNK010000020.1:31783-35668 GCA_964245665.1 uncultured Acidobacteriaceae bacterium
CAAACGGTTACCTCATTTAATGAATTCTCATTGAATTTGATATCAAATGAAAAGACATTATAAAGAAATTGAATATATTCTAAATAAAAATTTATAAAACTCGACATATTTTTAGCCATTTTTTTGGTAGAGAATTAAGAATTGAAGAATATTCCGAATATTAAGAACTTCGCAGATGCACCGGAGCGTGACTACCTGCGTGCGGCGCAAAAGGACTTTGTGGACAACGATCCCGGGAAAGCCGCTGAATTGTTGAAGGAGTTAAGCGGCGAACAGGATGTTGAAGTTAGAGCTTCACAGGATGTGGTAGCACATGTGGCCACCATCGGCGAGCGGAAATATGTATTCCTTGAAAATTTCGCCGGGCTCAAACCAGGTGAAATAGCAGTACCAAGGACGCAGCATGATGTCGCCATCCGGTTGCATGCGCCAAACAATGTTCATATGCATATCCTGCCATTCTTGGGTAAGGAGAGCGATGTGCCCGGTAAGCAGTCGAATGGTGTCATGGAATTTGCTTTGCCTGAGCTTCAGCGCGGTGCAGTGGTGTGGTTTCAATAGGCTGCGGAAACTCGTAGTCTACCCAACCCATCCGAAGCAGCCTTGCGACAGCCCACTTCAGGAAGACTTGTTCAAAGGACTACGGCTGACCAGGCAGCCACTTTGGTAAATAACATGTAGGATCCTGGTCGCACATGTCGCTGACCCATTTGCGCAATTATCGAGAGTGCCGCGTCCTAAACGCGGCACTGTTCTTTGATGCGGATTAATATAGATCGTTTTCCGGATAAGTCCGTGAGAGGCGTGCATCGTGGTAAACCGCTCTTAGGGCTCCACGCACAGATTCAAGACACACATTGATGTGGACTACCCGGCAATCACACCCCATCTCAGACAAGAACAATACTCAGCCCGATTCGAAATGTATGCCAACTAACAGTCTGTCTGCTGTCGACTCGATGAAGGCTACAAAATCAATCCGGACACTGACGAACGTCAGGTGTGCATCCTATTACTCATATTTGTTCATAATCCTGAACGAACCGGCAAGCGGCGCACATTGGACCGGAAAGTCATTGGTGCGCCTAAACAAACAAATCAGCAATTCTCGAAGGTGAAAGAAAGATATGAGCACTGGAGTTTTAAATCGTGATCTGGAAGTAGACATGTCAGGAAGTAATATTCCGAAGACTGGATCAACGTTTGCACCGCTCCCGGAAAAAGACGACCGTGGCCGACTCATCGCATCTGCGGTACAAACCATCCAAGCTTCACCTGAACAGTTGTATGGGCTATGGAGTGACATAAGCCTCTTTCCTCGATGGCAGGAGCATGTTGTCTCCGTGACGCCGGTTGGGCCGGGACTGAGTCACTGGGTCATGGGAAATCCTGAAGATGCTGACGGCAAACGTATTGAGTTTGACTCGCTGATCATAGAAAACGTGCCTGGTCAGAAGCTCGCATGGGAATCTGTAAGTGAAGATGTTGACTTAAGCGGCACAGTCACATTCGTTGAGGCACCCTCAGGAAGAGGAACCCTGGTGACTTTAACCCAGGTCTTTAAAGTTCCCTTCGGATCTCTCGGAAATGCCCTGGCGGCTACTGCAAAGAGGAGCCCCAAACAAACGGTTATTGAGGACCTAAGACACTTCAAGCAACTAGCAGAGACGGGCGAAATCCCTTCTGTGAAGGGACAACCGCATGGTCCACGCGGCGTCAGTGGCGAGATCAAGGAATGGATATATGGCGAAACCAACCCCACTCCGCCCGGCACGAGCGAAGTTGAATAGACCTTCGGCGAAATAGACGAGCCCAACGGGATGATAAGGAGAACTAAGGCATGAAAGCAGTATGTTGGATGGGCAAACAATCGATCGAGGTACATACAGTGCCCGATCCTGAGATCATCAATCCTCATGACGCGATAATTCGCGTGACTCGCACGGCTATCTGCGGCAGCGATTTGCACCTGTATGCCGGCTTGATCCCTTCGATGGAGTCAGGCGACATTCTCGGTCATGAGTTTATGGGGATTGTCGAGGAGGTCGGCAGCGAAGTAAAGAAGGTGAAGCGGGGCGATCGCGTGGTAATTCCCTTCACGATTGCTTGTGGTAACTGCCTTTTCTGCAAGGGAGACTTATGGAGTCTCTGTGATAACACAAACCCGAATGCCCAAGTTGCCGAAACGATGTACGGTTACTCCGGCTCCGCCCTGTTCGGTTTTTCTCACCTATATGGCGGTTACGCCGGAGGACAAGCCCAGTATGTTCGCGTTCCGTTCGCGGACGTCGGGCCGCTTGTAATCGAGAATGACCTGCCAGATGAAAAAGTTCTGTTCTTATCTGACATCTTTCCTACCGGCTACCAGGGAGCCGTCAATGCAAATATCAAACCCGGCGACACGGTGGCAGTCTGGGGTTGCGGTCCGGTTGGCCTCTTTGCGATCGCCAGTGCTTATATGCTAGGCGCCCAACAGGTGATCGCGATCGATCGCTTTCCGGAACGCCTTGCATTAGCCCGGCAGTGCGGTGCAATCACAATTGACTACAGCCAGGATAATGTCTCGATCGTCGAGGCGCTTCGTGACCTTAGTGGCGGTGTGGGTCCGGATAGCTGCATTGATTGCGTAGGCATGGAGGCACACTCACATTCTGCGGCCGGTATCTACGACAAGGTGAAACAGACCCTGAAATTAGAGACTGACCGTCCATTTGTCCTTAGACAGGCAATACAAGCTATCCGCAAGGGTGGAACACTGTCCATTCCCGGGGTTTACGGTGGAGTACTGGATAAAGTGAACTTTGGAGCAGCCTTCGGGAAAGGAATTCACATGGGCATGGGCCAAACTCACATGCACAAATTGCTGAAGCCCCTCCTGAAGCACGTAGAAGAAGGACACATTGATCCGTCTTTCCTCATTTCACACAGAGTTGGAATCGAAGACGCACCTGCTATGTATGAGAAGTGGCAAAAAAAGGAGGATGGTATTACCAAAATTGTGATTGATCCCTGGGTTGATTCCGTGACGGCGGCATAGTAAGTCGTAGCCGCAGAGAAACTCGGATGAGCCCGGAAAGTTTTGGATTTCCGGGTTCATTTCCTTTATATCTGTTGATCCTCAACTTTTAGTACTCACCCAGTAACTCACCCGCCGAATACCATTTCCATCGTCTGACAAGCATTGTTGGTGGCATAGAAGCGTATAGATACCGGCAGAATCAAATCTGTGGTCTTCGCTAGCTAGTCAGCATCATACGATTGAATTCATGGTCGAATCTCTTACAACTGAAGAAGAATGGGCCGAGCATCTGCGGCATATTCCGGACTGGGATGTCCCCGATCAACCCATCCTGCTGATTGCACCTCATCCCGATGACGAGACCTTGGGTGCGGGCGGACTTATTGCCGCTGCGCGTGCTCGAGACATTCCCGTGCGTGTCGTCGCTGTGACCGATGGGGAGAATGCATATCCCGAAAATACTCAAGATCAGGTCAATGCTCTTCGCGCGCTCCGTATCATCGAGCAGACAAATGCGCTTCAGCGTTTGGCAGTAGACCAAAAAGACATAGTACGACTTGCTCTGCCCGATAGTGCGGTTGAGACGCGACAGCAGGAGTTAATCGAACGCCTCTCAGCACTTGTCACGAAAGACACGCACATAATAGCGCCCTGGCAATCCGACTTCCATCCGGATCATCGTACATGTGGACAGGCAGCCGAAGAGGTCGCGTCTCAGACAGGAGTTCGTCTGACTTCTTATTTTTTTTGGACATGGCATCAGGGCTCGCCGGTGGAGATGCGTGAACTTTCGTTGAGATCTTTTCGTTTGTCGCCTGCGTTAGTAGAGGCAAAGGCTGAAGCCCTCCTTTGTCATCGCTCTCAAC
>CAXTNK010000020.1:35678-65243 GCA_964245665.1 uncultured Acidobacteriaceae bacterium
CAACTCTACCGCGAGTCCGGCGATCCTATCCTTCCCGAACATCTCCTCGCGCCCGCTCGTAGAGCGTTTGAAACTTTTCTAGTTGGATAAGCGATGAATGAGACAAGCAGTCCCGACTTCTTCGAATCGATGTACAAACGCGATCGCGACCCTTGGAACTTTTCCTCAAGCGAGTACGAGCAGGGCCGTTATGAAACGATTATTTCAGCCTTGGACGATACCCACTACAAGCGGGCATTTGAACCCGGATGTTCGATTGGCATAATGACTGCGAAACTTGCACCCTTGTGCGAAAAGCTGTTTGCTATCGATATGTCGCACACAGCGATTCTGAACGCACAACAGTACTGTCTTTCAGCTTCGAATGTTGATCTCCGGGTTGGTCGTCTTCCACAGGACATCCCCGAAGGGTCTTTCGACCTGATTGTGTTCAGCGAGATAGGGTATTACTTCGAAGAACCGGACTTACTAACTGTAGGATCATTACTCGTAAAGCGGTTAGAGCATGGCGGCGTGCTACTGGCCGCTCACTGGTTGGGCCACTCGGATGATCATATTTTGAGTGGTCAACGCGTACATGAGATCATGGATCGCCTTGATGGCCTGGTGCTAAAACAATCAGAACGCTTTAAGGGTTTTCATCTAAGCAAGTGGGTGCGCGTGTGACGTCACCTTGGCATGTCAGTGTACTCATTCCCGCGCGGAACGAAGAGGATCTGCTTCCGCGCTGTCTGCATTCCGTCATCGCGGCTTTTGATCAGTTACCACCATCAGTGTCCTACGATTTGATCGTAGCAGTTGACTGTTCTACGGATCAGACGCATGAACTAGCCGAACGCATACTCCTCAAGCATAATTGCGGTCTGGTGGTTTCGACTCAGGTGGGGGTCGTGGGACATGCAAGAGCCCTGGCGACGCAGGCCGCACTAACACGGCATTCTGGACCCCATCACCATTGGTGGCTGGCGAACACAGATGCTGACTGCGAAGTCCCAGAAGATTGGCTTACCGCGCAGCTTTGCCTCGCAAACAAGGGAATCGATGCCATGGCAGGAGTCATCGACGTAGACAGCTTTGAGGAGCATGGCATCCATGTCGCAGAACGCTTTCGTTCTACGTATATGGTAAGCGCTGATGGCTCTCACCCGCACGTCCACGGCGCTAACCTGGGAGTTCGCGCTGATTACTATCTGCGAGCCGGTGGGTGGCACAATGTCGAGACGGGTGAGGATCATGACTTGTGGAACCGACTTGGAAAGGTCGGCTGCAATCGGCTATCCACCACGAATATACAGGTGATGACAAGCGGCAGGCGGGTGGGCCGGGCGCCCAATGGATTTGCCGCTGCCCTTGCTGCACATAACGAGACTGCAGCGTGATCAACCCTAGTTTGCTCGACAGACTGAAAGAGGTTGTACTGGTCTCCCTTCCATTACCGGGGAGTGGCTATACAGCAGACCGTCACGAACGACTTTTCCAGGTGGGGAAAGAGAACCTATCCCTTGCGCGACTAGCTGAAGCACACTGGGACGCGGTTGCGATCTTAGCCGAAGCCGGACGGAAGCCGGAGTCAGATGCAATATACGGCGTGTGGGCTTCCGAGATACCGGGAAGAGCAATTAGTCTCGAAAAGATTGAGAATGGTTGGCGAATCACCGGCACGAAAATGTTTTGCAGTGGCGCTGCGCTCGTTGATAGAGCACTGGTCACAGTGGGCTCCCCAACGCCCCTGCTTGTAGATATAAGTCTTCGCGACCAGAAAGACAAAATCCTGTTCGATTACTCGAATTGGAAGACAAATGCTTTTGCAGACACTAAGACTGCAACAGTTACCTTTAACCAGGTATCGATCGCCTGCTCGGAAACAGTTGGAGAACCCGGTTGGTATCTAGAACGGGCCGGCTTCTGGCACGGTGCAACTGGACCAGCCGCATGTTGGGCCGGCGGCGCAGCAGGCTTGGTCGATTACGCACTGAGCCAGTCGAGAAACGATCCACACACCATGGCTCACGTAGGCGCCATGAGCGCGGATGTATGGGCGATGCATTCCTATCTCGAACAAGCAGGGCGAGAAATCGACGCAGCACCATTCGACATTACTGCGGGACGCATCCGGGCACGAACTACTCGACATCTGATTGAGCAATGCTGCACGGATGTACTACGTCGACTCACTCGTGCTTATGGGCCTCACCCTCTCGCTATGCAGGAGGAGATTTCAACGCGCTACCAGGAGCTTGATTTGTACATCCGGCAGTCCCATGCCGAACGCGACCTTGAAGCATTGGGTGTCGATGCGCGCGCCGGCATTTCAGGCGTTAAGATAGGTGCGTGAACTTACCCGTACAATCTCCGCTTCTGCCGATGCTTGCCAAACGCGTCGCTGACATTCCCGAAGGCGATGGCTGGATTTTTGAGCCTAAGTGGGATGGTTTTCGCGCCATCATATTTCGCGATGGGGACGAGGTTCTCATCCAGAGTCGCGACGGAAAATCACTCAATCGCTATTTTCCCGAACTGCTCATCCTGATCCTAAAGCAATTACCCTCGCGATGTGTTCTTGATGGCGAGATTGTTATCGCGACGGAAAGTGGGCTGGACTTTGATGCGTTACAGTTGCGCGTGCACCCAGCAGCTTCACGTGTCAAACTTCTCGCGCAACAAACTCCGGCCTCGATCATCTTCTTTGATTTACTCTGCGAAGGCGACGATGATCTGCGCGAGACATCCTTCGCAGAGCGAAGACATCGCCTGGAACATATGCTCGCTCCAGGGGAGCCTGCTTTGCATCTGACGCCGATGACACTTGAGCCTGCAGTCGCAGCAGACTGGTTCAAACGTTTCGAGGGCGCCGGGCTTGACGGAGTAATAGCAAAGTCTTCTGAAGGTACCTATCAGGCGAACAAACGAGTCATGTTGAAGGTGAAACATGAACGCGATTGCGACTGCGTAGTGGCGGGCTTTCGCTGGCACAAGGATGGTGAAGGAACCGCGATTGGTTCCCTCCTTCTTGGCCTTTACGACAAAACCGGTACGCTGCAGCACGTTGGTGTCTGCGCCAGCTTCAAGATGGAGCAACGCCGCGAACTTGTTCAGTATCTGGCGCCCTATCGCACGGATGCTCGCGCGAACCATCCCTGGCATTCCTGGTCTACGCCCGATCGTGCGCAGGATGGTCGCATGCCCGGCGGCCAAAGTCGTTGGAGCCAGGGTAAAGACCTTTCCTGGGAACCGCTCCGTCCTGAACTCGTTCTCGAAGTTGCCTATGAGCATATGCAGGGCAATCGTTTTCGGCACATGGCCCAGTTTCGCAGATGGCGGCAGGACAAGTCTCCTGCCGACTGCACTTACGAGCAGTTGGAAGTTGTGCCTCCGCAGGAGTTAGCAGAAATCTTCACAGAACGACTTACCTAATTCAGGACGACTCACGCGGGACTAAAGCTCATCCGACGTGTTGGATCATCATCTGGATCAGGAGTTTCCTGCGGCGGCCGCAACTCGTCAGGGACATGCCGCAGATTGACGCGGACACGAGTCCAGGTCGAAGACCTTCCCCGCATCCGATCCACAAGAATGTCATCGGGCTTAAGGAATGCATCGACCGCAGGATATCTTTGTCTCCACCTTTCCAGGCCATCTGTCGCTGCGCGTTCGTCTGGAGAGAGAGCAATGGTCAACAATGGCATCTTTGTTCTAGCTGATGTCGCAACTGCTTTCCTTACAGCGGGTATCTTCTGTTCTTCACCATCAACCGTCGGTCGTTTGACTCTTGCTCTCGACGGGGCCACGCGCACGGCTTCCCCGTCGGCCTTTTTGAAGTGAGGGGGCCATGGTGCATCCCCGAGCCCGTCCTGTTCGTCCCTGTCAGCGAGGGCAAGCAGTTCATCGAGTGAGCCCGCAGCTCCATCCATTCCGGCATGTGGATCACCCAGTGCACTCAACCGCTTAGGCATCGAAAGAACCGTGAAATCCGCTGGATCGCAATCAATAACTTCGCTCCAATGCAAAGGCGCTGACACACGGGCATCGGGTAGCGGTCTCACCGAATAGGCAGAAGAGGTAGTTCGGTCTTTCGCATTCTGGTTGTAGTCAAGAAAGACGCCGTGCCGTTCCTCTTTCCACCACTTGGAACTCGCCAGAGAAGGTACCCGCCTTTCAACGGCTCGGGAAAGTGCGAGCGCTGCTCTGCGGACTTCCGTAAACGACCAGCGCGGCTGAATGCGCACGTTGACATGCATTCCACGCGAGCCACTTGTCTTCGGCCACCCTGTTAACCCTACCTCTTGCAATAATGCCTGCACCTCCAAAGCGACACGACGCACGTCATCCCAGCCCACTCCTGGTCCCGGGTCCAGGTCAACGCGTAATTCGTCAGGATGCACCAGATCAGCGGAACGGACGGGGTGTGGGTGGAGTTCGATGCATCCCAGGTTCACAATCCACGCGAGACCTGCTGCATCGTCGACAACTATCTCTTCTGCGATCCGTCCGGATGGAAATGACAGAGTCACCGTTCGCAGCCACGTAGGTCTTTCGGCAGGTGCGCGCTTCTGGTAAAAAGCCTGTCCTTCCGCGCCATCCACGAAGCGCTTTAAAACAATTGGACGATCTTGAATGCCAATCAACGCGCCCGAAGCCACGGCAAGGTAGTAGCGAACGATGTCGAGTTTTGACAGCTTGACCTGCCTGGAAAAATACGACTTTTCAGGGTGCGTGATGCGCACTTCCCGTCCTTCGATCACAAGTACTTCAGCGTCTTTTGTCACGACAGCAGACTAGCAGTCCTTCCCTGTTTGAGCGAATAGTCACAAATGCCTCCTTATGTCCCCATGAACAATGTCCAGATACTTACAATGCCGCACGCTTCCGTGTTGCAGTGGAGCCGCAAGTATCAGGACATCAAGGCCAGAAATCGGACCGTCGCGGGATTCCCTCTACGCCATTTGCAACGCGGCCTCAAAGACTCAACTACTCTCTAAGCCGGAATGCCCAGCAGACGATCTCTGAGCAATCAGCCAATCGCCTGGTGGTTGCAGAGGCGAGGTATCAAATGACCATTTCCGCTGAAATCAATTCAACAGATGAACTCAGAAACAATGTAAGACGCCTTGGCGTCATTTCACCTTTTGACAGTGAAGAGCTCGACTATCGTCCTCACGCGCTCTTTCTGACGGCTGCCCGGAAATCGCTTCGTCCTTGTAAGCTCGGCGATACCGTGAAGGCTTGCCCAGAATAGTTCCGACAGAACCTCCGGCTTCGAACTCTGCCCCTGAAACAATTGCAGGAGCTGGGAGAACGCGAACCGCATCTCCGCTGGAGTAGCGGCGTCATCGAACGGCACGCTCAGGTTAAGCGAAAACATCACTTCATATAATGCTGGTGAAGACGCGGCGAATTCCAGGTATGCGACCGCGACCGACTCGACAAGATTTCCGCGCTTTAGCCTTTGTCGTGCCTTCTCCAACGCCAGGCCCATCTCCTGAAAGCCCTCGATGGCGACTGCAGCGAGAATTCCGTCGCGGCTTCCAAAATGCGCATACAGGACGGGTTGGCTGTATGAGATCTCGTCGGATAGCCTCCGAACCGTCACGTTGGACCATCCTTCAATCTCTGCGATCCTTCGAGCGACATCGATAATCTGTGCCCGGCGGGTCTGCCTGTCACGCAGTTTTCGTTCCGCGATTCGGTTAACTGTGAGCTTGGTCGCCATTGTTACTAATTATAGCGCCGCTAGATTTTGAGGCGCCAAATAGTGAATCATCCGATGCGACACTGCATCAAAAGTAGCGTTGCTAGATTAAATATCATCAGGTATATCAATGACCACTACAGCATCCGCGTCAGCTGCTCTTATCGACGGGTCGATCTTTACTATCCGAACTCTCTATCCTGTCTCTACTCACATATTCAACGCGGCCACCCTCTTCGTCGTCGTCACCCTGGTGGGCGTCGAGTTCTCTGTATCCGCATTCGTGAACCCTGCTGCCTGGCGACTCGACCCTGAACCGCAATTGAAGATGCTGAGCCGTTTTGCTTACGTGCTGGGGAAGGTTATGCCGATCTGGTATACAGTCGCTACCTTATTTTTCTTTGTGCAGACCTTGCTCTCGTGGCACACGTCTGAGCGCGCAATCCTTCTTGTGGCGTCTGCCATCTGGGTTCTTACCTCGGCGGCTTCGATCTTTTTCCTGGTTCCACTGAATAATCGCGTAGCCGAAGGCACTGCTGATTGGCAGCTCCTTCATCGAATCTGGGACCGGAGACATCGAGTGCGCATAGCCGCTCTGGCCGTCGCATCTGTCCTGCTCACGTACGTAGTCGCACGCTGAGCAGTGCTTGATCCAGACCGGGGGATCTGTTTCTTTCGCCCGTCCTCGGGTCTCAGGCAATGCGTCAGTTAACCGACACGCTCTCCTGTAGGATCGCTTCGCAGGAGAGCCCTGCCTGGGCAAGAGCGAAGACATTTCTGATCTGTTCAATCACCAGCTCCGGCTCGTCCAGGTGCACCCAGTGTCCGCTTCTCTCAGCGATGAGCTGCGTTGCATCTGGCCCGATCTTCCGCAAGTCCGCGTCCGAAATTGCCTTCGGATGCCCCGGCGTCAGCAGTACCACAGGCTTGCCCACGATCGGCGTTGCATCGAGCATCTCCGTCACTGTTCCTGGAACTCCCAGGATGTGCGCTGTCATGCCGCGAAAGAAGGCGGGGTTAGACCAGTGCGCTGCCACGATCGGCCACACCTCCTTGGGTATCTTGTTCAATTCGCTTGTCAGCCGCTCCAGCACACTGTGACCGCCAGTTACGCGCGTGAAGAGATTGGTGAACCTCCCCGACCGGCAGAAAAATGACATGGTTGTCAGACGCGCGAGGCCGAAATAGGCGATCGGGATACCCCACTGGGTCAGTTGCACTCCCCGGTCCAGTACTTTTTGCTGCGACTCGTCCACAGGGGGCCATTCGTTGGTGCGCATGGCATCCACCAGCACTGCTCCGACTACTTCATCGGGATACTCAGCCGCAAAATACCGCACCACAAGTCCTCCAAAAGAATGCCCGACCAGCAGGTAAGGCGGCGCAATGCCGGCAGCCTGGAGCATGGCCCGCAACTCCTTCACCACCTCTGACGGAATCCGTTCCGAGACCGCCTTTGAACTCCAGCCCAGCCCCAGTCGGTCATAAGAGACCGTATGCGCAAATTCGCTCACCGACTCCTGGATGGTGGCCCAGTTTTGACTCGTAGACCCAATGCCCGACTCGAAGATCACTGACGGACCCTCACCATCGCCCATTTCCATCATGAATAAGCGACGTCGGTTGCCGATATCGACCAACCGGCCCAAACGAACAAACCGCCTGCGGTCATACCGCAACCCAACTAACTGGTACAGCCATCCCAAAATCGGCACAATGGGACCTAAAAGTAAAAGCCACAACATGCGAACCATGCACTGCTCTCCTTGAGCATAGAGCTGATGAGTTTCAAGACTGTCCGTGTGCCTTGAAACTGAAGTCATGAACAGACCCATTCTTTCATCCCTTCCTGCTTCATGAAGGTCAACCTTGTAGGAATTTGTGAAGAGATGTGACAGAAAAGGTGAAGAATGACATCGAGTGTGATCAGGAAATGCACTGCCAGATCGTTACTACGGCTGCTCAGGCAAAAATGAAGGGTTCAAGTACACACCTCGGTATCCTGGGTCGGGTGGGCTTTGAGACCATGATGCCGACTGCCAGTCAAACTGATATGGCTTGTTTTTCCATTTTTGTCGGGTTGAGGCTTCCGGGTTCAGCCGTAGTCATGCAGGTGTGCGTGCAAGGTACTGGCGCGTCGAATGATTCATGCAAGCGCGTTATTTGCATGACTGTAAAAGAAGAAATGTTCTTCCAGACGGTGGAAAGCCGTGGAAGCGATCGAAATGTTAAGATCATGCAGTCAAGTCACAGTGCTCTCGAACGCACGTTCTCTTGATTGCCGTTTTTAGGCTTTGCAGTGTGTCGCCAGCCGAACCGACTGCAGAAACACTTCCACCCTCACAGGCAGAACACTTCTCTACGGTACAGACGCTCCTCCATGGCTAGTCCGATCCTCGAAGCACGCAACCTGCGCAAAGACTACGATAAAGGCCGGATAGAGGCTTTAAGGGGCGTCGACGTCTCGATTGAAGCTGGCGAATTCGTCACTATCAGCGGACATAGCGGTAGTGGGAAATCCACCCTCCTTCACCTGCTTGGTGGCCTCGATACACCTTCCAGTGGCGAGGTCCTTTTTCGTGGTGCGGCCCTGGGTTCTTCTATCAGCCTCGACACCTACCGCTGCCACCATGTTGGATTCATCTTCCAGTCCTTCTACCTGCTCCCCACCCTGCGTGCTGTCGAAAACGTGCAGGCTCCCATGCTGGCTACTGCCAACGACGGCAAGCGCGAACAACGAGCCGAGGAGTTGCTGCGCGAAGTCGGTCTGGAAAGCCGGCTGCACCAATACCCAAATGAGCTTTCCGGGGGAGAACGGCAGCGCGTGGCAATTGCTCGAGCGCTGGCCAATAATCCCTCAATCCTTTTGGCGGATGAGCCTACCGGGAATCTTGACAGCGCAAACTCTGCGCGCATCATGGACCTCGTCACCGGCATTCAGAAGGCGCGTGGCATGACGCTCGTCGTGATCACTCACGAAAACGAAATTGCGAACTCTGCCCCACGACATATTCGGATCCATGATGGACGGATCGTTTGATGAGACTCGCTTCTTCTCTAGCTTCCGCCATACTGCTCTCCATCGTGACTTATGCGCATAGTGCTGATACCCCGGCGCAGCTTGTCGTGCAGCGGCAACGCATAGAAGCGACCGATTCTCGTGCCACCGGACGCCTGGTGCAGGTGGATGCTGGCGGGAAACGGATCAGCAATGCAATGACGATCAAAGCGCACTGGTTCCCAGGCGTTTTGCGCGTGCTCGTAGAGATCGTCCCACCTAAGACGCCTGCTGACAATGCAAGCAAGGATCCTCGCGTCACTATCCTGTTTGAAATGCGGCCCAAAGGCCCGACCACAATCAGGGTCTTTCATCCGCGCGAATCCGCGCCAGCCTCTTTGCCTTACGACAAGTGGAGCGAGAGTGTAGCCGGAACCGACTTCAATTACGAGGATTTTCTCCAGGCAGAGTTTTACTGGCAGGGTCAAACCATCCTCAAGACTGCCATGTTGGGCACTCACAACTGCGATGTCCTGAAAAGCACTCCTGGCGCGTCGGACCGTTCGCACTATGCCGAGGTCCAAACGTGGCTGGACCAGGCCAGCAGCTACCCGATCTATGCGGAGAAAACACTTAAAGACAGCGGAACGGTCAAGGATTTTACTTCTCTCGGTCTGACCAAATCAGGTGGAGTCTGGGCAGCCAGGCAGGTGGAAGTGAAAACACACGGCCACCCCGGATCGACGCTCCTCATCATCGAACGAGGAAGCACGAAAGCGAACCTCGCGCTGAAAGACTTCAGCCCGGACGAAATCAGTAAATTTGAGGATCACCCTTAGAACTGGAAGACTTCCTCAATCCATCAGACTTTGAAATCGCTCCTGCAACACGCGTCGAAGAAACTTGCCGCTATGGTTTTGCGGCAGGTCGCCGGGAGCGAGAATCCAGACGCGCCGCGGCGCTTTATAAGGCGCGAGGTTGCTCCGGCACCAGTCCCGTAACTCAACTTCACCGGAAGCGAAGCCAGGCCTCAATTCAACTGCGGCAACGGGGACCTCGCCCTTCTCCCGGTGACGCAGGCCGAACGCAACTGCGCGCGCCACAGAAGGATGGGCCAGCATGGCTTCTTCGAGTTCGCGAACGTACACCGAGTAGCCGCCCGACTTGATCACATCCTTGGTGCGCCCCACCAGCCGGATAAGTCCCAGGCGGTTGCGCGTGGCCAGGTCCCCGGTGCGCAGCCAGCCGTCGGTGGTCAGAAGGCTCTGCGCATCGGCCTTGTCGTTGCTCGTGTCGTTACTCGTATCCTTCCAATAATGCGGAGCCAGCCCACGGCGATAAATCTGGCATTCTCCCGTTATCCCAGCGCCGACGGTTTGCCCGCTGCCAGCGACCACGCGAATACGGAACGGTGGTATGGGCAGGCACAGGTCGCCACTTCCGCGCAGAAATGGCAGCTCTATGCCCATCATGGCGAGGCCACCCAACTCCACCATGCCGTATCCGTTCAGCAGAATGGGCGGGATACGTCGTCCGCCCGGCAGCCGATAGAGGGCTCCGAACTGGCGCAGACGCTTGCGGATTTCAGTTGGTAGATGGTCGCTGGCGGAAAGCCAGACGCGCACACTTCTTAGGCGCGCAGGTGAAGGATTGCTGTTGACCAGCCGGGCAAACATGGTTGGCACGCCGACGAAAGCGGTGACGCCAAAGCGCTCTACAAGGTCCAACGCAGCATCCACATCGAAGCGGTCGAGAAAGCAGCCGAGGATGCCCGCCATCAGCCCATACAGGGCGATACTGACGGCCATGATGTGGGACCAGGGCAAGGCTATGAGTGCAAGGTCACGCGGACCCAGAAACATTGCCGTCAGAACCGTGGATGCACGTCCGCCGAGCAGCGCGTTGCTTGATAAAGCAGCGCCCTTGGGAAATCCGCTGGTGCCCGAAGTATGAAAGATAGCAACCGTTTCAGTCGGATCGATCGTGACCGGTAGTGTAGGAGAATATGCGCCGGAGACTCGCAGGAATCCGTCGAGAGCCTCCTCTTCATCTGCCTGTATCCAGGTGCGCACATCAAGTGCTTTGCGATCGCCAATGGTCCGTTCAAATACCGCTCTGTCCGTAACGAGAATCTCTGTACCGCTATCAGCGAGAATCCTTCGCACTTCAGGAAGAGAGAGCTGCGGATTCAACGGAACCGCGATGCCGCCTGCACGAATAATGGCAAGAAACCAGTGGAAGCACTCACGATTGTTGCTGCGATAAATAGCAACAGGCTGGCCCGGTTGAAGCATGACGGTCTGTCGCAGAAAAGCATCGATGGCACAGACTTCGCGATGCAGATCGGCAAGATAAAAGACGCCGCCTTCGTGCACGGCGACCTCGCAATTCCTTTTCCGACGAATCAGTTCATCCACAAGATTGGCCACCGTGACTTCACGGTCCCGCGCGAGTCGATACCGTTGTAGAAAGCTCATTGCGGAGAGATCGGCTTGCGGCCCCATTCGGAGGCCACACAATAGTGAAACAGCCGGTCCAGATAATTGAGGACCGGTGGTGGAGTGATCCCTGCCGGCTGCAGCAAACGCTCAGCGTGGCTCGTATCAAACTGCATGCGCATGGTGAAGTAATCCCGGTAGGCGCGGCCATCGCGCAGTACACGACGTTTGCGTCCCCACAACGATAAAAACAGAAGCGGTCGTATCACTGCGAAGAAGAATTTCGGTTCGACGAAACGAGGCTCGGGACCGTTGAAGTATTCCATGGCGCGATGTGCAACCTGCTCGATTGTCGCGCTGGCACTCGGTCCGGCGCACAGATGGACGGTCGAGGCAAGGGCAGCTTTATCGAACAGGAGTTGCGCGACGGAGCTGGCGACAAAATCGACGGGCACAATGTCGAGTACCGCGTCCGCATATCCAGGGACTGTACGCCAAAGCCGTCGTGCATAGATTTTCAGCGGCCAGTACATCATTTTGAAGCTGGAAGTGACGCCAGTTTTAGAGTCTCCCACAATGATGCTGGGGCGAAGTATCATGCCGGGCAGCGAAGCAAGGCGCGCTTGCACCAGGGCCTCGGCCTCGGCCGTCGTCTGTTCGGAGGTGTTGCGATAACGCTGGCCGACAGCAAGCTCGTTTTCGCGGACCAGGCCCGTCCGTTCACCGGCTACGTAGGCTGTACCGACATAAGCGAAACTTCGAAGCTCGCGCGCGCTGCCCGCAAAATCGAGAACATGCCGGGTGCCCTCGACATTGATGCGGCGTGCTTCGTCGAGCGAATGATCGAACCGCACCGTGGCGGCAGAGTGAATAACCCGCGTCGTTTCAGCCGAAAGGCGCGCGTAATCAGCCGGACTCAGCCCGCAGTTGGGTTGGCTGACGTCTCCGGAAAAAACCTCAACGCGCGCTCGATCACCCGGGGGGATAAAGGTATCGGCGCGCTGCTGAGCCGATTGGCCTGCAGTGTTTCGAATGAGCAGAGCCAGTGATGCGTTCGGCTTCCGCTGCAGCAGCTCGCGCACCAGCTGTACTCCAAGGAAGCCGGTTGCGCCCGTAATCAGAATGCGTTCAGCGTGATTCGATTCGTAATTCAGTTCAAACCTTCCCTGGTTCGCGCACAAAAGAAGGCCGGAGAATCATGACCGATGGGGCGTATGCAATGGCCTGCGCTACGGCTCAGTATAGCCTGCATAGGCATGAAGCCATGCATCCGGCCGCGGGGGAAAGTTGGAGATAACTCCTTGCACCTCGTATCCTGAATCGACGCATCCAATATCATCGCGACACACCACAGCTTAACTTTCTTCAACGCCGAAATAAGACGACAAGAAGATAAAAGGATTTCATCCTCACCATGCCGAGATCATTGTCGTTTACAGGATTTGTTTTCAAGAACCTGCTCCGCCGTCGAATGAGGACCGTGCTCACCCTGGCAGGAATAGGAATGGCAGTCGGCGCCTTCGTGGGGCTGGTCGGCTTTTCGAGCGCATTCGAACAACAATGGATGCGTATTTATTCGAGCAGCGGCACTGACATTGCCGTGATTCAGGGAACTTTTCTGAACACTTCAATGGACGAATCGACGACAGCAAAGCTGACGAACTTGCCCGACGTCGCACAGGCGTCGCCCACGATCTTTAACCTGATGGACCTGACACCGGACGTGAATGCCCTGGTCTACGGCTGGAAGGCTGATGCTTTTCAGTTTGGCTCGCTACAGATTCTCTCAGGGCGTCGTTTCCGCGACGGGCAGCCCGAAGTCATGCTTGGCGATATGCTCGCGCAGAATCTGAAGAAGGCCCCCGGCGACACGATGGAAATTCAGGGCAAGTCATTCACCGTGACGGCTGTTTATCACGGCGCTTCGACTCTCGAAGCGTCGGCGGTTGTTATGCCTCTAGACCAGTTGCAACAGCTAAGTAGTCTGCAAGGCAAGGTTTCGACGATCGATGTTCGCCTGCGTCCTGCGCCTCGCGGCGTAACACCGCAACAATATATGAAGCAGGCACAAGCTGAGATTGAAGCGGCGGTGCCGGGTATGCGCGCTGTGCCCGCCGCCGAGCGTGCCAGCGATAATCAGTTCGTTAAACTGGCCCACGCTTCTGCCTGGGGCACCTCTTTGCTCGCCCTTCTTATCGGCATTCTGGGGATTGCGAACACCATGGCCATGTCGGTCTTCGAACGCACGCGGGAGATCGGTATCCTGCGCGCCCTGGGGTGGAACCGATGGCAGGTGCTGGCCCATATCGAGATTGAAGCAGTCATACTCGGACTGGGCGGAGGCGTACTTGGGGTTGCTCTAGGGTGGGTGGCTCTGCGAGTCCTGGCGACTCTGCCACGAACTGCCAGTCTCGTTTCGGCATCACTTCACTTCCCACTTCTTGCCGAGGCAGTAGGCATCGCAGTGGTCGCCGGGCTGGTTGCCGGAGCGCTCCCGGCGTGGCGCGCGGGCCAACTCTCACCAGTGAATGCTCTCCGGCACGACTAGATGATCGCCTATAGACACCATCAGGCAAGTCGTGCAGCAACTCGTTGCCTATGATGGTCTTAACCTTCTTCGCCCCCCAGCGAAGATGAGTATCTCTCCAATGCAGGATCCTCACCGGCCCCTTGAATCAACAATCCTGAAGAGGGACGATGGCGAAATTCGGGGTATTTTGTTTTCCGGCGATCGGCCATCTCAATCCGATGACTGCTCTGGCCCATGCCCTGCAACTGCGAGGACACAAGGTCGTGCTGTTCGGCATCGCAGATACCGCGAGTGCCGTGAGCGCGGCGGGTATCGAGTTTCATCAGATCGGGACCGAAGATTATCCTCCTGGTACGCTCAAAAAGCTGGACGAGCGATTAGCGCAGCTGCGAGGCATCGCGGCCTTTCGCTTTACGTTAGATCGAATACGAAATTCAATGCGGATGGTCCTGCGTGACGGGCCAGAAGCAGTACGAGCAGCCAGGGTAGAAGCTTTGCTCGTAGACGAAGCAGATTTTGCTGGCAGCGTAGCGGACCATTTAGGCCTGCCCTGGATCTCCATCGCCTTGACTCCTCCCCTTCTCCCTGACGACCGCTTTCCTCCCTTCTGGCTTGGCTTTCCCGCAGGACAAGATTGGTGCAGCCGCCTGCGAAACCGCCTTTCTATACATCTACTGTTACGAATTGCAAAGCCAATCTTTAGCGATGTGAATCAGCAGCGTTACGCCTGGGGACTGAAGGTGTTCAAACGTCCTGAAGAAGCGCTATCGCCCCTTGGGCAGATCACCCAGCTGCCCGAAGCGCTGGAATTTATAATTCGCGGCGAAAAGCCGCCAGACCTTCATTACACCGGTCCCCTAGTACATGTCATACAGCGCCCTTCTATCCACTTCCCCTGGGACCGCCTCGACGGCCGTCCACTCATTTACGCATCCTTGGGCACCCTCCAGAACGGATCGGAAGCCATCTTCAAAACGATCACGGATGCATGCGCAGGACTTGATGCCCAGCTGGTGATCTCGCTGGGCGGCGGCCTTGATCCGGCACGGCTGGGAAAGCTGGCCGGCAATCCGCTGGTGGTCCGCTTTGCTCCCCAGTTGGAGATACTCAAGCGAGCAACACTGGTAATCACGCATGCCGGCCTGAACACCGTTTTGGAAGCGCTTTGCGAGGGGGTTCCAATGGTAGCAGTGCCACTCGCCAACGATCAGCCCGGTGTAGCGGCGAGACTCAAGGCACGCGGAGCCTGCGTGATTGTTTCACGGCACAGGTTGAACACGGTCAGGCTTCGCAAGGCAATCATGCTCGTGCTGCACGACGCTGAATACCGTGAGGCGGCCCACAGGTTGCAAACGGCTATCCAACAGTTGAACGGGCCCAACCGAGCTGCCGATCTTATCGAACAGGCGCTTAAACTCGTAAGAACCTGATCCGACCACCCGCAAAACTACTTCAAGCGTTCGAGTCTAACAACCTCGCAACTCAGCCCGGAAGAATGCCGATGTAAGATCAGTCGCATCACCGTCCGCGGTCTTTAAGGGGATGTCGACATGTGGGCCACGACTGCCGTTTAAACTCAACAATTCCAATTGTTGCTTGACCGTTCCCCCGCTGCGCATCGCAACCGGGGAGTCATAGCTAACCTATGGATCGTCGCCATAATTACAGGTGCCCTTACTTGCTCAGAGCCTGGGTAATTGCCTGCTCGGCCAAAGGAGCCATCACGCTGTATCCTTTAGTGGTCGGGTGCACGCCGTCCTTCGCATACCCAGGCAACATGCCACCATTCGCATCTGACATTGCCTTGTAATAATCGAGATAGGTGCATACTCCAGTTGCGCAGAAGTCCCGTATCCATCCATTCAGCGCGCGGATCTCCTGTACTGGCTCGACGGCTGGTTTCCATGGATAGCGGAACGCCGGCGTGATCGACGCAAGCACGACTTTGATGCCGCTGGCCTGCGCGAGCTTTGTCATTGCCATGTAATTGTCTTCAATCATCTCGGGAGTCGAGGGTCCGGTGTTACCAGCAACATCATTCGTGCCCGCTAGAATGACGACTACTGCTGGATGCAAGCGAATCACGTCCTGCTGGAAGCGAACTAACATTTGTGGCGCTGTCTGACCGCTGATGCCTCGATTTATATAATCTTTGCCTGGAAAGAATGTACCCGTGTCATTAAGCCGTCCCCATGCATCCGTAATCGAATCCCCGTAGAAGATAACGCGTGGCGTACCCGGAGTAGGAGCAGGTAGCGCAGCATTGTCCGCTCGGTATCGTTGCAAGTCGGGCCAATCCAGCAAGTGTTGCTGCATGCGCGCATATTCCTTGGGATCACAATTTTGCACAACTACCGGCGACACAGCTACAGTTTGCTCGGCAGTCTGCGTCGCGGCCTGTTTAGGCAACATCATCACTGTCAGTATCGCGAAGATCACTGGCACCCTGCTCGGCATATGGTTCATAGCTATTCTCCTGTCACTCCTAAGATGCTCTCAGCATATTCTTACCCTAATGCAGTGTGCGAGAGAGCGTCACTCCGCGTTACTCGCGGCTTCAGCCTGATGCATCTCAGCAGCCCAGGTTGCGGCGTTTTTGGTACTGCAGGCAGATATCTCCGCCGGGTCCGCCGAGTGGCATAAGCTCTTCGATCCCGAAACGCATTGCATTCGCCCCCGCGACAGCTCCGGCAACTTCCTGCCCAACTGCAAGCCGGAGAATTATGACGGCTTCGTCAAAGGTAACTCTGCGCAATATACCTGGATAATTCCTTACGATCTTTAAGGCGTCATCGAAGCGGTTAGCGGGCCGAAGGTTGTCAATGCGCGTCCTGATAGGTACTTCAGCAGATATGGAAGCGGCATGCTCGACCGGGTTCTTATTTTTGCATTGCCAATGAACCGAGCTTCGGGGAAAGTGTATTCAAGCCTGGTGGATCACCTGGGACACGCTGAAAGACGCGAAACAGGTTCACTTCAAGCTCTCTGAAACCCGGACAAATTGCCTGGGAAGGCGCCACCATCCTGCGCCCCCTGATCCCGTGAAAGCCTGTTAGGACGGCTTGCTCAAGCGAAGCTTAAAGGATAGTCTCGCCGGTCGCACGTTTACGCATCCGCAAATAGGGTAACTATTCGTGACTTAACAACTGGTTGCAGAACCAGGAGAGACAATTCAGGCCCCCGGAAAAACCAGGGGCTTGAATTCATTAGTCAAGTTAGTTAGCAATTACTGTCGACAGCTCTCTCAGAAATACTTCATATTTTCGAGATCTTCGATCAATCCAGGTCCAGTCGGCTGCCATCCCAGTGTCTTGCGCGTCCACTCGCTGGAAGCTGGCATATCCAAGGTGGCAAAATGCGCGAACCAGGTAAAATGCTCAGCGGCCTTCTCTGGCGGAATCGAGACGATAGGCAGCTTCAGTCCTTTGCCGATCGTCTCAGCAATCTCCCGCGCCGACACGCCTTCTTCATCTACTGCGTTGTACGTTGTGACGCCCGGTCCAGTCTTCTCGAGCGCGAGCCGGTAGAGATGCGCCACGTCTTTCAGCGGAGCAGCGGCCCAGCGATTTGTACCTTCGCCAACATACGCAGATACACCCGTATCACGCGCAATTTGAATCGCCATAGACACCAGTCCCTGTTTGCGCGTGTCATGCACCTGCGGCAGACGCACGATCGCCACGTGAACACCCTTCTCCGCAACGCCCCGGGCTGCCTTCTCGGGCCGCCGCGGTAACGCGGGAGAATCCACCGGAGGATCGCTCTCCGTGCGGACATGGCCTGGGCCGCCACTCGTCAAACCGACGCCAGAGGTCACCACCAACAGCTTCCCCGGTTCCATTACTGAACCGAGCGCTTCGATTGCGTTCATCTCATCAGCCCCACTCTGCGCAAACTTTGACATGTCGTCGTGGTTGAATGCCAGATGCACCACCGCGTCCATTCCTGCCGCGCCACTTCGCAGGCTGCCGAGATCCTTCAAGTCAACGCGGTGCACCTCAGCACCCACCGCCTTCAACTGCTCTGCGCCAGCATCACTCCGCGTCATTCCGCGCACCTGGTGCCCTGTTTCAATAAGTTCCTTAACAAGATCTGTTCCAATAAAGCCTGTTGCTCCCGTCACAAATACACGCATGGTCATTCCTCCTGTAGCTATGGCGCTGTACGCTAGGATCGAGCCGATTGACAACATCCTCTCAGCTGACTAAAACGGAGACAGCCTCCGTATAAGTAGATAAACGGAGAGCGTCTCCGGTTGCAAAAAGATTTTGTGTATTTGTTTCTATGTCAAAAAAAAAATTGCCACCGCCTCCCCGGAAAACCCGCGCTGACGCAACGCGCAATCGCGAGCGTATCCTCGAGGTAGCCAAGGAGGTTTTCACGCGCGATGGGGCAGCCGCGAGCCTCGATGATATTGCGCATCGTTCCGGCGTTGGTTCCGGCACACTCTACCGTCACTTTCCCACTCGCGATGCGCTGATCGAAGCCGTCTATCGCAATGAAGTCGAAAAGCTCGCCGGAGCCGAACAACGCTATGCGGCGGCCATGCCGCCCGTTGACGCACTCCGCGCCTGGATGCTGCTCTTCATAGACCATGTGGCTGGCAAGAAGCTGATCATCCCGGCCATGGAGACGGTTGCGGGCGGATCAATGCGCATGATCGAAGGCTCGCGCAGTCTTGTGCATACTGCTTTCGTCACGTCAGTCAAACGCGCGATTGCCAGTGGTGATCTGCGTGTTGACACTGATCCTGACGACTTCGTCCGCGCGCTGGTTGGCATCTTCCATACTACGGCTATGCCAGGATGGGAGCAGAGCGCCCGCCGTCTTGTTGACATCCTGATCGCCGGCTCGCGAGCAACGCCAAAGCACTCTTCGACCCGGTCCACACGCAAAAACTGACAGGATGCTTGACGGAGTAGAAGCGCCTCAGGATGGACGACGCAAGACTTTTGAACTTTCCTGGGCGAAGGTACGGCGAACATGGCAAAATAAGCCCAATGCAGCTCCATCATTTCTGCGCCGAATAAGATGACTGTGCGATGCATCAACCACACACGGCAATTACAAATCTCGGCATACGCAAGATCGTTCATGTTGACATGGACGCTTTTTATGCATCCGTGGAACAGCGGGACGATCCAGATCTTCGTGGTCGTCCAGTAGTTGTCGCCTGGAAGGGGAGACGCTCTGTCGTATGCGCTGCTTCTTATGAAGCGCGGCGGTTTGGCATTCGTTCGGCAATGCCAGCGCTTACTGCTGAACGACTATGTCCTGAGGCCGTTTTTGTGGCGCCAGATTTTGTTCGATACAAGGCAGCGTCACAAGCAGCACGTGATATATTCCAACGTCATACCGATGCTATCGAGCCACTGTCGCTGGATGAAGCCTACCTCGATGTCACCGAAAATAAGACCTCGTTGCCGACGGCAACATTGGTTGCAAAGACGATCCGAAGGCAGATACGCGAAGAACTGAATCTTACAGCGTCAGCAGGTGTCGCTCCGAATAAGTTTCTGGCAAAGATCGCTTCCGACTGGCGCAAGCCGGATGGTCTTTTCGTGATTCAACCTCATCAAGTGCAGGCTTTTCTTCTTACCCTGCCAGTGGGCCGTATCCCGGGCGTGGGTAGAATTACAGAGGCGCGCATGGCTAAAGCCGGTATCAGGACGGTAGGTGATATCCATAGGATGGGACTCGAGAGGCTGGAGTACTACTTCGGTGGCTACAGCCAGCGTCTTCACGAGCTGGCCCGCGGCATCGATCACAGCCTGGTGGTGTCTAATCGCGTTCGAAAACAGGTCTCAGCCGAAGACACTTTTCCTGAAGACATCCCGCTCACAGAATGCGAAACACATATTCGGAAGCTTGCCGAAAAAATCTGGAATGTTTCTAAAGGCAATGCACGTCAGGCCCGCACAGTCGTCCTGAAGTTGAAAACGAAGGAATTTGTTTCACTCACGCGCAGCCTGACACCGCTTGTGCCGATAGCCACATGTGAAGACCTGACAAAAATCGCTCTCTCACTTCGGACGCGAGTGGAGTTACCACCAGGGCAACTATTTCGACTAGTCGGCGTAGGACTCAGTAATTTCCAATTCGAAGAAACTGCAACCACCAAAGAAAGTCTAATCGCGCCGATGGCTGAGCTGTTCCTCGATTCGCAATAAGAGAGGCCGCTGCTCCTCGCGAATGGATATGGCAGCGTCTTGAAGCGTGAACCAGTCTCCTCGGTCCACCTCAGGAATGACGATGCGGTTGCCAGAGCGCGGTGGCCATTCAACTTCACAAGTGTTGCTCACCAGATCGCCAGGATAGCAGTTCCCTTCGAATGCCCAGGCGAAAACCTCCTTGCCGCCTTTCTGCCGTACCGAGCCAAGTGCGATGAAGGGACCGCTGGCGATGAAGCTGGTCTCTTCGTGAAACTCGCGCTCGGCCGCGGCTAGCGGCTCCTCCCCACTCTCACACTGCCCCTTGGGCATGGTCCATGCCCCTTCTTCCTTCCTGGACCAGTACGGACCACCCGGATGCACCAGAAAGACTTCGAATATTTCCTCGCGTCGGCGAAACATCAGCAGTCCCGCACTTTGTTTCAATCGCGTGGTCATTGGTTTGGTAGAAGATTCACGTACCGCTGATGCATGCCAGCCTTCTGCGTAGAATGCGTTGTACTGCATTTCAACACGAAATGGTCGGCTATAGCTATCTGCCAGCACAGAGTACTCGGTCTCTCCATTGTCGGGCAAACCCACGGAATGATCAGCAGCAGGCTGCACCAATGGCAATAGCTAGTGGGATTCACTAGCGGCCCAGCACAAGCAGTGGACATAAACAGCAGTGATCTTTTCCGCCTCTGCTGCATTCAACGGAACGCCAACGTTGGACGGCCGCTCAGATCATGTGAAGGCCATCACACATCACTCCGCAGTTTACTCAGAACTATCGTGTCCTGCGCAATCCTGGCTTGGTCGCCACGTTTCTGCTGGGATCGATCGTGCTGATTCTTGCAGTCGTGTTCGCCTTCCTAGGCAGGTCATACTTTCCACGCACTGATCCTGGGCAGTTCGCCATCAACGTCAAGATGCCGGGAGGTAAGCGCATCGAGATGGGTGACAAGTGTATCGCCATGGTGGAAGCTGTCATCCGCGGCGTCGTATCGCCGAAGGATCTTGGGATGATCGTTTCGAACATCGGCCTGAGCACGCCGGTTACAGTCTCGCCGGCGCCCATGCGGAAACTACAACCTGTTACCCTTGCTTCCAGCTCATCCCACACAGTCAATAGAATGAATTCTCGTCGGTGGCTCCCAGGTCTATGTGACTAAGTGGTTTCTGACTCTGCCCTTCGACCGAAGAATCGACACCTGTAAGTAATTTGCGCTGAGCGCCATAAGACCCATAGCATAGCTATAAGGTCTGATTGTTATCCGATTCACGTTTCGTCTTACTAAACGCGCAGGGAAGGCGGCCCTATTTTTGTTCGGCGCTTGATGATTGTGGCAGAGGCTCATACCATTGGTCATAGCTTCACATCACGAGCGCCGACCAGCCGCCCGACTTATGCGTCATACGATTTTACCTTTGCACAAAGAACTCTGCCATTGAAGGAGCTGTAGCCGCCGCTGCGGGCGGATTACTTAACTGCAGTGCCTCCATGATCGTTCTTAACAGACTTTCGTGCTGGTACAAGGTCATCGAGTCCTGTACATACCCTGCCTTGACGACTGGTCCCCAAAGAACTGGAGAGGTATGTCCGCCTCCATAAGTAGCGTCGCTGGCAGCTGCCTCGTCAAAGTTGACAATCAGGATGCCATCCCCTGCAGGCTGAAAAGCGGAATAGCTGGAAAGTGGTGTAACGATGTTTGCTTGCAGCCAGGTATCTGCCTGCTGAGGGGATCCATTATGCGCATCATCATCCACGTTTGGAACGATGTACGAAAATGGAGGCAGATTCCCAGTTGCCAGGTCTATGGCAAATTGCGAGAACGGCCAGATCACCTGGTTTGCGATCTGCGGATCGTCAGCTACATCAGAAAGCATCGCGAATGGATTGTGCCGGATTAGGTAGAGACCGGTGTCTCCTCCGACATACCCCTGTGAAATGCCCTCCGCGTACACCTTGAATGGAACACCGGCGGCGAGCATCCTTCTCGCAATATTGTCCACATTCCATACAGTCGTTGAGTTGTCGTTTGTGGTCAAAAGGGCACCAGTGGTTAGCATGAAGTAATTGCCAATCGAAGGATGCGAATCAGCATAGTAGCTGGTAGGGACTGCGCCGTTAGTGATGAGACTGTTGAGGTTCGGCCAAACACTTGTGTTGTGAACTACGCTTGCATATCCAGTGTTTTCTTCCATGACCATGACGACGTGCTGACTGGGTGGTGTCACAAGCTGGACGGTTAACGAAACCTCGGCAGTCTTTGTAGAATCTTGAACGCTTGAGGCCGTTATGATCACCGATGCTCCCGAGGAAGGCGCTGTGAACAAGCCTTTGCTATCGATGCTGCCGCTACTTGCCAACCATGTAACTGTTGGATCAAAGGCTCCGACCCCAGTAACGTTCGATGTGCACTGGGAGGTTCCACCGGTGTTAAGTATGGTTGGACTGCAGGAAGCTGCTAATGACGTAATGACAGGTGGTGTGGGTGGAGAGATAGCCTGCACCGTTACAAGCGCAGTTGCGTGCTTGCTGGGATCCTGCAAACTGGTGGCGATGACGTTCACCTGGCCTGCCGATGAAGGTGCAGTGAATAGGCCGGCATTGCTTATGCCGCCACCGTTCGATGACCAGGTAACAGAGGGATTGAAGGATCCCGTCCCGTGCACGATTGCAATACATTGTGAGGTACTTCCTGTATTGATGCTTGCTGGATTACATGCTGCCGTGACAATGGTAATTGTCGGTGAAGTTATATCGACGGTCACATTAGCAGTGCCAAACTTGGTTGAGTCTTGAATACTCGTGGCAGTTACGGATACCGTCCCTGCTTCCATAGGAACAGTAAGTACACCTCCAGCACTCATGTTCCCAACGCTGGACGACCATGCGACTGCGGAACTGTATGCACCCGTGCCGTCTACCGAGGCAACGCAGCTTGACGTACCTCCGCCCGCAACACTGGAGGGGGAACAGCGCACGGCGACGGATGTGACGGTTGGTTGGGATGATTGAGGCGTGCTCGGCAAAGCAGAAGGAGGATTGCTTCCGCAACCAGTCATGACCAAGGCGGTCATCATCGTAGCCGTAACTTTAAGAATCCGAGCCATATCATTTACCTTCTTTGGCTCAAGCCCTCAGCACTTAATTCAAGTAGTACAAATTCCTGCGACGCAAGACTAAGTAATTCGCCGCCGCGGAAGGCCTCGCGTCTTAAAAGGTTCAACTCCAAATCCAAAACCCTCAACCGAGTGGCCTCACTTACTGCCGAGTCGTTTCGCTTCACAAGGTTACGTAGTCTGGCAAGTAGCTCTGCTAGAGCAAAGGGCCTTGTAAGATAATCTTCGCCACCCTGCTCCAAACCTCGAACGCGATCATCGACCGTTCGCCTGGCAGACAAAATGAGAACTGGCGCCTTCACTCCCCGCTGTCTCAATTGCGCTACTAGGTCTAGGCCGTCCTGATCTGGAAGCCCAAGATCTACTACAAGGACATCGTAGATCTCTCCAATTGCAAGGCTTTGTGCGGTTTTGCCATCTGCCGCCGCGTCAACCTGATAACCAGCTTCCTCAAGCGAGCGTACCAGGGAGGACTGAATATCACGCTCGTCTTCAACCAGAAGCAGTCGCATGCTCTCCATGGTACTGGAAAATCTTAACCGGGCAGAAGATGAACAAAGTGTCATTTTGATGTTGGCTCAAGGTTCACACGAGTAATGCGTCGGTCACCTTAAGCTGGCCTTAAGGATTGCTGTATCTTGCAAGATTAAGTAACTGACACAGCTATCTCGATGACAAGCGAATGTCTACTCGTAACCAAAGTACATCCCACTCCACTTGCTTGACTGTACGCCCACCCTGATCGACCGCGTCTCCGTGACCACTCAAGCTGTCTGCGGATTTCGAACTTTGAACTCTCACAAAACTTCTTGCGCTTCCATCGTACGAATGCTTCTATAGATTTAAACCGGCATTAATGTTCCGCTGCATTGTCTTACTCTCTACTCAAATCATTATCTTCGCTTCGTCGATAGATGAAGCCGGTCAACCGGCTGGTGGTTCTACCCTCCCTTGTTTGAGGTAAGTCATGCTTCTGATTCGCAACAGATTTCTTATCGCCGCACCCATTGCGGCCTGCGCTCTGATCACGTCCAGCACGAGCGCGCAGCAAACCCTCGGTACCATATCCGGGACAATTACAGACGCTTCTGGTGCTGCGATAGCGGGAGCTCAAGTCACGATCACCAGTGCTGACACCAACCTCACCTTCAACGCCGCCTCAAAAACGAATGGTGAATTCGCATTCCAGAATCTGCCGATCGGTACCTATGCCGTGCAGGTGGTAAAAGCCGGCTTCCGAACAGAGAACTATCCTAATATCATGGTGCAGGAAAATCGCACCGTAACGTTGAACACACAGCTCAATACGGGCCAGGTCTCTGAGTCAGTGACAGTGTCTGGCAGCCCGATGCTGAACGCCACTGACACCACTAACGGCTACGTGCTCGACAACACGCAGATACAGCAGACGCCGCTGGCCACCGGCAGCTTTACACAACTGGCCATTCTTGCGCCGGGGGTTAATGCGCAGTTCATTGCGGGCACCGGAACTAATGAGGGCCTTGGCAACCAGGCCATCTACGCCAATGGTCAGCGCGCCACCGACAATGCATTCCTGGTGAATGGCGTTGACGTCAGCAACCTATTCAATGGTCAGAGTTCGAGCCAGGTGCCGTCTGGTCGGGCTCTGCCGAATACAGGAGAAGGACCCGCGGTCGGCGGCCAGACGCAGACCAACACTTCGGTCTACGATGCCATCGGCAACGCTATTCCCACTCCACCGCCTGAAACCATCTCCGAACTTAGGGTGAATACGTCCATGTACGACGCGCAGCAGGGCCAGAAGAGTGGCGCGCACATCAACGTCAGCACGCTTTCTGGCACGAATAAATATCATGGTCAGGGCTACGTGCAACGAGAGACCAACTTCCTGAATGCTGCTCCCTTCTTTTATAAGCAGCAGAGTGTCGCGAATGGCGGAACCATTTCACTGAATCAGGTAAACCCTTACCTGCATCGTGTTGTTGCGGGTGGCGTCGCGGGCGGACCCATCATCAAGGACAAGCTGTTCGGTTTTCTTTCCTACACGGCGACTCGGATCACGGATCAGTTGAACGGCACTTCAGGCGTTTTTGTGCCGGCCGGGTTGACAGATGATCGCAGCACGGCAGGCATCGATGCCGCCGTTGCCTCAACTGGCGCCACTCCTGGCACGCTCGATCCAGCAGCGGTCAGCATTTTAAATCTGAAGCTGCCGAATGGCCAATACCTGGTCCCATCAGCCGGCGCAAACGCAGCGGAAAATATCAGCAATACATTTCCTGACGCCACTCTGTTTGGCGTACCCACGTTCAAGGCCGACCAGGCGAACGGAAACATCGACTACAACACCTCAAAAGTCGATGTCGTTTCACTGAAGTATTTCTATCAGCATGATCCGGCGGAAAATCCTTTCACTGACAGTACCGTGAGTGGTTTCAATCAACACCTCGACGCGGGCGGCCAACTGGCGTCGGTACTGAATACATTTACTAGCGGACGTATCAGCTGGGTGCAGAGCTTTGGATTCGCCCGCGAGAAAGCCTACTCATCCAACAACCAGGCTTTTACCGCCCAACAGGCCGGCATCAATCTGTTCGGCTACAGTAAATTCCCCGGCATTAGTATTTCCAACTCGAGTGGCAGCACCGGCACCCTCAACATCGGCCCGGCAAGTGATTTCGTGGATGACGGCTTCTTCCAGAACCGCTTCCAGCCTGCCTCGACACTGATTACAACCTTCGGCAACCACACGCTATCAGTCGGAGGCGACTATGCATACACGCAGCTCAATATCGCCAACCGGCGTCAGAATACCGGGCTCATCAACTTCAAAAGCTTTGCGCAATTCGCGGAAGGCCAGGTAAATACCTCTGCGTCTTCATTTCTCCAAGGCACCTCCAACCGCTACTACCGCACCAATGACATTGGCGGCTTCGCACAGGATAAGTGGCAACTCCATTCCAACATAAGCATCACTGCTGGCGTTCGGTACGATTATGATGGGCCACTCACCGAGAAATATGGAAATCTCTTCAACTTTGATCCAGGTTTGTACAGCTACAACCCGACTTCTGACACCATTGAAAACGATGGCTTCGTGATAGCCGGCAATAATAAGCTGTACGGGACCAAAGGCATTAGTGCTTCAACGCTCGACGGCCGGCAGTGGGGTGTTTCGCCGCGTATCGGTGTCGCCTGGAGTCCCGAGCCGAACCATGGACGCGTGGTCTTTCGTGCAGGTGGCGGCATTTATTACAATCGCGGTGAATACTTCACTTATTTATCGCCGGGTGCGGGGGGCGGGACTGCAGGCCCATTCGGTGTAACTCAGTCGCCGCCCTTTGTCATACCATTTGCCTCGCCCAAGGGTGCAACACTCTCTAACCCTTTCGGTACAATCCTGCCCACGCCGCCGAGCGGAAATCCGCAGGAGTTCTACAGCTACCTTTCCAACAAGGCTGGCCTGATTGCCGGCAATCCGACTTACGATTTCGGCGCGTATGACAGCGCAAACAAACTGCCTTTTACCGAGAACTGGTCGCTCGATATGCAGTGGCAGATTGACCCTGCGACATCTCTCACCCTTGGCTATGTCGGAAATCGCGGACGTCATGGCGTGATCCCGATTCCCTTCAACCAGCCAGGAATTGCGACGCCGACAAACCCGATCAATGGCGAGACCTATTCCTATGGTTCGCAGGCAACTGACAGTAGCGACAACCCTCTGACGACTGAACCCATCGGCACGTACGATGGCGGTAATACTGACATCCGCGCTCCTTATATTGGTTACGGAATCAGCTCGGTCCTATACCAGGCGAAGGGAAATTCAGCCTACGATGCACTTACCGCGCAACTGACGAAGCGCATGTCGCACGGGCTGCAATTCAACGTGTCCTACACGTTTTCTCATTCTCTTGATGAACAAAGCGGAGTGGGCCTCTTCTATAATGGAAACAACCCGCTAAACCTGCGCAGTGGATACGGTTCGTCTGACTTCGACATCACGAACGACATTACATTTAACTATGTGTATCAACTACCCATCTTCATCCACTCCAACGGCTGGCTGAGCCGCGCGACAAACGGCTTTGCACTTCAAGGCATAACGGTTCTCGAAAGCGGACAGCCTTACAGCATTGTGGATTACTCGGGAGGCGTCGCCAGCCAATATTACTTTTACAATGATGGCGCTACCAACCCGCTGCTTCCACTCGCGCCCGGCATCTCGCCGCATCAAGCACTCACCGGCCATTCCGGCGCCTTTGGTCAGCCCGCGCTGAATGCCAGTGCGTTTACGATTCCCTTCATCAATCCTGGCGACCATGGCGTTCCCGCATGCGGCTTGAGCACTGCCGGCAACCCAGTGTGTGACTTGTTCGAAACAGGTTTCGGCCCTAATGGCCAGCGGAACATCTTCCGCCAGGCATTTCAGAAGCGTGCCGACATTTCTGTCATCAAGCTCGCTCAGATAAATGACAGAATAGCCATCAAGTACAGCCTCGACATCTTTAACGTGTCAAACACAACCAGCTTGGATATTCCAACCAACACCATTTACTCGGCTAACGGCAACCTCTACTACACGAATGTCTACAATCCTCAACTCGGTGTCATCGCGAACCGGCAGCAGTATTTCAACGTCCAACAAAACGGCGTTAATGTAACCCCAAGCACTGGCATAGGCAACACAGTAGGAACCATTGGCAGTCCACGCCAAATAGAGATGTCATTGCGCGTTGTCTTTTAAAATACGGGATGGGGTCTTCCATCAACGCTGGACATGTAGACATCCGCTGACGTAGGCGGCTTAACCTCGATGACTGAAACCTATAATTCTTGTATGCCGCAAACCGGATTGCTCAGGCGCCAAACTGTCGTAGATGATGGTCAATGTGTTTGTACATGAGAATGGCCCACTGATGTGGTTTCAGCTGACCAAAGAAGGGATGTGGGTGCTTAGAGCAGGAAGCTGCCCCCGCACTGAAGAATCTATCTATAGTTGTGATAAGTCGAGCGCGCTCGACCTCGAAGTCACATTGCGTGGTGTCAGCAGAGAAGAGCTCCGGCGATGACGGTGAATTTCGGCGCATTGGCTTATCATTTCCGAAAACGAGCGGCTTTATCAGCGGGCCAATAACGTTGGACGGGAAGGCTGCTCGTGTGGGATTAATGACGCCCATCGCCATCAGGATGCCTGAAGTACAGTGTGCGAGCGTTTGGGCAATGGTCATGTTGCCCCACGAGCGCTCACTCTCAGGATGGAGGCGCATGATGCGCCGCTTTGTGTCGCCTACGAGGATGGGATCAAGGAGATTTTTGATGGCAATCCTCCTTTGTGTTTGGATTAACTCGCTTTGGCCGCCCGATGTTGTCGTGAGAGCAGACGGATGATGGCTACTCACTTGTCAAACCTGGAAGTAGTTCGCAAACAGTGCTTCCCTGCTTACCTCATGATAGAGACAACACCTTCCAAGTGTGTCCACAACATGTACGAACACGTCCCAAGCAACAGCGCGATCGTTGACGGAGCAAAGGCCACATGCCTGTCATAGATGCAGGCATGTGCGATCAAAGCGGACACGAGGTTGAACGCTAAAGCAGCGTACGCCAACTCCTTTGCGCGTGCAGGTAAAGCGGGGAATAGGAGCGCTAGTACGCCCAGCATCTTTGCCACCGAAAGTTCCATACGAAATGAAGCCGCTGGAAAGCCAAGGCGCGAACGCCTGCGCCGCCTGCGGTGTGAACCACTACCCAGAATTAGTGAAGATCATCTCGGCACAGGACGGCGTGGTCAGTACCCAGAACCAAATTGCCACAGCCTTTGAAGTTCTCTTTGCACTGCACTCCCCATTAAGCAGTCGCTCGAGATTGCCCATGAACCTCTGCCAACCATGCTGCGCGCCTTGGTAACTCAACGACATGATGCTTCAGCCGCAATCCTAAACCGCAGCTGCATGCGCGGTCCCTGTACGAAGGCCAAGTCACTATTACGCACAGTGTGCCTCCCCCAACTTCGATCCGGTCCTTCCACTCCCAAACCAGAATCAGCCCTTTTCTATAAGCCAAGGAAAACTGACCACACAGGCAATTTGACCGAGTCTTCCGCAACGTCTCTTTGGACAACCACCTTCTGAACCAAATACGGGCCAGCAATGAAGATCTGACAGCGCAGATTTACCTGACCACATCGTCATTTCGACTTTACTGTTTCCGTACTAATTCATGGCATCTCAGGCATCGAGGCTTTTCATGTTCGACAAACATCTTTGCATGCGCTCGCCCTTCGCCGCCATGCTAAACATTACCGCCGCAGGATTCGTGGCGTCCGCGACCTTTGGCCATTGTTCGTCCATCGCTCAGCCCGCTAGCCAGACTGCCGACATGCGCACCGACCACCCCTCCATCCCGCTGCCCGAGGCCCCCCAGCCGAAGGACGCCGGCGCTACGCTCAAGAATCTCCCACTGCATCTTCTGCAGGATCAGAAGGCCATCTACACCAGCCCTGCACATCTCCGCACTCATGACCTGGTCTGGCTGCTCCCTGCCGGCGCCGCACTCGGCGTGGCTTTCGCCACGGACCTCCACACAATGTCAACCGTGGTCTCCAAGGATCCCAGCTTCAACAAGAACAGCATCACTGCCTCGAA
>CAXTNK010000020.1:65253-67968 GCA_964245665.1 uncultured Acidobacteriaceae bacterium
GTCCAAAAAGGATGAACATGCCCGCGAGACTGGCCTGCTTGCCGGCGAAGCCGTCGGCGATGCCGTCGTCTTTGAGGAAATCCTCAAGCTGTCAACTTGGCGTGAGCGGCCGAATGAAGACCACGGTCGGGGCTCGTTCTTCCAACACAGTGCTGGTGTAGATTCATCCTTCCCGTCCAGCCACAGCACTCTCGTATGGGCCTCGGCTGCGGTACTGGCCGATGAACATTCTTCCACCCTAGTCAGATTTGGGATTTACACCCTCGCGGCCGGCGTCAGTGCCACCCGCGTTCTCGGTCAGCAGCATTTCCCGTCCGACGTGCTGGTCGGGAGCGCCGCCGGTTGGCTCATAGGCCACTACCTCTATCGCACGCGCCATCGCCACTAAAAAGTCCGGGGTCATCTCCATTCGCTATCACTGTCAGAACATTTGCCGTTTTACGAGCTTGAGTCGATGTACTTGTCCTGCTATTTGCCCACGATTTGAAGGCACTCATAGAGCTGCCATGATGGCGTGCCAATCACGCAAAAGACACGAGGCAAAGCAGCCAGAGTTGCGCCTTCAGCTGACTCAAGCACGATTACTAGGCTGGCAGATCACGGTGGCGAACGATGCGGAAGAAGTCGCGGACGACTTGGAGAAGCTTCGAGATATTGGATTATGAACGGTAGAGATTTTCCAGACACTGCCTTCGCTGATCTTGGTTCCTTCAGCATGAGCCACGCAGCATGCCGAACGAGCTACGACAAGGCAACCTTCATCTTCGTGTGAAGATGGTGACAGATATCGCTCGCGCAAGTATCAAGTCGATCGGCAACAGTATCTCCTATGGAGTTGAGGGACTAGAGCTGGCCTTGCAATGGGCAACACTGGATGGCCGAGGTTCTTATTGCGAACGATGAGCGAAATACTTTGCTTGCCTCCAACTAGAGCTCTGGATTAATGCAGGGGAACGATCTTACGGTCTCGACACAAGCTCCGTGCTATTGCCTCTTGAATACCAGCTTCTCAGCGATGCGCTGACCATTTTCTAAGGTGCCGGTGGTGGTCCGGGTCATCTGCTGCCCATCTGTCGAGACTACCCAACGATCCTTTTCAGCCAGTTGATTATCGCGGCGGTAGATCGAGTCAACGGTATGAGGTTCTACGAGTTGAAGTGTCACGGTATCATTGCGAGAGTTCTCGAAATCATACGGCTTGCCGTCGAACCGGGCAACGTAACTGAAGTCGCCCGAAAAGCGGATCCCATCGATTCCGCTGGCCTCGATCCTGAGAATTAACCCCTGCCGCAAACGCGTCTTACTGGGATCCTGCGTCCACTCGCCGGCAAATCGGTCACCCGGGGCCTTCTTGCCTCCGCTCCGCGTCCAGACAGTAATTCGATCCGCATGACCGATGCTCACGATGGTTGTCCAGCAGGAGTTAAGCAGTCGTTTTCATTCGCCCTTTGTTGACCGCGTGGTCCTCGTAGTTACGGAGCCGGGCGCGCTCCCTTGAAAATCAGCTTCGGGGTCGTTATCCGGCGGTGAAGCTGGAACTAACTGGCGAGCTTCCGCTCAATTTTGACGTTCGGAAAGCGAGTGCAGACGATGTGCGACACGGTGAGAGCCTGGTGGTTCCAGCCACCCTCGCACTCTTGCTGGTTGCTTTCGGCAGCATCATCGCCGCGCTGATTCCACTAGCTGTTGGGCAACTGGCTATTGCGGCTACTCTCGCGATTACCGGACTATTGGCATCGCGCTTGCACCTGTCTATTCTCGTTCAAAACCTTGCCACCATGCTCGGACTGGGTTTGGGAATTGACTATGCACTTCTCATGGTCAGCCGCTTCCGTGAAGCGCTTTCCGCAGGGCATGACGGGCCTGCGGCCTCGGACATTGCAGCACGTCAGGCGGGTCGGACACTCCTCATATCCGCCTTCACCGTAGCCATCGGCTTTCTTGCTCTCTTGACAGTTCCCATCAGTGAGATTCGTTCCATCGGCGTCGCCGGGGTACTCGTGGCAGGAATCAGCGTGTTACTGGCCAACACGCTTGTCCCAGCGGTACTGGCTTTACTCGGGCCGCGAATAGATATGGGACGGCTGCCTTTTACTCCGAGATTGGAAGCGGATCGAGCGGCACGCACGGGCAATCGCTGGAGGCGATGGGGCAAGGTAATCGTCGCTCATCCATGGCTCGCCGTGTTTCTCGCTGGCACCCCGTTGCTTCTCCTAGCCATGCAGGCTATGCGACTAGACACCAGGCTCCCGCGAGGCGACTGGCTTCCGAGGGCGGCAGAGTCGGTTCACGCATTCCACACCCTTGAACAGATGGATCGTGTTGGCATTGTTCAATCGTTGCGTGTGATTGTCGAGCTGCCGACGAATTCGATTGCACAAACCGACGCTGGATGGAACACGCTCAATCGTCTCTCCCAGCGTCTTGCGAGCGACCCTCGTTGCGCCCGAGTAATTTCCATTACATCGATTGCCAATGGCGACCGTTCCTACCTTCATGATTTGCCGCGGGAGACGCGGCGAACATTTTTAAGCAGTGATGGCCGGGCAGCGCTGCTGGAGCTGATACCCGCTACTTCGGTTTCTCTGCGCGATCAGATCGTGTGGGTGCGGGAGCTGAGGAAGACCGGTGCTACAGCGCTAACGGGCGTGCCTGGTGCCACACTGATCATTGGCGGCGCCCCGGCACTCAATGCCGACTATCAGACGATTGTGA
>CAXTNK010000021.1:0-1197 GCA_964245665.1 uncultured Acidobacteriaceae bacterium
GGCCTGGTGAGTCGGATCATGCAAATTCCCCTCCGGTTAGTTTAGACGCTTGCTGTGCGTGGTGCCTGACGGCGTCTGCATGGTTGAGATGCGTCGGTGAGGGCTTACCACCAATGCCGCAGCACCAGCAGCACGATTCCTCCATAGACGCCGGCGGCGAGGTCGTCCAGCATGATCCCCCAGCCTTCTGGCAGATGTTCAAGCTGGCGTGCCGGCCACGGTTTCGTGATGTCAAACAGCCGGAAAAGTGCGAGGCCGGCGAGTGCGTGCTTCCAGTCCGGGGCCGCTGCTGCGAGGGTCAGCCACTGTCCAGCAGCTTCGTCGATGACGACGTTCTGAGGATCCTTGCGGCCGGATTCTCGCGCAATGATCGTGGCGGCCGGGATGCCGATGGCGGTCGCCAGCAGGGCGAGGAGTAGGGTCATCCAGACGCGATCAATTGCAATGAACGTATGCCAGTGCGAGACTGCGGCAATCGAGAAAGCAAACGGGAGCGGGTTGGCAAACAAGGCAATCCAGATGAGCGTTGCCGCGACTGATCCCCAGGTGCCGGGGCCGGGTTTGAGATTACCTGCGCCAAAGAATGTGCCGACGATCCATGCCCAGCCTGTTCGTCTTGGTCGGAATTCGCCTGCCGGAAAGGTCACCTAGTAGTCGTTCTCGGCGTCTATGCCGCGGCGCAGGAGTTCCTGCTTGACGGCCTCGGTGTCGATGTCGCCAAGGACGTCCGGGTCGAGTACCGGCGACGAGATGACATAGGCGCCGCTCGCCCATTTGCCCAGGTCGATCACACGGCAGCGGTCGCTGCAGAACGGCATGTCGGGATCGCCAAGGGTGACAAGTTTATTGCAGGTGGGGCAGCGGAGGAGTTTTCTGGATGGTGGTTGTGTGCTCATAGTGCTGTCCTTGATTGTCCACATGGCAGGACGAATTGTCACCCAAGGTGGTTGCATCGAAAGCATTTCAGTCAACCAAAGTTCATTGTCATCCCGACCGGAGCGTAGCGATCTGCATATAGTGCTCGCTTGGATATGGCGAATCGGCAGCGACGCGTAATTCGTGGCAGGCGGAAAAAACGCAGATCCGTTCGACTACGCTGCGCTTCGCTCAGTATGACAAACGGTGAGAGGTCGGCTTGCTTATTCGATCACCCGCGCGACTAGGTCATAGTCGTGCGACTCGGTGATCTCGCACCGA
>CAXTNK010000021.1:1207-6187 GCA_964245665.1 uncultured Acidobacteriaceae bacterium
ATTGATGTAGAGCTTGCCGTCAATCTCCGGCGCCTGGTACTGCGTACGGCCTTCCCAGAGGAGCGGCGTCTCCTCAGATTCGCCTTCAACCAGGACATCGACTGTACGGCCAACCCAGGACTTCTTCCCCTTGCGACTGATCCCTTGCTGTAGCTTCATGAGAGACCGGCGGCGTGCCTCGATCGTCCGCTGAGGGACTTTTTCGCCGAGCGCAAACGCGTTCGAACCCTCTTCATCCGAATAGCCGAAGACGCCGAACCAGTCCAGCTTTGCGTCGCGGACAAACTGCGTAAGGATCTGAAAATCTTCTTCTGTTTCGCCAGGAAATCCGGTGATGAATGTAGAGCGAATCACTACGTCTGGAACGGTAACGCGGACCTTCTCGATCATCTTCAGAAAGATATCCGCCCCGCCGCCGCGCTTCATCCGCTTTAAAGTATTCGGCGCAGCATGCTGCAGCGGCACGTCCATGTATTTGCAGATGTTGTCGTGCTGCGCGATCACTTCGAGCAGCCGGCCAGTGACCTTGTTCGGATAGGCATAGAGAAAGCGCAGCCATTTCAGGCCTTCGATCTGCGCCAGACGGTCGAGTAGCTCAGCCAGGCCGTCTTTCATACCGAAATCTTCGCCATAGCAGGTCGTGTCCTGTCCGATCAGCGTGATCTCCCGCACCCCGTTCGCGACGAGCTGCGTAGCCTCCGCGATGACAGATTCGAACCGCCGCGACCGAAATTTGCCGCGCAGGTTCGGGATCACGCAGAAACTGCAGGGATGGTCGCAGCCTTCGGCAATCTTGATATAGGCAGAAGCCTTTGGCGTCGCCAGAATGCGCGGTGTCAGTTCGTCGTACAGATACTGCGGGAGCGCCGGTGTAGCACCATCCCACGCCTCGCGGGTAAAACGGCCCTGCTGTTCGCGAAGATCTCCCTCGGCGCGCGAACTGATCGTCGATTCGGCGGCAGGCCGCACGACGGCAGGCGCAGCTTGAATGTTCACCAACTGTTGAGGCGCGCGGGAGAAAACGCTGCTCAATCCAGCCGCAGCCAATACTTTTTCCAACTCACCGGTACCGACGACCGCATCGACTTCCGGGATATTTTTCTGGATCTCGTCACGATACCGCTCGACCAGGCAGCCGGCCACGATCAGCGTCCGCGCTTTGCCGGTCTTCTTGAACTCCGCCATCTCGAGAATCGTGTCGACCGACTCCTGCTTGGCCGATTCGATGAAGGAACAGGTGTTGACGACGAGGACGTCCGCCGTCTCCGGATCGTTGGTCAACTCCGCTCCCGCATGGTCCAGCATGCCCATCATCACTTCACTGTCGACCAGGTTCTTCGGGCAGCCCAGCGAGATGAAGCCCACGCGCGGCCGCTGCAAGGGGCCCTGCAGTCCCAGGGTCACCGGCGCTTCCTGCTCCATCACGGAGGCGGCTGCAGACGCCACAGCCTCAACAGCGGAGGCCAGTATGGATTGGTTTTTGGACGGAGTCACAACGTCCAGTGTACCGCGTTTGCCTCGAGTGAACATGGCCCAAAAGCTGTTGTATGCTTAGTGAGTGCCGGGCCCTACGCGACGTAATCCCGCCAACCCCGCCAGGTCCGGAAGGAAGCAACGGTAACGGGCTAGTACGTGCGCAGTAGGCCCCCCGGTACTGATCTGCCATCAAGGCGGCCGCGGCCCCGCCGCTCATGCTTCCGTTGGTCGCACTCTTCCTGACGACACTGCGATCTCCCGGGAACACCTCTCAACATCCCCACAAAACTGTCATCCCGCACTCTCCACAAAAGTCATCCTGAGCATAGCGTTCCAAGGACCTGCCGTTCTCCCGGGTCGCAGAGCCAACCAGTCACAAGCAGGTGCGACCCACGGGAGCACAAGCGGCAAAGCCGCGTCCGCCCGTACGGCAAGTGCCCAGTACTACAATGAGGGGACGTTCCAGATGGAGAAGCATATTGAACTCAGCAGCATCCGCTCAGCCTGACGCAGCCGGCTCGGCTGACATTTTCAAGCCCGACGCAAACACTCAAGCCAGGCCTGCTCGCCGAACTCTGCGCGGGGCAAAAATCAGTGCACTCGGCACATACGTGCCGCCGCGCGTGTTGACGAACGCCGACCTGGAGAAGATGGTCGATACCAACGACAAATGGATCACCGATCGCACTGGGATCCGTGAGCGTCACCTGGTTGCGCCAGGCGTGGCGACCAGTGATATGGCGGTCGAAGCGGCCAATCGCTGTCTGGCCGAGCGCGGCATTACCGGCGCGGACATCGAGGTGGTGATCGTCGCCACTGTGACGCCGGACATGCTTTTTCCGGCGACAGCCTGCCTGGTGCAGAACCGGATCGGCGCCCGTGGCGCGTGGGGTTTCGACCTGTCCGCAGCCTGTTCCGGCTTCGTGTACGCGATGCAGGTGGGCGCAAAGCTGGTTGAGAGTGGCGCTCACTCGAAGGTGCTGGTGATTGGAGCGGATACGATGTCTTCGATCCTCGATTACACAGACCGCTCAACCTGCATCCTCTTCGGCGATGGAGCAGGCGCCGTGCTGATTGAGCCAGCGGAAGAAGGCGAGATCGGTTTCATTGACTACGTCCACGAGATCGATGGCTCGGGAGGTAATTCGCTCTACATGCCGGGCGGTGGAAGCCTGCATCCTTCGACTGCAGAGACAGTTGAAAAGAAGATGCATTACGTCCACCAGGATGGCGGGTCCGTATTCAAATACGCTGTTCGCAAGATGGCTGAAATGTCGGAGCGGGTGCTGGCGCAGAACGGGCTTAAAGGCGAAGACCTCGGCTGCCTGCTGCCGCACCAGGCAAACAAGCGGATCATCCTTGCGACAGCTGAGCGACTCGGTCTGCCTGAGGACAAGGTGATCGTCAACATTGATCGATACGGCAACACAACGGCCGGCACAATTCCACTGGCGATGGAAACGGCGCGCCAGGAGAAGCGCCTCAAAAAGGGGGACACTGTACTGGTCGCCTCAGTGGGGGCAGGCTTTACCGCAGGCGCCGCATTACTCCGCTGGGAAATCTGAAGACCGGCCGTCCAGACAGACGGCTTCGACCAGTAAAGACCGGATTCGCACTCTGTTTGGCACACGGCTCCTGCCTGCAAAGACTGGACTGGCATCCCCGGAAGCTTGAGTTGATCCTTGTCAAACCGCAAATGTGTCGTCCTGAGCGGAGCCGAAGGACCTGCGGTTAGCTTTGCCACCAATCCGGGCGCAACAGATCTCGTTTCTGAGCCATGAGGTTTACCAACGCACAAAGCCAGGCGCTCATCAAGCCGCCGCTTCACTCGCCCTGGGAGCTGATTTAACTTCCCCCATCATCCGTCGATATTTGAAGATGCTCCACGTAAGACCGACCGCCGTGATCGCTGCCAGGGTCCACGCAATTGGCGCTTCATACCCTGACAGGTAGTGCCGCCAGGCATGCAGGATCTGCCGTCCATAACGCACGCCCAGCCACGTAATTACCCCATAGCGGAGGGTTCGGCCAATTGAGTAGGCGATCAGATAGGGTTTCCATTCCACGCCCAGCGCCCCGGCTGCTAGGGCGAATGGTGTCAGCGGAACAGGCGGCGGCAGTATGGTCGCAATCAGCACTGAAACGAACGCCCGCTGCTGTACGTATTTGCAGACGCGGTCCAGCACGCGCTTCGGCACAAAAGTGTGCAGCAGCTTGTCGCCGCCGGTCTTGCCGAAACGCCAGGTGAGCAGACCTCCGACGATCGAACCAGCCACTGCAAGGGACGCGAAGACCCATGGATTGCCATGCCGGACGATGAACATGAGCAGCAGCAGGTCAGTGCTGCCCGGGATAGGCAGCGGAATTACCCAACCATCAAAAAAGGAGACGGCGAAAATACCGATCGGGCCGAGATGCAGAATCCAGCGCATGAACGCCGACTGATGGGTTCCATGCGCGCCGCCGTGGGCAGCGGCATGCTGTGCTGCGTGTTGGGCGGTTTGCTGGAGCAGGGCGAGTATCACAGTAGCTTTGACGCGGATGGGAGCTGCCGGGTCGCCGGTCAGCCTGTTTATGGTTACAGCAGGCTCAAAGACGGTGCCAGCGGCAGCACGCCGCATGCAGCTGCGAGCCGATAAAACGCTTCGATCGCGGCCACGCATTCATCATCGAGCACATAGTGAATGTTCTCGGTCAAGTAAGTGCGGATGACGTGCCGGGGAATGGCAATTTTCGGCGCCCATTCTGCAACCAGGTCTTCCACATGACCCAGGCCGTGATTGCGGGAGGCGAGAAAGTCGGTCCGCACCTGCCGGCGCAATGCCGCTGTTGAAACGGATGCAGTGCGCACCGCCCAGAAGGCCGAAATCCACGGCAGACCGGTTGCTTCGCGCCAGGCATGGGCCAGGTCGATGTAGACCAGCCTTTCACCGGTGCGTTGTTCGCGGGCATCGCGATCTTCGAGGGCGATCAGTGCCGGATCGCCGATCAAAATGGCTGCATCACAGATCGCGAGCATGGCATCAAGATTCGGCGGATGGGGCGCGAAGCTGACCGGGATCTTCCAGAACTTTTTGAAAAGGATCTGCACATACGCGAAGGTGGCGCGCGAAGAGGTATCGGCGGCGACAGTGCGGATCAGGTCGAGTCCCGCCTGTTCGCCCTGCCCGTCCACCTCCCGATAAACCAGCAGCAGCGACCGGATCTTGCCCTTCGACGCGATGGCGCAGCCGGGAATGATGGCGAGGTCAGGAATGGTGGCATAGGCGGCAATGGGCACCAGGCCGATGTCGGCCTCGCCGTTCGCCAACTGCTCGGCACATAGCGCGGGCGGCATTTCGCGGATCGAGTAGCGGGTTGCGAGTTCGTCGCGCAAGGGCGGGTGTTCGAAATCCCACATCAGCGGAGCCGGGTTCAGGAAACTGATGGCGGCAATGCGTAAGCGGCCGTCGTCAGATGTGGCAGTTTCGGGATTTGAGGTCGTTACGATGGCCGGGCTCTAGC
>CAXTNK010000021.1:6197-55366 GCA_964245665.1 uncultured Acidobacteriaceae bacterium
CTAGCTGAGTGTATCAACGGCGTCCTTGCTCGCAAATCTGGCCCTTACGCACGGGAGATTGACGTATACACACCACCGAAGTCCTGCTCCCGCAAGGATCGGCACCAAGAGCATGGCGCAACCCTCGTCAATCACCTGGCGCTCGGGATGGTACGTATCGTCAAGGATGCTCCCAGCGAAGAGCAGAAGCAGCATGCAAAGGTCATCGCGACGTAAGCGCCCCAGCGCCGCGTTTCACTCATGGCTCTTGCAGCTTGAATGCAAAGGCGGCACAGTACGCTCAGGAGAATTACCGCGAGCATGGATCTCACACGCCACCGGTTGCTACGGGCCATCCGATCTGCAAGCCAGTGAAAAGACGGCATAGAATCCCAGGAGACATCCGATGCCGTTAGCAAAGTCGCACTCATCCTGATTCCCGGTAGACACGTCTTTCCTTCGATCGCGTCAGGACTCTGTGTGTGGGGATCCATACGCACATTCTCCTCCCGAAAATGCGCTATGCCTGCGAAGCGGCATGAATGGAAACTTCCCGATGACTTGCAATTCCGTGTCAAAAAGTTCAAAACGGGAATGCGAATTCGACGCTTTAAGCACTAAGTCTTTACATCCTGACAGCCGCTGTCTACTCTCGGCTTACGTATCCACTTCGATTACTGAAAGGCTTCGCGCCGGAGGCTGCTTCCCGCGGCGGATGCTGTGTGCCGCAATGCCGACTCCTTCATTACCGGCAGCATTACAGATAGTCTCACCGACAACGGCTGCGCCCGCGGCGAGTGCGGAACAGCTCGCCTGGCTGGCGCTTACGCTGACTCCCGGGCTTGGACCGCAGCGGATCAAGCGTGCGTTTCAGATCAAGAAGCAGCTGGAGCGCCTCTTCAGCATGGCATTGACGGAACTCGAGGGCCTCGGCTTTCCAGCGGAATCAGCGCAATTCATTTTTGATGGCAGCGCCCTGCGTGCGGCCAAAAAGGAATGGAAGGCCGTTGCTGACGCCGGTGCAGGAATACTTGTCTATGTCGACAGTGATTATCCAGAGCAGCTGCGAAACATTTTTGACCCTCCGCCCGTGCTGTGGGTGAGAGGCGATCGCAAGCTGATGGCTCGGCCGGGGATCGCGGTCGTCGGCACCCGCAAGCCTTCTCCGTATGGCATAGGCATGTCAGAGATGTTGTCGCGTGACCTGGCTGCGCGCCGGCTCGTCATCCTTAGCGGCATGGCGCGCGGGATCGACACCGCGGCGCATAAGGGGGCGCTTGCGGCCGGTGGCAGGACCGTCGCCGTCTGGGGCACCGGCATCGACGTTATCTATCCCAAGGAGAACAAATCTCTGGCCGAAGAGATTCTGCGCGGCGGCGGAGCGATTGTCTCGGAGTTGCCGATGGGGACATTTCCGGCGCCGCAGAATTTTCCCAACCGTAACCGCATCCTGAGTGGGATGAGCATCGGCGTACTGGTGATCGAGGCATCCGAAAACAGCGGCACAAGGATCACGGCGCGGTGCGCTATGGAGCAGGACCGTGACGTGTACGCGGTTCCCGGCAATGTGACCAACAAGGGCTCGTGGGGTCCTAACACGCTGATAAAACAGGGCGCGCGGCTGACGGCGACCTGGGAGGATGTGTGGGAGGATTTGCCCAGCCAGGTGCGTGTGCTGCTGGAGGACGAGGCCGAAGCAGAATCGGGCGCTGCATCCATGGGCGGTGAATCGAAAGGAGAGGTTGGCGCATCGATAGAACCGGCTACTTTATTTGCCATGAAACCGTTTGCCATGCCCCCGATGCGCGAACAGGAGTCCGTGGTTTACCTGGAATTGAGCCACGATGAGCCGACGCAGGTGGACGGTCTGATGGAGTTGCTCGAAGGCCGGCTCAGTTCCGCAGAGATTTTCACGGCGCTTTTCGAGCTCGAGATTGCGGGTCACATCCGGCAGATGCCCGGTAAAAACTACGTCCGACGCATGTGACCGGCTCCTTGTAATTAGCCCATCGGTTTGGTCATACCGCCGAGGGGAGGGAATGCTGCCGCTGGCGCTAAGCCGAAGAGCGTGGTAGCTTCCAGAAATTAGCGGTCCGTCGCCGGAGCCAGGCGACTCTACCGCTTGAAGGGTCAACAATGAGTAAATCGCTAGTGATTGTCGAATCGCCCTCGAAGGCCAAGACGATCAACAAATATCTCGGTAAGGACTACATCGTCGAAGCCTCACTGGGCCATGTCAAGGACCTGCCAAAGAACAAGATCGGGGTCGAACTGGAAGACGGCAGCTTTACGCCCGACCTGATCGTGATGCCGGACAAAGTGAAGGTGATGGACCGGCTCAAAAAGCTGGCCAAGGGTGCGAAGGCCGTCTACCTGGCGCCCGATCCTGACCGCGAAGGCGAGGCCATAGCGGCACACCTTGAAGATGAACTGCGCGACTATGCGACCAAGGGCACGATCCATCGCGTCACCTTTAATGAGATCACTCCCAAGGCAGTCAAGGCCGCGTTCCTGAATGCGCGCGCTGTCGACCGCAACCTGGTCGATGCGCAGCAGACCCGCCGTGTACTCGATCGCATTGTGGGCTACCAGATCTCGCCGCTGCTTTGGGATAAGGTCCGTCGCGGACTCTCCGCCGGCCGTGTGCAGACGGTCGCGCTGCGCCTGATCGTCGAACGCGAACGCGAGATCAAGGCTTTCAATCCAGTCGAATACTGGACCATCGATGCCCACTTGAATCCGTTGCCGAAAGGAGCAGAGTTCACTGCCCGATTTGTGGGTATTGACGGCAAACGCTCGACTATTCCGACAGTGAGCGCTGCGTCAGTTCCAACCGAGGCAGTGACGAAGGAAATTCTTGCGGCCATCAAAAAGGCTGAGTGGTCGGTGCGGGAAGTGGATCGCAGTGAGCGCAAGAAGTCGCCGACTCCGCCATTCACGACCAGCAAATTGCAGCAGGATGCGTCGCGCCAGCTGGGCTTCAACGTGAAGCGCACAATGGGCGTCGCGCAGCGGTTGTACGAAGGCGTCGACCTGGGTGGCGAAGAAGGAACCGTGGGTCTGATCACCTATATGCGTACTGACTCGACGCGCGTGTCGCCCGATGCAATCACGGAAGCGCGGGAGTACATCGGCAAGACGCTCGGCAAGCAGTATTTGCCGGAGCAGCCGAATACATTCAAGAGCAAGAAGGACGCACAGGATGCGCACGAAGCCATCCGTCCGACACGCGTCAGCCTTTCTCCGGAAGACATCAAGCAATATCTGAGCGAGGAGCAGTTGAAGCTCTACCGGTTGATCTGGCAGCGTTTCGTTGCGTCGCAGATGCTTCCGGCCCTCTTCGACCAGACCACCGTCGAAGTGCAGGCCAAAGCCGATAAACGCTATGACTTCCGTGTGACCGGCTCGATCCTCAAGTTTGACGGTTTCCTGAAGGTTTACGAAGAAGCCAAGGATGCCAAAGACGAAGACGATGACGCACTCAAGAACAAGCTTCCGGACCTGAACGCGGGTCAGAAGCTGAACCTGCGTGAGATCGAACCGGAGCAGCATTTCACCGAACCGCCGCCACGTTTCAATGAAGCGTCGCTGGTCAAGATCCTCGAAGAACGAGGAATCGGCCGTCCATCGACCTATGCCGCGATCATTAATACAATCCAGGAGCGCGAGTACGTCCGCAAGGTAGGCATTGGCCGCGCCGGCAAATTTGTGCCGACGGAGATTGGCCTGGTCGTCACTGACCTGCTGGTTGCGAATTTCCCGTACATCTTTGACCCGGCGTATACCGCCCGGCTTGAGACGGAACTCGATGATATCGAGGATGGCAAGGAAGTCGGATGGAGAAGGCGACCGATGAAATCTGCGAGCGCTGCGGCTCCCCGCTGGTGCTGAAGTGGGGCAAGTTCGGAACGTTTTTCGCCTGCAGCGCCTACGACAAGAAGGACCCGGCGAGCTGCACGTTTACCAAGGAAAACATCATCGACCTGCCCGACCTCGAAAAAGCCGATACGCAGGACACGGATGGGGCAGAAGAGTATTGCGAGAACTGCGGGAAAACCATGGTGCTCAAGCGTGGACGCTTTGGTACGTTCATGGCCTGTACCGGCTATCCAGAGTGCAAGACGACGCGCCGGCTCGACTCGAAAGAACAGCAGAAACCGCCGCAGCCGCTCGAAGAAATGTGTCCGCAATGCGGCGAGCATCACCTCGTTCTTCGGCACGGGCGGTTCGGCGAGTTCGTCTCATGCGGCGGCTATCCAAAATGCAAGTACATCAAGCAGAACACCATCGGTGTCACCTGCCCGAAGTGTGGCAAGGGCGATATTGCGGAAAAGAAGGCGCGCCGCGGCAATGTGTTCTACGGGTGCACCAACTATCCTAAGTGCGACTTCACCTCGAATTACAGGCCGGTTGCGCAGGAGTGCCCGGAGTGCCATAGTCCGTATCTGCTTGAAAAGACGCTCAAGTCGGGTATTTACCTGACATGCCCGAACAACAAGAAGCCGTCTGCAGAGGAAGAAGCAGCGCCGAAGAAGCGGAAGAAGAAGGGTGAGGTTGAAGAACCTGCTACGGTGAACTGTACCTTCAATAAGCGCCTGGGCGACGCCCCGGTGGTCGAGCGCATAGAGAAGGCGGAAGAAGAACTCACTCCCGTAGCAACCAACGCCTGACGCGGTTAAGCTAAATTGTGATTGGATGAAATAGGTTATTGATGGAATCAACAGCGCTGTCCTCTTCGGGAGATGCTGAGCTGATCTTGAAGCTCTATGAACTGCGCCGCGAAATGACTATGCGAGTCGCGCGGCACTGGGTATCTGCGGAATTCAAGCCGGATTCGGCTGAAGACGTGATTGGCATCTTGCACGACTACGGCTCGCAGCATAATCAGTACCTGCGCCAGGTGGTCAGTTACTGGGAAATGGCCGCCGCGTTTGTCTTACGGGGGGCACTTGATGGCGAACTGCTAGTGGATTGCTGCAATGAAAACATGTTCCTGCTGGCCAAATTTCAGCCGTTCCTGGGGCAGATCCGGCAACATTTCCCCCATTTCCTGGTGCGCACGGAGCAGTTTGTGATGAAGCATGCAGTGGCGCGGGCGAACGTCGAGCGACTGGTCAAAGCGAATGAAGGTCACCGTTCTATTCTCGTTTCCTGAACGTCGAATAGGCTCGACCGTCATTCCGGACTTGCCAGTATTGCTGCGCAGTAGCATACTCGGGAAGTATTGGAGACCCACTGTTATGAAGATGACGATCGCGGCTCTTACCCTTTGTAGCCTGTCGGCCTTTGCCGCAGACACCAGCAAACCGATGAAAGTGAACGGCTACATTTCAGAATCACAATGCGGTGCCACCCACAACACGGCAACCCAGGACGCTGCCTGCGTAAAGAAGTGCATTGGCAAGGGTTCCAAGCCGGTGTTTGTCGATGATGACAAGAAGAAGGTCTGGGCGATTGATAACCCTGACGCCATCGCCGATGACGCCGGCAAGCCGGTGACCATCATGGCCACGCTGGATACTTCGGCCATGACGCTGCATGTCGACAAAGTTACCAAAGTCGGCAAGGTGGTCGCGCCCGTCCAGGGCATGAAGATGGAATAGCCCGGGCTGTCATCTGGTAGAGATAGCGCTCGGCAACTTTCGGCAGGCCCCACCGGAGCACGATAACTTGTTCGTGCGCATGCCGTGTTACCTGCCGGTTGTGTATTCGAAAGGAACTGTCCATGCAAGCACCAGCAGAAGAGAGAGTCGATAAGAAAGTTATGGCAAAAGCGACATGGAACGGCCAGGTGATCGCCGAAGGCGACACGTACGAGACAGTTGAAGGCAATATTTATTTCCCGGAGAGTGCAGTCAAGCGCGAGTTCATCCGCACCAGTACCACGACCTCCACCTGCCCATGGAAGGGTCAGGCTCGCTACTACAGCCTTCTCGTCGATGGCCAGGAAAACCCTGACGCTGCCTGGTATTATCCCGACCCGAAGCCTGCAGCCAAGAACATCAAGAACCACATCGCATTCTGGCGCGGCGTAGAAATTACGAAGGAATAACTCGCTGGTAATTCGCCACACGGGCATTCACGCTTCCGGCATGTAATGCTTCCGTTGGTCGCATCTGACTTTGCATACGAGCCGTAAAGCGGTCTGTTTCTCGCAATGTCTATAAGTCGCAAGGCCACCAAGTTCCGGCGTTGATGGTAACTTGATTTCAAGTCAAGGGTTTTCCGCACTGGCAATGCCCATCCACGCCGTCGAACTTTCGGTTTTCACTTTCTTCTTCCTACTTGTTACAGCAGTAGGTTTTTTTGCCTCTCGTTGGCGACGTGCTGACCTTAATCATCTTGATGAGTGGGGGCTGGGTGGCCGCAGTTTCGGTACACTCATCACCTGGTTCCTGATCGGCGGCGATCTCTACACGGCGTACACCGTCATCGCTGTTCCTGCGCTGGTATTCGGCGCCGGGGCGATGGGATTTTTCGCGGTCGGCTATACCATCCTGATTTATCCACTGGGATTCCTGATCCTGCCGCGGTTGTGGGCGGTCTCCCGCAAGCACGGCTACGTAACAGCAGCCGACTTCGTTCGCGGACGCTATGGCAGCCATTGGCTGGCGCTGGCGGTCGCTCTGACTGGCATTCTTGCGACGATGCCCTATATTGCGCTGCAACTGATCGGCATGAATGTCGTACTGGCGCAGATGGGGCTGAAAGGCGACTGGCCGCTGCTGGTCGCGTTCCTGATTCTGGCGCTTTATACCTATTCGAGCGGCCTGAGGGCGCCGGCGCTGATTGCGCTGGTCAAGGACGCGATGATCTACGTCATGGTGATCGCGGTGGTTATTTACATCCCATACAAGCTTGGCGGCTACGGACATATTTTTGCAGCAGCCGGACCGATGCTTGCCAGCAAGCATCCTCCGGGCGCACTGGTGCTGCCGAAGGCCGCATACAGCGCCTATTCGAGCCTGGCATTGGGCTCAGCGCTGGCGCTGTTCATGTATCCGCATTCGGTGACGGCGATCCTGGCGGCGAAGAGTGGCGATGCTATCCGGCGCAACCAGGTGCTGCTGCCTGCGTACTCATTGCTGCTCGGCCTGATTGCGCTGATGGGGCTGATGGCGCTGGTCGCCGGTCTGCATCCGGCGACGGCGAATATGGCCATCCCGATGCTGATTGAGTGGGCGCTGCCGCCATGGTTCGCTGGCTTCTGTTTTGCAGCGATTGCCATCGGCGCACTGGTACCGGCTGCCATCATGTCAATCGCCGCGGCAAACCTGTTTACCCGCAGCTTCTATCGTGAATATTTTCGGAGCAATGCAACTCCAAAGCAGGAGGCGCACGTGGCGAAGCTGGTGTCGCTTGTCGTGAAGCTGGGCGCGCTGGCATTCATCATTTTCCTGCCGCAGCAGTATGCCATCAACCTGCAACTGTTCGGCGGCGCATGGATATTGCAGACATTTCCCGCGATCGTTTTCGGGCTGTGGAAGCGTCGCTTTCATCACCTTGCGCTGCTGGCCGGCTGGGCCGTCGGGATGCTGGCCAGCACGGGGATGGAGTTGTCGCTGTACCTGAAGGGATCAACGTATCCGCTGCATGTTTTCGGGAAAGTCTATCCCGCCTACTCCGCGTGCTATGCGCTGGCCCTGAACCTGTTTGTGACGATCGTGCTGACGCTGATTCTGGATGCGGCAAAGGTGAAGCGGCATCCGGATACTACCAGCGAGGACGATTACGAGGACCGCATCGAGAGCTCCATCTCGAGCCATCCTGAACCGATTGCGGCGGAGTTTTAAGATGGGAAACTCTAACCGGCCGAGGGGACTGCACGCGCGCGAACTTCTGCTGCTGGTGCCAGTAATCGCGCTCATTTTTCCTGGAATCTACGCACGGCGAGAGCCGATGTTGTTCGGCTTTCCGTTCTTCTACTGGTACCAGTTTGCCTGGGTGCTGGGCGGTGCAGTGTTGACGGGAATTGTGTTCCTGCTGAGGCGGCGGGAGCACCGGTGAGATCAATTTCTGATTGAAAGTTGCGGGGGACCACCCTTGCATTGCAAGAACGGGTTACCCGATTGCTGGTTAGGCGCGAGTCTAGTAGGCCTGGGCCTTATCGATAGGCAGGCGGACCTGGAAGCAGGTGGCTCCCGGAACGGAGTCGACCGTCAGAAAGCCGCGGTGGGTGCGGATGATCCGGGTTGCGGCATCGAGGCCAAGACCGAGTCCCTGACCTGGAGCCTTGGTCGTGAAGAATGGTTCGAAGACGCGGGCCTGCAATTCCTTCGGAATGCCCGGACCGTCATCCCAGACCTCGACCAGCAGGTAGCCGCCACTCAGGTGCACCTTGATGACAATGTGACCCTTGTATTCGGTCGCCTCGAGGGCATTCTCGAGCAATGCCGTCCAGACCTGGTTCAACTGGCTGCCGAAAGCCGAAATCAGCGGCACGTTCGGCTCGTAGCGACGCTCAATGGTGGCGTGTTCGGCCTGTGACTGGATCATGAGCAGCGTACTTTCGATCCCCTGTGTCACGTCGACTTCCTGGATAGGCGCCTGGTCCATGAAGGAGTAATCCTTGATGGCGCGAATCAGCGTGAAAATGCGGGAGGTCGAATCGAGTACGGCTTCCGCCATCTTTTCCGCGCGTAAGCCGGAACTGATCTGGAGCAGGACCGGGTGCACGGTCGATGAAGGAACAGAAGAGGGCAGCCTGTCAAGGTGTGTCGTGGTCACGCCAAGCTCAGCGAGCTCCGGGGTAATCTGCCAGCTGTCCCCGATATGCCGCTCGTTCAGCCAGCGCTGGATGTTGTCTTCACGATCCGCCACGGTCGAGGCATCTACGTGGCCATTCTGCTCCAGTTCGCCAAGCGTGTCCTGGTACCAGCTTCGGACGTCGGACGTTTGCGCTTCTGTCAGGCAGAGATGGCCGAGCTTGAGTGAATTCTCGATGAAGAATTTCAACTCCTGCAGCATGCCGTCGGCCGATCGCTGCGCGGCTGACGCAGGATTGTTCAGCTCATGAGCGAGATTAGCCGCCAGTCTCCCGAGCGCGGTCAGCTTCTCGGCCTGCTGTTCCATGCGCGTAACTTCGCGGACACGGTCGAGCAGCACGCCGACCACCCGGTCGCCGAGGGCGGGGATCGCCCGAAGCATCTCCGGAAACATGTCCTTGTGAAATTCGAGGCCCCATGTCGGCGCAGCAGTGTAGCCCTGACCGCCATATTCTTTCATCCGGGAGAAAGGGAGAAGCCCGGTAATCTGGCCGGCCCTTCCGATGAAAAGTGCTGCCGCCGTGCGCTGGCGCTTTACGTGGATCTCGCCCTTCAGCAGGATGGTCATCGCGGTGGCGGGTTCGCCTTCTTCGAAGAGCGTTACACCTGCATCGTCGAAGCGCTCCCTTCCGTGCGTGGCGAGCCAGCAATAGTCTTCATCCCGGAGATCGTGCAATGGTGCAACCTCGCGCAGGGCAGCGACCAGTTGCTCTACCCTCGCAGTGTCCTTTGCAACGCTTTGGGTCTGAGTTTCCATGCCTTGCTCTCCGCTGTTATTGTCCTACATGCCGGGCGGCAGTTCCCTGTAACTTTTCGTGAATGGCACAAAAAAGGTGGTGAGCGGTTGATGCTGTCGGGCGAGCTTTCTGGCGCAGGCGGCCGCTATTGCTCTTGTTCGGCCTGGCGCATGGGCATCGCATCGATCGTATGATTCAGCGTATCGACTGTGACAATCTTCTGCTTGCGCATTTTCTCGCCGCCATCTTTTCCCACCAGCAGGACGACGAAGCTGTCATTGCTGATCTTGAAACGATCACGGAGTTTGGCGTTTTCTTTCGGGCCCAGTTGTGTCGCAGGCAGCTTTTGCCAATCGCTTGCTGCGATTGTCTGATGATCCGCTGTGCTCATGACGACCACTATATTGCGCTCGCGGAGGTCTGCTGCCTGGTGAGTTAATTCCGCCAGTTGTTGCGTGAATCTGACATCGCTTGCGGAAGGAGCGAAGATCACGAGCGGCCGATAGCAGTCGCGCATCGCTTCAAGCGTCGCAGGATGTTCAGGACACGGATTTGTTTGAGCGTGCATGGCAAGCGGTAAGGCGAGAGCGATGAGAATAAAAAGCCGCATAGCCTGATAGAGGCAGTACGCCGTCGAAGAGATGTTTGTTCAAGTAAAAGAAGGTGGTGGTATGCCACCTTCTTTTACTTGACTATCACCTGTTACATTCCGTCAGCACTTTTAGATGAGTCAGAAGAGCATGCGACCAACGGAAGCATAAACGCCGAAGCCGTGTCTGCCTGCATGGCAAAAGCTCAAGCGGGGACGGGTTCGGTGGCGTGTGGGTTGCCCTGCTTTTCTGCAGTGACGGGGTTAAGGAATGGCATGCCAGCGCGGAGTTCAGTGCCGACTTTTTCGATCGGGTGCGCTGCTTCTGCATCGCGCATCGCCTGGAACTTTTTGCGGCCACTCTTGTTTTCCGCCATGAAATTATTCGCGAAGGTGCCGTCCTGAATTTCTTTCAGAAGCTGCTTCATGGCCTTGCGCGTTTCGTCCGTCACGATGCGCGGACCGGCAGTGTAGTCGCCATATTCCGCAGTGTCAGAGATGGAGTAGCGCATGTAGGCCAGGCCGCCGCGGTACATCAGGTCGACGATCAGCTTGAGCTCATGCAGGCATTCGAAGTAGGCCATCTCCGGCGCATAGCCGGCTTCAACGAGCGTGTCGAACGCGGCCTTGACGAGTGCCGAAGTGCCGCCGCAGAGGACGGCCTGTTCGCCAAAGAGATCCGTCTCTGTCTCTTCACTGAAGGTGGTTTCATAAACGCCGGCGCGGGTACAGCCGATGCCCTTTGAATACGAGAGCGCGAGTGCGTGGGCGTTGCCGGAAGCGTCCTGGTGCACGGCGATGAGGCCGGGAACGCCGCCGCCTTCGGTAAACACTTCGCGCACGCGATGACCTGGTGACTTCGGCGCAGCCAGTGAAACGTCGACGCCGGCAGGAGGTGCGATAAAACCGAAGCGGATGTTGAAGCCATGCGCAAACACGAGCGTTTTGCCCGTCGTCATGTGCTGCTTTATGTACTTGTCATACACTTCGGCCTGAGACTGGTCGGGCACGAGCATCATGATGACATCTGCCCACTTGGCAGCATCGCTGATGGTGTGAACTTTCAGGCCTGCCTTCTTCGCCTTATCGACAGACTTGCTGCTTTCGGGCAAGCCGACCGCGACGTCTACACCGGAATCTTTCAAGTTAAGTGCGTGAGCGTGGCCCTGCGAGCCGTAGCCGATGATCGCTACTTTCTTGTTCTGGATAATCGAAAGATCAGCATCCTGATCATGATAAGTCTTCGGCATATGTCTTCCTTGTCTGTCGTTTTTTGTAGTTGTCTTTAAGCTTGGTTCTAATCATGTCATCAGCTCGGGTCTGATCTTGTCATCCCGACCGAGGCGAACTGGGGGAATCTGCTATTCCTAATCTGCTCCAGCCGCTTCTTCTTCCGGCAGATCTTCCGGAAGAATATCGAGCAGGTCCGGCTCAACGCCATTCGCACTTGCACTCTTTGTCGAACCGCTCGTATCCCGCAGAGCAGCCAGCACGCGGCTGGTGTGATGGCCGCGTCGCATGACCATGCGGCCGGTACGAGAAACCTCCAGAACATTGTCGCCGCTTTCGACCAGTACCTGTAGCAGCCCTTCAATCTTGCTGGCGCTGCCGGTCATCTCGACCATGAGGGACTCGGGCGCAAGATCGACGATGCGTGCACGGAAGACATTGGCCAGCTCGAAGAGGTGCGAACGTGTCTGTGCATTCGCCGCCACTTTGATCAACGCCAGTTCACGGCTGATCGAAGAAAAGCGATCGATGTCGTCCACTTCGATCACATCTTCCAGCTTGTAGAGCGACGCCATGATGCGATGCGTGGCCGTCGGTGGCGCATCGGCAACGATCGTCATGCGCGAAACGCCTGCACGCTCCGATGCGCCGACAGTCAGTGAAGTGATGTTGATGTTGAGACGACGGAAGAGGGATGCAACGCGCGTCAGTACGCCCGGCTTGTCTCCCACAAGTGCGACCAAGGTATGCAGCATGTGTGTTTAATCCTCTGCCGATTCAAGCATGGGGTTTTTCTTGTCTGGATGCGGACGAAGCATCATTTCATGCAGGGCAGCGCCGCTCGGAATCATCGGATAAACCGATTCCTCTTTTTCAACCATGAAGTTGATCAGAAACGGCCCCTTCGTGGCGCGCGCGACACGCACCGACGGCAGTACTTCGCCGCGGTTGTGCACGGTAGCGCTGGCGATGCCGTGGGCTGCGGCAAGCATCGCGAAATCAGGTGACAGTATCGGTGACGATTGGTAATTCTTGTCGTAGAAAAACTCCTGCCACTGCCGCACCATGCCAAGGTAGCCGTTGTTGATGATGGCGATATTGATGTCGAGACCCTCCTGCGCGATAGTCGACAATTCGCAGGCCGTCATCTGGAAGCCGCCATCGCCGGCAATCACCCAGACCTCTTTATCGGGAGACGAAACCTTCGCCCCGATGCCCGCAGGCAGTGCAAAGCCCATCGTCCCGAGGCCGCCGCTGGTGACGAGCGAACGCGCATGCTCATGCTTGAAATATTGCGCTTCCCACATCTGGTGCTGGCCTACGTCGGTCGCGACGATAGCATTGCCGTGCGTCTCGCGCCACAGGTCGTGGATGACATGCGCCGCATAGAGGTGACCGGTATCTGGAAGATTTGTGATATCGCGCACCGCAGCAGTGCCCTTGTTTGCTGCGATGGTCTTCAGCCACGCTGCGCCGCTACGCTTCGGAATAAGAGGCAGTAGCGCGTCGAGAACTTCTTTCAGGTCGCCGGTGAGCGCGACATCGACGTGTACATTCTTGTTGATCTCCGATGGATCAATGTCGATGTGAATCTTCTTGGCCTTCGGCGCGTAGGTCGCAAGCGTACCAGTCACTCGGTCGTCAAATCGCATACCGCAGGCGATCAGCAGGTCGGCATTTTGAATCGCTTCGTTGACCCAGCTCTCGCCATGCATACCCATCATGCCGAGGTTCAATGCATGCGAAGCTGGGAAGCTTCCGAGGCCGAGTAGAGTGCAGGCAACCGGCAGTTCGGCGCGTTCGGCAAGCGTACGCACCTGTTCGCCAGCGCCTGATTTCATGATGCCGTATCCGGCAAGAATAACCGGCCGCTTTGATTGCAGGATGAGTTTCGCAGCGTCTGCAATAGCAGTCTTTTCTGCGCGCAGCATCGGGTGCGGCAGGGAAATGGCGGGAGCCGCGGCATTGAAGTCGAAGTCCGCAGTCGCCTGCTGCGCATCCTTCGTGATGTCAATCAGCACCGGTCCCGGTCGACCCGTGGTCGCGACACGGAAGGCATCGCGCACCACTGCAGCGATATCCTCCGCACGGGTGACGAGATAATTGTGCTTCGTCACCGGCATGGTGATGCCGGTGATATCGACTTCCTGGAACGCATCCGAGCCGAGCACCTTGCTCGAAACATTTCCAGTGATGCAGATGATGGGGATTGAATCGAGCATCGCCGTCGCAATACCAGTGACCATGTTAGTGGCGCCTGGGCCGGAGGTGGCCATGGCCACGCCGACGCGGCCGGAAGCTCGCGCATAGCCATCAGCCATGTGCACTGCTCCCTGCTCATGTCGCACGAGAATGTGCTTGATGGGGAACTTGCGCAGCGCATCGTAGATTGGCAGAATTGCCCCGCCAGGATAGCCGAAGACTTCGCGCACGCCTTCGCCTTCAAGCGTAGCCCAGAGAATTTCCGCGCCAGTCAGTTTCGCCGGACGTGCTGCCTCGCTATTCGTCATCGCGTCTGCGACGTGAGTTGTGTTCCTGATATCGTCTGCCATAATCCCCGCCTTTGTCCTGCTGAGCGAATCTACGTTTGCTACCGTTACAACACTTTCGTCTAGTTCGTTACCGCACCCAGCGATGCCGAACTCACACTGTCTGCATACTTCCGGAAGACGCCCTTTTTGTATTGCGGTTCCGGAGCCTTCCAAGTGCCGAGTCGTGCCTGTAAGACTGCATCTGGAATCTCGAGTGTCAGCTTGCGATTTGGAATGTCGAAGAAGATCATGTCGCCGTCTTCAATAGCTGCGATCGGGCCGCCCAGAGCTGCTTCCGGCGAAACGTGGCCAGCCATCAGGCCGCGTGTTGCGCCCGAGAACCGTCCGTCTGTCAACAGCGCAACAGTGTTCGACAATTCTGTAATACCGGCGATCGCCGCAGTGATTGACAGCATCTCGCGCATGCCTGGACCGCCGCGTGGACCCTCATAACGGATCACCACAACATCATTCGGTTTCAAGCTGCCGGAGTCGAGTGCAGCGAAAGCAAGTTCCTCCGAATCGAACACGCGCGCTGGTCCGCGATGCTCTAACCGCTCGTGACCTGCGACCTTGATGACACAGCCTTCAGGCGCGATGTTGCCTTTCAGGATGACGAGGCCGCCAGTTGCTTTGAGAGGTTGCGCAAGAGTGTGGATGACGGTCTGGCCCGGTGTTTCGCTGGCCTTCTTCGCTGCTTCGGCAAGTGTGGATCCATTTACGTTGATAGCGTTGCCCTGGATGAGACCAGCCTCAAGTAGGCGCGCCAACAACAAAAGGCTGCCACCGGCCGCATAATAATCGGTCGCAAAATACTTGCCGCCCGGCTTCAGATCACAGAGCAGAGGCGTACGTTTGCTGATTGCGTCGAAGTCGTCGACGTTGAGCGTCAATCCTGCTTCGTGCGCGATGGCGATGAAGTGCAGCACAGCATTCGTCGAGCCTCCAGATGCAGCGACGCTCGTGATCGCATTTTCAAGCGAGGCGCGCGTAATGATCTGCGACGGCTTGATACCTTTTCTGACCAGGTCCATCACCATGTGACCGGCTTCGCGGCAGGAGGCAAGCTTTTCTTCAGCGAGTGCCGGTACACCGGAAATACCGATGGGTGAGATTCCCAGAAATTCGCAGGCCATCGCCATGGTGTTGGCGGTAAACTGGCCCCCGCATGCGCCCGCCGCGGGACATGCTTTTTCTTCGACAGCTAAAAGCCCTGCGTCGGATAGGGTCCCGCGTGAATGCGAGCCAATGGCTTCGAAGACATCCTGTACGGTAAGGCTTTTGCCGTCCAGATGGCCCGGGGCGATGGATCCGCCGTAGAGCATGAGCGATGGGATATCGAGGCGGGTGAGCGCCATAACTGTGCCGGGCAGATTTTTGTCGCAGCCGGCGATTGCGACCAGGCCGTCGAAGAGATTGCCGCGGGCGACGAGTTCGATTGAATCAGCGATGACTTCGCGACTCACGAGCGAGGCCTTCATGCCCTGGGTACCCATCGTGATGCCGTCAGAGATGGTGATGGTATTAAACTCCATCGGCGTGCCGCCGGCTTCACGGATGCCCTGCTTCACGGCCTCAGCCAAGGTGCGCAGGTGAAAATTGCACGGGCCGATTTCCGTCCACGTATTTGCAATGCCGATGATGGGCTTGCGCAGATCGTCGCGCGTATAGCCGATGGCATGCAGCATGGCGCGCGCCGCGGCGCGACTCGGACCTTCGGTGAGGGCGATGGAGTGCAGCTTTCCTTGTGATGATCCGCTGCCATTATTGCTATTGCCGTTGTTGCTCATGCTCTCCTTAGTGTGCTTCTGCTTGTACTGCAGGTCGTGGTGCGACCCAGAATTCCTTGTTGTGCTTCTGCTCGAAGGCGTCAAGTTCGCTCTCATGTCGAAGGGTGAGACCGATGTCATCGAGGCCATTGATGAGACAGTATTTTCGGAATGGATCGATTTCGAAGCTGGCCGAAAATCCGTGATCATCACTGACAATCTGATCTTCGAGCGACACATGCAGTTTGTAGTGTGCGTCCGCGAGGGAACGCTCGAGCAGCGCATGCACCTGCTCTTCCGGAAGACGTACCAGCACGATGCCATTTTTGCCGGCGTTCGAAAAGAAGATGTCTGCGAAAGAGGGTGCGATCACGCATTTGAAACCGAAGTCCGACAGCGCCCATGCTGCGTGTTCGCGTGAGGACCCACAGCCGAAGTTTTTACCAGCTACGAGAATCTCTGCGCCTTTGTACTTCGGATCGTTCAGGATGAAGGTTGGATCAGGTGCGCCGGCATTGGCTCCGTCCTGTTGGCGACGCCAGTCGAAAAAGAGAAACTCGCCGTAGCCGGTGCGCTCGATACGCTTCAGAAACTGCTTAGGAATGATCTGATCGGTGTCTATATTGGAGCGATCGAGCGGTGCGAGTGTCGAAGTGAGGGCGCGAAAGGGAGTCATCTTATTTCGCCTCCGCCAAGACGTTGTTCGTCTGGTGCTGCGGCTTGAATTTCCACTCGCGTACGTCGGTAAAGTGACCTGTCACTGCGGCAGCAGCGGCCATCATGGGGCTGACGAGATGCGTGCGTCCGCCTCGCCCCTGGCGGCCTTCGAAGTTACGATTCGATGTCGAGGCGCAGCGTTCACCCGGCTGCAGAATATCGGGGTTCATGCCCAGGCACATCGAACAACCGGGCTCGCGCCATTCAAAGCCGGCATCGAGAAAGATGCGGTCGAGCCCTTCACGTTCCGCCTGCGCTTTGACCTGTTGTGATCCCGGCACGACCATCGCGCGAACGTGCGTACTGACGCTATAGCCGCTCACCACTGTCGCGGCGGCACGCAAATCTTCAATGCGCGAATTGGTACAGGAGCCGATAAAGACGCGGTCGATGTCGATCTCTTCGATTACTGCGCCGGCCTTCAGGTCCATGTATTCGAGAGCGCGCTCGAGTGAGCGGCGATCTGTCTCGTTTTCTACTTTCGCTGGATCGGGAACAGTGGCTGTTACTGGTGCAACCATGCCGGGACTTGTACCCCAGGTCACGAATGGAGCAAGTTCGCTGGCGGAGATCACCAGTTCACGATCGAACGTGGCACCTTCATCGGTGGCCAGGTTGTGCCACTTCGCAACGGCTTCATCCCACGCTGCACCCTGCGGTGCCTGCGGGCGGTCCTTGAGATAGGCAAATGTCTTTTCGTCAGGAGCAATCATGCCGGCACGCGCGCCTGCTTCGATGCTCATATTGCAGACGGTCATGCGGCCTTCCATCGACAGGGCGCGAATCGCAGCCCCGGCGTATTCGATGACATAGCCAGTGGCACCATCCGTGCCGATGCGGCCAATGATGCCGAGCGCTACGTCCTTCGCGCCGACCGCGGGGGGAAGGTCGCCTTCAACCGAGATACGCAAAGTTTTCGCGCGGTCCTGCTGCAGGCATTGCGTTGCCATCACGTGCTCGACCTCCGATGTGCCGATACCGAATGCCAACGCTCCGAATGCGCCGTGTGTCGAGGTGTGGCTATCGCCGCAGACGATGGTCATGCCTGGCTTGGTGAATCCCTGTTCGGGTCCAATGACGTGGACGATGCCTTGTTCGGGCGCGTTGACGTCGTATAGCTCGATACCGAATTCCCTGCAGTTTTTGCGAAGTGCCTCGATCTGCTTCGACGCAATCTGGTCTTCGATGATGATGCGGTTCTTCGTCGTCGGCACATTGTGATCAACCGTCGCAACAGCGCGGTCCGGCCGCCTGAATCTGCGCCCGGTCATGCGCAGACCGTCGAAAGCCTGTGGCGATGTGACCTCGTGGATCAGGTGCAGATCGATGTACAGCAGAGCCGGCTCGCCATCCGGCGCTGCAACGACGTGGCTATCCCAAACTTTTTCAAACAGTGTTCTAGGATGTTGTGGCATAGATTTGAATTCCTGAGTCACTAGACTGCGTGCATTGCCTGGCGACGATCGATGATCGTGTTGAGTGCTTCGTGGATCAGCGCACCCATGTCCGTGGTGGAAGTTGCTCTCAGCGAAGTGTCTCCGCCGCGCAATAGATCCGCGGTGCGATGGCCATCGTCAAGCACTTTTCGGACAGAAGCTTCAATGGCCAGCGCATCCTGTTCAAGGCCCGTAGAGTGACGCAGCAACATTGCGGCGGTCAGGATGGCGCCGAGTGGATTCGCGATACCCTTGCCCGCAATGTCCGGCGCTGAACCGTGAACGGGTTCGTAGATATTTACCGTGCCACCAATCGTCGCCGAAGGCAGCATGCCGAGCGAGCCGGTGATGACGCCTGACTCGTCAGAAAGTATGTCGCCAAAAAGATTCTCGGTGAGTACTACGTCAAAGTTGCGCGGCGTATTCATCAGGTGCATGGCACACGAGTCGACATACTGATGGTCAAGCGCGACGTCAGGGTATTGAGGCGCCAGTTCAGTCACGGTAGCGCGCCAGAGTTGCGACACTTCAAGAACATTTGCCTTATCGACGGAGGTCAGTTTCTTGCGGCGCTTCGACGCAAGCTCGAATGCAATGCGGGCGACACGGATTACTTCCGCCCGCGTGTAGCGCATGGTATTCCAGGCCTCACCCGTTTCGCGATTCCATTCGCGGGGCTTACCGAAGTAAAGACCACCGAGCAGTTCGCGCACGAACAGAATGTCTGCGCCATCGATGACTTCCGGGCGCAGCGGAGAATTCACTGCGAGGGCAGGATAGGCGAATGCGGGCCGCAGGTTCGCAAAGCCACCGAGTGCCTGGCGGATAGCAAGCAGGCCGGCTTCGGGACGCTTGTCAGGAGGAAGCGAATTGAATTCATTATTGCCGACCGCTCCCAGCAGAACCGCGTCGCTTTCAAGAGCCGCGTCGACTGTTTCTTTGGGCAGCGGTGTACCATCAGCCTTGATAGCGACACCACCTATTCGCTTTTCGTTGAAATGGAAATCGTGGCCCCCTAAGTCGGCGACTGTCTTCAGTACGCGAACTGCTTCCCGCGTAACTTCAGGACCTATGCCGTCTCCCGGCAGGATGAGAATATTCAGCTTCATGCAGCCCTCTTGCTCCTGGTGTGTATCTATGCCTGTTGCAGATGCCGGACCGTGTCTGAATGGCCATGGCCGTGACCCACGTGACTATTGACCAGCGCAATCAGGTCCTGGTCATAGATAGCCTTCTTACGATCGGCAAGTTCAGTGAACTGCGTGTAGGTGGTATCGAGTTCAGGCTTGGTCAGCGTAAAGCCGAGTTCCTGCAGACGGCTTGCCAGGGCGTGCCGGCCAGAGTGCTTGCCAAGCACAAGACTGGTCTTCGGAACACCGACTGATGCAGGCGTCATGATCTCGTATGTCAATGGATTCGACAGCATGCCATGCTGATGGATGCCGGCTTCATGCGCGAATGCATTGCTGCCGACCACGGCCTTGTTCGGCGACGGACCAAAGCTGATCAACTGCGAAAGTAACTGGCTGGTTGGATACAGCTTATCTAGCTTCAGCGAATGTCCATAGGGATAATGGTCTTTGCGGACCTGCAACGCTGCAGCAATCTCTTCCAGGGCAGCATTGCCGGCGCGCTCGCCGATGCCGTTGATGGTGCACTCCACCTGCCGCACGCCAGCCTCGATGGCCGCAAGAGTATTGGCGACAGCCATGCCCAGGTCATTATGGCAGTGAGAGGAAAGCGTGATGTTATTAACTGCTGGTACAGCGTCCCGCAATCTACGGAACATGCCACCGTATTCGTCAGGCATAGCATAGCCGACTGTGTCGGGGAGATTGATTACAGTCGCGCCGGCTTCTATCGCAATCGAGACCATCTTCGCGAGAAACCCGGGTTCCGCGCGGGATGCATCTTCAGGAGAAAATTCGACATCGTCGACGTATGTTTTTGCCAGGCGGACGGATATTCCAGTCTGCTCGAGCGCCTGCTCCCGCGTCAGTTTCAACTTGTACTGCAGGTGCAGGTCGGAGCTGCCGAGGAAGACATGGATGCGCGGTTTATGCGCGCCTTCCACCGAGCGGGCCGCGGCCATAATGTCATCTGTCCGTGAACGGGAGAGCGACGCGATGGTCGGTCGGCGGACATCGCGAACGACAGAGGTGATGGCTTCGAAGTCACCATCAGAGGCGATAGCAAAGCCGGCTTCGATTACATCGACCCCCAGTTCATCAAGGGCATGTGCCATGCGCACTTTCTCGGCCACCGTCATGCTGCAGCCCGGCGATTGCTCCCCATCGCGCAGAGTCGTGTCGAAGAACTCAACCTGTTGATTCATTTGCGTCATAGTCTCATCCTGCTCACTCCCTCATTCTCGCGAGGTTAGCCCCATAATGCAAATTTATAATTCTTCTTAAGTCCATAAATAATCGTTATGATGGCACTGAAGCAGCAAGATGCCAATCGAACTGAACCAACTCGACACTTTCGTGGCTGTTGCAGAGATGAAGAGTTTTTCGCGCGCCGCGGAACGCCTGCATCGGACACAGCCGGCCATCAGCCAGGTGATCCGCAAACTGGAAGATGAAGTGGGTGAAACCCTCTTTGACCGTGCTTTGCGGGATGGAAGTCTGACGGCAGCCGGCGAGCTGCTCCATGGCTATGCATTGCGGTTATTACAATTGCGCAGCGAAGCGGGCCTGGCGCTGGACGAACTGCGGTCGCTTGATCGTGGACGGCTGATGCTGGCAGCGAACGAATATACCTGTCTCTACCTGCTGCCGGTGCTGGATCGATTTCGACGGCTCTATCCGCAGATCGGTATCACGGTGCAGAGGGCCTTCGCCAGCAGGATTCCCAACGAACTGGCAGCGCGATCCGCAGAGTTTGGAGTCCTTTCATTTGCGCCCGATCCTGCAGCTTTCCGGTCCATCTCTGTCTTTCGCGACAGGATGGCAGTCGTCGTCAAACCTGGCCATCCGTTGAGCCGGAAAAAGCGCATACGGATCCAGGACCTTGGCCGGGAAAGCTTTGTTGCGCATAATGCGGATTCACCCCTGCGCCAGCGGGTATTCGAGACGTTCAGGAACCACCAGACACCATTGAACATCGGCGTTGAATTGCCGAGCATGGAAGCGGTGAAGCGCTTTGTGGCTCACGGCAATGGTGTGGCAATTGTTCCCGGCCTTACGGCAGCGCGCGAGATTGAGAGCGGGGAACTGATCAGTGTGCAGGTGCCGGAACTGCATATTGAACGCGAGTTGCGGCTGATTCTTCGCCGAAAAGGCGTGCTTTCGTACGTAGGCGCTGCCTTTTTGCAGGTGATCGAGGCATATGCGAAGGAAAATGGGTCGCCCTACCTGTACGCTCCGCAGGAGGAACTAAGGAATGCGGAAGGTGCAGTTCTTGCTGACTCGCAGGGCATCGCTCCTGGTGCGTCAGTAACGAAGGCGAAACGTCTGCTGCAAGTGCGAAGTAGGTCTCTTGACTGAGAAAAAGCCAATCCTTGTCGAGTCGAAGACGAGTGCGAACAACGGGAGCATGCCCTTTCGGCGAAGCCACGCCCGCCCGTATGGCGAGTACAGGTACAATTGCGAAAGCACTACACGCAGGCGAAACATCGGGGCAACCCGGCAGAGAATTTGACGAGCCCGAGAAGCGGGTCTACCTTCCGGTTGCGGCGGGTAAAAGAGGTTCAGGAGCGAATGAAGAAGAGCAAGCTGTTGTTTTTGTTGCTGCCGTTCATGGCTGCAGCGAGCTATGCGCAGGAAAGCCGTCAGGATGTGAGTGCAAGTCTCTCAAGTCTGATTGCCCCATACACATTTGGACAAGGTGTAAATCAGACAGCTACCCTGGGATTGGGCGGCCTCGTCAGCTATCGATATCTGCTGACGCCACGAAGCGGTCTGGAGGGCAATTTCCAATACGCCCAGGAGACGCAGAAGTACCGGATTAACTACCTGCCAAACAACCGGGTGCACGCCCGCTTCTACGAATATTCGGCGGCCTACGTCTATAACCTGACCTTCAAAAAGTTCAATCCGTTCGCCGAGGTGGGTGTGGGCGCTTTCATGTACAGCCCTATCGACGACCAGGCCACGCAGGGAGCAGTCGTCGGCACCACCAAGAAGGTGACGAACATCGGATTCCTATACGGTGGAGGCATCGCGTATGAACTGAGCCCCAGCTTCGATCTTCGCGTAGAATATCGCGCTCTGGTGCAGAAAACGCCGACAATGCTGACGACAACGAACCAGAGCTTCAACACTGGTCAGTATTACAATGTCAGCGACCCCGTGATCGGGATTGCTTATCACTTCTAATCCAATCCTGTGACGGCGAGGCGAGTGTAGCGGCGAAGTTTATTTTTTTTTGCTTTCACGCTTCACACTCGTAACGGAAGAATATTTATGCGTTGCGGACCCGATACAGACTGAATGCACGCAACGGGCCTCTCGGATGAGAGGCCTGTTTGCTTTTCTAGGCTAAAGCATAAGAGTGGTCGAGTGTTGGGCAGATGGATGGCATAGGAAAGGGAAACAGCCAAGCCCGGATAATTCTCGGGGCTTGGCTGTTTCCCGGATTTCGATACGGCGATGGTACTGGAGAATGCAGGCGGTCTAGAAGATCCGGTAGAGAAGGCCGACGCTAACGCCGTCAGGCGTCAGCGCACTTGAATGGGGACCTTCATCGACGAAACCGGGCCAGATCTGATATTCGTAATCGCCGCGCACCGACCACCGGCCATGAAAGCGGTAGTCCGCACCACCACCCAGCGCCACTATACCGTACCCGCCGTGAGCCTCGTTGTCAGGGTAGTTGAATTCACCGATCCCGAAAAGGCCTTTGCCATACGCCGTAATCCTGTGGCGCTTGTAGAAGTTGTATTTCGGGCCGATTAGATAGTTATCTTCGTGGATATCCGCGAGCTGGTGAAATCGCAGGAATCGTACTTCTGCTTCGGCGCCCAGTTTCGGGGTTAGATTGTAGTCAACAAAGGCGCCTAACCCGTAGAGGTGGCGATACCCATAGTCGGGTGCGAAGTACGATCCGAAGCCACCGACATAGAGCGACTGATGCCCGCCTACGCCCGCCTCGCGAGCCTGTGCTTTTCCCAGTGCCGGAAATAGCAGCAGGCTGGCAAGCATTAGATATCTTTTGATCACTGGTAGCTCTCTCGCTGAACTCGATTTGCAAAATAGGGAACAGGGTTGCTGTTTAGCCAACCCTGTTTTACCTGATTCGACGATGGTTCGGTCGCTTGCGCTGTGAAACAACTAGTCTGTCATTACTGTTGCGACGGCGCGGACTGGGTGCTGGCAGCCTGGTTCGGCTGAGTCGCGTTCGGATCGGGCGCTGGCGCAGCAGGGGGGACCTGTGCTGCCTGAGCCTGATCATACCTTTGCAGTTTGAAGTATACCGGAGTGACTTCAAACGGCATTTTGTCACGCGCGTTCAGGAGCGGTGGAGCCGTTGCTTTCAAGCTGTAAACCTTGTCGTCCCACGAATCGACACGCAGACGGCTGCCGAGCGGCAGAGCGGCGACCTGGAGCAGGTCGTCCATATCGAGCTTTGGAGCTTTCTTCTGCAGCGCGTCCATCCATGTAGTGCCATCCGGCTTAATCAGCGCATCGCCGAGGCGCGGAGAATTCAGGGCTTTCAGTTGGCCTTCACGCGCATGCAACTGAGCAAAATAAAGCCCCGCGCTGCCTTCCTTGTCCTTGTAAATGGAGTTATCGAGCAGCACTATTGCTTTCTTTGCGGCTTCGGCATCATCGCTGTCCGTATGCTGCATGTGGATACGTTCGAAGGTTGACTCATCGGGGAAAAGCAAACGATCGTTGAATGCGTACTTCGTGTCAATGTGATTTCCCAGTACGATATGCGCCAGCTGGAACGAGATGACGGCAGCAAGTGATTCTTCGGAGGCGAGTGTATCCACCAAGCCCTTGCTCAACACGATCGTGTTTCCAATTGCGATGGACTCGAGCGGAGTTGTTAACATAACGCGGCAGTGAACCGGCGCTGCCAGCTGAATGTTATTGCCCAAGATGATGTTGTTCGTCACTGTCTCAAGGATTTTGTCGAAGTCGCTGGGTGCGGCCATCAAGCCGGCCTGCGTCAGGCGATCAATGACATTATCTTCTGCTTGAGCGACCCACTCACGCTGCGCCTGGAGTGGACTTACGTCCTGCGAACCAGCGCTCTGGTCAGTCACGTCGTCGATTTTGATTGATTCATTGTCGGTCTGGTGGGTTGGAATTTTGAGCGAATAACCCCAGATCTGGGTCTGAGCCTTGAAAGCTACCGGGTGCTCGGCGTCCTTCTTCGAGGTCTCTTCGACATAGACACCGACCGGCAGCCATACACCCTGCTGCAGATTCTGTCGCCAGCTGTCGAAGTGGAAGTAATCCTTGTTCGAAGAACTGTCGTCGCCGCCACCGGTGTAGGTGCCGTTGAAACGGACGATATTGCCCGAGTCATCGTCGATCCAGACACGGCCGATAAAGCGGCCATGGCCAGTGTTGGGCTTGGGACTGACATCGAAGACGTCTGTACGGATGGTGCCGAGAAAGGTCCGGCGCACATAGACGAAGTCATAGTGCTGCTGATCGAAGCCGCTCGGATCGATGAACATCATGTCCAGAAAGCCATCGGGAACGTACTGCACGCCGAAAGCCTTGGTGAGGCCAAGCAGCGCCTCAGCAGAACCCCTGAACATACCGTGCTTCTGGCCGTTTTCAGCCGCATATGACTTGCCGTAGAAACCCTTGGCGAAATCAACACGCTGCAGCATGTACTGATCAGACACCGGAACGGCGTAAAGTTTCGCGTCGCCCTTCATGTTCTGGATGTAGGTCTGCACCAGGGGTGAGTGCTGCTGAATCGACTTGATGGTGATCTTTTCAGCCGCAATCGCCTTCTGCACCAGAGAGCTTTGCTCCGGTGTCAGCACTATGGGTGGTACGTACTTCCCTTTTGCCTGAGCTGCTGTAACACTAAGCGCCATGAGCAGGGTAGTAGTCCAAACGTTCCGCAGGTTCATTTCCTGACTCCTCTAAATCTGTTAAACAGTGAACTGCCGCGCCCCGCCGGTCTTGATGTCGGTACAAACAGTTGCTGATCGAAGTTGAAGACTTTGATTGGAGACTTTGATTAAAGACGTGGCCTGGTGGCCGGTTAGGCTAATTGGAAAGTGATGTGGATTAAAGTAACGTGATCCACCGGCTGACCATTCTTCTTGGCTGGCGTGAAGCGAATGTTCTCCGCCACGTGCCTGGCCTGTTCATCCAGGCCGTGACCCAGGCCGGTGACGACACGTAACACTTCAACCTGACCGCTGGCCAGGAAGCGGACCTGCAGGGTGACCTCTCCCTGCACGTGCTGTGCCTGCGCGTCTGATGTGTACTCTGCGCGGGGTTCTGAAATAACGACGGGTGGTGTAAAGACGGGCTCCGTTGCGGCGGCAATCTGTACACCCCGGCCGCCCACTGGCACTCCCCCAAAGCCACCACTGCTGACCGCTCCATGACTGCTGCCGGGTGTGCCGCCGACGACCCCATTGCTGAAGCCAGCCGACGCGACCGTTGCGTGACTGGCGCTCCCGGCCACGCCGTTCACAACCCCTGAACCGAAACCCACACCCTGTACTGTTCCTTTGCGGGCCGCTCCTGCGCCCGTCACAGCTCCAGGAGCCCTGTCGAAGGCACCCGAAGCTGCAACCATGTTCTTGGCCGAATCCGGATTCGGCCTGGCGCCGACCGGATCTCCAAAACCGCCCGTGGTCGGGGTCGGCTTGCTGACATTATTCGCCACTTCTGTGGGCTTTGGACTTGCGAATAGACCAACCTTCGGTGCTGGTGGCGGAGCGACAGCCTTCGGTGGCGCGGGCGGCAGGACCGGGGCCGGCTTGGGTATATCCAACTTCACTGGTGCTGGTGGAAGCAGCTCTGGCTTGGGTGGCACGATGATTTTGGGCGGATCCAGCTTCGCCATCAGCTTGACCGGCGGCGCCACGATCTTCACCTCGGGTGCCGGCGGCTTGATCGGCTTGGGTAGATCAACTGGAACGATCAACTGCGTCATATCGCGTTTTACATGGGCCTGGTGGATCTTGGCTGCGGCAAACAATGTGACCAGTATCAGGATCGAGGTGTTGATGCCAGCGCTTACGCCAAAGGAGCGCCAGCGGCCTCCGGGTTCTTCAAGCAATCCAAAATTCGCACGATTTAAAACATCGTTAGTCGGCATATTCTTCCTACTCTCTGCTGGGAACCGACGTGATTTCTCAAGATCTTGTCGTCACCAGTTTGTCTCTCACGCTTCCCGAATGCGTCTTCTTCCTGCTTCGGTTGTCTTGCTGCTTCTGTTGGTGTCAACCGCGGGTACGAAAGTACCGGGCAGTTTTCCAACGATAGCGTAGAACCAAAGCGAAGACAGTACCTCGAAGGTGGTGTCAGCCCACACCTACGTGTACATTTCCCGTCCCATGTCTGAGCTTTCTTTAGAATAACAACCCCGCACCGGGAGAGTCCCAGGAATCTGCCGGCTCGACGCGGTGGAGACAATACAAAAGGCTATCCAATTGAATAACGAGCGATTTGGCAATCTTGAGTGAAAATTACTCATTTCTGGAAACCGGCGGTAGCTTAAGCGAAAATAGTGAGGAACAGAAAACGGGTTGAAAACCGGAACGAGGGACCATTGAAACTGCTTGTCACGGGTGGTGCTGGGTATATCGGCGGCACTGTCGCAGAACTTCTTCTTGATCGTGGGCACACCGTCTTCATTCTCGATGACTTTAGTCACGGCCATCGCTCGCTGTTGCCCCGTCGCGCTATCCTGGTGGAAGCAGGCCTGGCTGAGCGTGAACGCGTCCATACACTGCTACAGACGGAGGCTTTCGATGGCGTGTTGCACTTTGCTGCCCTGATCGAAGCCGGCGAGAGTATGCAGAAGCCGGAGATTTACTTTCGCAACAACACCGCGTCAACCCTTTCCCTGCTCGAAGCCGTTCTGGCCAGCCGGACACGCCGCTTCGTTTTTTCATCGACAGCCGCCGTCTATGGCGAACCGGACACCACGCCTATCTTCGAGAATGCTCCTTTAAAGCCTACCAACCCTTACGGCGAATCAAAGTTGCTGGTTGAGCATATGTTGACATGGTTCAACCGGTTGCATGGTCTGCATTACGCCAGTTTGAGGTATTTTAATGTGGCGGGTGCCATTACGGGACGGGGCGAGGCCCACGAACCGGAATCTCACCTGATCCCCCTCATCCTCGACGTGGCGCTGGGCCGGCGGGAGAGCATCCGGATCTACGGACAGGATTACGACACGCCGGATGGTACCTGTGTCCGTGATTACATCCACGTCTCGGACCTGGCAGAAGCTCATCTGCTGGCGCTTGAGGCGCTCGAAACCAGGGACAGGTTGATTTACAACCTGGGCAATGGAAGAGGGTTTTCGGTGCGCGAAGTCATTGATTCTGTGCAGCGTGTGACGGGCAGGCCGATCAAGGTCGATGAATTTCCGCGCCGGGCCGGCGATCCCGCAGTGCTGATTGCCAGTTCCGAGGCGATTGGCCGGGACCTCGGCTGGAAGCCGAGGCACAGCGAGCTGGACACGATCATCCAAAGCGCCTGGGAGTGGCACCAGCAGCGTTACGCATAACCGCGCTTGTTTGCAGCCTGGCAGTTGACTACCTGGCGACTGCGGGAGATGCTCCAGATGGCACGGCCGTGAACAGCTTGGCGGCGTTCAGGCTAGTGTTGTAAATCCCCCATACCAGCGGGATGGAGACGACTGCCCAGGCGACTGCGACCAGGAGTGGTGACGATTTCTTTACAGTTTGGGCCATAATTCTTGTCCTTTCCGACCTGCGTGCCCGCTTATGCTAGTGTGCTCCGGCAACGACGGTCCGGTCGGGTGCTTCGGTCATCCAGTATTTTTCCTGGATGGGTTTCACCAGCAGGTTTGCTACCAGTCCGACGATGAGAATTCCCGTCATGATGTGCAGGATCGTCGGGTAAGCGTTCAATTTCGGCTGACCCTGGGCTACATAGTGGTCGAGAATGCCGTTGACGATGAGCGGACCGACAATCCCGGCGAAGGACCACGCGGTCAGCAGGCGTCCGTAGATGGCGCTGACGTCATAGGGTCCGTACAGGTCGCGGAGATAGGCCGGGATGGTCGAAAATCCGCCGCCGTAGATACTGATCAGGACCCCCGCGCTGAGAACGAAGAGGGCGATGCTGTCCATGTGCGCCGAACCTGTAAGTGGCAGAAACCAGTAGAGAACGGGGCCGATCAAAAAGAACACCAGAAACGTGGTCTTGCGCCCAATGTAATCAGAAAGCGACGCCCAGATGAACCGGCCGGCCATGTTGAAGAGGCTCAGCACGCCGACGAAGCCGCCAGCCGCGACCGCCAGGACCTTGCCATGGAAGAGGTCCTGGATCATCGGCGAAGCCTGCTCCAGGATGCCGATGCCGGCGGTCGTATTGAGTGCCAGGACCAGCCAGAGCAGCCAGAACTGCGGCGTCTTCATCGCCTGCTGCACTTTGACGTTATGCGAACTGATCATGCCGGCGGACTTGGCGGGAGGCGTCCAGCCCTCCGGCTTCCAACCCTCAGCCGGGATGCGGACGGTGAACACGCCGAACATCATGAGCACAAAGTAGAAGAGGCCCATTGTGAGCCAGGTGGAGGGGATAGCTGCATGACCACCCGCTTTGTAGAAGGCCATCAGTTTGGTCGCGAGGGGCGAGCCGATCATGGCGCCGCCGCCGAAACCCATGATCGCCATGCCGCCAGCAAGACCTGGGCGGTCCGGAAACCACTTGATCAACGTCGCGACAGGTGAGATGTAACCCATGCCGAGTCCTACCCCGCCGACAACGCCATAACCCAGGTAAACCAGCCAGAGCTGGTGGAGAGCAGCGCCCTGCGAAGCAATCAGGAAGCCTGAGCCGAAGCAGATGGCGGCCAGGAACATCGCCTTACGCGGCCCGGCAGTCTCCAGCCACTTGCCGAAGAGAGCAGCCGACACGCCGAGAACGGCGATCGCGATCGAAAAGATATACCCAATCGCCTTCAGGTCCCAATGCGACCCGTCCGCTCCGGTGAGGGCCAGCAGTGGGTTCTTGAAGACACTGAAAGAGTAGACCTGTCCGATAGAAAGATGGATCGCCAGTGCCGCCGGCGGTACCAGCCATCGGTTGAAGCCGGGAGAAGCAATGGACCGGTCACGATCCAAAAATGAAAATGCAGCCATTTCGTGAAACTCCAGGGTACAGGGCACGCGGAAGAAATCGTGCAGTATTCGGGTGTGCGCCACTTCTCCGTTGCCAGCATTTGTCGCCTGTGCGCCGATTACCCGCTGGACGCCTGTTGTTGGGATGCACATTGCCTTTCGACTGTCTATTTGCAACACTTCTCGCATCGATCCTGCCGCAACCAAGCCGCTTGTTGTGCCACCCAATGCATCTACTTCGCGACTCCCGCCTTGGGCCGCATGGCTGCCGTGGGTACTCTGTGCCGTAATGGTGGTGTGCCTGGTCTTTTTCGTGGCGGACACGCTGCACTGGCCGCTGGTGGGCGATGCCGTGTCCGTCCATTACCTGATCCTGCTGATGCAGCACGGAATGGCGCCCTACCGACAGGTCGTCGATGCACAGATGCCAGGCACCTACCTGATCGACTGGGCGGTCATGCATATCTTTGGATCTGGCGCACCTGGTCTGAGGCTCTTCGATTTCTCCTTGATGGCGTCGGCAATGATAGCCATGATTGCAATTGCGTGGCCCAAGCCTGGCGCCGCACGTAAGAGCTTTCTAAGGGACGATCGCTGGGCGGCCTTCCTCGCCGGCGGACTCTTTGCGCTGGTGCATGGCCGCGACGGCATACCGCAGGCCGGGCAGCGCGATCTGATCATGGCGGTGCTGCTGCTCGCTGCCTATGCGTTCACCTTTCATGCAGTCCGCGGGAATCAAGCCCGGCTGTTGTTCTTCGCGGGGATTTGCGCGTCGACAGCGATCATCATAAAACCGACGATCCTGCCGGCCGTTCAAGTCGTGTTGGTCCTCGCCCTGTGGCACCTGTCTCGCGAGCGCTCCCCAATGGGCGCTAATGTTCTGGCCGTGATTACAGGCAACCTGGTCCCAGTCGCAGCAGCACTGGCTTTTCTGCTTTACGACGGCGCGCTACTAGCGTTTCTAAAGGGAGGGGTGAGCCTGCTTTCGTATCATGCTTCTCTGCAGCGCCGCTCCATCCCGTATCTGCTCGGCCATAGCCTGTCCCCCGTGGCCGTCTTGTTTCTGCTCCTGGTGGTCTCGATCGTGCTTAGGTTCGGCATGGACAGAATGAATGCTGAACGGAACAAATTGTTTGGCCCTGATGAAGTGTCTCAGCCGGCGTGGGAGCGTATCGCGCTGTATGCCGGAATGCTGCTGGCACTTGTCTCGTTCTTACTGCAGGGAAAGGGTTTCCCTTATCATCGCTACCCATTGATGGCGCTCGTTCTCCTGGTCGCTGCGCTTGAATTCAGGCGCGCCGTGCAGAGTACGTTCGATGTCCCCGGTATGCCGATCGCATTGCGTAGGATGGCGCTGAGCTGGCGCGTGGTCGGCATTGCAGGCCTGTGCATTGCAGCGCTGGTCATAGCGCCGATTTCGACATACAAAAGCAGCAGGTACCAGTGGGGAGACGACGAGGATTTCCGCATGATGAGCGCTGACCTCGCTGCAGCAGGTGGCCCGCAACTGTCCGGGCATGTGCAGTGCATCGACGCCTTCGCCGGATGTATCAATACGCTCTATCGCATGGGACTGGTTCAAACGACTGGATATATCGTCGACTTCTACCTGTTCACGCCCAGCTCCAGTCCTGTTGTGCAAGCGATGAGGAAGCAGTTCTGGGATGAAATTCAGAAGAATCCGCCCGAGGTATTCATCGTCACGAAGATGGTTTTTCCCATCAGCCCGGCTACCCCGGACAGTTATGACAAGCTCAAGCTCTGGCCGCTTTTCGACGACTATCTGAACGCCCACTACGAAATCGCCGCGGAACGCACGCCACAACAGTACGTCCTGCTGGGCAGCCGTCCGGAGCGCCCTGCGGGGTATCGCATCTATCTGCGCAAACCGGCTGTTTCCGAAACCGGAGTCCTCAAGCATGAATAGTTTTATGTCGGCGGAAGGCGCGTTCAGGCGGCTGCTCCCGCCGGTGCTTTGTGTCGTTGCGGCGGGATGCCTGCTGCTTTTCATGCTCGAGACGTGGCGCTGGCCGCTGGTGGGCGACGCCGTATCGGTCCACTATCTCATCCTGTTAATGGCTCATGGCATGACGCCTTACCGGCAGATTGTGGATGCGCAGATGCCTGGCACCTACCTGGTTGACTGGCTGGTGGTGCACAGTTTTGGCGGCGGTCGTGCAGCGCTGCGAGTCTTCGATTTCTCGCTGATCACGGGAGCCGTAGCCGCGATGATCGCTATCGCGTGGCCAGTGGCCACGGAACGTGCAGAAACCTGGTTCGGCGACCGGCGCTATGCTGCTTTTGTTGCAGGATGCCTGTTCGGCATTGTGCACGGACGGGATGGCATTGAACAGAGTGGCCAGCGCGACCTGATCATGGCTGTTCTGCTGCTTGCTGCTTACGCCCTGGCGTTTCACGCACTACGGCGGCAGCGGCCGTTGCTGCTTGGTGTTGCCGGTCTCTGTTCGACGCTTGCTCTCACTATCAAGCCCACCGTGCTGCTGGCGGCATACCTGGTTCTCGTCCTTGCCTTCGTACGGTTGCGACGCCTGCAGACGCCGGTGTTCGCGTATGGCTTCGCGGTGTGTGTGGGCGTAGGCATTCCAGTTATAGCAGTTGTGATTTTCCTGGCTGCGCACCATTCCATCCCGGCATTTGTTGATGCTGTTCGTTGGATGTGGCCCTACTATGCCACGCTGCAAAGGCGGCCCGTTGCGTATCTGCTGCAGCATAGTTTCTCGCCTCTCGCTCCATTGCTGGTGCTATGGGCGGCGATCTGGGTGCTGAACGGTATGAGGGTACTGGCGCTGCGCAACTCTCCGGCGCGCTTCGATAAAGCGGCGGCTGTTTTGGCGAACTTTGCTGTCCTCGACGTTCGCTGGGAAGGATGGGCGCTTTATGGCGGGCTGATGCTGTGCCTGGTCTCCTTCGTGGTGCAGGGGAAGGGTTTTGTTTATCACCGGTACCCTTTCCTGGCCTTCCTGGTTCTGATCGTGATGCTTCAATTCCAGCAGGCATTTCTTTCTCGTGCAGTCGAAGAGGGAGAGAAGGCATTGCGCGTGCTGAGCATTCTGGGTGCCCTGGGACTGATCGTCGCGGCCCTGTTCATGGCGCCGCTTTCTGTCTACAAAATCAGCCGGTTTGACTGGCGGAACGACGATTACTACAACCAGCTCAGTACAGATTTAAACAGGCTGGGCGGCACTGAACTTTCCGGCCACGTGCAGTGCCTGGATGCGTTCTCCGGCTGCATCAGTACGCTATACCGCATGGACCTGGTGCAGAGCACGGGCTTCCTTGTGGACTTTTATTTCTTCGCGCCGCAGCCGAATGCCGTGATCGATGCCATGCGCGAGCATTTCTGGAAGGACGTGCAGAAGAATCCGCCGCGGATTTTTATTGTGAGCAAGCAGGTGTTTCCTGTCATGTTTTCGAAAGACGGCGAGCCGCTCGACACGTACGACAAGCTTAAGCGATGGCCGGAGTTTGACGACTATCTGAATGAACACTATGCCATGGTTGAAGAGCATGCCTGGTCGAGGCCGGTGCTGTGGGCCAGCCATGCTGACCACCCCGCGGGCTACCGGATATATGTGCGGCGGCGTTGAGGCCGAGTGGCTCGGTGGTGTGTGGAGATGATTGCAGTCAGGATGCATCGAGGATCATTGACGAATAGTCATCCATTGCCGTGGCCGCGGTTGTGTAAGAGACGCTGTACTTGCCCTGATGCGCTGGCGACGGTAGTGTAAGGCGGAGCGAGTGTTTCCATGGCGCTCCCCGTTTTGATCATCGTTTTTAAAACTGAGAGGTAGACCACGTATGTCCAATGACGCCACAGGTTCTCAGAAGGGCGCACCGCAGGACGCCCACTTCAGCTCCATGCTGCGCGAGAACCGCGTCTTTCCTCCGCCCGCAGAGTTCGCTGCCAGGGCCCGCATCGGCAGCATGGAAGAGTATGAGGCGATGTACAAGCGGTCGATCGATGACCCTGAAGCTTTCTGGGGCGAGGCTGCGAAAGAACTGCACTGGTTCAAGCCGTTTACGCGGGTACTCGACTGGGAGCTGCCACATGCGAAATGGTTCGCCGATGGCCAGCTGAATCTTTCGTATAACTGCGTCGACCGTCATGCGCTAGGCGATAAGCGCGACCATATTGCGATCCTGTGGGAGGGTGAGCCGGATGGTGAAGTCCGCAAGCTGACCTTCGGCGATCTGCATATCGAGGTGCAGAAATTCGCGAACGTCCTCAAGCAGCAGGGAGTTCGCAAGGGTGACCGGGTCGCCATTTACATGGGTATGACGCCGGAGCTCGCGATTGCGCTGCTGGCGTGTGCGCGCATCGGCGCTATTCATTCCGTCATCTTCGGCGGCTTCGCTGCGCATGCACTGGTCGATCGTATCAACGATGCGCAATGCAATGCGGTGATTACACAGGATGCAAGCTGGCGTCGCGGTGCGCAGGTGCCGCTGAAAGCAGTCGTCGATGAAGCGCTGCAGCAATGCGATTCCGTGAAGCATGTGATCGTGTACCAGCGGACGAAGTGTGCCGTCACCATGCAGGCCGGCCGCGATTACTGGTGGCATGAACTGATGGCGAAAGCTTCTGTAGAGTGTCCGGCGGAACCGCTCGATGCCGAAGACCCGCTGTACATTTTGTATACGTCCGGCACGACAGGGAAGCCGAAAGGCATTCTGCATACGACTGGCGGCTATTCGGTGCAGACCTACCTGACGAGCAAGTTCATTTTTGATCTGCGCGAGAATGACGTCTACTGGTGCACGGCAGATATTGGCTGGGTCACCGGCCATTCTTATGTCGTCTATGGCGCGCTGCAGAATGGTGTCACGACGTTGATGTACGAGGGTGCGTTGAATTGTCCACGCGAAGACCGCACGTGGAAGATTATCGAGGACCATAAGGTCACGGTCTTCTACACGGCGCCGACGGCTATCCGCGCGTTCATCAAATGGGGCCAGGACCTGCCCGAAAAGCACGATCTGTCATCGCTGCGGCTGCTCGGGACAGTCGGCGAACCGATCAATCCGCAGGCGTGGATGTGGTACTACGAGGTCATCGGCAAAGAACGCTGCCCGATCGTCGATACCTGGTGGCAGACTGAGACCGGCGCGATCATGATGGCGCCGATACCTGGCGCTGTTCCGACCAAGCCCGGCTCAGCCACGCGGCCGTTTTTTGGTATCGTGCCGGAGATTGTTACGAAAGAAGGCAGCGCTGTGCCGAAAGGTCATGGCGGCCTGTTAGTGATCCGCAAACCATGGCCAGGCATGGCGCGCACCATCTACAACGACGAAGAGCGTTACGAAAAAGCGTACTGGTCGGAGATACCAGGCAGCTACTTCACCGGCGACGGCGCGCGCTGCGACGAAGACGGCTACTACTGGATCATGGGCCGTGTCGACGATGTTATCAACGTCAGCGGCCACCGGCTCGGCACCATGGAGATTGAGTCGGCGCTGGTCGCCCATCCGAAGGTCGCCGAGGCCGCGGTGGTCGGTCGTCCTGACGACATGAAGGGCCAGGCCATCGCTGCTTTTGTGACGTTGGAAACAGGCACGCAGCCCAGTTCTGAACTGAGGGAAGAACTGCGCAAATGGGTCGCGAAAGAGATCGGCGCGCTTGCCCGGCCGGACGATCTGAAGTTCACCGAAGTACTGCCAAAAACCCGCAGCGGCAAGATCATGCGGCGCCTGCTGCGCGAACTCGCCACATCCGGCGAAATCAAAGGTGACACAACCACGCTAGAAGACATGCAGTCCCTCATCAACCTCCGCGGTTCGGAGGATTGAGCCGGGTTTGTGCAAATGCCTCCGGCGGGTCTGCGCTGACAGCGATACTCGCCCGTGCGGCAAACACTACACGCCTCGCAGGCGCTGCCGGAGGTATCTTATAACGGGTACAGTCTCTAAGCACGGAAGGTAGGATTAGCGATGGAAGTGACGGAAGCGAACGAACTTCGCGAGCATCACGAGCATGCTGCGCATGACTCTTCGATGCGTCCGATTGCGCTGATGATGGCGATTCTTGCGGTGCTGGTGGCGGTGACGACGCTGCTTGGGCATCGCGCGTCGACGGAGGCGGTGCTGGCGCAGGCGCGTGCGAGTGACAACTGGAACGAGTACCAGGCGAAGCGCATACGTCAGAACGATACGTCGCTGGCCGTCGATCTATTGTCCACGTTGTCTGTCACGGACCAGGCTGCGGCGGACCAGTTGAAAGCAAAGTATCTGCAGCATTCTTCACAATGGGACAGCGACCTGAAAGAAGGCTCGGCGAAGGCAAAGGAGCAGGAAGCCGACGGCCGCTTAGCGGAGAAGCGTGCCGACCGGTTCGACCTGGGTGAAGCAATGCTGGAGATCGGGCTGGTCATCACTTCAATCACTCTGCTGACGAGCAAACGCGCCTATGCATTGCTGGGCGGCATATTTGGATTGCTGGGCGTGCTGTCTGCTGTTTCTGCATTTTTGCTGCGCGCCTGAGCAGTCCTGGTCCAGGACAAGTACTTCGCAGAAGCGGTAGCATGGGTGGACGACATGCTCAAGGTTTTTAACAATCCTTACTTAAGCCTTCGCACAATTTTGGCGTCTCTGCTGCTGGCGCTGACCATTGCCGGTTGCGGATTCGGCGTCGACTTTCTTTTCCACGGTGTGAAGCAGCTCTATGCTTCCGACGGGTACACCTGTGTTGTGGCGTTTGCGCTGTGCTACACGTTGATCATCTTTGAGAAGCGTCGGCGAATCTTGCTGGCACGCAGGATGGAAATTGCAGCGGAGGTAAATCATCACATCCGCAATGCACTGACAGCGGTAGTGTTCTCCGCTTCGGTGCAGAATGATCCGGGTCTGCAGGCCGTCATTGAGGATGCAACGGCGCGCATCGACTGGGTATTGAACACGGTCCTTCCGGATGGTGTGAATGATCTTCGCTGGCCGGTGCAGGCCAAGGCGTGGCGGCCGGTGTCCTGGTCTGAACATGCAGAGAGTCTGCGGCAGAAGTAGCTGGTTACTGTGCAGCCTGTTCTGTTGCGCCGGCATAGCGCCAGCCGGAGATGCCGATGCAAACTTGTGTGGTGCTCCTGGCTTGCGGCATGTTGATTGTCGGATGCTTTGTGGGGAATGGCAGGCTGCCCGTAGCGCAACCCGGGATGTCGATACCCCGCCCTTGCGTGCAAGGAGGGGCACCCACTTTTGCGGTGTGGTGAGAAGATGCAGGTCTCTCCAAGACGGTTTCGCTTCGTTCGGGATGGCAAAACGAGCGGCCGATCGACCATCTCGCGATTCAGCCCGCATCATTCAGGCGCATGTATGTGGCGCAGCACGGGTGAGGCAAGCGAAAGGGCCAGGCAGAGGCAGGTTACGACCATGAAGATGCTGCCGACGCCGGTAGTGCGTCCCAGGACGCCGAGCAGCGGCGGTCCGATGAGAAGTCCCGCGTAGCCGATGCCGACGGCCGTCGCGATGGCTGCGCCGGGAGCAACGCCCGGAACCTGGCCGGCGGAACGATACAGGATCGGCGAGACATTCGACAGGCCCAGGCCCATCAGCGCAAAGCCGGGCAGCGAAGCGACGAGGCTATGAGTCAAAAGCACAATCACGGTGCCAAATGCAGCGAGTAATCCCCCGTAACGGAGGGCGCGCAGTTCGGACACGCGCGCGACGAAGCGATCGCCTGTCACGCGCCCGATGACCATGGCAGCAGCGAACGCAGAATAGCCATAGCCGACAACGCCTTCGCCCAGGTGCCGGACGACGCGCAGGTACAAGCCGGACCAGTCGGCAACTGCGCCTTCTGAGAGCATCGCCGAGAAAGCCAGAATACCGAGGAAGAGCAGACGGCCGCGCGGGCGCATCATGTGCTGGCGGCCATGCGTCTGCTCGGCTGCATGTTCGATCAGCTCGCGCTGCATGGTCACGATGATGGCAATGAGCAGCGCCGCGAGCACGCCGACCACCAGGCCCGGCTTCAAACCGCGAGAGAGGGCCGCGGCGGTTGCAGCCGAGCCGAGCATGCCGCCCATACTCCACACACCGTGGAAGAGCGAGATGGTGCGACGGCCCAGCTGCTTTTCGACAACGACTCCTTGCGAGTTCATGGCGACATCCATGGAAGCGCCGGAAAGTCCGAGCAGGAGTAGGCCGATGGCCATGATCCATGGCGCGGGCGCGATGACCGCAAGGGTCAGCGCAAGCGGCATCAGGCAGCCACCGATGATGACGACACGCTTGCTGCCGATCTTCGAGGTAAACCACCCGGCAAGTGGCATGGCGAGCGTCGCCCCGCAGCCGCCTGCCAGCAGGATCGCGCCAAGCTGCGCAGGGTTCAGGCCCAGTTCACGCGCCTTGTCCGGAACGTGCGGCACCCATCCGCCGATCACGCTGCCGTTGACAAAGAAGCAGGCTGCGACGGCAATGCGCGCGCGTGTTGTGCTTGTAATGGGTTCGGCCAATCAGCGGCTCGCGCGGATGCTGTAAAGCAGAAAGAAGACGAGTGCGAAGCCACCGAGTAGCCCCAGAAGGATGAACCCGCCAAGCGCAAGGGATACCTGCCGCGCCTTCTCAGGCGCCGGGCGCGTGATGCCGAAGGTGCCAATAAAAACCTCCGACAGGTAATTCAACAGACGCATCATCCTGTCACTAGACTACCGGACGATCTGCCATCGCGATCTGCATCGATGCGCGATCTGCCATCAAGGCGTGCGGAGCTTTGCCGCTTATGCTCCCATTGCCCGCATGGTGGTTTGGTCTGGAGCATGGCTGAGTCTTGCGTGCGGCGTCGAAGTGAATTTGCTTATCGCCCGGAGTCTACTTTTATCAGGCGCAGATGCAGTCTCTGCGGAGTGCCAGTTTGACCGGAGTGTGATGCTCAGTACATGCGTGCGTGATTCTCATTTTTATGACTTCCCAAATGTCATTTTCAGGGACTATAGTCCGAGACCGAACGGCCCCTCTGCCCGAAAGCGTTTTTATGCCTCCTGGCACTCGGACCGGCTTGAACGCTCAGTCCGAGGTGCTTTATGACCATGATGTCGCTTCTCTGGATAGTGTGGGCCGGAATTACAGTCGCGCTACTGGCCCTCCTCGTCTACCGTGGAACACTCACCCGTTATGAGGAAGATTGCCTGTTCCTGGATGATTCCTCAAAACATCAGCATGACGAACAGGACATGATCCTCACGCGGATGCGCAAAATCCAACCGGCGGTCAAGGCATTTGCCGTCGGGGCCTGCGCGATGTCGGCTGCAATCCTCGGCATGTACGTTTACGACGCTATCCGCCAGTTTTACCTGTAAATTCAGAATTTGCCGCAAGCGCGGGTGCCCCATCCCTGCAGAGCAAGGGTGGGGCTTCCGCACGGGAAGACAAGTCGCTCAGCCCTGACAACCTTACTGCGCATCCGGAGCCGGTGGTCCGGAAGGTCGGGCAGTTTCATTTTTCGAAACCCCCTTTGCCGTAACGGTAATTTCCACCTGCTTGTCATACCGCACCACGCCTGTTGTCGCTTCCTTCAATCCCCATTGAACGTACGGAATGTTGAAGTGCGTCGTCACCGTCACATCTTTACCGCTGGTTGTGACCGTCAGTGTCATCTCGATCGGATGGTCCTGGCCTTTCAGTGTCAACGTCCCGCTCGCCTTCACCTGCTGCGTGCCGTCGCCGGCTTTGAGTCCCTCAACCTTCACCGGGTGAAAGATGATGGCCGGGTAAGTCGTGCTGTCGAGAATCTCCTTCTGCCACTTCGCATCACGAGTCGAATCACCGGTAGAAGCAGTGCCGGCGTCGATCAGCACCTCGCCCTGCGCTAGGCCTGTCGCAGGATTGGTGACCACATCGCCGCCCTTCAGCCTGAAGGTGCCATGCGCGTTGTGCAGGAGCGACTTCAGCGTGAAACGCACCATCGTAGCGTCGGGATCAAGATGAATCGTCACCGTCTTCGCTGCCTTCGTAGCGCCGTCATCGGCGACGGCACTCCCGGACTTCTGCGCGACTGCCGTGCCCGGTAGCGCCAAAAGAGCCATGATCAAGGCGCTAGCGATCGCCCATGTACTTGTTCTGCCTGTGCCACGAACTCTTTGCTCCAAATGCATCGTCTCTCCTGGAAGTCACGTCTTTAACACCGCAAAGCCACTTGGAGTGTACCGCCGCCGATTGTGTTGCAAGCGTTCTCACCCGTATACGCGAACCAGTAGTGCCTTGACCCTCTGCCCCAATCCAGTTTCAATATTCCTGAGCAGGGAGATCGAGCAAGTTGATGAAATATTTCTGGATAGCGCTCGGTGGTGCCGCAGGTGCCATCGCGCGCCATTGGCTCGGCAACCTGATTTATGACCGTTTCGGAACAAAGTTTACCTACGGAACAATCGCGGTCAACATCAGCGGCTGCTTCCTGATTGGTTTTTTGATTACCGTGCTCGACGAAAGGACGAACCTGAGCCCGATCTGGCGGCTGATGCTGCCGGTCGGCTTCGTCGGCGCGTACACCACCTTTTCGTCCTTCGAATATGAGACGTTCGAGAAAGCCACGCAGGGCCATATCGGCGTTGCGCTGCTCAATGTCGGGCTGAGCGTCGTCATCGGCTATCTTGCCGTCTATGCAGGAGTGATCTCCGGCCGCCTGGTGGCGTGAAGGCGCTCGCCCGTGACAGGCAAACACCACACCAACCTTTGAGATTCAGCCGAAAGAAACTGTGTCGTCCTGAGCGAAGCGCAGCGTAATCGAAGAACCTGCTTTGCTCTTTAGCCGCAACGGCCAATGTTAGAGCGACCTAGTCGACAGCCAGGCTGATCTGGTGCCGTACGTCCGACCCTCTTACCCAGAAAATGACATCCATCGCGATGTTGGTGGCATGATCCGCGATTCGTTCCAGGTTGCGGGCAATCACGATTGCATTGAGGATCTGCAGACTCGCGTCCGGACGCTTCAACATCACTTCCGTCAGATCTTCATGCGCCATCCGGTTCATGCGATCGATTTCGTCATCCATCGCGATTACTCCTTCTGCCGTCGCAGCATCTGCGTCGAGGAGCGCCTGGATTGCTTTCCGGATCATCTTTCCCGCGTAGCTGCCCATGCCGGCAATATCGACGGGCAGGTGAACATTCTCAGTATCGAGTAGATCGACCGTGCGCTGGGCGATACTCATTGCCTGGTCGCCGATGCGCTCGAGATCGCCATTGATCTTGATGACAGCCAGCAGAAAGCGCAGATCGACGGCCATCGGCTGCTCCTTTGCGAGCAGTTCGTACGCCTGCTCGTCTACCTCGCGATGCGCCAGGTTGATGGCGGCTTCGTTCTCCCGCACGTACTCGCACATGCCACGATCGCGCTGAATATACGCTTCGACCGACGACTCGGCAGCCTGCTGCGCAAGCGCAGCCATGGCAAGCAGTTTGCTCTTCAGGTTTTCCAGCTGCTGATGAAAGTGGATACGGGGCAAATTGGTAACTCCTGCTGCATTCTCTCGCATAGATGCCAATTTTCGATATACAAATTCAGGCGTATGGATCTAAAGTTGCAGCCGATGCTTCCGCGAACGGGACTTCTTCCATGCGGTCGCAACCAGGCCACTTGACCTGCCGAAAACCAAATACGGCACGTTTGCGGCTACAGATCAGCCAAGCCTTTGCTCTGCTTCCTTGGTCGCCTCGTAGATCTCTTCAAAAGACTCGACGGCGTATAGAACTTTCTGCATCTCCGAAATAGAAAACTCCTGCGCCATCACAGCGTCCAGGTTGAACGGCCGAATCTCCGGGCCGCCGTCGATGACGTGCCGGGCTTCGCCATGCGACGAAATCAATCCGCTGCCGTACAGCTTGATTTCACCCTTCTGCCGGATCACGCCAAATTCAACCGTAAACCAGAACAGACGACCCATCTTGACCAGGTCATCCTCTGCCGTCAACCGCGTGCAGACCTGGCCGTAGTGCTGCAGGAAATCTGCAAAGACCGGGTGCGCATGCATCGGCACGTGGCCGAACACATCGTGAAAGATATCCGGCTCGGGTATGTATTCCAGAGATTCCATCCCGCGGATACTGATGGTCGTGGGAAACTGGCGGGTCGCCAGCATTTCGAAAAACGCAGGCGCGGGCAGATAGCCACTTACCGGCCTTGCGTTCCAGCCGGTCCGCGGACCCAACCTCTGATTTACAGCAGTCAGGTCGGGAATTGAGTCCTTCTGCAGACCAATCTGCTGGAAGCCGTCGAGGTATTCGGCACATGCATGCAGTTCAAGTTCAGGCATGCGCCGTGTCACCAGTTCCGTCCACACAGCATGCTGCGCCGGCGTATAAGCAGACCAGTCCTGTGTAATCAGATAAGGACGCGCCGCTTCAAGCTGTGCATCCGAGGTCACTTCGGTGGGCGCCACAACCGCCAGGCTGTCGAGATCCGTTGCCATCGCTTTCCTTCCGGAATCACTCATTACAAAACTCTCAAGGTTCGCAGACGGGACAAGCAGAAGTCAAACGGCAACCTATTCATCCTGAGCGAAGTCGAAGGACCTGTGTTTTCTCGAACTGGCAAAATTTCACGCAGATCTCTCCACTGCGGCTGCGCTTCGCTCCGATCAATGTGACAATATTCGTGCTTCGCTCGCCATGGTTGCATCGCTCCGCCCGTTTTCAAATGCAGATCCCTCTACTCCGACCGCATGACAAGCGGAAAGCCAATCCGGTTAGGTATGACAAGGTGAGGGGCAGACGGTCACACCCCGAGTTCCTTGCGAATGATCGGCGCCACCTTTGTGCCCAGGATCTCGATCGCCCGCATCATCCTGGCGTGCGACATCATTGACACACCCATCTGGAACGTCATTCTCACCACACCACCCAGCGCCTAGTTCTCGTACAGCATCTTCGCGGCAACTGTCTCCGCGTCGCCCACGATCAACGCCCCCGTCGGTCCGCGCAAGGCATCGAACTGAGCACGCGTCGTCGGCGGCCAGCCCCGTTCCTTGCCGATTTGCGTAAAGGTCTGCGCATAGCCGGGAAAGAAATCATCCGCGGCCTGCTGTGTTGTATCGGCAGCAAAGCCGATTGAATGAATTCCGACCACCAGCTTCTCCGGGGCATGGCCGGCGCGCTTTCCTGCTTCGCGGTAGAGATCGATGAGTGGCCGGAATCGATGCGGCTCGCCGCCAATAATCGCGACCATGAGCGGCAGGCCCAGCGCACCCGCGCGAGCGAAGGATTGTGGCGTGCCACCCACGCCAAGCCAGATCGGCAGCGGGTCCTGTAAGGGCCGCGGAAACACTGCCTGTCCCGTCAGCGCCGGCCGATGCCTGCCCGACCAGTGCACATGCGTGTTCTCGCGAATATTCAGCAGAAGGTCAAGCTTCTCGGTAAACAGCGAGTCATAATCCTCGAACGGCAGCCCGAACAATGGGAAGGATTCGATAAACGACCCGCGTCCGACCACAATTTCTGCTCGCCCGCGGGAGATCAGATCAAGCGTCGCAAATTCCTGAAAAACGCGCACCGGGTCATCGGCGCTCAGAACCTTTACCGCCGCGGGCAGCCGGATTGACTTCGTTCGAGTCGCGGCGGCGGCCAGGATCACGGCTGGCGCAGAGTCGAGAAATTCTGCCCGATGATGTTCGCCGATGCCAAAGACATCGAGCCCCACCTGGTCAGCCAGTTCCATCTCTTCAAGCAGGTTCTGCATGCGCTCGACCGGAGACAGCAGGATACCGGTCACCGGGTCGGCAATACGGGCCGCAAAACTATCAATCCCAATCTGCATCTGTCGCGTTATACCCTCGTCCTGATTCTAAGGGTTCGCTTCCAAACGATGTTCGCGTCATAGTGTTGCAAGCGAGCAAAAAGGTCGTACCAACCATGTGTTTTTCGGCAGCAGCAAATTTCGTCGGCAGTGGTGTCCTGGGAACGATTGGCGTCATCACGCTCACGCGCGTCAAACATCGTCGCGAGCTACTCTTCGCCACACTTCCGACACTCTTCGCCATTCACCAGTTCATCGAAGGCTTTGTTTGGCTGGGCCTGGACGGGGTCCTGTCCTTGCAGGTCACGCATGACATGGGTAAGGCCTTCGTACTTTATGCCCAGGGACTGCTCCCGCTGTTGTTGCCGCTCAGCGTTTTCTGGTTTGAGCCGGACAAGACCAGCCGAAAGCGCATGCTGCCGTTCGTGATCCTCGGCGGCGGCACCACTCTTTACATGCTATGGGGGCTGGCGGCATACCCGCTGCATATTTCCGTGGAACAGAACAGCATCGTCTACATCAATACGGCGACCAACAACACGACTCTTGCCATCCTCTACGTCATCGCTACCTGCGGCTCGCTCTTCTTTTCGAAGGTGCGTGCGATGGTCCTGTTTGGTGCCGTGAACCTGGGGATTCTGATCGCCGTCATCGCGGTGCGACGTTTTGCATTCACATCACTCTGGTGCGCCTACGCTGCGGTCGCGAGCGTCATTATCCTGCGCTACTTCTGGAAGAGCCATGACGAACGACCATTCGCCTATGCCGCCATCATTTGATCGACAGTCATCCAGATCGTAAATCGGCTCAGAGCGGACGTCCTGTTGCTGTGGTGTTCGTTGCGTCCTCAAGTTGGCCTTTTCGTGACGAGACGGCCAGCCGCCATCCTCAGTTGGCTCTACATCTAGCTCTACAACTGTAGGAATTCGCCCTGGTCTTCGGGCTCGTCTTCGACTTCAGGAAATACTTGCGCCCGGGGCAACAGCTCTCGCAGTAAAGTGGAAGAGTAGAGAGCGATCACCCCGTCCTCGAAGCTTACGACCACATGCCCATCCATACGGTCGACGTTAATCACCTTCGGCTCAGTCATACCTCACGATGCCACTTCTTCACTTTCATTGTCAGTGCGGTAGCCAACCAGCTGGTTTATCGCGTTCATGGCCCTGCAAATCCTCAGCGTTACAAAGGTCCGATTGCTCGCTGTTTTCCAGGTTGCCGTTCCAACCCGGGCGGATGGTCCGATAGTAGTGAAGACATGGAATCGTGCGATCCATCTTTTCTTGTGTGATGTGGATTGAAAGAGACGTTCTCGGCCAAAGGATAGACTGCTTCGAAGCGCTGGGCGTCCGGCACGCTGAAATGACAGAACAACTTACCAGCCGCACCGTCATGCGGGTCAAGAAGCCTGGATAGCGTCGCGCGATGTTGTGGTATCGCTCCGATTTCAGGCTCCGACCAGGAACGGGGATCAACTGGCCAACCATCGCGCCGCTGATATATGGTGTTGGGTCGCAGAGAACAGTGCCCGCTCGTCCTGCGAGTCATCCAAAAACAGTCCGAAGCGGGCAGGAGTACAAACATATGGCTACGATGATGGATCACCGTCAACAACCTGAAGTCCAGACGGCCAAAGACTTTCTTCCCCTGAACGGCACCGATCACGTCGAGTTCTATGTCGGCAACGCCCGCCAGGCTGCTTACTTCTATCGAGTGGCCCTGGGCATGAGCCTGGTCGCCTATGCCGGACCCGAGACCGGCCAGCGCGACCGCGCCTCGTACGTACTGCAGCAGGGCAAGATCCGTTTTGTGCTGACCACGCCGCTCCAACCGGCTGGTGAAATTGCCGATCATATTCATCGGCACGGCGACGGCGTCCGCGATGTGGCGCTCTGGGTGGACGACGCTCAACACTCCTGGCGCGAGACGATTAAACGCGGCGCACGGAGTGTCCGCGAACCATTTGAACTGGAAGACGAACACGGTACAGTACGAATGGCCACCATCGCAGCCTACGGCGACACAGTCCACACCTTCGTTGAACGGAGCAACTACACCGGCTCCTTCCTGCCTGGCTATCGGGCCGTTGATGCCGACCCGCTCGCGCGTCCGACCGGCCTGCTGCACATTGATCACATGGTCGGTAATGTCGGCTGGAACGAGATGAACCGCTGGGTCGACTACTACAGCGACATCATGGGCTTCTCGCTCTACCAGCATTTCGACGATGCCGACATCTCGACCGAATACTCGGCCCTCATGTCGAAGGTGATGGCGAACGGCAATGGCCGGGTCAAATTTCCCATCAACGAACCAGCTGAAGGCCGCCGCAAATCGCAGATCGAAGAATACCTGGAGTACTATCACGGTCCCGGCATTCAGCACCTTGCGCTCGCCACCAACGACATCATCAGCACTGTCGCGCAACTCCAGTCGCAGGGCATCGAATTCCTCAAAGTTCCCCACTCCTACTACACGGAACTGCAGACGCGTATGGGCAAAATTGATGAACCGGTTGAGGAACTTGAAAAGTTAGGCATCCTGGTCGATCGCGACGACGAAGGCTACATGCTGCAGATCTTCACGCGACCCGTAGAAGACCGTCCCACACTTTTCTACGAGATCATCCAGCGTAAAGGCAGCCGCTCCTTTGGCAAAGGCAACTTCAAGGCACTCTTCGAAGCCATCGAACGCGAACAAGCCCAACGCGGCAACCTCTAACTCGCCGTCAGGGGCACACACGCTGCGCGTTTATGCTCCCGTTGGTCGCCACCGCGTCTTAGGTCTTGCCGAACCGCTCTCGCTGAACCGCAAAGCCGGTTATAGCTGGACCGGAGAACCGGGTTCCGCATGTGGGATCCGGGCCTTGTCCGGTCCGAGGTGTTGTTTAGATAGAATCGCAGCATCTCAACTTGTCATCATGACCACAGCGGGGAGTAGTGGAGAGATATGCATGAAGCACATAGAAGCAGGTGCAAGATGAAGCAGATGGCAGTGATTTTGCTGTTCGCTGCCATGATCCTGGGGGCCACAGGGTGTAATGGAAATCCTCCCACCCACCAGGAGGTGCAGCAGCAGGCGGCGCAGACCACGGTAGCCGTAAAGCAGAACGCGCAGCAGGCCGTCGATGCAACCCGTAAGGCGGCTGCTGTTGCTGAGTCAGACATAAATGACGTGGCGACAGGCGTCAAACAGGGCCTGCACGAAGACGCGGCCAGGCCGGGAGACAAGATAAACGTGAACTCGGCTAGCCAGGTGCGGTTAGCGATGTTGCCGGGGATCTCCTTAAGCGCGGCCGGGGATATCGTCAAACAAAGACCATACGCGCGGAAACACGACCTGGTGAGCCGGGGTGTGCTGACTGAGGCGGAATATGCCAGAGTGGAGCCGCGGATCACCGTGGAGTAGCCACTGGTAGAGGCTTCACGGCTATCTAAACACGAATTTGAGTCTTGGCCGGTGGATACGCATCGAAAAGGCAAGTGGTCTGTCGGGGCATCCCATGGAGTGCTTGTATTGGCAGCCGAGGCAGACTAAACTGATAGTAGTTTGATTTATCCAGGAGGATACGCATGGCAACAGCTGCAGAGGCAATCGTTTCAGGAAGCCAGACCGGGCACCAGCACCAGGGTCCGGAAATCGCAGAACTGAAGACTGCGGCAGCCCCGCTCGTGCTTACCCCTTCGGCTACTGCAAAGGTACGGGAGATCATGGCAACGCAGGATCCCCTGCCTGCGGGTCTGCGTATCGGCGTGGTCGGCGGCGGATGCTCAGGTTTTCAGTACTCAATGTCCTTCGAAAACCAGCAGGGTATGATGGACAAGGTCTACGGCTTTGAAGACATCAAGGTCTTTGTCGATGCGACTTCACTGATGTACCTGAAGGGTTGCGTTGTGGATTATGTCGAGACGCTCGAAGCGGCCGGGTTCAAGTTCGAGAATCCGAATACGAAGAGCACCTGCGGCTGCGGATCTTCATTCAGCGCCTGAGCACTTTTACTGATCTTTCAGAAGGCCTCGCCAATCGGCGGGGTTTTTCTGCGTCCGGGCTTTGTCAGGCAGCCTGCATGGTGAGCAGGACCTTGCCGGCGTGCTGGCCCTGTTCGAAATAGCGGTGAGCCTCGATAACTTGCTCCATCGGGAACCTCCGATCGACTACCGGTCGAATGGTGCCATCGATCACAAAGGGCCACAGCCGGGCTTCAAGGGCGGCGCGTAGTTCGCCCTTTTCCTCGACTGACCGTGGCCGAAGAGTCGATCCGGTTATAACAAGTCGCTTCTGCATCACCTTTAGCAGGTTCAGGCGCACTTCTACGCCTCGCGCGTAAGCAATGTGTGTCAGACGGCCGCGCGCTGCAAGCAGATCGATGTGCACCGGAAAATAGTCGCCGCCAATCATATCGAAGATCACGTCGACGCCGTCAGGCTGAGCCCAGTCGCGCACATCGGACGACCAGTCGTCGTTGTAGGAGAAGGCGGCCTCGGCGCCGAGGGATCGGCAGAGTTGAAGCTTGTCGGGAGTACTGGCGGTCGCAGCGACGCGCACATTGAGAGCGCGGGCAGCCTGGATGGCAAAGCTGCCGATGCCGCTGGTTCCACCCTGGACCAGCAGTCTTTCCCCGGTCTGCACCAGGGGCTGGTGAAACAGGTTGGCCCAGACGGTGAAGGCAGCTTCCGGTAGCCCGGCAGAATCGACCAGTGAAACATTTTCAGGTACAGGCAGGCACTGGGTGCCGGGAACTGCGCAGTACTCGGCATGGCCGCCACCCGCCAGTAGCGCGCAGACGCGGTCGCCGACCTGCCAGCGTGTGACGTCTCCGCCTACTTCGGCAATGTGGCCTGATACTTCCATGCCGAGTGTGTTGGACGTACCCCGTGGCGGAGGGTAATTGCCTTGTCGCTGGTGGATGTCGGCGCGATTGATCCCGGCCGCCACAACATGAATCAGAACTTCATGGCTGCTGACAACCGGCATAGGGATGGAGCCCAGGCTGAGCTGTTCCGGGCCGCCCGGCTGCTTTGCGATAACTGCGCGCGTGATCACGTGAATAGCCTACTCCGCTATGTCGACCGCGGTCGCGCGGATGGCGAAGGGATTGAAGTTTGCCTTGTCATCGAATGCATCGGCGCCTTCTTTCTTCTTGAGAAAAGCAACGACCGCATACGTAAGCGGCGTGGCCAGTACTTCATACGCCACCTTGGTGAGATAGGACGAGATGATGATGGAGCGGATGAGGGCGGACGGCGATCCCCAGAAGGCGATGACGATGACAATGATGGTGTCGACTGCCTGGCCCGTGATGGTTGACCCGATGGTACGTGTCCAGAGCCAGCGCCCCCTGGTCAGAATTTTCAACTTGGCCAGCGTGTATGAGTTTGTAAACTCGCCCACACAGTAGGCGATGAGGCTGGCAATCGCGAAGCGCGGCACCAGTCCGAAGACGACCTCAAACGCATGCTGGTTCTGCCAGGCGGGCGCAGAGGGCATCGCGACGACCAGTTCGCCCATGCCGTCGAGCAGCAGGGTCGCGAAAAAGCCGAGCCAGATGGCGCGGCGGGAAGCAGCGTAGCCGTAAATTTCTGTGCAGACATCACCGAAGATGTAAGTGACAGGAAAAAGAAGCTGCGCGCCGCTGACGTTTAATGTCGCGAAATGGCCAAGGTGAATCTGGCAGATCTTTGGACCAACCAGGTTAGAGATCAGTAGTACGACGACGAAGCCGAGAGTGAGTGTATCGAGGTATTTGTAACGTCGCATGCGTTGGTAGGTTGATTGTCCTCGCTATCCGATGTTTTGCAAAATGGAATCGCTGCAGCCTTTACTCCGGCGTATTTCTCAGCAGATCCAGATATCGATTCGCTTCGTCGACTCCGGGCTGCACGCCGACGGAGGCGTAAAGAGCCCGCGCTTCGTGCCACAGATGCGAGCATGCTTCACGATCTCCTCGAACGTACTGCAGGCGGGCATAGCCGGCGACTGTGTTGGCGAGATCCAGCATGGGCGTAGTGCTGTGCTTTCGGTAGATACCGAGTGCCTCCTCATAGTGCGGAACAGCAGCTTCGTAGTCGGACTGGGCCGAATGGATATCGCCCACATGACGGATCGTATGTGCAAGGCGCAGAGGTTGATCGAGGGTACGGAAAACTTCGACGGCGCGCAGGTAATGCTCGCGAGCGGAGTCGGTGTCGCCGAGGTCGCGATCGATTTTTCCGATACCAACAAGCGACTCCGCCTGCGCAGTGCCATCACCTTTGTCCCGCGCCGCATGCAGGGCTTCAGAGAAGCGACGCCGGGCGTCGTTCAACTCGCGATCGCTATAGGCGGCCCGCGCTTTGGCAATCACCTCTTCCGGAGTTGAGTCCATGGCAGACAGTCTACGCCCGCCTGCGCGAAGCCGACGTGGTTGCAGTGCAGTCGATGGCTGCAGGCC
>CAXTNK010000021.1:55376-58354 GCA_964245665.1 uncultured Acidobacteriaceae bacterium
TGGCTATGGTGACGAAGTGTTTGCGACTGGCCTTTAATCGGGCGCCACAACCGGGCTGGTGGGCGCGTCTTCCGAGGTGAAGGGGCTGGCCGGCAAACCGTCCTTGTTAAACAGCGTGGCCTGCGGAGCGTTCTCCCATGCGTAACGCACATAGCGCGGATGCGGCATGCTTGTACTCGTCACAACTACGGTATCATTCTCGATCTTCGCTGTGGCGGGCACAAAATGGTGGTCGTCGCTGGCAACTTCAAAGCCTGCCAGCGAACTGTCTTTCGAGACCAGCTTGCCTGCAGTGTGCTCGAAGCTCACGCGCATGCCATCCTTCTCAGGCACGGCCTGCTTGAACAGCGGACCGGAGTATTCCACCTGTTCGCCGTAGGCAAGGGCACGGCCGGCCAGTGCGAGTCGTGCGGCGACGGTCTGCTTGTCGGCGGGGTGCACGTTGTCAGGGTCGCCGACGTCCAGCGTCACCGCCATTGCCGTGTTACCAAGTGCGAGTGTGCGACGCTGCTGGTCGCGCAGTGTGCCCCAGTCCTCCCTGGGAGTGGATTTGAAACTGGAAATCTGTACGAAAAGGAAAGGGAAATTACCCTGCTGCCATTGCTGGCGCCAGTCGCTGATCATGGTCGAAAAAACTTTACTGTAGAGGTAAGCACTGGCGCGCGGGCTGTTGCTTTCGCCCTGGTACCAGATCACGCCCTTGATTCCGTACGGCGTTGCCGGTGCGATCATGCCATTGAAGAGTCCTGCGGGTGCCCACGAATCAAGGTTGGGATGCCACGAGTGCTGCGGCTTGGGCTTGCCGGCCTGCGCGGCCGCATCGTCTTCGCGCTTTTCTGCCGCGGTGGCAGCAGCACTATCCTTCTGCGTATCCGCCATGCGCGACCAGGTATGAAAGACGGGCATCAGCGAGGCATCAGCTGAAAGACTGTCGAGGCTCGCCCAGCTTTCGACCGGCGTGCCACCCCAGGTGGAGTCGATGATGCCGACGGGCACATGCTCCTTTTCAGAGATTTCGCGGGCGAAGAAGTAGCCGACGGCCGAGAATGTCGTTGCCGTTTCAGGCGTGCACGTCGTCCACAAAGCGGGCTGATCCTCTACCGGATACATCGAGGCGTTCTTGGGAATGTGCAGCAGGCGGAGATTGGGATGGTTCGCTGCCGCGATCTCCTGCGGACCATTTTTGAGCACAGCGGAACCAGGAAAACCGTTCAACGGCAGCTCCATGTTGGACTGGCCGGAGGCGAACCAGACATCGCCAATTAACAGGTCGCTGGCTGTGACAGTGTTGCTGCCTTTGACCGTCAGATCGAAGGGGCCGCCGGCTTTTTCGGGCTGCAGGTAGACGCTGAATTTACCCAGCGGGTCTGCCGTGGCATCGACGTGCTGCTGGTGCAGGGTCACCGTGACTGTCTCACCGGCGTCCGCCCATCCCCAAATGTGGATGGGTGCCTCACGTTGCAGCACGGCATGGTCGCTGATGATTTTCGGGAGGCGAACTTCAGCGAGAAGCGTCGGGCAGAGTAGTGCGATAGGGGCGAAGCGGCAGATGTATTTCGCGAGAGCCATTCCTCGGATATCCTCCGGTAGTCAAGTCCAGCTTGCGCGCGCAGTTACGCATCAACTTCGCTGCAGTCTATGAATGGTCACGTTAACAGGCCCGTGCCGGCTTTGTCTTCCAAATGATTGTTCCGGCGACTGGCCGATGTGCCGGAGAGGGTTTGAGATGCAGGTCCCTCCACTTCGGTCGGCGCAACAATTCGCGGTAGCCCATCGCGCGGCCGCGAGCCGGAGAGGTGGGCGGCCGCGATGAGTGCCGGTGAGGCAGATCCGCTTGACGAGATACCTTTGTCATCGTGACCGGAGCGAATGCAGTGGTGGACCTGCATCCGCAATTTTGCGCTACGCCAGGACTGCTACTGCAGGCTGAGTTTGATCTGCTTCGTCTCCGGATTGATGCTGACCAGCTTGAAACTGCGGACCTGTCCTGGTGCCATTGCCTGCGTGCTTGACGCCGCGGGAGCATTGCCTTTCCAGCGTGCTTTGAGCATGGAACTGAGCGCTGAGAGATCGGGCTTGTTCGAGGCTTCGTTGGAGCTACTGCCGCTGTCATTTGGTGGCAATTTGCAGGTGCCGTAGATGCCTTCGCCCAGTTCCACGCGGGCTACATCATTTTTGATGTCCGTGATGCGTGCGGTGACCACGTCGCCGACTTTTCGCTCGGCCATATACTCGTCGAGACTGGTCGGGATGAGCCGCTTCATGCTCAGGCGGAATTGGCGTTTTTCGCGGTCGATTTCGATGACCTGCGTTTGCACGACCTGGCCAACGCGCAGAACATCCTGCGGATGCTCGATGCGTTTTTCGGCGCTGATTTCGCTGACGTGGACCATGCCTTCGACGCCTTCAGCGATCTGTACAAACGCGCCAAACTTGGTAAAGCTGGTGACCGGACCTTCGATGACCGAGCCGACCTGGTACCTGCTGAAGACGTCAACCCACGGATCGCCTTCGGTCTGCTTGATGCCGAGAGACATGCGGCGTTCTGGCACCTGGATGCCGAGGATCATGGCTTCGACGCGCTCGCCGGGCGTCAGCATGTCCGACGCTTTGCGGACCTTCTTGGCCCAGGACATTTCGGACAGATGGACCATGCCCTCGATGCCGGGCTCGAGTTCGACGAATGCGCCAAAATCTGCAACGCGCGTGATGGTTCCGTGCACGCGATCGCCAACCTTGTAGCGATCAGCGGCGCTGTCCCAGGGCTGTGGAAGCAACTGCTTCATACCCACGGAGAGGCGACGCTTTTCTGTATCGATCTTGAGGATGCGGACTTCTACCTGCTGTCCCACTTCGACCACGTCGGACGGCTTGCTGATACGGGTCCACGCCATGTCGCCGATGTGCAGAAGGGCATCGATGCCGCCGATGTCGACAAAGGCGCCGTAGTCGGTCAGGCTGCGGACGGTGGCTGTCAC
>CAXTNK010000021.1:58364-66578 GCA_964245665.1 uncultured Acidobacteriaceae bacterium
ACGGGGACGTCCACGATGGTGCCCGTGCGGGACACCGTGTCGCCTTCCTTGATCTCCGCATACCGCTGCTGGCGGGAGACCTGCTGTTCCAGTTCGAGTACAGCGCGGCGATCGACGACGACATCTTCAACGGCCACATCGAGCTTCAGGATGCGGCAGCGAATCTCCTGGCCGACCAGCTTCTCGAACTCTGCGGCATCGCGTGTGCCGCTGCGCGATGCCGGCATGAAGGCGCGAACGCCCACGTCAACCGAGGCGCCGCCCTTGATGATGGCCGTCACTGTGCCCATGATGATCGATTGCTCAGCGAAAGCTGCTTCGAGTGCAGACCAGTCCTTCGGCGTTTCTATCTTCTGCAGAACGACGTCGTAGTAGCCTTCAGCATTACGGCCTTTGACCGAGACGAGCATCTTGTCGCCGGCCTTGATGGCAGCGGCAGAGGTGCCGAGCGCCGTGAGTGGCAGAATGCCTTCTGTCTTGAATCCAATGTCGAGCAGGACAGAATCAGCCGTCAGCGCGACAACGGTGGCGCTGATCTGCGAGCCCTGGCCGCCACCCTTGGCACCACCTTCACCGCTCCTGGCATCGCCCCGCTTGGGATGGCTCTGCTCGAACTCTTTGAGGATCTGGCTGAAGTCCTCTGATCCTTCTTCTCCTGCCACCGGCGCGGCCTCGGCAGTGGTCGCCTTCTCAATTGCAGACTGAGTATCTGCAGTCTCGGGGCTGGTGGCGGAAACGGAATCGGCGGCGCTGACAACTTCGGAAATGGAATTCTCTATAGACATGGGAGGCTCAAAACCATTCTGGCACACTCCGGTCTTTCCGTCTGAGAACTGTGGATGTTGAGCGTCTGTCAACCAGATCACGGCAGAACCATACAGTGGAGGCTTGCTCGTAGAAGACGGCGACCGGGCTAAGACAATTATGCAGCTCGATCGTAGTCCACGTCTGTTTCATGTGATGTGTTTTTCGCTAATAGCGCCAGATCGGGCCGGCACATACCATTTTGGAACAGACGCTGATTTATTTTCCGGATGTAGCGATTTACCTGTGGCATTTATGTTCTTGGTGGCTGAGGATCGTTTTAATCCGAAGTCGTGATGTCCCGTAAAAAGAGAGATGGTTTTTTTCATCTCCCGCCCGGCATGTCGAAGATCGGGCGAAGGCGGATCACAGATGATCTATCACGTACTCCCTGAAGTCGAGCCATTCTCAGAACGAAATGGTGGCTCGTTGTCGAGATGGGCGGGAAACATCCTGCGGGATGACGACGCTCTCATTGTCTGTCCTTCGAGTGACGGCAGTTGGGCTTTCCACCCGGATCGTATCCAGGTGAACCGCGGTATGCGCCTGTATGGAAAGGTGCTGAAGAAGCGCGATTATCGGTTGCGCCTCGCACTGCGTATTCCCGTCATGCAGTGGCTGCTCCGCGGTATTGCAAATCGCCTGACCTCTGAAGATGTCCTGTATATCCATAACCGCCCGGAGTATGTGCTCGCAGTGCGCAGGCACTTTGCCGGCCCTGCGCCGTTCAAGATGGTCCTGCACATGCACAACGATCACTTGCGAAATCTCAATCCGGCTGAGGGGGAAGATCTGAAACCGGACCTGACAGTGTTCAACAGCCGTTTCCTTGAAGGTCTAGGACGCTCGCTGCTGCCTCGGATAGGAGCTACTGCTGTCATGTACAACGGAGCGGACGAGGACAGCTTCTACCCGGCGGTCAGCACAGTTGTATCGATGATACCGGTAGTGCTGTTCGTCGGACGCCTTATCCCTGAAAAGGGAGTGCATGTACTTCTCGAAGCGATGCGTCTGCTGGCGAAACAGGGCGTGCGACTGCAGGCAAGAATCATCGGCAGCGTGAACTTCGGGACGAACACACTGTCTCCCTACGCCGAAGCTTTGCAACGTGACTGTCCGCACAATACGGAATTTCTGCCTTATATGGTGGGAGAACAACTTGCTGAGCAGTTTCGCAGTGCGTCGATCTTCTGTTGCCCTTCGACCTGGGAAGAACCATTTGGCATGGTGAATGTGGAAGCGATGGCGTCGGGCTTGCCGGTGGTGGCGTCAGCTGTTGGTGGGATCCCGGAAATCTTCACGCTGGGAGGCGGCTTGCTGGTGCAGAAGAATTCGGCTTCCGAGCTTGCTGCCGCGCTAAGATCGCTGGCGGAAAATGAGCCAGAGCGCGCACGTCTGGGAGCACAGGCCTATGCTGTTTTCCAGCAGCGCTTTCGCTGGAGTGTTCTCTACCAGGAGTATCTCGGCCTGATGCATACACTGCAGACCGGCACGCCGTATCAGACCAACGCTATAGCTAGTTAGTGACGCATTTAGTGAATTGTCAGTACTGAATGGGCCAGACATCAGTTCCGCCGTAATTTCGCCACGGGCAAGACAGCTTCAGCCTCTGAGGAAGCGGTGGCATTGGATCAGGCTATCCTCATGTTTATTTTTCGCGGCGGAGTTTGCTCATCGGAACTACATGCACGGTCACGTCGCGCACTTCAGAGAGGAAACGATTAATCACTGAGCCGCGCAACAGGATGTCCCAGCGCGAGCGCGCGGACTGTCCAAAGACGACGTGCGAAAGGTTCTCTTGCTTGGCGAATTCGATGAGTGCGTTTGAGACGTTTTTACTCTTGAGCACGACTACCTTCGCGCCGAGTTCGCGGCCGTTGCGTTGATACTCTTCCATGCGATGCGCTGCTTCCTGATCACTGTGCCGCTCGTCAAAGTCGGGGGATTCGACGCGGACCACATACCAGTCGCTCGAAAGCCTTCCAGCCAACCGGGCGCCAAGGCGCAGGAGCCGGTCGGCGCCAGGCCGCGGCGTCAGGCAGACCATCACCTTCTCCGGCATGGGCGCCTGTTCAAGACCCTGGTTGCGGCGATATTCCGCGGCACGCGTGCCGACCTCCTCCGCGGTGGTGCGCAGGGCCAGCTCGCGCAGCATGTTCAGGTTGCCTTTGCGGAAGAAGTTCGACAGTGCCTGTTCGACCTTCTCCGGGGCGTAAATCTTGCCTTGGCGCAGGCGCAGACGCAGTTCTTCAACCGTGATGTCGACGTTTACGACTTCATCGGCACGCTTGAGAATACTGTCCGGAACGGTTTCGCGAATCTGCGTATTCGCCGATCGTGCGACTGCGTCATTCAGTGTCTCGATGTGCTGAATATTCAATGCCGTCATCACGTTGATGCCGGCGTCCAGCAGTTCGAGTACATCTTCGTAACGCTTACGGTTGCGTGACCCCGGGACGTTGGTGTGGGCGAGCTCATCGACGATACAGGTGTGAGGGCGTCGCGCGAGGATCGCATCGAGGTCCATCTCGCGCAGTTTGACGGAGCGGTAGCCAATCTCCTTCTGCGGAATGATCTCGATGTTTTGAATCATCGCCTGCGTGTCTGCCCGGCCATGCGTTTCGATGAGCCCGCTGACGACATCGACGCCCTGCTTGATCAGCAGGTGGGCGTCCTCCAGCATCTGGTAGGTCTTGCCAACTCCAGGCGCGGCCCCGATGTAGACGCGCAGTTTGGCCGGCTCGCGCGTAACCAGCGGCGCGACCTCCTGCAGGTTGCGCGGTTCAGAGTCTGGAAAGCCACGCTCAGCGGGACGTTGCTCGGCCATCAGCCTACCTCGACGATGTGACGGCTCATGCTCGGGACGCCGACCGGCAGGATGAACGAGACGGTTGTGCCCTGGCCGACTTTGCTTTCAATCAGCACCTGGCCACTCTGCAGTTCAATGAGGCGTCGCACCAGTGCGAGTCCGAGACCAGTCCCGCCGGTGCCTCCATCGCTGCTCGCTTGACCGGAACCTTCGACAAATCTTCCGAAGATGCGGGGCAGGCGGCTGGCTTCGATCCCGCGGCCGGTGTCGCGCACGAAGAACTGCACTCGCTCGGCACCTTCGGCTGCTTCGAGCATGATGGAACCGCCGGATGGCGTATAGCGCAGCGCGTTCACGATCAGGTTATCCATAACACTGCGCATGGCGCGTCGGTCAGCCAGTACCGGCGAGAGATCGGCATAGGCCTTGATCTGAATTTCCACCTGCTGTTTACGGGCTTCGTCGCGATGACGGATGCCGGCGTCCTGCAGGATGTCGATCGGTCGCAGCTTTTCAACGCGGAGATCACGGCGGCCGCTATCAATCTCGGCGACATCAATCAGGTCAGCCATCAGGTCATTCAGATTTTCTACCGACTGTTGAACCCCTTCAAGCAGGTCGGTCTGCAGCGGTCGCAGGTCCCCGGCGAACCCACGCAGTAGCGCATAGAGGCCAAGCCGCGCTGATTCGAGCGGATTACGCAGCTTTTCTGCTGCCACTGAGATAAACCGGCTTTTAAACCGATCCAGGTCTTGTAATTCCGTCATGTCTTCGAGCACACTGACGGCGCCGAGCAGTTTTCCGTCAGCATCGCGCATAGGTGTCGTGCGCAGGCGGTAAGATTTATCCGCATTGCCGATACGCATGGGCAGAACGGCATTCTCGCTTTCAGTCGTGGCTGCAGTTCCGCCTGCAGTTGCGCCCGCGGAGAAGACCGGACGCTGCATGGAGACGGCATTCCGCACTGCCTCCAGGATGCGCTCGCCGCCCGGTGTATTGGTCAGCGCCATGCGGTCACCGGCTGCTTCGCCAAGGATGCCGTCAGCGGCATGGTTCAGTTTCAGTACATGACCGCGCGCGTCGGTAACGATGATCGGCTCGAAGATGGATTGCACGATTGCGTCCGAGAGCTGCAGTTCCATCTGCCGGCGGCCCTGCTCGGTTTCGCGCAGGTCGCGCAGTCGGACGGCCATGCGGTTGACCTCGGTCGCGATGGCGCCGAGTTCGTCGCGATGACTCCACTCGATACGCTGGTCAAGATTGCCCTGGCCGATGGAACGCGCCGCAGCAGCAGCCGCACGGATCGGCTGAAGCACAAGAAAAGCGGTTGCCAGGGCAACAAAAAACGCGATGAAAACGATGACTGAAGCAGCTACCTGGACATGATGTGCCAGCACATCGCGCGTCGCAACCGCTGCTTCGCGGGTCAAGTGACCATGGTCGAGAGCGGCAGAATGGCTGAGAGCTGCGCCCGCAAAGATGCCTGCTCCTGCTGTGAGGGCGAGGAGGAGAGTGAGGCCGAAGATCAGGCGACGGGGCAGGCTCAGCATAAGACCGTATACTTCCAGTCTAAGGGATGGAGCGCAGGGACTAGAAAAGAAGCGCGGACAGGCTGATGGTCGGCCGTCCGCGCTTACTGTTCTACTTCATTCATATTTGCGCTTCTGTAGACGTTTCGAAGGAGCGCGTTTTCTGCGCCAGACTATTTACCAGAGATCGTGAGGGAAGCCGGCGCTGTATTCTGAGCGAACTTCCGGTTGACCGCGCTGGCCGGTGCTCCCACCTGCGGGCCGGCAAACGGGTGCACGACATTCTTCTACTGCAGCTTCTGGGCCTGCATGCGGCGCATCTGCTCTGGATGCCGTCCCCACTCGGTTTGCTTTTCGGCCGGTAAGGGTTACGCCACGTCGCCGTTAACGGCTAACGCGTTGCCGGGACGTCCAAATTGTCGCGCCTCATGACCTGGTTCGGCATAGATGCCATCGCCAGCGGTGAATGGATTCATTGTCGAAGAGTGGACGTTACCACCGCTAATCTTCCGCCATCTGTGCCGACTGGTGCGCCGGGATAGCCGAGGCCTGAGCAGGCGAGGAAGTCACCACCATCGTCGCAGCTCACTTCGGCTTTTTATTACGCTCATTGCCGAAGGCATTCCCGCCCATACACCGGATGGCCCTCATGCCATTTTCTGCACAACACATCGCAAAAGAGCATGGAATCTTCGATGGTGCAGGGCGGCATTCCTGAGACGCCGCGGAGAAGGAAGCCAGCCATCCCGGACCGGATGCTGTGTTTACTCGCCCAGGCTCGTCGTTCCCAGCTCATCGTCCATGCTCACCGGGCTATGGGCATCTTCATACCTGCTACCGCGCGTGTATCGATTGTCATCTGGGCCAGGTGGATGGGCGACAGCGTGGCGTTGCCCTCGCGCAGGTGAAATCTTGCATTGACTGCCACATCTCTAAAAACCTGCACCGGGCCGCTGGGCCATCGAACCTCATGCTTCTGACACGGGTTGCCTGTCCGATGCCGATATGTTGGCGCAGCGGGTTGCCGCCGAAGCTCGAGCCATAGCCGACCGTCCGGTAAATTGTGCGTTCATGGCCAGCATCGATGACGGTCACGGCAATGGTAGCGCCGAAAGCAGGACGATTGCTTTTGGTCCCTTCCAGTTCAAGGGAGATCCAGTGATTTTTGCATGACGGATTCTTGTAGAGCACGCTCCGATACAAATCGCCAGGAAACGCTCCACCCATCTCTTCAAAAACGTTCTCGCAGCCATTGTTTTCGATGTCGCCGAACGCGATGGCATGTCCCTTCTGCAGATGGCCGAAGCCGCCCGAGGTCGTGATGTCCTGAAAGCTTGTGCCAGTGGCATTGCGGAACATGCGGTTCGGCAGCAATGCTTCGTAGCTCGATTCGCCGGTGCCGAGATAGACGTCAAGGCACCTGTCGAGGTCGCCGAAGTTCGCGCCCATCACCATGATGGCCCGGTCGAGATGCGTCTCTCTGGAGACGTCCATGAATGTGCCATCGTGATTGTTTCGATAGAGTCGCGGCGTCTCGACATGGAAAGGCTGGTTCAATTCGAATGCGCTGATTTCCTGCATGGAGTGTGTCGAATAGCCGGCGACGAAGATGTCAGGCCAGCCGTCGTTGTCGTAATCGAAGAACCAGGTAGCGAAGCTGTTGGCCTGCTGCGCGACGCCGGCCTGCTGCGCGATATCCGTAAGCTTCCACGCGCCAGCAGATTGTCCCTTACCGTCATTGCGCAGCAGTTGGTTGTGGCCGTACATCACGGAGACATAAAGGTCGGGACGGCCATCCTTGTTGAAGTCGCCCCACGCAACGCCTTTCACAAAGCCCAGGTTGCTGATGCCGCTCGCAGCCGCGACATCGGTAAACGTGCCATTGCCATTGTTGTGAAACAGCTGCGACGGGTGTGGGTCCTCCGCGGTTGAGTCGTGCCCGACGAACAGGTCGAGGAAGCCGTCGTTATCGTAGTCGGCCCATGCCGCCGTCTGCGTCGGATGCAGCGAAAGCAGTCCGGCTGCCTCCGTCACATCGTCGAAGGTGCCGTTGCCGTTGTTCTTCAGTAGCGACATGGTGTAGGCGCCATATTTGCCCCACCAGCCCCCGCGCAGGACCAGCACGTCGGGATGGCCGTCGTTGTCGAAGTCTTCAAGGATTGTGCCGCCCGAGTGGCCGGTCACCGCGAGGCCAGCCTGTGGCGCTACGTCGAGGAAATCACCGAGATCGGCTTCTGAGCGGAACAGGTCTTCCTTGACCAGCCATTGCTTCGGCACATCCTGCGGTTAGCGGCCAAGCTGCATGTACGCACATTCAAGAGCCAGCGCGCTTCGAAGTCATTCGGATTCTTTTCGAGCAGGATAGAAAATTCGCGGACTGCGCCTTCAGCCCCGCGTGGCAACTGATGAACGCCTGAACCGTGAATCGGAAAGATGCAGGACTTCTGGCCGTGCATGGCAGCGCAGTTTTCCTGTTCGCCAAGCCGCAGGTACGCCATAGCAAGCGACAGATGGATCTTTGTATCGAACGATGGCGCGTGGATTGCATCCTTCAGCTCCGAATTTGCGAGCATTCCCTCGAGCGTCGCGACCGATCCGGCGCTATCGCCGGCGCGCAACTGCTGTTGCGCCATTTCGCTGCCGACCAGCACCTGGTCTGCTGGCCGAAGCTTGTGCGTCGCGAGGAGATTCATATAGTAGGCAGCCTGCTGATCAGCCTTGTTCGGATCGATGCGCCAGTCGGTCTTTGCGAACGTCTCAGCCAGTAGCGCGGCCATCTTCTTGGTGCCGACCGACTGGTAGAAGGGAGCTGACGATGGCTGGGTGCTGCCACTCATTCTGAGTGGCAGCAGCAGCAGTAGAACGCAGCACCAGCCAGCCAAGGCGGGTCGACATTGCAGCGTTTTACATTTGGAAAGCCACTTCATCAGCGAAGACTATCTGTCGATTACTGCGACTTAAGCAAGCAGTAACAGCACAGCTGTTTCGGTAGCACCATCCTGCATGGCTGTACCCGGCAGAGACGATGACGGACAGCCCTATAGATGCTGGTACCGGGCCAGAATTTCTGCC
>CAXTNK010000022.1:0-27908 GCA_964245665.1 uncultured Acidobacteriaceae bacterium
GATCAGCGGTGGTCAGAAGCCGGCTGTGCGCATCCAGGTCAACCCGACGGCACTCGCGTCCTACGGCATCAATCTTGAAGCAGTGCGCACGGCGCTAACCGAGACCAGCGTCAATACGGCAAAGGGCAACTTCGACGGGCCGCGGCAGGATTATCAGATTGACGCGAATGACCAGCTGACCGTCAGCAAGGACTACGAGGGCATTGTCATCGCTTACAGCAATGGCGCGCCCGTGCTTTTAAAGGATGTTGCCAAGGTAGTGGATGGCGTCGAGAATACGCGGCTGGCTGCGTGGATGGACAAGACGCCGGCCGTCATTCTGAACGTGCAGAGACAGCCCGGCGCCAACACGATCAGCGTCGTGAAATCGATCAAGGCATTGTTGCCGCAGCTTGAAGCGAACCTGCCGGCTGGCATCCAGGTCACGACGCTTACCGATCTCACGACAGACATCCAGGCATCGGTATCTGACGTGGAGTTCGAACTGATGCTGACCATTGCGCTGGTCGTGATGGTGATCTTCGTCTTTCTGCGCAATGTCTACGCCACCATCATCCCCAGCGTCGCGGTGCCGCTGTCGCTGGTCGGCACATTCGGCGTGATGTACGCGCTGGGCTACAGTCTCGACAACCTGTCACTGATGGCGCTTACAATTTCGACCGGCTTCGTCGTCGATGACGCCATCGTGATGATTGAAAACATCTCCCGCTATCTCGAAGAGGGCGATGCGCCGATGGTCGCGGCGCTCAAGGGAGCGGAGCAGATCGGCTTTACCATCGTCTCGCTGACCGTCTCGCTCATCGCCGTGCTTATCCCGCTGCTATTCATGGGCGATGTAGTCGGCCGGCTATTCCGTGAGTTTGCTGTAACACTTGCAGTTACAATTATTCTTTCCGCAGTGGTCTCGCTGACACTGACACCGATGATGTGCTCGCGCATTCTCAAGCATGATCCAAAGGCACAGCAGGGCAGGTTCTACCAGGCTTCGGAGCGCGTTTTTGAGCGAATGATCGCGTTCTATGGCCGCACGCTCAAGTTCGTACTGGAATTCCAGGGACTGACCTTGGTCGTTGCACTGGCTACCCTGGTGCTGACCATCGTGCTCTACATCATCATCCCCAAAGGCTTCTTCCCGGTGCAGGATACGGGCGTCATCCAGGGCATCTCACAGGCGCCGCCCAATGTTTCCTTCCAGGCCATGGAAGATAAGCAGCAGCAACTGGCTGAAATTATTCTTCAGGACCCTGCAGTGCAGAGTCTTTCCTCTTTCATCGGAGCAGACGGCACAAATACCACCCTTAACAGTGGACGATTCTCGATCAACCTGAAGCCGCTCGATCAGCGTGGCCTGAGTGCTTCGGATGTGATCCGGCGTCTGCAGCGCAAGCTGGTGGATGTCCAAGGTATCCAGATGTTCATGCAGCCAGTGCAGAACATCACCGTCGATGATCGCGTCAGCCGCACTCAATATCAGTACACGCTTGAGGATCCGGACATCAACGAACTGAACCAGTGGACGGCGAAGTTCGTGGACAAACTGAAGCAGCTGCCCCAGCTCGAAGACGTTGCGACTGACCAGCAGAATGGCGGCAATGCGATCATGATGAATATCGATCGCGTCTCTGCATCGCGCTTGGGCATCACGCCTTCGACTATCGATAACACGCTCTACGACGCGTATGGTCAGCGGCAGATCAATACGCTGTATACACAGCTGAACCAGTACCACGTCATCCTTGAAACGATGCCGGATTTCCAGAACGATCCGAGCAAACTGCAGAGTCTCTACGTGCAGTCGAATGCGTCATCAGGCGCAACTGGCGCAGGTGCTTCGACATCCTTCGCTGCCTCCGGCTCGGCATCTGCCGGCTCAAATGCGACTACTTCGCCCGCGCTTTACACGCCTGCCAGCGGGGCGCTTACGCCATCGAGCAGCGCACTTGCGAAGACACAGCCAGGGTCGGGCACAGCTTCGGCCGCATCCACATCGGGTACCAGTTCGCAGCTCAGCAGCCGCGTGCCGCTCAGTGCCTTCACCCAGCTGGAGCAAATTACCGAACCGCTGTCCATCACACACCAGGGACAGTTTCCTTCAGTCACGGTGTCGTTCAACCTGGGCCCCAAGGCGGCGCTGGGAGATGCGATCGATGCCATCACCAAGGTGCAGAAGAATCTGAATATGCCGCTGAGTGTGCAGGCAGATTTTCAGGGAACTGCGGCATCCTTCCGTAACTCGCTTTCGAATGAAGCACTGCTCATCCTGGCTGCGCTGGTCACGGTCTATATCGTGCTCGGCGTGCTCTACGAGAGCTTCATCCATCCCATCACTATTCTTTCGACCCTGCCGTCAGCCGGTGTCGGCGCGCTGCTTTCGCTCATCATCTTCGGACAGGACCTGAGCGTGGTTGCAATCATCGGCATCATCCTGCTGATCGGTATCGTTAAGAAAAATGGCATCATGATGGTCGACTTCGCGCTTGAAGCCGAACGAAACCATGGCATGAATTCGACTGACGCAATTTACCAGGCCTGCCTGCTGCGTTTCCGTCCGATCATGATGACAACCATGGCTGCCCTGCTCGGCGGCCTGCCGCTCGCTTTCGGTACCGGCATTGGATCAGAAATTCGCCGCCCGCTCGGCATTGCCATGGTTGGCGGATTGCTGTTGAGCCAGGTGCTCACACTTTATACGACGCCCGTTATCTATATTTTCTTCGACAAATTTGCGCAGCGCTTCTCGAAGCATGGCAATCCGAATATGCCGGATATGCCACCGCCGACCGATGCACCGGCTGAGGCGCAGGGCGCATGAATCTCTCCGCACCCTTCATCCGGCGACCAGTAGCAACCACGCTGCTGACCATCGCGATTGCGATCGCGGGTGCTGTCGGCTACACCGTGCTGCCAGTCTCGCCGCTGCCACAGGTGGATTTTCCAACCATCAGCGTCAATGCCAGCTTGTCCGGCGCCAGTGCAAATATCATGGCATCGTCCGTGGCGACGCCGCTGGAGCGGCAGTTCGGACACATTGCCGGCGTCACGGAGATGACCTCGTCCAGTTCGCTCGGCAGTACCAGCGTGACGCTGCAGTTCGACCTGGGCCGAAATATCGATGGAGCAGCCCGCGACGTCGAGGCTGCGATCAACGCCGCACGCAGTTACCTGCCGGCAAATCTGCCGGGTAATCCGACGTATCGCAAAGTAAACCCGGCCGATGCGCCGATCATGATTCTTGGTCTCACTTCGACCAAGCTGGATAAGGGCGCGATGTATGACGCTGCTTCCACGATCATGGAGCAGAAGCTCTCGCAGATCCAGGGCGTCGGTCAGGTGGTGGTGGGTGGTAGTTCTCTTCCCTCAGTCCGGGTGGATGTGGACCCGACCAAGCTAAACAGTTTTGGTCTTGCGCTCACAGATGTGCAGTCGATGTTAAGCCTGCAGAACTCTGACATGGCCCGCGGTCAGATCACGAATGGCCGCAACACTTCAGACATCATCACCAATGACCAGATCTCAAAGGCGGCAGAGTATAAACCACTGGTCGTCGGTTATTACCATGGAGCTGCGATCCGGCTGGAGGATGTCGCCAATGTCACAGACGGCGTGCAGAACGTGCGTACCGCCGGCTACCTGAACGGCATTCCTTCTGTCACCGTGATCATCTTCCGGCAGCCCGGCGCCAATATCATTCAGACGAATGAACGCGTCAAGGCCGAGCTGCCATCGATCGAAGCCTCCATTCCACAGGGTATTCACAGCACCGTCGTGCTGGACAGGACTACGACAATCCGCGCCTCCGTCGATGATGTCGAGACCACCCTGATGCTCTCGATTGCGCTCGTGATCATCGTGGTCTTCATCTTTTTGCGCAATGGCCGCGCGACCTTTATCCCCGCAGTGGCCGTGCCTGTTTCGCTGATCGGCACGTTCGCCGTGATGTATCTGCTGGGCTACAGCCTGGATAACCTGTCGCTGATGGCGCTCACCATCTCGACCGGCTTCGTCGTCGATGATGCCATCGTAGTGATGGAGAATATTTCCCGCTATCTCGAACAGGGTATGACGCCGGTCGCGGCCGCGCTGAAGGGTTCGAAGGAGATCGGCTTCACGGTTTTCTCCATCAGTATGTCGCTCATCGCCGTGTTTATTCCCATCCTGCTGATGGGCGGTATCGTCGGCCGGCTCTTCCGTGAATTTGCAGTCACCCTTTCGACAGCCATCGTCGTGTCCATGGTTATTTCACTGACGACCACGCCGATGATGTGCGCGCATCTGCTCAAGCCTGAACCCCACGGCAAGAAACATAACTTTCTCTATCGAGCGAGCGAGCGCAGCTTCGACTGGCTCCTCTCTGTCTATCGCCACTCGCTGCTGTGGGCACTGGATAACTCCGCCCTCATGTTGATCGTCCTGTTTTTAACGGTGGCGCTCAATGTAGTGCTGGTCATCAAAATTCCCAAAGGCTTTTTCCCGCAGCAGGATACAGGTGCACTGGTCGGCGGCGTCCAGGGACCACAGGATGCTTCATTTCCTGCAATGGATAACTCCGTGCGCCAGCTGGTGAACGTCATCACGCATGACCCGGCAGTGGCCAACGTGAATGCGTACACTGGCGGCGGCCAGAGCAATGGCGGCTTTATCTATATCGCGCTCAAGCCGCTGAATGTGCGCAAAGTGGGCGCAATGGAAGTCATCAATCGTCTGCGGCCGAAGCTCAACCGGCTCCCCGTTGCATCCGCCTTCCTGCAGGCCGCGCAGGACCTGCGTATTGGCGGCCGCGGCAGTAATGCGCTCTATCAATACACGATCCAGTCGGACAATATAGAAGACCTGTCGACCTGGGGCCCTATCCTGCTGAAGGAGATGAAAAAACTTCCCGGCTTTCAGGATGTGAACTCCGACCAGCAGAATGGCGGCCTCGATGAGCAGCTCGAATACGACCGCAACACAGCGTCGCGGCTCGGGCTGACGCCGTCATCGATTGATAGCACGCTGTACGACGCCTTCGGTCAGACCCAGGTCTCGCTCATCTACACGCAGCTGAATCAGTACTATGTCGTGATGGAGATCGCGCCGCAATATCTTCAGACGCCGGCCGGATTCAATTCGATCTACTTCCATACTTCGAACAGCGGTGTCGTTCCGCTCGCAGCATTCACCAAGGATCATCCGGGCACGACGCCATTGACTGTCAACCATACCGGGCTGTTTCCATCAGTGACCGTATCATTTAATCTTGCGCCGGGACTTTCACTGAGCGATGCCACGCGGGAGATCGATCAACTGAAGCAGAGGCTCGGCACGCCGGGTACTGTGCGTGGTTTCTTCGCCGGAACGCTGCAGGCCTACCAGCAGTCGCTGAGCACTGAACCATATTTGATCCTGACGGCGCTCCTTGCCGTCTACATAGTGCTGGGCATTTTGTATGAAAGCCTGGTGCACCCGCTCACTATTATTTCCACGTTGCCCTCGGCCAGCGTCGGTGCCATGCTCGCGCTGATGATCTTCAATATCGATTTGAATGTGATCTCGATCATCGGCATAGTGCTGCTGATCGGTATCGTGAAAAAGAACGCCATCATGATGATCGACTTTGCGCTGCAGGCAGAGAGACTCGAAGGCAAGAGTACAGGCGACGCAATCTTCGAGGCCTGCATCCTGCGCTTCCGCCCCATCCTGATGACCACCATGGCAGCGCTCTTTGGTGCACTGCCACTGGCATTCGGCACGGGCACCGGTTCTGAACTCCGCCGCCCGCTAGGCATTACCATTGTGGGAGGACTGATTGTCAGCCAGCTCCTGACGCTCTACACCACACCGGTGGTTTACCTGACGCTCGACAAGTTACGGCTGCGCATGGCAGGCAAGACCCATGATGACTTTCACCCTGAAGTTGGCGAGGTTACGCCATGACAATGACGAAGATTAAACAATTACGAAGCTACGTTCTGGCCACTGCTGCACTTTCTGCTGCCGTGCTCGCCGGCTGCACAGTCGGCCCTAAATACCACGTGCCCGCGCCCGCGCAGCCACCCCCGGCCGCCTACAAGGAAACGCCGCAGAGTGGCGACGGATGGCAGGTTGCCGCGCCAAGTGATGCGATGCTGCGCGGCAAATGGTGGGAGATCTTTGGCGATCCGGAACTGAACGCGCTTGAAGATCAGCTCAACATCAACAACCAGAATATTCGACAGTATTTCGAGCAGTACATGGAAGCGCGAGCGCTGGTACGCCAGGCGCGCTCCGAATATTTTCCGACAGTTACAGTTGGACCCAGCTTCAATCGGCAGCGTTCGTCTTCCAACCTCAAAAACTCCAGCACCGTCGTCGGATCAACTGGTACAGGCACGACAGGTGGCGGCACAGGAACCGGCAACAGCGTAGCTACCAACACCGGCTCCGAGAGTACATTGTGGTCTGCGCCACTCGATATTTCGTGGGAACCGGACCTTTGGGGAAAGATCCGGAACTACGTAAGAGAGGAACAGGCTGCAGCCCAGTTGAGCGCGGCTGACCTTGAAAATGAACGACTCACCGAGCAGGCATCGCTGGCTGAATACTTCTTTGAAGTACGCGGACAGGACGCATTGATCAAGGTCTATCAGGACACTGTTGAAGCCGACAGGAAGTCACTCCAGTACACCAAGAATCAATATGACACCGGCGTTGGTGACCAGATTTCCGTCGTCGAAGCGCAGAACACTTTGCAGACAGAGCAGGCTGTGTCCACCAACCTGCAGGTAGCGCGGGCTCAGTATGAACACGCGATCGCGATGCTCATCGGCAGGAATGCTTCCGACTTTTCGATCCCGGTAAAGCCGATGCTGGTCACGCCGCCGCCAATTCCGCTGGGCATGCCGTCGGCACTCTTACAGCGCCGGCCGGATGTTGCGGCTGCGGAGCGCACCATGGCATCAGCGAACGCAGCCATCGGTATCGGCTACGCCGCGTTTCTTCCATCCATCACGCTGACGGCTGAAGGGGGTTTCGAAGCCTCCACGTTGAAGCACTGGTTCGATTGGCCGAGCCGTTTCTGGTCTGTCGGGCCGAGCATCAGCCAGACCGTGTACGACGGTGGCCTCTTCCGTGCTGAACTCAATCAGTACAAGGCTATCTATAATGCCGATGTCGCGACATATCGACAGACTGTCCTTACCGCATTCCAGCAGGTCGAGGATTACCTGGCCGCCGTCCGCATCTACAGCAACCAGATCAGGCAGCAGCAGGAAGCAGTGAACTCAGCCGAGACCTACATCAAGCTTGAGAATGCCCGGTATGACACCGGAATCGACCCGTATGTAAATGTAGTGACGGCGCAGACGACATTGCTCAATAATCAGCAGACCCTGGCCACCCTACAGGTGGAACGGATGACGGCGGCAGTAGAACTCATCCAGGCACTTGGCGGCGGTTGGGACACTTCGCAATTACCTACTGCCCACCAGGTGACGCAGAGCCCAACGAACGTCGACACTACGCTCGATCGATAACTCAAAAAGGAAAACGCGGGCATGAGACGAATCGGCACGATCGTGCAAACACTGCTCGCGTTGATCCTGCTTTTGTATGCCGGGGACTGGGGCCTGTTGCGCATGCGCGCGGCCCATGGCACCGCCTATAAGACCCTCCAGGTGGAGCAATATCTTTCGACGCCACTGAAAGGGAACAAGGCGGAGTACGACTACATGGGAACGCAGCCGCAGCAATGCGCGCGCAGTCTATTCCCGCAGTCCGGCTATGTGCCGTGCTGGTGGCTCGCGAAACACACCACACGCTGGCAGTAACCCATTGCATCATGGCAGTGGAAGCTGGCGACGATGCAAATAAGATAGCATTGCTTTTCACCTGCAAAGCTTGAGTTGGAGAACCCGCATGGATCGTCGTGATTTTCTGAAGACTGGTAGTGTCCTGGTTGCAACCGCTTCCATTTCTGCAAAGCTGACGGCCCAGCAGCCCTCGTCGATCGATACTGGACGACTCGTTCTTCCCATCAACCGCGGCTGGCTCTACTCCCCACGCGTGCTGGAAGGCGCGCACGAAAGCAGCTTCGACGACACGAGCTTCGAAAAGGTAGTGATTCCGCACACCAACATCAAGCTGCCCTGGCATTCGTTCGACGACAAGGACTACGAATTCATTTCACTTTATCGCCGCCATTTCAAGCTTCCGCCGGAGGCTAAAGGCAACAACGTTTTCGTTGACTTCGAGGGCGTGATGACTGCGTCAACGGTTTGGATCAACGGCAAAAAGCTCGGCGACTATAAGGGTGGTTACACGCCATTCTCTTTCGACCTGACGCCGCACGTCGACTACGCAGGCGACAACGTTTTGTCAGTCGAAGTCGACTCCACCGAGCGCGCCGATATTCCGCCATTCGGTTACCAGATTGACTACATGACCTTCGGCGGTATCTATCGCGAAGTCTCTCTGCGGATTGTCCCTCAGGTCTTCATCGAGAACATGGTCGCGCGACCAAGAGATGTTCTTACAGCTCCGAAACTCGATGTCGAATACTACGTGCAGAACACCGGCTATCCTGCGAAGACGATTACGGTAGAAGCAGCGCTTCTGCATGGCGAGACCGTCCTTGGCACAACGAAGCACGATCAGCCACTCGCTCAGAAAGCGACCGAACCCCAGAAGCTGATGATTTCCTTTACTTCGATCGATAAGGTCGAGCTTTGGGATCTGGACCATCCCAACCTTTACACCCTGCGCCTTCGCATCCTGCATGGAAATAAATTGGTCGATGAACAGACGCGGCGCTTCGGCTTTCGCGAGGCCATGTTCACCGACAATGGCTTCTCCCTCAACGGCAACATCATCAAGCTGCGCGGACTGGACCGTCACCAGACATTCCCCTTCGTTGGCCAGGCCATGCCGGCACGCGTGCAGCGTCGCGATGCACTCCTGCTCAAGCAGCAACTGCATACCAACATCGTCCGCACCTCGCACTATCCGCAGTCGCGTCACTTCCTTGATGCATGCGATGAGATCGGCCTGCTTGTGCTTGAAGAAATTCCCGGCTGGCAGCACATCGGCCCTCTGCCATGGCAGGATATTTCCGTCGACAATGTCGGCCGTATGATTCGCCGGGACTGGAACCATCCATCGATCATTCTATGGGGCGTGCGCATCAACGAGTCGCGCGACAATCACGACTTCTACACGCGTACAAATGCACTCGCCCACCAGCTTGATCCATCGCGACAGACTGGCGGTATTCGCTACTTCCAGGAGTCGGAATTTCTTGAAGATGTCTTCACCATGAATGATTTTGGCTGGCCGCTCAAGCCGCCAATCCATGGCAAATATCTCAACACCGAGTTCGTCGGCCATACCTATCCGGTCAAACAGATTGATGATGACGAGCGCCATCGCGAACACACCATTCGACACGCGCGCGTGCATGACCAGCTGGCATCGAACCCGCAATATGCCGGCGGCATTGGCTGGTGCGCCTTCGACTACAACACGCACTATGATTTCGGCGCTGGCGACCGCATCTGTTATCACGGCGTGTCTGACATCTTCCGCGAACCCAAACCGGCCGCAAGCTTCTACATGTCGCAGATCGCGCCCGAGAAAGAAGTCGTTCTCGAACCAGCCTTCCATTGGGCATCAAGCGACGAAGCCACGCATTTTTCTATCGCAATGGTCTGCTCCAATTGCGAACAGGTAAAGCTCGCCTATAAGGACAAAGCAAAACAGGAGTGGGTGGGAGTAGCTGAAGGTGGTCCTGACCACCAGCAGTTTCCCCACCTGAAATATGCACCATTCAGTTTCAACGTTGCGGACGTCAAGCAGGACTTCGGCGACCTTCGCATCGAGGGCTACATCGGCGGCAAACTTGTCGCCACTAAATACATGTCGGGCCAGGGCGTGGATCAAAAATTTGTTCTGCTGCCCGATGATGTCGAATTGATGGCTGACGGCGCCGACACTACGCGCGTCGTGATGCGGGTCACAGACGAATACGGCAATATCCGTCCCTATGCCAACGATCCAATTATGCTTACGCTCGAGGGCCCTGCAGAATTAATCGGCGACAATCCCTTTGCGCTCTTCGGTGGACGAGGCGCAGTCTGGATTCGCGTGAAAGAAAATGCAGGCAAGGTGAAACTGACGGCGAATCATCCGCGCCTTGGAGAACAAGCCGTCGAAATTAACATCGGACCCGCACCAGCCGAAAAAGCTTAGTCGCCCGCGGCGTGCGAGGCATGCAGACCGCCGGCAGTGCGGCGTCCGAAACGCGTGCTGATCTTATCGAAGTACAGATAGATGACAGGCGTCGTATAGAGCGTCAAAACCTGGCTGAAGAGCAGGCCGCCGGCAATCGCGACACCCAGCGGCCTGCGCAGTTCGGAGCCGGTTCCAGTCCCAAAAGCCAATGGCAGCGCACCGAACAACGCTGCCATGGTCGTCATCAGGATCGGGCGAAAGCGCAGCATGCAAGCCTCGAAAATAGCGTCACGCGTGTTCTTACCTTCCAGTCGCTCCGCCTGCAGCGCAAAGTCGATCATCATGATGGCATTCTTTTTTACAATGCCGATCAGCAGGATAATCCCGATGAGCGAGATCACATCCAGTTCGCTGTGGAACAGGATCAGCGCGAGTACAGCACCCACGCTGGCCGATGGAAGCGTAGTGAGAATAGTGATCGGATGCACAAGGCTCTCGTAAAGGATCCCGAGCACAATATAGATGGCGAGCAGTGCTGTGACGATCAGCAATGGTTCGGTGGCCAGTGATTTCTGGAAGGCCTGCGCTGTTCCTGCGAACGTTCCGCGAATCGAAGACGGCACGCCGATGCGCTGCTCCATCTGCTCGATAAGCTTCGTCGCCTCGCCGAGTGAAACTCCCGGCGCAAGATTGAACGCGACCGTCACGGATGGAAAAAATGAAGAGTGATTGATGGCCAGTGAGGATGTCGATGCCTTCGCTGTACTGACTGCATTCAACGGCACAGAGCCCCCGCTTTCGGGATGAATGAACGTCGACTTCAATGTCTTCGGACTGAGCAGAAATTGCGGCGCGGCTTCCTGCACCACGTAGTACTGGTTCAGCGAGGTGTAGATGGTCGACACCTCCGCCTCGCCGTAGTTCAGGTACAACGTGTTATCGATTGACTGTGGAGTAATGCCGAACCTTGCTGCCGTTGGCCGATCGTAATTCAGCAGCATCTGCAAGCCATTGTTCTGCTGATCGGTCGTCACATCTTTCAACTGCGGCATTTTGCGCATTTCGTTATACAGCCGCGGGCCCCACGAAGACAGGTCCTCAACTGTATCCGCCGACAGTTGATACTGATAGGCTGCATTGCTTTGTCGTCCGCCGACGGAAAGATCCTGCGAAGCCTGCAGAAAAGTCGAGGCGCCCGTGAGCTTTGCGAGTTTCGGCCGAAGACGATCGACGACAGCCGACGCGCTGATGCCGCGATCAGCGAGTGGCTTAAGGCTGACGAACATGAAACCCGTATTGCTTGCGCCGCCGCCGGGACCACCCTGGCCGCCTGTAAACCCGATCACATTCTGTACAGCGGGATCGGCTTGCACCACCTTCTCATCGTCAAGCACGGAGTCACTCATCGAATGAAACGATGCATCCTGCGAACCCTGAATGCCGCCCTGCAGATTGCCCGTATCCTGCAAAGGGAAAAATCCTTTTGGCACACGTCCAACTAACACGACATTCAATCCAAGCGTCACAATCAAAATTGCAATCACCAGCGCCGGATTGCGAAGCGCCCATATCAGACTGCGACGATATCCTTCGAGAAGCAGGTCGAAGCCTCGCTCGCTCCACTTGTAAACAGCATTGTGCTTCACGCCAGCATGCGGCTTGAGCATGCGCGAGCACATCATCGGCGTCACGGTGAGCGAGATCACCATCGACACGGCAATCGATGTCGCAAGCGTAAATGCAAATTCGTGAAACAGCCTGCCCACAATTCCGCCCATGAATAAAATCGGCACGAAGACCGCAATGAGTGAGAGGCTCATGGACAGAACAGTGAAGCCAATCTCCTGTGCACCTTGAAAGGCCGCTTGCATCGGCGGCATTCCCTGTTCGATCAGCCGCGTGATGTTCTCCATAACCACTATGGCATCATCGACCACAAAACCAGTCGAGACGGTGAGCGCCATCAGCGACAAGTTGTCGAGGCTGTAGTGTGCGAGGTACATGACTGCGAAAGTTCCGATGAGCGACACTGTCACGGCCACGCCGGGAATGAGCGTTGCACGCGCGCTGCGCAGAAACACAAAGACAACCGACACGACAAGAATGATGGATATGATCAGCGACCGCTCGACATCATGCACAGAAGCACGGATCGTCGTTGTCAGATCGGTGATGGTCGAGAGCGTGTCTGCTGCAGGAATGGATGCTCGCACCGATGGCAGAACTGCCTTGATACGGTCGACGGTATCGATGACGTTTGCACCGGGCAGACGAAACACCAGCAGCACGATTGCCGGCTGTTGATTCATGAAGCCTGCCGACCGCAGCGTCTGCGTCGAGTCATACACACGCGCCACATCGCTGAGTCGCAGCACCTTTCCGTTTGCACTGCCGATCACCAGCGGCGCGTAGTCTTTTGCCTTGGAGATCTGGTCGTTGGCGCCTATATCAGCAGTGGTCATCTCGTCGGACAGCTGACCCTTAGGCCGGTTCGCATTCTGTTCGCTCACGACGCGCGCGATGTCCTGCATGCCCAGGCCATAACTGTTCAGTTGCTGCGGATCGACCTCGATCCGCACAGCAGGCAGCGAACTTCCCGCAACCTGCACCTGCCCTACGCCCGGAACCTGCGACAGCTTCTGCTGAATGATCGAAGACGCAGTGTCGTACAATTCGCCTCGGCCATGCAGCGGCGAAGTCAGGTCCAGCACCATCACCGGCGCGACAGCTGAATTGATTTTTCTGTATGTAGGATTGGCCGGCAGGTTTGCCGGCAGATAAGTACGAGCCGCATTGATAGCTGCTTCAACGTCACGCGCCGCGCCATCTACATCCCGCGTGAAATCGAATTGCAGCGTGACCGAAACAACACCGAGCGTACTCGATGAAGTCATCTGCGTAACTCCCGCGATATGGCCGAACTGCCGCTCGAGCGGCGTCGCCACGGACGACGCCATAACCTCCGGGCTTGCCCCCGGCAGAGTACTCGCAACAGTTATTGTTGCAAAATCAACCTGCGGCAGCGACGACACTGGCAGATGTACGAAGGCCAGGATGCCCGCGATGGCAATGGCTGCGGTCAGCAGTGTCGTAGCAACCGGCCGGCGGATGAAGGGCGCAGAAATGTTCATGCTTCACCCGCCGCTGGCTGAGCGCTCGTGGTTCCCTTTGTACGGTGCGTGAAGCGATTCGCGAGCCGGTCAAAGAATATGTAGATCACCGGTGTCGTATAGAGTGTCAGCACCTGGCTCACCAGCAGGCCGCCAACCATCGCGATGCCAAGCGGACGCCGAAGCTCGGCGCCGATGCCCGTGCCGAATGCAAGCGGCAATCCTGCGAAGAGCGCGGCAAGTGTGGTCATCATGATCGGCCGAAAGCGCAGCAGGGATGCCTCGAAGATTGCATCGACGGAATTCATACCACGCGTCCGCTCCGCATCCAGCGCAAAGTCGACAATCATAATGCCGTTCTTCTTCACGATGCCAATCAACAAAATGATTCCGATGACGGCAATTACATTCAAGTCCTGCCCGAAGAGTCGTAGTGCGAGCAGCGCGCCGACACCAGCAGAGGGCAGCGTAGAGAGAATAGTGATTGGATGAATGAAGCTCTCGTACAGAACGCCGAGCACGATGTATACCGCGAGCAGCGCTGCGAGAATCAATAACGCTTCATTCGAGCCAATACCTTTGTAGGCCGCAGCCGTGCCCTGATAACTCGTCTGCACACTTGCCGGGATATTCAATTTGGCAACTGTCCTGTCAATCGCATCGATTGCCTGGCCGAGTGACGAGCCATCTGCCACGTTGAAGGAAACCGTCACGACGGGAAATTGCCCCTGGTGTGTAATCGTGAGCGGTGACCGCTTCGTTTCGAAATGTGCGAATGCGCTAAGCGGTACAGGCGTGGGCAATGTACTGGTCGAGGCACTGCCGTTTCCACTCGATGACGATGTCGAAAGACTGCTCGTGGGCGTGGTGGATGAAAGATTCGACCCGTTGCCCGTGCTTCCACCCGAACCACCGGCGCTCCCGGTCGAAGCATTTGCAGTCGTCGAACTCAGGCCATTGCCGGTGCTGACGCCGTTACTCTGCGACAGACCAGTCGCGCTTGAACTTGCATTGGCCAGCGGAGTTGATTGGGTATTCGCTGACCCGTTGGTGGACGAAGCATTGAGCGTCGAAACGGCGCCGCTTGTTCCGCCGGTCGACGTGCGGCCGGTGGTGGTCGTCGTCGTGGCAGAAGTTGAAGCGGAGCCTTGCAGGTAGATACTGTCGAGCTTTTTTGGATCTTTCTGAAATGCCGGAAGAGTTTCAAGAATGACGTGATACTGATTTGATTGCGTATAGAGTGTGCTGATCTGCCGCTGACCAAACGCGTCGTAAAGTGTCGAATCAATTTCATCGGCCGTGATGTTCAAACGTGAAGCAGTGGCGCGATCATAACTAAGTTGTGCCATCACCCCGTTGGGTTGATCGTCCGTCGCTACATCTGAAACCTGTGGCAGCTTACGCATCGCGTCCGTAAGCTTCCTGGTCCAGTCACCCAGTTCCGCCGGATCAGGGTCTTCAAGTGTGTACTGATATTCGGTCCGGCTCGCACGATCGTCCACAGTAAGGTCCTGCACCGGCTGCATGAAAAGCTGGATCCCCGGCACCTGTTGCAGACTGCGCTGCAGACGATGAATCACCTCGGTCGCATTCAGATGGCGCACGTCAGGAGCTTTCAGATTGATCTGAATACGGCCGCTGTTGAGAGTAGTATTCGTGCCATCCGCACCGATAAATGACGACAGGCTTGCGACCGCGGGGTCCTGCAGGATGACATGCGCTAGCTGCTGTTGCTTTCGCGTCATCGCGGCAAATGAGATCGACTCGGGAGCCTGAGAGATGCCCTGGATAATTCCCGTATCCTGCGTTGGAAAAAAACCTTTGGGAATTTCGATATAGAGAAAGATCGTGAGCACCAGCATCGCCGCTGCCACCAGAAGCGCCAGCACTTCGAAGCGCAACACGGTGCGGAGGCTGCGACCATAGGCCGCGATCAGCCGGTTGAAGACGCCTTCCGACCAATGATAAAAACGCGATTGCTCTGATTCCTTCTTATGCCGCAGGATGCGCGCAGCCATCATCGGCGTGAGCGTCAACGATACGATTGCGGAGATGAGAATTGTGACGCTGAGCGTAACTGCAAATTCGCGAAAAAGCCTGCCGACAATATCGCCCATGAATAACAGGGGAATCAGCACGGCAATCAGCGAGACTGTAAGCGAGATGATGGTGAAGCCGATCTGCTGCGCGCCTTTCAGTGCGGCCTCAAGCGGCGGCAATCCTTCTTCGAGATAACGCGAGATGTTCTCGATCATCACGATGGCGTCGTCCACAACAAAGCCCGTCGAAATGGTGAACGCCATCAGCGTTAGATTGTTAAGACTGTAGCCGAGTGCATCCATTGCCGCGAATGTTCCGATAAGCGAAAGCGGCACAGCTACGCTGGGAATCACGGTCGCCGATAAATTTCGCAGAAAGATAAAGATGACCATGATGACCAGCGCAATGGTCAGCATCAGTTCAAACTCAACGTCGGCAACCGATGCACGAATTGTGTTGGTGCGGTCTGTCAGAACAGTCAGCTTGATCGAAGCAGGGAGTGTCGTCTGCAGCTTCGGCAGCAGGTCTTCAATGCTCTTGACGACCTCTATCGTATTGGCTCCGGGCTGCCGCTGAATGTTGACGATGACGGCTGGCGTCTCATTCATCCACGCAGCAAGCTTGGTGTTTTCAATGCCATCGCTGATGCGCGCGACATCGGTCAGCATTACAGGCGCGCCATTTTTATAAGCAACCACAACGTCGCGATAGCCGGCGCTCGAGAGCAGCTGGTCATCCGCGTTGATCTGAAAATTTTGCGCCGGTCCGTCGAAGCTGCCTTTTGCCGAATTCACACTTTCCGCTGTCAGAGCGTTGCGTAGATCTTCAAGATTCATTCCATACGAGGCAAGCGCAACTGGATTGGCCTGGATACGCACGGCAGGCTTCTGGCCGCCGCTGATAGTCACGAGGCCGACACCACTCAGTTGCGAAATCTTCGGCGCCAGCCGCGTGTCTACCAGGTCTTCAACGCGCGAGAGCGGCATCATTTTCGAACTAAGCGCGAGCGTCAGGACAGGTGTATCTGCGGGATTCGATTTGCTATAAACCGGCGGCACCGGAAGATCCGTCGGCAGGTAGCCCTGTGCAGCGTTGATGGCCGCCTGTACTTCCTGTTCCGCTACATCGATATTCAGACTCAGCGAAAACTGCAGCACAACAATCGAGCTGCCGTCTGAACTGGTCGAGGTCATCTGTGTGAGTCCAGCCACTTGTCCAAACTGCCGCTCGAGCGGTGCCGTCACAGCAGACGACATAACCTGTGGACTCGCGCCCGGATAAAACGTCTGTACCTGGATGGTCGGATAGTCTGCCTGCGGCAACGCGGAGACGGGCAGCGTGGTATAGGCTGCGAGGCCGATGACCAGGATGGCAAGCATGAGCAACGCCGTCGCGACGGGCCGCAGTACAAAGGTGCGAGAAGGATTCAACGCGCTCCTCCACCCTGCTTTCCTGAGAGGGTGTTCGCTGCTGTTGCAGCCGGCGTGCCTTCATTCCCATTGCCGCTTGAAGAAGCCTGCATAGTGATCTTCGCGCCATCCTGCAACTTGTCGAAGCCGGTGATAGCAACTACATCACCCACCGCTACGCCTCGCAGTGCCGACACAGTTCCATCCGTCGTCAACTCGGTGATGTCGTGCGTCTTTACTGTGTCGCCATTCACCAGGTAGACAAAAGTCTGCACCCCGTTACGCTGCACGGCCGCACTCGGCACCAGCATCGTATTTCTCAATGTATCGACGAGCAGGCGAGTATTCACAAACTGATTAGGAAATAGTGTCAGATCTTTATTGGCAAATTCTCCACGGAAGCGCACAGTGCCGGTCGTCGTATCCACCTGGTTATCGAGAGTCAGCAATGTGCCGCTGGCCAGCTTCACCTGTTGCGACCGATCGAAGACGTCTATTGGCAGCGCTTTGCGATGCAATATTTGCCCCCGGACCTTGTCGAGATTGTCCTCTGCCACATTGAAGACGACACTGATGGGCTGCAGCTGCGTGATGACGACAAGTGCATTCGAACTACCGGAAAATATCGTGTTCCCCGGGTCGACGAGTCGCAGACCCACGCGGCCGGACGCCGGCGCATCCAGGTGGCAATAACTCAGCTGCACCTGCGCGTATTTCACCTGGCCTTCATCGTTGCGAACAGTGCCCTGGTATTGGACGACGGCCTGCTCCTGGTCCTCAAGTGTCTGCCGCGCGATCGCATTCAGAGCGGATGCCTTCTGATAGCGCGCAAGGTCAATCTTCGCCTGCGCCAGCAATCCGCGATCGTGTTCGAGCGTGCCCTGCGCCTCTTCAAGCTGAGCCTCATAAGGCCGCGGATCCACTTCAATCAGCGACTGTCCCTTGCGCACCATCTGGCCTTCGCGATAATCCACGGCCATCACCTTGCCGGTGATCTGGCTGTACACGTTCACCGTAGACAGCGGCGTGACGGTACCGAGTGCTTCCACATAAAGACCAATGTCGCCGCTGTGGACTGTGGCGACATTAATCGTCGCAACCTGCGGCTGATCAAGCGCGGTGTTCTTTGTGTCTTTTGGTTTGTGCGCGATCAGAACAGCGATCAGAACAATGGCGAGCAGTACAATCACAATGCCGGTCCACGGCCGGCGATTGCGTGCTTCCGGCGCGGCCAGCGGATCCGGCTCTATGCGTGTTGCGGAAGAGGCATCCGGCCTCAGGTCTCGTCGATCCTGCGTGTCATCACTCAATCATTCACTCCTGCGGATCCAAGCGCTTCTTCTTCTCACCTTTTAAGGTTCACGGGGCTGTCTCAAGAACGATAGCAGCCCATTACCCTCGGACGAGAGAACTTTGATACGGCCATGTCTGTTATCGAAGATCGCTGATCAATTACGCACAAAAGCAAAAGGTCGAGCATTCTCGCGAATGGCCGACCCTCTGATGCCTGTAGCTTCGTCTTTGCTGCAAAATCTGCAGCCACAGTCCATGCTCACACCTGCATGACTTCCTTTTCCTTCGACTTGCATAACTCTTCCATGCGCTTGATCTCTTCATCCGTCAGCTTCTGCACTTCTTCGAGCGAACGCTTCTCTTCGTCAACAGAAATGAGCTTGTCCTTCGCTGCCTTCTTGATCATTTCATTGCCATCGCGGCGCACGTTGCGGATACCAGTGCGATGCTCTTCGAGCTCGCGGTTAAGCTGCTTCACCACCTGCAGGCGGCGCTCTTCATTCATTGCCGGCATCTTCAGCCGGATAAGCTTCCCGTCATTCTGCGGGTTATAGCTTGAGTCGGCCAGCCGCAGAGCTTTTTCAATCTCGGCAATTGCTGATGGATCGAAAGGCTGGATCACGATCGTCTGCGCATCCGGCGTCGACAGCTGTGCGAGCTGGTTCAACGGCGTCTCCGTACCGTAATAGAGGGCGCGTACCTGGTCGAGCATCTGGACGTTCGCGCGGCCCGTACGGGTGGATGCGAGGTTCGAGCGGAAATCATTGACCGCCTTCTCCATGCGCGATTTAACGAACTGCTGCGCTTCTTTGAGGGCGGGAATTGCGGACATTGCGGATACTGCCATGTGAATGCTTACCTCGCGAACGAATCTACCAAGAGAGATTCTAAAGCAGGAGTGCCGATCCAGGCGAAGACCGCTCGTGTCTTCCCCCTGGAACGCTTGTGCTAGGGAGGGGGAATTACGAAACCACAGACAGCCCAGTACTCGCGGCCTGCTCGTGTGCGTGGTAACTCGAGCGCACCAGCGGACCAGATTCAACATGCCGGAAGCCCATCTTCAGCGCTTCTTCACGCATGTAAACGAACTCGTCCGGCGTGTAATAGCGAGTCATCGGCAGGTGATCCTTCGATGGCCGCAGATATTGACCGATCGTCAGGATATCGGTGCCGACTGCTGCCAGGTCTTTGTAGACATCGAGCAGTTCATGTGTCTCTTCGCCCAGACCCACCATCACGCCCGACTTGGTAACAACTGTAGAATCGACTTCCTTCGAAAACTCCAGCAGGCGCAGCGTACGCTCATAGCGCGCACCCGACCGCACAGCACGATACAGACGTGGCACCGATTCGGTATTGTGGTTCAGCACTTCCGGATGCGCATCGACGACAATCCGGATCGCATCTTCATGCCCCTGAAAATCCGGGATCAGTACCTCTACCTGGCAGCCCGGCGCCTGCTTGCGGATCTCGTCGATCACCAGCGCAAAGGCCCGCGCGCCTCCGAGAATATCGTCATCGCGATTTACGCTTGTAATGACTGCATGCTTTAGACCAAGCACGGCAACGGCCTCGGCGACGCGGCGCGGCTCGTCAAAATCAATGGCATCCGGCCGGCCCTTCGGCACAGCGCAGAAGCCACAGCGGCGCGTGCAGGTATTGCCCAGCATCATGAAGGTCGCCGTCTTGTGGTTCCAGCACTCGCCGATATTGGGACAGTGCGCGCTCTCGCAGACCGTATGCAGATTCAGGTCGCGCGCCAGCTTCTTGAGCGAATGAAAATTGTCACCCACCGGCGCACGTGCCTTGAGCCATTCCGGCTTGGGCGCAGGCATGCGGGGCTGCAGGTTGATCTGCACCAGGTCAGCCGAAAACTGGCCGGCAATCACAGACGAACTGAATGAAGTCGCCATCTTGACTATTGTAGCGCCCGCCCCGTCTGGCGCCGGCTCCCACATGCCTGCCGCTTGTGCGTTACCAAGGAAGGCGCGGCATTCTTTCAGATCCTGCCTGCAGCCCGTAAAGCGGCGATCTCGTCATTCGTAAACACCCGCGAGCGGATCAGGAATCGCACGCCCTCCGGATTTTCGAGCGAAAACATGCCGCCGCGTCCCGGCACGACGTCAAGAATCAGCTGCGTATGCTTCCAGTATTCGAACTGGCTGCGGCTCATATAGAACGGCGTATCGCCCAGCGTCGATAACAGCACATCGCTATCACCCAGCATGAACTCGCCCCGTGCGTAACACATGGGCGAACTGCCATCGCAGCAGCCGCCGGACTGGTGAAACATCAGCGGCCCATGCATCGATTCGAGCTTGTCCATCAAGGCAGTTGCAGCTTCGGTGCGGACGACCTGTTCCGGCACCTGCTGAAGGACGGACTCGATGCTGGAACCTACAGTAGCCATTTGATCACTCAGGGTGAGACGTTCAGGCTCGGCGGAAACCCAGGTCTGAAAATCCAGACCTGGGGCACCCGCCTTTGTGGCCTGCGAAAATGCATGCGACCAACGGGAGCATAAGCGGCAACGCCGCGCCCGCCCGTACGGCCAGTACCGGCAATGCCGCCGACCTTAAGGCTAGCGTTAAAAGAAGCCTAGTTTGTTGGGGCTGTAGCTCACCAGCAGGTTCTTCGTCTGCTGATAATGCTCGAGCATCATCTTGTGATTTTCACGCCCAATGCCGGATTGCTTATACCCGCCGAATGCCGCGTGTGCCGGATAAAGGTGATAGCAGTTCGTCCACACGCGACCCGCCTTGATCTCGCGACCCATGTTGTACGCGCGATTGCCATCACGCGTCCAGACACCGGCGCCGAGACCATACAGCGTGTCGTTGGCAATCGTCAGCGCGTCTTCTTCATTCTTGAACGTCGTGACGGAGACGACCGGCCCGAAGATCTCTTCCTGAAAAATGCGCATCTTGTTATTGCCCTTGAAGATTGTCGGCTCGATGTAGAAGCCGTTGGCCAGGTCGCCTTCGAGCTTCGCGCGATGGCCGCCGGTCAGCACCTCCGCCCCTTCCTGCTTGCCGATGTCGATGTACGACAGGATCTTCTCCATCTGCTCACTCGATGCCTGCGCGCCCATCATCGTTGTCTTGTCCAGAGGATTGCCCTGCTTAATCGCCTGCACCCGCTTGATCGCCCGCTCCATGAACTTGTCATAGATCGATTCCTGGATCAGCGCGCGCGAAGGACACGTACACACCTCGCCCTGGTTGAGCGCAAACATGGTAAAGCCTTCAAGCGCCTTGTCAAAGAATGCATCGTCTTCATTCATCACATCGGCAAAAAAGATATTCGGCGACTTGCCGCCCAGCTCGAGCGTCACCGGAATAATATTCTGCGAGGCATACTGCATGATCAGCCGGCCTGTAGTCGTCTCTCCCGTAAACGCAATCTTCTGGATACGCGGACTCGATGCCAGTGGCTTGCCTGCTTCCAGTCCAAAACCGTTCACGATATTCAGGACGCCCGGCGGCAAAATATCGGCAATCAATTCCATCAGGACAAGTATCGACATCGGTGTCTGCTCGGCCGGCTTCAGCACCACGCAGTTACCGGCAGCAAGTGCCGGCGCCAGCTTCCAGGTCGCCATCAGCAGCGGAAAGTTCCACGGAATAATCAGGCCGATGACGCCCAGCGGCTCGTGATAGTGATACGCAACCGTGGTTGCGTCAATTTCAGAAATGCCGCCCTCCTGCGCGCGAATCACCCCGGCAAAATAACGGAAGTGATCGATGGCCAGCGGCAGATCGGCGGCCATAGTCTCGCGAATGGCCTTGCCATTGTCCCAGGTCTCGACCGTCGCCAGAATTTCGAGATTCTCTTCCATCCGTTGCGCAATCAGGTTCAGCATCTGGCTGCGTTCGGCGACAGATGTTTTGCCCCACGCCGTCTTCGCGGCATGTGCGGCATCAAGAGCGCGATCCACATCCGCAGCATTCGAGCGCGGAATCTCGCACAGCACCTGTCCGGTCACCGGCGTGACATTTTCGAAATAAGCACCGGAGGCAGGCTTCACCCACTCGCCGCCAATGTAATTCTGATACTGCTTACGGATTTCAACCGGAAAGCCGAAGGCTCCGGGACGAATTGCAGTGACTGTAGCCATATGTTTTGCTCCTTCTCGACCGACCGCACTGGCGACAGCCGACGGCCATCACCCCTTCTTGCGGACGCAGCGAATTCTAGTCCCGCGACGCCATCTCTGTCGCGATATCTATTCGAATCAGCAGGGCGTGATTTCGGAGGGTCAACGCTGCTAATCGGCGAGAAGTGCCTGCAGATCCAGCGGCAGGCTGAACATGGCGAGGCTGCCGTCAGCCGTCTTTGGCCACCCCTCGACCGGGCGGTCCCAGTAGAGCTCGACGCCATTATTGTCGGGGTCGTGGAGATAAAGCGCGTGGCTGACACCGTGGTCCGACGCGCCGTCGAGTTGGATACCCGCGGCGTGGACGCGACGCAAAGCATCTGCCAACTCAGTGCGGGTAGGATAGAGAATCGCCAGGTGGTAGAGGCCGGTTGTGCCTGGCGCCGGCGGACGTGCGCCGCTGCTTTCCCAGGTATTCAGGCCAATGTGGTGGTGATAACCACCGGCGCCCAGGAAGGCCGCCGAATCGCCCATCCGCATGGTTATCGGGAAGCCGAGCACTCCGTGGTAGAACGCCAGGGCGCGTTCGAGGTCAGCCACTTTCAGGTGGACATGGCCAATGCGTGTCTCGGGATGAACGGGATTCACGCCTAAGTAAGATTAGGCAGAGACGCCGCCGATGCAAAATCCGCCATTTTGCCCGTTTTTCCCGTATACTGACACAATGCCGGAACAGCGGCGAAATGAGCAGGGAAACCCATGCCTAAATTAAAGACACACAAGGGCGCTGCGAAGCGCTTCAAGAAGACCGGTACCGGCAAAGTTCTGCGCGGCCAGACCAAGATGCGCCACATCCTTACCTCGAAGGCGACGAAAACCAAGCGCCATCTCGGTGGGACGGTGCTTGTCTCGGACGCCGATCTGCCAAAGGTTCTGCGGATGATTCCGTACGCCTGATTCAATCGTTGCCGGATCAAGCTCTTTGTTGTGAAGGGCTTCTGGGATGAGGTCGAGCGTTCCTCAACCCCGCGGAGTTTTGAAAACTCCGTAGTGGTCCGGCCAGCAACACGTGTGTGAAGAGGTCTGACAGTTTAACTGTCTCCTGCCTCCAGCCGCGAAACAGCGCCCCGAACAGCAGTAAAAAGGAAACGCCATGCCTCGTGTAAAACGCAGTACAAAACGCAATGACCGCCGCAAGAAGATCCTCAAGCGCGCGAGTGGATACTTCCTTACTAAATCCAAGCTCTACCAGGCAGCCCAGGAAGCCGTCGAGCGCGGTCTGAAGTTCGCTTACAGCGGCCGTAAACAGAAGAAGCGGCAGTATCGCTCGCTGTGGATCGTCCGCATCAACGCTGCCTGCAAGATCAACGGAATCAGCTATTCGGTCTTTATGAACGGCCTGAAGCTGGCCGGCATCGAACTCGATCGCAAGATCCTGGCCGAGCTTGCCGTGAACGACGAAGGCGCCTTCACCGCCCTGACCGTCACCGCGAAGGACGCCGTCGCCAAAGCCGCCTCCGAGCGCGCTTCGGTCAATGGCACCAGCAAGAACGAAAAAGCAGCCTAGCTTCAGAAGTCTCCAGCAGCAAAAAAGGCACAGCTTCGGGTGTGCCTTTTCGTTTTGCCTGAGACGTCTACTTCACCAGTTCCGCGACCACATCGACATCCTGATGCCGCGTACTCCCCGGTATATCGATGGAACCTAAAATGGATGGCTTGCCGGGCGTAAGGCTTGCTGAGCCCTCAAGCGAGGTCTGCCGGATCACCGGATCCTGTAGGCCCACGCTCGAATGCTCTTCAGCAACGCTCGATTGTATGATCTTCGTGCTCAGTTGCACTCCATCCTCGGCGCCCTCCAGTCGGGCCTCGATCTCCAGCCCTACGTCCAGATATTGCACCTGCGTATTCGTAGGGTGCATCGCGCTATCTGTATCAAAGCTGCCGGTAGCGACGGGCACCCTGCTGCCCTGCTTGAGATCCGTCTTTCCTCCGGCGACGAGAATCAGGGCGAAGTGCTGCGTGCCGATACGCTTGCCGCCGTCCAGATCCGTAATAGTGTACGTAACGCGATAGAGTTTTTTCGGCTGATCGAGTTCAGTGATGAGCTTTTGTGCGGCTGCTATTTCGCCCGGGCTGCCGCTGAAAACAAGCTTCTTTTCAGTGGGCAACGCATAGAGATGTGCACGCGACAGTACAATTCGCAACGCAGTCTGCACATCGTTAAAGTCATTCGTATTGAGCGTATTCGCAAGGGTGAATGTTCGGACTTCATTGGGTACCTCCTTGGTATCCTGCGCTACTACTGTTTGCGGCAGGGCAATCGCCGCCAGTGAAGCGCCCAAAACAAACCCGGATATCCCTTGAACAACCTTCATGCGTCTTCTCCGTTGTCACTTCTTGTTGCCTAATTTCTATTTTCGTCCAGAGTTCGCCTGGCTTGCTCCGATTGCCGCCATCGGCAGGGTTTCGCCCTGCTTCTGTTCCACAGACTTGTCTTCTGCCGCTCCGTGTTCCGCCAACTCTTCCTGCTTCGCAGATGTTTCGGTCCCGAAGAAGCTCTTAAACTCGCCGTCCTCTTTCGCGTCCGCCTTTTCGCGTTCTTCGGGATTCAGCATGGCCAGCTGGTCAAAGTGTTCTCCAATGACGGCCTGGCGGAACAATTTTTCCTGCGCAGTCATCGGCAGCGGTGGCGCTGGATGACTTGGCGCCAGCATCTCCTCCCGCGCCAGCGCATCTTCCGCCGCATTTGAATCCGTAGGCTCCTCATGCCCGGCCTTCGTTGTTTCCCCGCGAACCAGCGATGGCTTCGTCTGCTTCTGCGGAATCCGGGCCAAAACAACTGGTACGGCCCGCTCTGCATTCGCTGTGGGCAACGCCTCAACCCTCTTCGCCGCTACCGGCTCCTGCGCGGCTTTATGCACATGATGCGGTACAAACAACGCAACCAATACCAGCAATCCCGCGAGCAAAGCCCCGCAAATCCTCAGCCGCGGAAACGAGGTCCCCGCCTGCCAGCTCACAACTCCGGCCGCCCTGTTCTTGCGAAGCAAGGGCGGAAGGGCACGAAACACCATCCACCACGCCTGCTTCTCCCTGGATTCGGCCGTGGCAATTGCCTGCAGAATCCGGCTCTCCATCCCTGCCGGAGCCTCGCTAGCGCGTAAGCCGATCAGCACTTTGTCGATCGCCTCATCCGCCTGCTTCATCGCTTTCCTCCAATCTCGAGACGCCCCTCAAGCCGGGACCGCAACCGCGTCCGCGCCCGGAACAACAGCGCCCGTACCGCCGATTCGCTCTTGCCCAGCACCGCCGCCATCTCTGCCGTGCCCAGCTCTTCGCTCGCAGAAAGCAGCAGCACATGACGCTCGGCTTTCGGCAGCTTTTCCATCTCCGCCAGCACTGCCTGCATGCGCTGCGCCTCGTCGATCGCCCGGTCAGCCGGCACATTGCCGCCGACCAGGCTTTCGACGAACAGGGCATCCATCTGGTCGGGCCGGATACGCCGACGACGATCCAGCGCCAGGTTCCACGCAATCCGGATCAGCCAGACCCGCATATCCCTCACCTGATCAAGCTTGCGGCGATGCTCCAGCACTCGCACGAACACGTCCTGGACTACATCCTCAGCCTCGGCCCGGCCCCGCAGCACGGAATGTGCCACCCGAAACAGCTGTGCGGAATAGGTCTCGACGAGGGCGGCAAGATCGACCGCCGTCCGCGCCGTCTCCGTGCGCGCACCCCCTACCCGCGCGCCCTCTACCGGAGACAAGACCAGGCCCTCAATCGCTGTCATTCTTCCCTTCTAACTGGACAGACGCCCGGATGCCACTTCCGCTCGACAATATTCCGCAACCAACGCTAGACGTGGCGATGTCGCTGGTGTCCGATCCTTACGAAGCAAGGGTGGGAAGGCACGAATCTGGATCAGCCCTGCCTGCTCCAGCCGCCGATGCTCGCGTGATGATTCGGCTCGCACTGATTTATCCTTCTAGAAACACATGCAAGCAGAAACTCCAGCTGATCTAAAGGACGACCGTGACCGGCTATAGCAACGAAGAGCTGGACGCGTCTTTTGCGCAACTTACGCGCGAACTCGAACATTCCGCCGAACAGATATCCGGCCAGGATGGCGTCGAACACTTCCGCCTGGAATGGCTTGGACGCAAACAGGGCCGCCTGAAAACTGTCAGCGAAGCACTGCTCAAGCACGCGCCGCCGGAAGCGCGCAAGAGCATCGGCCAGCGGTTCAATGTGCTGAAGACACGCGTCGAGGAACTGCTCGACCGTGTAACAAGTTCAGGCAAAGCGGCAGTCAATCCGGCGGAGACGATCGACATCACCCTGCCGGGCACGCAGCGTCTGCTCGGTGCGGAGCACCCGCTCATCAAGACCATGCATGAAGTCGTTGCGGTCTTCCAGTCGATGGGTTACTCCGTCGGCACCGGGCCCGAGGTCGAGACCGACTACTACAATTTCGAGTCGCTCAACTTTCCGCCGAACCACCCTGCGCGCGATACGCAGGACACGCTCGTCATCGCCGGCCAGGAGCGCAAACCGCTGCGCGATCGCCTGCTGATGCGCACCCACACATCGCCGGTCCAGATCCGCACCATGGAACAGCAGCCACCGCCGTTGCGCATCGTCATCCCCGGTAAAGTGCACCGGAACGATGCAGCTGATGCCACGCACTCGCCCGTCTTCCACCAGGTCGAAGGCCTGTGCGTCGACACGAATATCACCTTCAGCGACCTGAAGGGAACACTCGACTACGCCATGAAGGCCTTCTTCGGCTCGAGTGTGAAGACGCGCTTCTTCCCATCATTCTTCCCGTTTACTGAACCGAGCGCCGATGTGCAGATTTCCTGCATCTTCTGCGGCGGCAAGGGCTGCAAGAAGTGCAAGCACTCGGGATGGATTGAGCTGCTCGGCTGCGGCATGGTCGACCCTGCGGTCTTCGGATTTGTCGCGCAGAAACAGCCCGGCTACGACAGCAGGAAAATCTCCGGCTTCGCTTTTGGCATGGGCGTCGACCGCATCGCGATGATGAAGTACGGCATCTCCGACATCAGCCAGATGTACTCCGGCGATGTGCGGTTCCTGGAGCAGTTTGCATGAGGGCAGCACGTAGATCGGACCACCTCGCATGAAGATTTTGACTCAATGGCTGCGTGATTATCTCAGCGGAATCGATGTTTTGGATCATCAACTTGCCGATGACCTTACGCTGCGCGGCATCGCCGTCGAAGGTGTTTTTGATCTTGGCCCGGGCAACGGGTCACTCTTCGAAACCGACATCACGACCAACCGCGTCGACGCCATGAACCACTACGGGATCGCTCGCGAAGCAGCGGCCATTTACGGCCTGATTCTTGCGCCCCTGGAGCCGAAACTCCCCCAGGGTTTGTCATCCCAACCGGAGCGAAGCGTAGTGGAGGGATCTGCATCTGCTGCATCCGGGCCGATCAGCGTCACCATCGAAACCACGGACCTCTGCGGACGCTTCACTGCCCGCATCCTCCGCGACGTCAACATCCAGCCGTCGACAGGCATCGTGGCGAGCCGCTTCAAGCTCCTCGAGCAGAAGCAAATCTCAAACGCAGTCGACGCAACGAATTACGTCATGCTCGACATGGGCCAGCCGACTCACGCTTTCGATCTGGACAAGCTGCAGGGCGGCATCGTCGTTCGCCGCGCGCGGAAAGGCGAACGCCTCAAGCTGCTCGACGGCACCGAACGCACGCTCGACGCCGATGACCTCGTGGTCGCCGACGACGCGAA